>DASXZO010000124.1:0-10893 GCA_036501845.1 Acidimicrobiia bacterium | reverse complement strand
CGCTGTTCGCGATCACACGCCGCTCCACCTCGCTCGCGGTCTGCTGCGCGCCGACGAGCACGATGCCAAGGCTTCGGCCGCGCTCGGCGATGTCGAGCAGGATCTCCTTGATCGGCGAGGTGCCTTCGCGTGGCGCGTACTTGTTCAGCTCGTCGAGCACCACGAACTGCAGCGGCTCGCGCGCGCCGGCCTGCTCCTTGCGCTCGAAAGCCCGCCGCAACGTGACGCCCACGACGAACCGCTGCGCGCGGTCGGGCAGGTTGTGTAGGTCGACGACCGCCACCTGCTGGCCGTCGGTGTCGATCGAATGGCCTGCACCGCGCGGGATGTCGGCGCGTACCAGGCGATCGAGGGCACGCCGGGCCGAGACGAGCCGGCGCACGAACGCGTGCACCGTGCCGCGCGTGATCGCGGGGCCGGCCCAGGCGCGCTGTGTGTCGGGATCGCTGTCGTCGGTGACCCGCGCCTCGATCAACTCGACGAGCTCGCCGAAGGTGCGCACCGTGGTGCCGTCGATCTGCCAGGCGCCGTCGTCGCCCACGGCGATGCCTTGCTTCAGCCGGCGGGTGACGTTGTGGATGACCATCGTGTACTGGTTGCGCTCGTCCTCGGCATCGGCGAACACGAACGGCAGCAACTCGTCGCGACAGAACTCCTCGAGGGTCCACCAGAAGCTGCGCACGCCGCTCGTGCGCGCGGCCACGTCGGGTGCGCCGTTCACGTCGCCGGGACGCGGGGGCGCGAACACCCGCACCGACTGGAACGGCTCGGGCTGGAGCTCGAGCTCGTAATACTTGGCGCGCCGGTCAGGCGTGAGCGCGACGTTCGGCCGGTCGAGGAACAAGAGGTCTTCGCCCTTGACGTTGAAGATCAGCGCCTTGCTGTGCTGGCGTGCCGGGCCGAGCACGTCGGTGTGGAACATCGCGTAGAGCAAGAACGTGGCGTAGCTGGTTTTGGTGGCGACACCCGAGACGCCGGAGATGTTGACGTGCGCGCCGCGTGTGCCGTCGACGAAGTCGACGTTCAGATAGAGCGGACGCCCGTCGCGACCCAGACCGATGGGCAGCTTCCGTTTCATCGCGTCGAAGTAGAGAGCGACGTCGCGCTCTTCGCCGCTCGCCCGGCGCACCTCGGTGCCGGGCGTGGGCGGCACGTAGATCTCGGGCTCGACGCGAGTGGCGAGCACGTGCGCGGCTTCACTCACCTCGGCGGGCAGCACGCCATCGGCGATGAGGAACACGTCGGAGTCGAAGTTGGCACCCTCGTGGCGGGCCCGCACTTCGGACACGATGCCGGCGATGCGCACGCGGCCGGCGCGCCCCGGCACCTCACGGTCGCACACGACGACGTCGTCGAGCTGCAGGTACTGGCTCTCGGCGATCGCCACCCAGAAGTCGAGCGGTGTCGCGTCCTCGGTGCCGAGCACCAGGCCGACTGCCGGAATACCGGCCACCGGAAGGGTTGTGTCGTCCACATCTGCGACGGTAACCGCGGGGTGCGACACCGCTCGCGGACCCGCCGGTCAAGATGTGAAGGAGCCAGTTGGCCGAGCCGCTGACCAGCTGGAAGGCTGCGCGGCGTGAAGGTGTTCGAGGGACGTGTGGCGGTGGTGACCGGTGGGGCGAGCGGGATCGGGCTGGCCTTGGCCCATCGCTTCGGCCGGGCCGGGATGAAGGTGGTGCTCGGCGATGTGGAGGCACCCGCGCTCGAGCGGGCCGTCGCGGAGTTGGCAAGCGTGGGAGTGGACGCGACCGGCGTGCCGTGCGACGTCACCGATCCGGCGCAGATGGACGCGCTTGCCCGCGCCGCGCTCGACGCGCACGGGGCGGTGCACGTGTTCTGCAACAACGCGGGTGTCGGCGGCGGGGGACTGTCGTGGGAAGCGCCGCTGTCAACATGGGAGTGGGTACTCGGCGTGAACCTCTGGGGTGTGATCCACGGTGTGCGCACTTTCGTGCCGATCCTGTTGCAGCAGGACGAGTCGCACATCGTGAACACCGCGTCGGTCGCCGGACTCACGGCCGCGCCGTTCATGGGTCCGTACAACGCGAGCAAGCACGCCGTGGTGGCGATCTCCGAGACGTTGCACCACGAGCTCGCGCTCACTGGCGCACGCACGCGTGTATCGGTGCTGTGTCCGGGCTGGGTGAACACAGGAATCGCAACATCCGAACGCAACCGCCCCGCGCACCTCACGGTGCAGGAAGCGACTGACGCCGATGCCGCGCAGGCCGAGACGATGCGCGGCATGCTGCAGACGATGATCGAGAGTGGGATGAGTCCTGATCGGGTCGCGGATCAGGTATTCGACGCGATCAGCGACGAGCGTTTCTGGATCTTGACGCACTCGGGTGACGGCGACGACGCGTGGACCGTGGCGGTCAACCGCCGGCTCGACTCCATTCGCGATCAAACGAACCCGGCGATGAACCTCTTGGCGTGATGCCGCGCCATTCCTACGTGGTCGCAGCGCCGATCGATTCGACGAAGTCCACCCACGTGTCGACCCAGAAGTTCCACACCGCGCGCGGGTAGTCGTGGCCCATGCCCGCGATCTCGACGTAGCGCGCATCCGGAATCAGCTCCGCGGTACGGCGCCCGCCGCTCTTGTCGATGAGCGTGTCGCGATCGCCGTGCATCACGAGCGTCGGCACCGAGAGCCGCCTGAGCTCGGCTCCGCGATCACCGTCAGCGCGGATCGCCTTCGCCTGGCGCGCGACGCCCTTCGGGCAGAAGCAACGGTCGAACGCACGCCCGGCGCGATCGCGCAGATACTGCTCGTCGATCCATTCGGCTTTCGATCCGTACACGGCGTGCGCGGCGATGTGGTTGTCGACGTACTCCTCGCGCGACTTCGCCGGCTTCGCGGTGAGCACCGCGAACGCCTCCGGTGAGCTCTCGCCGTAACCGGCCTCACCAGTGCGTGACATCACCGACGTGAGCGACAGGAGCCGATCGGGATGGTCGATCGCGAAGCGCTGCACGATCATCCCGCCCATCGACACGCCCATCACATGCGCGCGTTGCACGCGGTTCGCGTCGAGCACGGCGACGGCGTCACCCGCCATCTCGCGCAGCGTGTAATCGGTGCCGTCGAGTTTCGACGACAGTCCGGTGTCGCGGTTGTCGAAGCGGATCACGCGAAAGCCGCGTGCCGCGAACATCTCGCACCACTCGTCGTCGTAGTTGATCGACTGCGAGCCGAGGCCGTTCACCATCAACAGCGTGGGATCGGCGGGTGCGCCGAATGTCTCGTAGTACAGCTCGACGGCGTCGTGATGCGTGGTGGGCACGGTGAGAGTGTCGCAGGGTGCCCGTACCGTCGCAATCATGCTTGCCGCGATCGCCGACGTGCTGTTTCCAGTGAGTTGCCCGCTCTGTGGACGGCGTGGTGCGCCGGCCTGCGCCGAATGCCTGCAAGCGGTGCGCCCGCCGCCGCTGCTCCCGCCGCCGGCCGGCGTCGGGCGGTGGGCCGCCCCGTTCACCTACGAAGGCGTGGTGCGCGAGCTCATCGCGCGCGTGAAATACCGCGACGAGCGACACGCGATCGCATGGCTCGCGACCTGTGCCGCTGGCTGCGCGCAGTCGGCGGGCCTCGACCGGCCCGACGTGGTCACGTGGGCACCCACCACTACCGCGCACCGGCGCGCGCGTGGCTTCGACCATTCCGGCGCGCTGGCCCGCCGGGTCGCACACGAGCTCGGTGTGCCCTGTCGGAGTCTGCTGCTGCGCACTGGCGGCGCCGCGCAGACGGGGAGGCCGGCACGTGAACGGCGTGACGGCCCGCAGTTCGAAGCGAGGATCGGTGCGCTGGGCGATGCGCGGGCCGAGCGCCGGCCCGCCGCTCAGGTGGAGCGCGTGCTGGTGGTCGACGACGTGGCGACCACCGGCGCCACGCTGCGCGCTGCCGCGTGCGCGTTACGCGTCGCGTCGTGGTGGTGCGAAGTGGACGCGCTCACTGTGGCGCGGACGCCGCCGCCGACGTGACGCCGGACCGGCGCGACGCGCGATTGCGCCGAGCCCGATCGATCACCATGTATGCGGTCCACAGTGGGGCGAGCACGAGCAGGAGGCGCAGCCCGCGATTCTGGCGTTCCTGTTCGATGGCGAGGGTGACCATCGCGCCGATCCACACAGTCATCGCGAGCAGCGACATCGGGCGCTTCTCACGCACCGACACCGGGTGCGGGAACTCGACGTGCATCGTCGTGAGCACACACAGCGACGCGCATATCGCGAGGTTGAACCACTCGTTGGCGTTGAGCAGGAACAGGGTGGGGATGATCACGTTCCATTCGGCCGGGAAACCGCGGAACCAGCGGTCCTCGGTTTCCATGTCGGTGCGGGCCATCCACAGCGCGCCGGTGAGCAGGATCACGAAGCCGGTGAGCGCGATCGTGTTGTCGGGAAGCATGTCGAACTTGTCGAGGAAGGCCACGGGCACGATCGTGCACGTGAAGTAGTCGACGATCAGGTCGAGCGTGTTGCCGTCGATGTGGGGGATTGCATGGCGCACATTGATCTTGCGTGCGATGGGCCCGTCGATGCCGTCCATCAGCATCGCCACCACGAGCCACAGGATCGCGGCCCGGGCGTGGCCCTCCACGATCGACTCCAGCCCCAGCATCCCCACGATCACGCCACTCGCGGTGAACACGTGCAGGATCCAGCCGGCGCGGATCTCACGTTGTGTGTACACAGGCGGCCTCGGCGGCTCGATGACGTGTGCTCCGAGCTGGTGCTCCATGGTAATTGTCCAAATCGGCGCCGTCGGCGTGACCCTGAGCGGGAACTACCGTGACTGCATGGCCGTGCCCAGCCTGACGAACGAGCGGCAGTGCACGGTCGAGCAGGCTCGGAAACGGCGCCGCATCGAGATCGTGTGGGTGGTCCTCACCGTGCTCTACGGCATCGGCCGGGCCGTGGTGGTGGGCCTCACCCTCTCGCGCTACGGCGTGAACCCGTGGATCTACGGCGCCATCGACGCGACCACGTCGGTGCCACTCGGCTTCGGCACGGCGCGCGCCACCACCGCGGCGATCGACCGGCGCTGGCGCTCGGCGCGCGAATGGGGATTCATCGCTGCGGTCGCGTTCATTGCCCCCGACGTGTCGATCTTCGTGATGGGCGGCGGCCGGTTGCCGAAGGTCGTCTTCTTCATCGTGGCCGGCGTGGTGCTGCTCACCGGCAGCTTCGCCGTGCACGAGGCACGCGTGAAGATTCGTGCCGGTCGGCGCGAGCGGCTGGCCCGTTGCGCCGCGGCACAAGCCGCAGAAGCCACGGAATCAGCCCTGGTGACGGGGGTTGACCACTGCGCTGACCAGGGCGCTGACCGAGGTGCTGTCACCACCCCGAAGTAGCCTGGCTCCCACATGAGCATGTTCCAGAAGTTGCTCCGCGCCGGCGAGGGCAAGAAGGTCAAGCTGCTCGAGTCGATCGTTCCCGAGGTCGCGAAGTGGGAACCCGAGGTCTCGAAGCTCACCGACGAGCAGCTCGTGGCCAAGACCGTGGAGTTCCGCGGGCGCATCGACAAGGGCGAGGACCTCGACGATCTCCTCCCCGAGGCCTTCGCCGTGGTGCGCGAGGCGGCCACCAGGCGGCTCGGCCAGCGTCACTACGACGTGCAGGTGATGGGCGGCGCCGGACTCCACTTCGGCTGGGTCGCCGAGATGAAAACCGGCGAAGGCAAGACACTGGTGGCCACGCTGCCGGCCTATCTCAACGCGCTCACCGGCCGCAGCGTGCACCTGATCACGGTGAACGACTACCTGGCCAAGCGCGACGCCGAGTGGATGGGCCAGGTCTACAACCTGCTCGGCCTCTCGGTGGGCGTCGTGATCCCGGGCTACCAGGACTCGCCGGCCGAGAAGCGGGCGGCGTACGACTGCGACATCATCCACGGCACCAACAACGAGTTCGGCTTCGACTACCTGCGCGACAACATGTGCGTGAGCATCGAGGAGCAGACGCAGTGGGGCAATCGCGAGCGTGACCACGGCGCGCACCACTTCGCGATCGTCGACGAGGTCGACTCGATCCTGATCGACGAGGCCCGCACCCCGCTCATCATCTCGGGCCAGGTGCACGACGCGGCCGAGCTCTACTACCAGTTCGCACGCGTCGTGCGGCCGCTGCAGCGTGAGCGCGACTACGAGGTCGACGAAGCCAAGCGCACGGTGGTGCCCACCGAGGAGGGCATCGGCCGGGTCGAGCAGGCGCTCGGCGTCACGAACCTCTACGACAACGTCAACCAGAACTTCGTGCACCAGCTCGCCCAGGCGCTGCGCGCCAAGGAGCTGTTCCACCGCGACAAGGACTACATCCTTGCCCAGGGCGAGGTGAAGATCGTCGACGAGTTCACCGGCCGCATCCTCGATGGCCGGCGCTGGAGCGAAGGTCTGCACCAGGCGGTCGAGGCCAAGGAAGGCGTGCGGATCAAGGCCGAGAACCAGACGCTCGCCACCGTCACTCTGCAGAACTACTTCCGCCTCTACGACAAGCTCGCGGGCATGACCGGCACCGCGCACAGTGAAGCCGGCGAGTTCATGCACACCTACGAGCTCGCGGTGGTGCCGGTGCCCACCAACAGGCCGGCCCAGCGCGCCGACCAGGCCGACCTCATCTACAAGACGATGGACGGCAAGTTCGGCGCGGTCGTCGACGACATCGCCGAGCGCCACGCCACCGGCCAACCCATCCTCGTCGGCACGATCTCGGTCGAGCAGTCGGAAGTGCTGTCGCGTCTGCTCGACAAGCGCGGCGTGACGCACGAGGTGTTGAACGCCAAGCAGCACGAACGAGAAGCGCCGATCATCGCCCAGGCCGGGCGGCTCGGTGGTGTCACCGTGGCCACCAACATGGCCGGCCGCGGCGTCGACATCCTCCTCGGCGGCAACCCCGAGGGTCTCGCGAGCCAAGACATGCTGCGCGACGGTCTCGATCCCGAGGCCGAAGAGCACGCCGACCGCTTCAAGGAATTGGTCGAGCAGTTCGTGACCGACACGAAGGTCGAGGGCGACAAGGTACGCGGCCTCGGCGGTCTCTACGTGCTCGGCACCGAGCGCCACGAGAGCCGCCGCATCGACAACCAGCTGCGTGGTCGTTCCGGTCGCCAGGGCGACCCCGGTGAGAGCCGCTTCTACCTGTCCCTCGAGGACGAACTGATGCGCCTGTTCGCCACCGGGCTCGTGCAGCGGGTGATGGGCGCGAGCTTCCCCGACGACGTTCCGCTGGAGTCGAAGATGGTGTCGCGCGCGATCGAGCGCGCGCAGGGCACCGTCGAGGACCGCAACTTCGAGATCCGCAAGGACGTCCTCAAGTACGACGAGGTGATGAACGAGCAGCGCAAGATCGTCTACAAGCTGCGCCAGCAGATCCTCGACGGTCTCGATCTCAAGGACGAGGCGCTGCAGATCATCGAACGCACGATCAAACGACTCGTCGACACGCACTGCTGGGGCGAGTACGTGGAGGAGTGGGACGTCGACGCCCTGCACAACGAGGCGCGTTCGTTCTTCCCCACCGAGAAGACGCGCGACGAACTCGCCGCCGCCGAACGTCGGGTGATGCTCGAAGACCTGCTGCGTGACGAGGCGATCGAGATCTACGAGCAGCTCGAGGAGCAGCGCACGCCCGAGGTGCAGCGCGACATCGAGCGTCGCGTGATGCTCGCGGTGATCGACCAGCACTGGCGCGAGCACCTCTACGAGATGGACTACCTGCAAGAGGGCATCAACCTGCGTGCGATGGGTCAGAAGGACCCGCTCGCCGAGTGGCAGCGCGAGGGCTTCGACATGTTCGAAGCCATGATGGGCACCACCGACGAAGAGTTCGTGCGCTACGTGTTCCACGTGCAGGTGATGGTCGACGAGGCGCCGAACGCCGACGTGCGCAACGTGCAGTACAGCGCCGCCGAGGACCCGGTCGTCGGCACCACATCGATCCGCGACGCAGCGGTGGCCGAGCTCGAAGCGGGCGAGATGGACAACGAGGCGGCACGGGCCGCGGCGGTGGAGGCCTCCGTTCCGGACACGCCGCAACAGCCGGTGCGCGTCGAGAAGACGCCCGGCCGCAACGAGCCGTGCTGGTGCGGCTCGGGCAAGAAATACAAGCTCTGCCACGGCAAGTAACACATGCGCGATTTTTCCGAGCAACTGGCCGACCTGCGCCGGCGTGTGGAGGACGCGCGGTCGTACTTGCGCGTCGACGACCTCACCACGCGGCTTGTGGAGCTCGAGGCCGAAGCCAGCAAACCCGATTTGTGGGACGACCAGGACCGTGCCCGCGCGGTCACCACTGAGATGTCGCAAGTGCGCGACGACATCGAGCTCGTCGGCGAGCTCGAAGGGCAGATCTCCGACGTCGAGACCTTGCACGAGCTCGCGCGTGAAGAGGACGACGAATCGCAAGAACGCGATATCGAGAAGGACGCGACGGCGCTCGCGCAACAGCTCGATCAGCTCGAGCTGCGCGCGCTCTTTACGGGCGAGAACGACGAGCGTGACGCGATCTGCCTCGTCAACTCGGGCGCCGGCGGCACCGACGCGCAGGACTGGGCCGACATGCTCTTGCGCATGTACATGCGCTGGGCCCAGCGTTCGGGTTACAAGTTCGAGTTGCAAGACCGCAATGAAGGCCAGGAGGCTGGAATCACCTCGGCCACGTTCATTGTGCGCGGCCGTTACGCGTACGGAAAGTTGTACGGCGAGAAGGGCACGCACCGTCTGATCCGAATTTCGCCGTTCGACTCGAACGCGCGGCGCCAGACCGCGTTCGCGTCACTCGATGTGGTGCCGGTACTCGACGACGAGGAAACGCCCGAGATCAAGGACGAGGATCTGCGCATCGACACCTTCCGCTCGTCGGGAGCGGGTGGGCAACACGTGAACGTCACCGACAGCGCCGTGCGCATCACTCACTTGCCCACCGGCATCGTGGTGTCGTGTCAGAACGAGCGCAGCCAACTGCAGAATCGCGCCAAGGCGATGCAGATCCTCGCCGCCAAGCTTGCCGATGTCGCGCGCGCGGAGCGGCAGGCCGAGCTCGACCGCCTCTCGGGCGAGAAGAGCGAGGTCGCGTTCGGCAGCCAGATCCGCACGTACACGCTCGCGCCGTATCAACTCGTGAAGGACGAACGCACGCGCCATGAGACCGGCAACGTCGATGCAGTGCTCGACGGCGACATCGACGAGTTCATCACCGCGTTTCTGCAATTTCGTCGCCGTGAGGGCCATTCTGAACACCGCTGAGGTGGGCGCGTTGACGCTCACTGGTACTGTTCCACGCTTCACATGATCCGCTTCACACACGTCCACAAGACGTATCCGCCCGACACCGTCGCAGTGCGCGATGTGTCGCTCGAGATCCAGAAGGGCGAGTTCGTCTTCCTCATCGGTCCGTCGGGATCCGGGAAGTCGACGATGCTCAAGCTGTTGTTGCGCGACGAAATTGCGACGAGCGGCGAGATCCTCATCGCGGGACGCGACGTCAGCCGGATGCCCACGTGGAAGGTGCCGCAGATGCGGCGCAACATCGGCACGGTGTTCCAGGACTACAAGCTGCTCCCGAACAAGACGGTGCACGAGAACGTGGCGTTCGCAGTGGAGGTGACCGGGCAGCCGAAGAGCGCGGTGCGCCAGAAGGTGCCGAAGATCCTCGATCTGGTCGGACTGGCGGGCAAGGACCAGAACTTCCCCGAGGAGCTGTCGGGCGGCGAGCAGCAGCGCGTCTCGATTGCGCGGGCGTTCGTGAATCGCCCGCTGATCCTCCTCGCCGACGAGCCCACCGGCAACCTCGACCCGGCCACCACGGTCGACATCATGAAGTTGCTCGACCGCATCAACCGCACGGGCACCACAGTGGTGATGGCCACGCACGACCAACGCATCGTCGACGCGATGCGACGCCGGGTGCTCGAACTCGATCGCGGCGTGCTCGTACGCGACCAGTCGCGCGGCATCTACGGCGTGGGAACTTGAGGGATTCGTAGTGTCACACCTCGCCTACTTCACGCGCGAGACGCTGATCTCGCTGCGCCGCAACGTCATGATGACGGTGTCGGGCATCATCACGATCGCGATCGGCGCCACGATCGTGAGCTCGATGCTGCTCTTCATCAAGGGCAACGACCGCGCCGCAGCCAAGGTGCGCGGCAACGTGCAACTCGCGATCTTCTTCGATGCGCACGAGGTGCCCGCAGAAGTGCAGGCGGTGCAGCGTTCACTCGACGAGCTCAAGCACTCAGGCGAGGTGAAGAGCTACCAGTACCTCGACCACAAGGCCGCCTACGCCGAGGCCAAGAAGCTGTTTCAAGCCGACCCCGACGCGTTGCTCGACGTGACGCCGAACGACCTTCCGGTGAACTTCCACGTGTCGCTGCGTGACGCCAGCCAGGTGGAGAACGTCGCTCGACAATTCAGCGGCCGGCCGGGCGTCAACGAAGTGACCACTCCGGCCCGCTTCATCGAACCGTTCTTCCGCGACGTGAACCGGATGCGCGCGATCCTGAGCCTCGTCGCGACGGCGCTCATCGTCGCGTCGGTGTTCCTGGTGGTGATGACGGTGCGGCTCGCCACCTACGCCCGTCGACGAGAGATCGAGGTGATGAAGCTCGTCGGTGCTTCGAACCTCTTCGTGCGGGTGCCGTTCCTCGCCGAAGGCATCGTGCAGGGCATCATCGGCGGCGGCATCGCCTTCGGCCTCACCTTCGTGGCCCGCAGCGTGTTCAACAGCATGAACAGCAATACTGCGGGTGGCACGTCGTTCCTCGTGCTCCACGGCTTCCAGCTCTTGTCGAGCGACGCCACCTGGTTCGGTCTGATCGTCCTCATCGGCAGCGCCCTCGTGGGCCTCGTGAGTGCGATGATCGGCCTCTACCGCTTCCTCGACGTCTAG
>DASXZO010000123.1:0-23754 GCA_036501845.1 Acidimicrobiia bacterium | reverse complement strand
ATCGAAGTCAAACGACGCCCGGGGCGAGGCGTGCGCTCGGTCGGCGGCTTTTGCCGTCTCGTAGAACGAGGTGTACGAGGCCGCGAGCACGATCGATCGGTTCATCGCCACGGCACGCGCGGCGCGCAACGGATCGCGATCGACTGCCACCACGTCGGCGCCGGCCACGTGGAGACGCGCCGCTACGTCTTCGGCGCGTGTCCCGGCCGCCGCCACGGTGCGACCCGCGAATGCTTCGAACGGCACGTCCCACAGGAACGACGGATCGGTGCCGTCGGCCGTGCGGTCGTTCTGCGCAATCACCACTGCCACGTCGGCTGCTCGCCGCGTGAGCTCGGACACCAACGCGGCCCAGCCCGCCGGGTTCTTCACCAGCACGGCTTCGGCCTGGCGCCCATCGCCGATCGGCACGCGTGTCGGGCGGCTCGCGACTTCACGCACGGTCGCCATATCGGTGAGCGCGTCGTGCACGTCGAGACCGAGCGCGTCGGCCGCGGTGAGTGCCAGCGCGGCATTGGCGTGCTGCCAGGCGCCGCGCAATCCGAGCGCGACCTTCAGTGTGGTGCCCCCAACCGTGACCTCGTCGTCGTGTTGCACCGTGAACGGTGTGCGCGTCTGGGCGCGCCCGCAGTTCGGGCATTCCCAGCGATCGCCCGTGCGGTCGAGCAGGTGCGCGCACGCCGGGCACGACGACGAGTCGAGACGGGCCGGCGCTTCGATGTCGACCCAGCGCACGGAGTCGATACCATCCACGCTCCACGCCACGTTCGGGTCGTCGGCGACGGCCACCACGGTTGCACGCGTGCCCGCGAGCGCGCGCTGCCACCGCGACGCCAGCCCGCGCACCTCGTGATAGCGATCGAGCTGATCGCGGCTCAGCTCGCCGAGGACGATCACGTCGGGGTCGAGCTCGGCCGCCGCCTGCACGAGCGCAGCTTCGTCGGTCTCGAGCACCGCGTCGGTGGCATCGGGAGCCGCAACGAGGGCCTCGACGAGACCGGGCATGAGGTTGGCACCGCTCGCGTTGTGCGCGACCACGCGACCGTTGCCGCGCAGCGCGGCCGCAAGCATCGCCGTAGTGCTGGTCTTGCCGTTCGTCGCTGACACGAGCACGATGCGACGCCCGGCCGCGACGTCGCGCGCCATCGAGGGCGCGACGCGCAGCATCACCCGCCCCGCGATCTGCACGCCGTCGCCGCGACGGGCCACGCGCGCCAGGCGACCAGCGTTCAGCCCGAGGCGGGCCGCGATCCGCGTGCGACGCGGCGGTCGCGGCGTCACGTCAGCGCACGCGCGGCGTGATCCGGCCGCCACTCGCGAAGCTCTTCTGGCCTTCGCGCAGCGAGTCGGGATCGCTCCCGACGTTGATGAGCACCTTGCCGAAGTCGAGCGCGTTCTTGCGCGACGCGTCCTGTGCCATCCAGAGCGCGCGCACCGTGCCCTGCACCGCGATCGGCGGCTGCGCGGCGATCGTGGTGGCAACCCGCGCGACGGTGTCGGCGAGATCGGCGTCGGCAACCACTTCGCTCACCAGACCCACGTCGTAGGCGCGCTGCGCCGACACGCGCTCGTGCGCACCCATCAACGCCACGCGCATGATCTCGTGGAACGGCATCTTCTGGAGCATGTGCATCGACTCGAAACACGCCGTCATCCCGTAGGTGACGTGCGGGTCGAAGAAGGTGGCCGACTCGGCCGCGATGATGAACTCCACCTCGCCGAGCATGTAGAACGCGCCGCCGCACGCCATGCCGTTCACCGCCGCGATCACGGGCTTCCAGAGGTCGTTCGACTTCGGCCCGATGTTCTCGCCGGGATCGTCGAAGTGCCACGGCGTTGCCGTCGCGCCCGAGCCGATCGGCACCGCGGCCTTGCCCGCGGCGTCGGCG
Organism: Acidimicrobiia bacterium; assembly: GCA_036501845.1. Lineage (GTDB taxonomy): Bacteria > Actinomycetota > Acidimicrobiia > IMCC26256 > PALSA-610 > JBBREP01. The sequence continues at coordinate 21,865 of DASXZO010000123.1, read as the reverse complement.
TCGGTCTCCCAGTGCCCCATCGCTTCGTTGCGGTCGATGCCGGTGCAGAAGGCTTTGCTGCCGGCACCCGTGAGCACGAGACAGCGCACGTCGTCGTTACGGCGCGCCGAGCGCCACACCGTCTTCAACTCCTGCTGCATGCGGTAGTTGAAGGCGTTGTACACGTCGGGACGGTTCATCGTGACGAACGCGACGCCGTCGCGCTCCTCGTAGTGCACGGTCTCGAACGCGTCGAACGGGATCATCTCGAACATGGTCGGGATGGTATTGGGACGGTCAGCTCGGCGTCGTCTCGCGGGTGTCGCCCATGTCGCGCCAGCCGTCGATGCCGCGAGCCGCGGGCTCGACGATCTCGGGTGCGTCGAGATAGCGGTCGATCACCACGACGGGTTCGCCCGCAAGCGTCCGCCGGCGGTCGGCCATGAGCCAGATCAGATAGGCCGCGGTGCTCAGCGCCAGCAGCACGTTCACCCACTCGGTGGGCATCGTGCCCTGACGGCCGATCGGGTGCACGAACGGATTGAGCAGCGATCCGATCGCCGTGTAGAGGCCGAGCATCCACAGGTGCTGGCGCTTGCGGGTGGTCACGTAGAGCACGGCAAGGAATGGGATCACCCACACGAGATACTGCTCGTTCACCACCTTGCTGAACACGATGAAGGCGCAGAAGGCGGCGCAGCAATACTCGGGCAGCTCGAGTTTGGTGAGCACGATCAGCGACACGAAGAAGCCGAGCAGCACGAACGTGCCGATCGCGCGCGTCATGTCCTTGCCCCACATCTGGCTGAGCGGCAGCAACCACGACATGTTGGTGGGCGTCTTGTTGGTGTCGTAGAGCAGCACCGACTTCACGACGTCGCCGGGGCTCAGCACGATGAGTGGAAGCGACACCAGCACGGTGGTGAGCACCGTCGTCCAGAAGAAACGGGCACGCTCGCGACCGTTGCGGATGAACCACGGCAGCACAAAAGCCGGGAAGGTCTTGGCAGCAATGCCGAGACCGAAGTAGATGGGCGAACGCGATCGCCGGCCCTCGCCACGGGGCACCGGCGGGCCTGCGAGCAGCGCGGCGAGCAGGAACGCGAGACACAAGCTGTCGAAGCGGCCGTAGAACGCGCCGTTGTAGAGCACGAGTGGGTTCAACCACCACAGCGCCACCGCGAGCACTTCGGTGCGGTACGAGAGGCCGGAACGCCGGCACCATGCCGCGATGCCCCACGCCACTCCGACGTCGCCCGCGAGCACGGGCAGCTTGCCGAGAATGGTGAACGACACGGGCGTCACGTTCGACAGCAGGCGGAACGGCAACTCGACGTACGCGAACAGCGGCAGATACCCGTAGGGCCCACCGGGAAGGTGCGCGGGAGGGTGCGCGTAGAAGTTGCGGCCGTGCAGCAGCGCGCTCGACACCAGCCGCCACACCACGAAGTCCTGGCCGAAGCTGATCGGCACGAGCACGACGCGCGCGATCGCGCCGGCGATGATCACGAGCACCATCGGTGTGAAGCGGTCGCGCACTCGCACACGACGCTCGGTCGGTTCGGTGCGCGCTTCGAGAGCGGTCATCGCAGGCTCATTGCATCGAGCTCGCACGCCGAAGTGGTCTGCCGGATCCTCCGAGCCTAGACAGCGCGACGGCGGCGAGCACGACGATGACCGGTTCGAGCGGCATGCGGAACCGCTGGTTCCCATAACCCACCACCGTCGAGATGAGGATGGCCACGAGCGGCACGAGCAGGACCCGGCGGGTACGCCCCGGCCCGAGGAGCACGAAGCCGGCGATGGCGAAGGGCAGGAGCACCAGGTACATCACGTACCCCACGTGCGACAGACCTACATCTCGGCCCTCGGCGTTGCCCTCCACGGTGAGCTCGTGCCAGGGGTCGTAGGCCCCGAACGTGAGGCCGAGGCGGGCCGCCACCACGCTGGGCAGCCGGCTCAGGTGCGATCGCGCGTAGTCGATGCCGCGGTCGCGTTCGTACTGATTCACCGCGATCTCGCCCCGCCGGCCGGCGTGGAGGGCCTGGTCGAGCTGCAGGCACGGGGCCTGCCACGAGCCGAAACGGGCACCGCTGTATGTGCCCGGGCAGTTGGCCCCGGCGATCACGTCCCAGCTGTTGACGGCCACCGGCACGAACGCGTGCATCTGCACGTCGTCGCGCACGAGCCACGCGCCCACGAGCACCACCGACGCGATCAGCCCGGCGCCGCACAGGGCGGCGAACCGGCGCCAATCGCGCGGCGCGCTCGTGACGCACCACGCCACCGTGCCCACGAGCAGCAACGCGAACAGCCAGCCGTCGCTACGCGTGAGCGCGCCGTACGCGAGCGGAAGTCCGAGCACCAGGAAGCGGCGGGGCGACGGCGAATCGATCGCACGCAGGGCGAGCAGGAGCGCGAGTGCGACGAGGAACGCGGTGAGCGCCTCCGTCATCAGCGCGCCTTCCGCGAGGAAGAGGTTCGGGTAGAGCGCGGCAATCGCGCCGGCGACGAGACCCACCGTGTCGCCGCCCACCCGCCGAGCGAGTTGGGCGACGAGCACCGTGGTGCCCGTTCCGAGCACGGCCATCGCCACGAGCAGCTCGGTGAAGTGGTTGAGCTTGAACACTTGCAACCCGGCGAGGAACGCCGGAAAGCCCGGCGGGAACAGTGCCGTGGTCACGCCGCTCAGCTCGTAGCGGCCGTGATGCGAGAGCCCGTACGCGAGCCGCAGGTACGCGTCGGCGTCGAAACCCACAGGTGTGCCGCGGCTGTACCACAACACGTACGCCAGGCGCACCGCGAACGCGAGCGCGGCAACCATGCCGAGACCGGCGCGATAGCGCGCCGATGCCGGCACCCGCTCCCCGACCGGTGCGTTCGTCACGGTGAGCACCGTAGGGTTTCGCCGATGCCGTTGCGTGGTTTCGAGCTCGCCGGGGAGCGACCGTGGGAAGACCCGGAGCTGATCGCGATCGGCCGTCTTCCGATGCGCTCACCACTCTGGCCGGCTCTCGATGTCGCGACCGCGCGCGCTGGAGCGCGCGACGGCTCACCGTGGTTCCGTCCGTTGGATGGCACGTGGCGCTTCACGCTCGCCGAATCGCCTTCGCACGTCCCCGAGGGCTTCGAGCAACCGGCCTTCGACGATTCATCGTGGTCGCGCGTCGCGGTGCCGGGTTGCTGGACGATGCAACCACCACCGGTTGCCGGCGACGATGCACGGTCGACCGATGGCGGTTTCGATCGCCCCATCTACACCAACGTGCAGATGCCGTTCCGGCCGCGCCCGCCTCTCGTGCCCGACGCCAACCCCACCGGCGTATATCGCACCACGTTCACCGTGCCGCGCGACTGGCGCGGGCGGCGCGTCGTGTTGCATTTCGGTGGCGCAGAGAGCGTGCTGTTCGTGTGGTTGAACGGGCGGGCCGTCGGTATGAGCAAGGACAGCCGGCTCGCGGCCGAGTTCGACGTGACCGACCACGTGCAATTCGGCCGGCGGAATTCGCTGTCCGCCGTGGTGGTGCGCTGGTCCGACGCGAGCTACGTGGAAGACCAGGACCAGTGGTGGCACGCCGGCATCCACCGCGAGGTCGTGGTGTACTCCACCGCGCCCACCTACCTCGCCGATGTCGAGGTCGTCGGCGGCCTTACCTCCGATCTGCGCACCGGCACGCTCGACGCGCGCGTCGAAGTCGGGTGGTCGCCGGCGGTGCGACCCGAGGCCGGTTGGCGCGTCGCGGTGCAGGTCGAGACGCTTGGCGGCCGTCGCATTGCACGAGTGGCGCGCACCGACGTGCCGTGGATGGCGGTGCCGTACGAGTTCGAGGGCCACGTCGTGCGCGCCCACCTCGAGGTGCCCGACGTGGATCGGTGGACGCACGAGACACCATCGCTCTATCGAGTGGTCGTCACGCTGTTCGATCCGTCGGGCGCGGTGTGCGAGGTCGCGGCGTGCCGCGTCGGCTTCCGGCGCGTCGAGGTGGTGGGGTCGGCGTTCGTGTTGAACGGCGCGCCGATCACGTTCTTCGGCGTCAACCGCCACGACTTCGATCCCGACACCGGGCGCGTCGTCACCGAGGAACAGATGCGTGCCGATCTCGCGTTGCTGAAGCAGTTCGGCTTCAATGCGGTGCGCACCTCACACTCGCCGAACGATCCGCGCCTGCTCGACCTGTGCGACGAGATCGGGCTACTCGTGGTCGACGAGGCCAACATCGAGAGCCACGCGCTCAACTTCTCGTTGGTGCACGATCCGCGGTACCGCTCGCAGTGGATGGCGCGCGGCACCCGCATGGTGGAACGCGACAAGAACCATCCGTGCGTGGTGATGTGGTCGCTCGGCAACGAGAGTGGTTACGGCGCAGTGCACGACGCGCTCGCGGCGTGGATGCGCGCCCGCGACGGCTCGCGACCGGTGCACTACGAGGGCGCGATCATGACCGACTGGCGGGGCGGGCATGCGGCCACCGACGTGCTGTGCCCGATGTACCCCGAGATCTGGGCGATCGAGATGGCTGCGGGCGGTCCGCCACCGGATCCGTCGCTCGCCGGGGTGATTGCGCCGAGCGATCGGCCCGTGATCCTGTGCGAGTACTCGCACGCCATGGGCAACTCGAACGGTTGCCTCGGCGAGTACTTCGACGCCTTCGAGCAGTACGCGCCGTTACAGGGCGGGTTCATCTGGGAGTTCTGGGACCACGGCTTGCGTCAGCGGCTGCCCGAAGCCCCTGGAGGCGCGAGCCGCAGGCGAGCGGGGATGGAACAGCCGTGGCGCTTCGCGTACGGCGGTGATTTCGGCGAGAAGCGCCACGACGCCAACTTCTGTTGCGACGGCATGGTGTGGCCCGATCGGCGCCCGAAGCCTGCGATGTGGGAGCACCGTTTTCTCGCCCGACCGGTTGCCGTCGCGCCGGTGGGCGCGGCGGCGCGCGGGCGGGCGCGCATCACGAACCGCCAGTGGTTCCGCGACCTGTCGTGGTTGCGGGCTCGGGTGGAGGTTGCCGTCGACGGTCGCGTGGTGCGGTCGGCAGCGCTCGGGGTGCCCCACCTCGGCCCGCAGGAGTCGGTGACCGTCGACCTGCCCGTCGATCTCGGCGCAGTGCCGCCGGGCGAGTGCATCGTGACCGTGCGCTGGACCACGGCGCGCACGTCGGCGTGGTCGCCCGCCGGGCATCCGGTCGGGCACGACCAATGGATCGTGCCGCGCGCCGGCTCCGCGCCGCGCGCTGCCGCGGCAGCGCGCGGTCGCCGTCGCCCACGTTCGGGCGTCTCACTCGACGACGTGTTGGCGTCGCCGCCGCGGCTCGCGCTCTGGCGTGCGCCCATCGACAACGACGGTCTGAAACTCGCGCTCGGACCGCTGTCGCCCTTCGCGCGCTGGCGCGAGTGGGGTCTCGAAACGGCCGAACCGCCGGGTGTCGTGCACCGGACGCGAACGGTCGCGGGTGACGACGGTTCGATCACGTTCCACGAGCACGTCATGATCCCGGACCACATCGCCGACCTGCCGCGGGTCGGCATGCGCTTCGATCTCGTACCCGGGTTCGAGGCGCTGGAGTGGTACGGGCGCGGTCCGCACGAGTGTTACCCCGACCGGTCGCGTGGCGCCGCGCTCGGCCGTTATCGCTCCACCGTCACCGACGAATACGTGCCGTACGTGATGCCGCAGGAGCACGGTTTGCACACCGACGTGCGCGGGCTGGAGCTGCGGCGCGAGTCCGACGGTGCGCGGGTCCGCGTCGACGCGCCGGCACCATTCATGTTCAGCGCGCTCCACCACACACCCGAGCAGTTGACCGAGGCCTTGCACGACGTCGAACTGGTGACGCGTGCCGAGACCACCGTGCACATCGATCACGCGCACCGCGGCCTCGGCACCATGAGCTGCGGCCCCGACACCCTCCCCAAGTACAAACTCGGCCCGGGCACCTACAACTGGACCTGGCGCATCACGGTCGACTGACCGTGTGTGCGTTTCTCGGCGAATAGGCCAGAGAAACGCACAAACGGGCTAGACGGCTTCGAGGAGGGCCCTCGCGCCGACGTCGCTGGCCGGGTGGCGCAGCTTCGACAGGGCGCGGGCCTCGAGCTGACGGATGCGCTCACGGGTGAGACCGAAGTGCTCGGCGATCTCCTCGAGCGAACGCTCCTGGCCGTCGAGGCCGAAGCGCAGGCGCAGGATCGTGCGCTCGCGCTCGTCGAGCACCGACAGGATCCGCTCCACCTCGCGGGGCAGCAGCGCGGTGGCCGCGGCCTCGAACGGCGATGCGGCACCGGCGTCGGCCACGAAGTCGCCACGCTCGGCGTCGCCGTCGTCGCGCAGCGGCTCGTCGAGCGACACCGGGTCGCTGGCGTAGCTGTGCACTTCGACGACCTTCTCCAGCGGCAGGCCCGCCGACGCCGCCACCTCGGCGATCGTGGGCGTGCGGCCGAGCTCGCTCTCGAGCTGGGCGCGCACCTTCATCACCCGGGCGAGGGTGTCGCCGGCGTGCACGGGCAGGCGGATCACGCGCGACGAGTTGGCGATGCCGCGCTGGAGCGCCTGGCGGATCCACCAGGTGGCGTACGTGGAGAACTTGAAGCCCTTGCGCCAGTCGAACTTCTCGACCGCGTGGATCAGGCCGAGGTTGCCCTCCTGGATCAGGTCGAGCAGCGGCAGGCCGCTGGCCTGGTACTTCTTGGCGATCGAGACGACGAGACGGAGGTTCGCGTTCACGAACTCACGCTTGGCGTCTTCGCCGTCGCGCAACTGGCGGCGGAGCCGGCGCTTGTCGGCCGGGGTGAGCTTGGTGCCCGCGGCGAGCTTCTCAGCCGCCTCCTTGCCACCGTCGATGCGCTGGGCGAGACGGACCTCGTCGTCCTTGGTCAGCAAGTCGTACCGGCCGATGTCCTGCAGGTACAGACGGACCAGGTCCTGGTCCTCGCTACGGTCAAGACGGTCGTCAGCCACAACATTCCTTCCGCTCACAGGGGTTCACGGTGGCCCTGCAAGCAACGATCTGCTCCGGATTCCGCCGGGTCGCCGGCGCACGCCTAGAGCATGACAGCAACCGCGGCGGGATGTGGGGAATTCCCTCCGGTGCCGTGATTGTCCCAGGTCCGGGGGTGCCGAGTCGAGGCGAAACCATGAAGATTTTCCGAGGTTTCCCAGACGCGGCCGACTTCACGCAGGTTCCATCGGCTGTCCGGCCGTCAAAACTGGACGACAGGGCCTCACTGAGTCCAATTCTTGGCGTGACGTAGGTATTCCGCGCCGACTTGCCTGCCTCGGGCAGAGCTGGCGAGCCCCCTGCGCTGTCGTCACACCTGAACAGACCTTCAGTCGAGGAGGCCTTCGAATTGGTCGAGGGCTTCGGGATTGGCGAGGGCCTCTCGATTGCGGACGGTCCGGCCCGCCACCACGTCGGCCACCGCAAGTTCTGCGAGTTTGCCCGAACGGGTTCTGGGGAGATCGGCCACCGCAACGATTCTCGCGGGCACGTGGCGTGGCGAGCAGCGCGTGCGCAGTCGCTCTTTGATGGTCCGGACCACACCGCTGTCGATCGCCGCGGCGCCGTCGGTGAGCCGCACGAAGAGCACGATCTCGGTGTCGCCCGAACCCGCCGGCCGGGAGATCGCCAGCGCCTCGGCCACCTCGGGGAGCGCCTCGACCTGCCGGTAGATCTCGGCGGTGCCGATCCGCACGCCCCCGGGGTTGAGCGTGGCGTCGGAACGACCCGAGATCACGAAGCCACCGTGTTCCGTGCGGGCCGCAAAGTCGCCGTGGGACCAGATGTCGCCTGCACCCCCGCTCGCCTGCGGCTCGCGCCCCGAGGGGCGCGCACCGGGGAAGCGGTCGAAGTAGGCGGCTTGGTAGCGGGCGCCGGTGGTGTCGCCCCAGAAACCGAGCGGCATCGAGGGGAAGGGCCGCGTGCACACCAGCTCGCCGGTGACGCCCACCGCTGCGGGCTCCCCGGCCTCGGTCCACACGTCGGCCGCCACCCCGAGCGCCGGGCCCTGGATCTCGCCTGCGTAGACCGCTCGGGTGGGGTCGCCGATCACGAGGCAGCCGCAGAGATCGGTGCCGCCGCTGATCGACGCCAGATGCGCGGTCGGCGACACCGCGTCCCACACGAACTCGAAGCTCTCGGCCACGAGCGGCGAACCGGTGGAACAGACGGTCGCGACGCTCGACAGATCGTGGGTGTCGCGCGGTCGCAAGCCCTCCTTGCGGCAGGCGTCGATGAACTTGGCGCTCACCCCGAACAGCGTCACCCGCTCGCGCGCTGCCAGCTCGAACAACGCGTTCGGGTCGGGATGGAACGGTGAACCGTCGTAGAGCACGATCGTGGCTCTCGACGCGAGCGCGCTCACGAGCCAGTTCCACATCATCCAGCCGCAGGTCGTGAAGTAGAAGACGCGATCGCCGGCGCGCACGTCGCAGTGCAACTGGTGCTCGGAAAGATGCTTGACCAGGACCCCGCCGGCGCGGTGCACGATGCACTTCGGCGGGCCCGTGGTGCCGCTGCTGTAGAGCACCGCGAGCGGATGGTCGAACGGCAACGGCGCGAATGATGGGACGACCGGCTCCGATCCCGGGCTCGCCCATTCGTCGAACGCGACCGCGCCGTCGGGAAGCGACCCTTCGTCCAGATGGCGCACCACCACCACGCGCCGCACGCTCGGCAACGCTGCGGCGATCTCGCCGAGACGAGCGGTGCAGTCGAAGCGCTTCCCGCCGTACTGATAGCCGTCGACGGCGAACAGCAACACGGGCTCGATCTGGCCGAAGCGATCGACCACTCCGGCCACGCCGAAATCGGGCGACGTGCTGCTGAACACCGCGCCGATGCTCGCGGCGGCGAGCATGATCGCCACCGTCTCAGGGATGTTCGCCATCCACGCGGCGACGCGATCTCCCGGTTGCACACCTTCGGCACGCATTGCGGCGGCCGTGCGGGCAACGAGGTCGTGCAACTCGCGCCGCGTGAGCTCCCGTCGGCGTCCGGTCTCGTCCGTGGCGACGAGGGCAATTTCACCCCCGCTCGCCTGCGCTCGCGCCCCGAGGGGCCCCGGCACGCTCGGGCCGAGCAGGTTCTCGGCGAAGTTGAGTCGCGCCTCGGTGAAGAAGCGCGCACCGCGCATCGTGCCGTCGCCGGGCTCGAACGCGACGTCGCCGGGTTCACCGATCACGCCGCACTCGTCCCACACCGCGCGCCAGAAGCGATCGGGCTCGCGCACCGACAGCTCGTGGAGCGCGGCGAAATCGCTCGTGCCGAAGCGCTCGTGCATCGCCTGGATGCGCGATCCCGCCGCCCGGGCCGGATCGGGATGCCACACGTTCACACGCAGATCATGACGCGAGCGCGGCCTCGCGGGTAGCCGCCACCCAACGAGCGAAGGCCCCGCCGGGGATCAGCTCGAGCTCCGACGGCGGCCCGTCCTCCACCACTCGCCCGTGCTCGAACACCAGCACCCGGTCGGCGCGGATCGCGGTGTTGATGCGGTGCGCGATCACCACCGCGGTGCGGTCGGCGAGCAACGTCTGCATCGCTCGCTCGACGAGCGCGTCGGTGGCGGGGTCGAGGTTCGAGGTGGCCTCGTCGAGCACGATCACGTCGGGCTCGGCGAGAAACGCACGCGCCAGCGCCACGAGTTGGCGTTGACCGGACGACAGTGTGAGGCCGCGGTTCGCGACCACCGCGTCGAGTCCGCCCGGGATCGCCGCGATCCGCTCGCCGAGCCCCATCGCCGCGCACGCGGCTTCGATCTCGTCGCGCCCGGCGTCGCCGCGCGCGACACCGACGTTGTCGGCCACCGTGCCGTCGAACAGGAATCCCTCCTGCGGCACCACGATCACATTGCGGCGCAGCGACGAGCCCGTGACATCGCGCAGGTTCTGCCCGTCGATCACCACTCGCCCGTCGCTGGCGTCGTAGAACCGCGCGACCAGCTTCGCGAAGGTGCTCTTGCCCGCGCCGCTCGTGCCCACCACGGCAACCCGCTCGTGCGCCGGGATCACGAGATCGACGTCGCTCAACGCATCACGTGCATCCGGTGCGTAGCGGAACGACACGTTGTCGAAGCGCAACTCGCCGCCGCTCGGCACGAAGTCGTAGGCGCCGGGGCGGTCGACCACGTTCGGCAACGTGGCGCGGAACTCGAACACGCGCGCCCACGACGCGCCCGCGGCCTGGAGCAGGTTGGTGAGCTCGGTGAACTGCAGGATCGGCTCGAACAGCCGGTTGATATAGAGGCAAAAGGCGATGACGACACCGACCTGCACAGTGCGGTCCGCCACCAGGTGCGCGCCGACGCCGACGAGCACTGCCAGCGCCACCGGCACGAGAAACTCGATCGCTGCCGAATACGTCGCAGTCACGGCACCCGCGCGCCGCTTGGCGTCGTAGGTGTCGAGGCTCACGTCGCGGAACACCTCGTGCTGCTCCGGCTCGATCGCGAACGCCTGCACCACTCGCATGCCCACGAGCGACTCGTTCACGTGCGTGAGCATCGTGGCCATCGTCTCGCGGATCCGCATCTGCACGCGGAAGGCACGCGGGCGGTACCAAAGGCTCGCGGCGGCGAGCAGCGGCAGCACCGCGAGCACTGCCAGCGTGAGCGGCACCGATTGGAACAGCATCAGCGTGATCACCAGCACGAGCAACAACACCGCTCGCAGCACGAGCGACAGGCCCCCCTGCACGAATTGCTGCAGGTTCTCGACATCGCTCGTGAGCCGCGACACCAGACGGCCCGCAGGTTCGCGCGTGAAGTAGTCGAGGTCGAGCGCGTACACGTGCGCCATCATCGAGGCGCGCAGGTCCTTCTGGTAGCCCTCGGCAAAGAGGCCCATGAACGCCACCTCGAGCCAGCTCCCCACCACCTGGGCGACGACGAGCACGGCGGCCACGGCCGCGCACCCGTACACCCAGGCCTTCGAATGCGCGACGATGCCGTTGTCCACCACCTTCTCGACCACGAGCGGCAACACCGCGAGCGACGCGGTGGTGAGGGCCACGCCGATACAGCCGAGAATCGCCACACGCCGGTGCGGCCGGAACTCGGCCAGCACCGCGCGCAGCGGCGGACGCCGCGCCAGCGGCTCATGATCAACGTGAATCCGCACCTCTACCCCCGCTCGCCTGCGCTCGCGCCCCCAGGGGCGACGGACGCTCGCTCCGCTCGCCGTACATGGTCGGGGGTCTCGCGGTCGATTTCGTCGAGGGCCAACGCGTGGCGGTATGCGGGGAGTTGGAGCAGTTCTTCGTGCGTGCCGTCGGCGATCACTCGACCGCGATCGAGCAGCACCACTCGTTCGGCGAGCGCGATCGTCTCGACGCGGTGGGCGATGATCACGGTGGTGCGACCTTCCATTGCCTGCACCAACCCGCGGCGGATCGCGGCTTCGGTGGGCGGGTCGACGGCGCTCATCGCGTCGTCGAGCACGAGCACACGTGAGTCGCGCAGGATCGCGCGGGCGATCGCGAGCCGTTGACGCTGACCGCCCGAGAGGCTGTAGCCCTGCGGGCCGACGATCGTGTCGTAACCGTCGGGCAGTTCGCGAATGAACGCGTCGGCCTCTGCGAGCTCGGCGGCGCGGACGATGTCGCGATCGTGGGCCTCGGGCGCGCCGATGGCGAGGTTGGCCCGAATGCTCGCAGTGAACACGACCGTGTCCTCGAACACCAGCGACACCGCACGACGAAGCGTGTGGAGCGATACGGAATCGATCGCAGTGCCGTCGAGCGTGACGCGTCCGAAGTCGGGGTCGTAGAAGCGGCACAGCAAGTACGCCAGCGTCGACTTGCCCGAACCGCTCCCACCCACCAGCGCCACCGACTCACCGGCGCGGATCGAGATATCGAGGTCGACGATCACGGGCACGTGCTCGCGGTAGCTGAACGTGACGTGCTCGAACGCGATCGCGCCACCGCCCGATGCCAATTTGGCCGGGTGCGCCGGCTCGGTCACGTCGCTGTCGGTGGCGAGCACGTCGGCGATGCGTGCGGCGGCCGCCATTCCCTGTGGCCATTCGGCGAGCAGCTCGGCGCCCGCGTTCACCGGCGACACGAGGAGCGCGAGATACAGCAGGAACGCGAGCATCCCGCCTGCGGTGAGCCGCCCCGTGGCGCCCAGGTAGCCGCCGACGCCGATCACCGTGAGCATCGCCAGGCCGGGCGTCGCGAGCATCGCGGCCTGGAAACGGGCGCGGACGCGCGCTTGCTCCACCCCGGCTCGCTGCACGTCGGCGGCGAGCGCGTCGGCCCGGCGCGTGTACGCCCGCTCGAATCCGTGGCCCTTCACCACGCGGATGCCTTGCACCTGCTGCTCCACGAACTGCGCGTAGAAGCCGAGGCGCGCCTGCACCTCGTCGCCGGCCGGGTAGAGCGCACGGGCTTGGCGGAGCGCGAACGCCATGGCCACGATCACCACGAACGCGACCGAGGCAGCGAGGAACGGCTGCACGAAGAACAGCAACACCACCCCGGCCACGAACATGATCACCGACTGTGTGAACCACGGCAGCGGGCCGATCGCGTCCTCGAGCATCGACACGTCGGTGGATGCGCGCGCCATGAGCTGGCCCACGCCGATCTGGTCGTGGAAGCTGAACGACATCCGCTGCACGTGACCGAAGAGCCGGTCGCGGATGTCGTTGGCGACGAGCGCGGGGTTCTTGTTGGCCTGGTACTTGCGGATGGCGGTGCCGAGCGCACGCAACACGCCCAGGCCCACGAGGATGAGCACGTACTCGCGCACGCGTTCGGAGTGGTGGTCGCCGATCGCATCGTTGATGGCGTGCTCGGCGACGAGCGGGATCACGAGCACCACCGAGCTGTAGAGCACCGCGCCGAGAAATGCCGTGCCAAGCGTGCGGCGCCGCCGCCACACGTGATGCCACACGAACGAGCGCGCGGCCTGGCGGCCCTGTTCTTCCGTTTCCCCGCCCCCGCGCACCATGTGCAGGGTAATGAGCACGCTCCCGCCGCAGGCCCCGACTTTCCGTAGACTCACCGGCCGCATGACCTCCCCCGCGCCCCTCGACCGACTGTCCGCCGCGCTCGCCACCTTCGACGACGACGCGCTCGACGATGCGATCCGCGCCCTCGGCGAGGGTGAGCACCTCGTGGAGCTGGCACAGGCATTGAACGCCAAGCGCCCCGCGCTGCTCTCGCATCCACACCCGTCGTCGCTCGTGCGCCCGCGCATCTACTCCGGCCCACCCGGCCGCCGGGTGCTCGCCGCGCTCTCGATCGCCGGGCCCTGCTCCGACGACTGCATCGAGATGCTCGGCGACCAGGCCGACGAGCCCACACGCGAAGACATGGACGGTGTGCTCGACGAGCTCGTCGAACGGTGGGGCGCGCAGATGGTGACGCTCATGCTCGCGGCCTATCCCGCGATGGACGCGCCCGCCGGTCCGGTGTTCGCCGAGATCCTCGACAGCGACGAACGTTTCGCGATCCCCGACAGCGCCTACGAGGCCGCGAAGGAAGCCGGGCACGCCGCCGGCGCGCGTGCGTCGGACACGCCGGCCATCGACCAGCACGGCCTCGACATCGCCCGCGCCGAACGCCAGCGCAAGATCGCGCTCGACGCCCAACGTCTGCGCAAGCGCAAGAAGTAGCGCTGACCCGTCGTTACGCCGGCAGGGAGCTCTGGCCGCCGGTGGTGAAGTAACTCGCGGTCAGCGTGATCTCGGCTCGGCGCGGCTCGATCTCTTCGTACACGCGCTTGTAGCCGGTGCGGGCGATGCGCCATTCGCCGTCGAGCTTCACGTACTCGTCGTCGTAGAAGCTGCAGCCGCGCACGTCGAGGCCGAGGTCGGTCATCACCACGCGGTCGTCGAGTGCCCACGTGCCGCGCGCCGTCGTGGGGCCCGTGATCTCGATCTCGGGGTGGTGCATCTTGTGGCTCGACAAGAACGTCTCGGCGCCCATGCCCTTGATGATCCACGCCACCACCGCCTCGCGGCCCTCGTGGTGATACTTCCCGCCGCTGTAGTCGACCACGACGTCGTCGGTGAGGGTGGTGGCGAGCTCATCCCACAGTTTCAGGTCGAGGCAGCGTGCGTACTTGTACTTGAGCTGGCGGATCAGCTCGATCTCGATGAGGTCGTCGGGTGTCACGGCTCTCCCCTCGGCGGCAGCGTCGGCGCGAGACGGTAGCGCCGAGTCATCGCGCGCCCGCCAGCCGGAGCAGCACGTGCAGCAGCACGTTGGCCCCGGCCTCGAGGTCCGCGTCGTCGGTGTGCTCGGCCGGGTTGTGGCTGATGCCGCCCGCGCTCGGCACGAACACCATGCCCGTGGGGCACACGCGAGCGAGCATCTGCGCGTCGTGGCCGGCCCCCGACGGCAGCCGCAGCGTCGAGCGACCGTGGGCCTGCGCGACCTCTTCCACGAGCGCCACCACGTGCTCGTCGAAACGCACCGACGGGAACTCCGCCAGCGAACGCGCCGCGATGTGCACGCCTTCGTGCTCGGCCAGCTGTTCGCAACGTTCGGCCAGCCGCGCCTCGGCCTGGGCGAGCACACCGTCGTCGGTGTTGCGCAGATCGACGGTGAGCACCGCCGATCCGGCGACGACGTTCACGAGGTTCGGATGCATCGCGATGCGGCCGACGGTGGCCACCTGCGGTGGGCCGAGTTCGAGTGCGAGCCCGCGCACGAACGTGGCGATCTCGGCGGCCACATAACCGGCGTCGTGCCGCAAGCGCATCGGCGTGGTGCCGGCATGGTTCGACTGGCCCGACACCGTCAGCTCGGTCCACGACAGCCCTTGCACACCAGTGACCACACCAATCGTGACGCCTTCGGCTTCGAGCACCGGGCCCTGCTCGATGTGCAGCTCCACGTACGCACGCGGTGGGCACCCCGGGCACGGCGCCGCACCGGCGTAGCCGATGCGCAGCAACTCGTCGCCGAGGACGGTGCCGTCGATACCGCGCGTCGATAGCGCCGCTTCGAGCGGCAGGCCGCCGGCGAACACCAGACTGCCCAGCATGTCGGGCGGGAAGCGACCACCTTCCTCGTCGGTGAAGAACGCGACGCCGAGGGGATGATCCAGCGCCACACCGGACGCGATCACGGTTTCGAGCACCTCGAGCCCGCCCAATACGCCGAGCGTGCCGTCGTAGCGGCCGCCGGTAGCCACGGTGTCGATGTGACTACCGGTGAGCACCGGCGGCTCGGTCGCGTCGGCCGGCCAGGTGCCGAACACGTTGCCGATCTCGTCGATCTCGACGCGCAGGCCGAGGTCGCGCATCCACGTGACGACGAGATCACGGCCACGTCGATCGTCGTCGGTGAGCGCGAGCCGCGCGTTGCCGCGCGCCCCTCCGCTCCCGTCGATCGCGCCGATCTCGGCCAGCTCGTCGAGCCGCGCCCGCAAGCGCGGCATCGAGATGTGCAGATCCTCCAACATCGTGGTGCAGTCTTGCGCAAATGGTCTCGCTCGACGGCCGGGCCGCGGTGCATGATCCGCATGTGCGAGACCTCCGCGTGCTCCCAAAGGCGCACCTGCACGTGCACACGGAAGGCGCAATGCGCCCGGCCACACTCGCGGAGCTCGCCGGCGCGGCCGGCATCGCCGTGCCCGAAGTGCGGGGCTTCGGCAGCTTCACGATGTTCGCCGGCATGTACCTCGCGGCGTGCGACGTGCTC
Source organism: Acidimicrobiia bacterium (assembly GCA_036501845.1). Lineage (GTDB taxonomy): Bacteria > Actinomycetota > Acidimicrobiia > IMCC26256 > PALSA-610 > JBBREP01. The sequence continues at coordinate 6,239 of DASXZO010000123.1, read as the reverse complement.
ACCACCTACGCAGCGTTGGCGCGCCTCGTCGAAGAGGTGGTTGCCGACGCGGCGGCCGACGGCGCGGTGTGGGTGGAACCCGCGATCCATTTGCCGCACCACGCCGAACGCCTCGGGCCGCCGCGCGAAACGCTCGAGGTAGTGCTCGACGCCGCGAGCCGTGGCGCGGCCGCGCACGGCATTGGCGCGGGCGTGATCGTGTCGGCCGACCGCACCAAGGATCCCGCCGTCGCGCTCGCCGACGCGCGACTTGCCGCGGAGTTCGCCGGGCGCGGCGTGGTGGGTTTCGGCCTCGCCAACGACGAGGCCGGGCACCCACCCGAACCCTTCGCCGCTGCGTTCGCGATCGCGCGAGAAGCCGGACTGCTGAGTGTGCCGCACGCCGGCGAGTTGGAGGGGCCGGCGTCGATCGTCGGCGCGCTCGACGCGCTCGGGGCGAACCGCATCCAGCACGGCGTGCGGGCCGTCGAACAACCAGCACTGGTGCGCCGGCTGGCCGATTCGGCGGTGTGCCTCGACGTGTGCCCCACGTCGAACGTGCTGCTCGGTGTGGTGGCCGCCATCGCCGATCACCCGCTCCCGGCGCTGCTCGACGCCGGCGTGCGCTGCAGCCTCAACGCCGACGATCCGCTCCTGTTCGGCCCGAATCTGCTCGACGAATACGAACTCGCGCGTGCCGCGCTGGGTCTCGACGATGCCGCGCTCGGCTTCATCGCACGCTGTTCGATCGAGCACTCGGGCGCCGGCGACGACGTGAAGCAGAAGGCATTCGCGGGCATCGGCGCCTGGCTCGAATCGTGACGCAGGTGTTCGTCAACCCTGCACGAAGCCACGTTGGCGGCGCGCCGGTTCCCGACCGCCGCCCGCTCGATTTCCATCGCCGTCTTCCGGGCTATACGGCGACGCGCCTGGTCGACGCGCCCGAGATCGCGCGCGACCTTGGCCTCGCGCGCGTGTCGGCGAAGGACGAGTCGAGCCGCCTCGGTCTGCCGGCATTCAAGGTGCTCGGCGCGTCGTGGGCGGTGTACCGCCTTCTGTCGGAACGGCTCGGAGCCGAACCCGAGTGGCGCGATCTCGAGGAGCTCCGCGCCGCGTTCGCACCACTCACACCACTCACCCTCGTGGCCGCCACCGACGGCAACCACGGGCGCGCGGTCGCGCACGTGGCGCGCCTACTCGGCCTCGGCGCGCTCGTCTTCGTGCCCGCGGGCACCGCTGCCGCGCGGATCGCAGGGATCGTGTCCGAAGGGGCGCGGGTGATCGAGGTGGACGGCACCTACGAGGACGCCGTCGCCGCGTCGGTGGCCGAGGCCACCGCCAACACCCTCGTCGTGTCGGACACCACTCCACCCGACTCACCGTGGCACACCGCGCGCACCGTGATCGAGGGCTACGAGACGATGTTCGCCGAGGTCGACGCGCAGATCGATGCGGTCGCCGGCGCCCCGCCCATCGATCTCGTGGTGGCGCCCATGGGCGTGGGCGCGCTCGCCGCCGCAGCAGTGGCGCACTACGCAGCACGCGCGCACATGGTGGTAGTCGAGCCGACCAAGGCCGCGTCGGGCATGCACTCGGCCGAGGCCGGTCACCCGGTGCTCCTACCCGGCCCGCACGAATCGATCATGGCCGGTTTGAACTGCGGTTCGGTGTCGATGGTGGCGTGGCCGGCATTGCAAGCGGGCGTCGACGTGTTCGTCACCGTCGACGACGCCCGTGCCGAACACGCGATGCGCGAACTCCCAGCCATCGGGATCGTCGCGGGCGAGACCGGCGCGGCGTCGCTCGCCGGCCTGCGCGCGATCATGGAAACAAGCGTCGCCGACGTGCGCGACCGGCACGCGCTCGTGCTCGTCACCGAAGGCGCGACCGACCCCGAGGCCTACGAACGCATTGTGGGCAACGCGCCGTAGACGCCCCGGGTCGACGCGGATTACGGCAAAGGCTTCAACAGTTGCGCGTGCACCGTGGCGTACGCCGGCTTGTGCGAGCCGTCGGGCCGTTCGATGCCCATCTTGCACAGCCATTGCGTGTTGTCGGTGCACTTGTCGCGTTCGGCGTAGAGGAACAGCGGCCCGGCGTACGGGAACGTGAACCACGTCTTGATCGTGAGCGGCAGCTCCACTGCCTGGTACGCCTCCGTGCCCACCTGGACGCCGTCCCAGAACCGGTAGCTCTGCGGCGACTGCGACGCCGTCGGCCAGCCGATCTCGGTGGCCCAGATCTTGAGGTTGCCGAGGCCGTACACGAGCATCACGTAGTAGATGGCGGGCACTGCGTTGTAGAAGGGATTGAAGTTGAGCTTCTCGTTCGGATACGCGGGGAACGTGTACGGGTGGATGCCGATCCCGTTCACCTGCTTGAACACGCCCGTGGGCACCATGTCGGCGATGAAGTTCTGCGGGGCGTAGTTACCGCTCACGTTGCCGGCCGGCGCCATGCCGCCGCTGATGATGGTCGCCTTGTGGTCGAGCTTGTGCATCGCCCACGCCACGTCGTGCAGGAAGTTGCCGTAGCGAACCGGGTCGGGAGGCGTCCAGCCACCCACCAGGTTCGGCTCGTTCCAGATCTCCCACTCACTCACCGAACCGACCACCGACTTCACGCGCTGCTTGCCCACCGGCGAGTAGCGGGCCACCGCGGCCTGGGCGAAGCGCACGAAGTCGTTCACGTGCACGGGCGGAACGTGTGACGGGTCGGACGTGCCCGCCGGCAGCGTCTTCGGTCGCGCCCACGGAGGCGTGTAGCCGACCGTGAAGAGCACCTGGATGCCGAAGTGCGCGGCCGCGTTCACCACGCTGTCGTAGGGGGCCCAGTAATAGGTGGTGGAGTTGGTGGGCTGCACGCTCCACCAGTTGAGGTCGCAGCGCACCTGGCTCACGCCGATCAGCGTGAGTTGGTACATCGCGCCGAGCACGTTGAGCGGGTTGGGGTCGCCGCAGGCCTGCGGCAGCGGGTTGTAACCGGTGACCGAGCCGTAGGTGTTGGGCTTGACGCTCGACGCGAACGGCGACGACACGTCGGCCCATGTGGGACGCGTGCCCGTGGTGCTCGGCTGTACCGATGCGGCCGACGACGCGGCGCTGACCGCGAGATGGGACGGCGACTGCACGGTCGAGGCTCCGACCGCCGTGGTGGACGCGACCAGGGCCGCGACGACCACCGTGAGAACGAGGGATCGACGACGCACGATTCGTTTACCTCTCCGCCCACCACGTTGGGACAACAGCAACCAGCTCCGCCTGCCTCGGGTTCCGCACCGGTGCAGCTGGCCACGGCACCCAGGGCCGTGGGGCCAGAGAGTAACGGGTCGCGCGCCTCGCGATCCAGGCACCACGGGCCGTCACCAGCCCGGGGGTCACGGAATTCACTGCCAACACCCCGCCTCACTACCGTTCCGGCCAGTCATGAAGCTCAACTGGGCCAAGCACGACACCCACGGGCTGCTGCCCGACCCGCCGGCGCGCCCCATCCGCCACACCATCATCTCGGTCGACGACCACCTGGTGGAACCGCCGGGGATGTTCGACGGCCGCCTCCCCCGCCACCTCGCCGCCGACGCACCCAAGGTGATCGAGACCGACGAGGGCCACGAGGTGTGGACCTTCGACGGCCAGATCTTCTTCCAGGTGGGTCTGAACGCCGTGGTCGGCCGCCCGCGCGAGGACTGGCTCGTGGAGCCGACCCGCTTCGACGAGATGCGGCCGGGCTGCTTCGACATCGACGCCCGCATCCGCGACCAGGACATCAACGGTGTGTGGGCATCGTGCAACTTCCCGAGCCAGATCACCGGCTTCTGCGGGCGCGTGTTCTCGCAGTGCGCCAACGTCGAGCTCGGCATCGAAGTGACGCGCGCGTGGAACGACTGGTTCCACGACGAGTGGTGGCAGCCCTATCCCGAACGCCAGATCCCGATGGGCATCACGTATCTCGGTGATGCAGAAGAGGGCGCGCGCGAGATTCGTCGCAACGCGGAACGCGGTTTCGTGGCGGTCACGCTGCCCGAGCAACCGCACCGTGTGGGCATGGAGCCGATCTTCTCGAAGTGGTGGCAACCGATCATCGAAGCGTGCGCCGACACCGACACGGTGATCTGCTTGCACGTCGGTTCCACCGGCGTGGCCGACATGCCGCCGGGTTCGCCGATGGTGCCGCTCGGCGCAACGCTGTTCGGGCAACTGTCGCTCGGCGCCTGCGCCGAGTGGTTGTGGTCGCGCTGGGCGGTGAAGTACCCGAACTTGAAGATCATCATGAGCGAGGGCGGCATCGGTTGGGTGGCGATGCTGATCGATCGGCTCGACAACATCGTCGACCGTTCGGGGTACGGCGTGTACTTCCCCGGCGACGTGCGACCCGCCGACGTGCTGCGCCGCAACTTCTGGTTCGCCACCATCGACGACCCGTCGACCATCCGTACGCGCGACGTGATCGGCGTCGAGAACATCTGCTTCGAGAGCGACTACCCGCACGGCGACGGCACCTGGCCCGACACCCAAGCAGTGTTCGACAAGTTCTACGGCGCGCTCCCCGCAGAAGAAGTGCGCAAGATCAGCTACGCCAACGCCGCGTCACTCTTCCGCCATCCTCTTCCCCCACTCTCGTCTCCCCACGCCGCGGGCTTGCCCCGATAGCGGCGGCCCCCCGAGGCGCTCGACGGCGACTAACGCGCTGGGAGGCTGAGGATGTCGGCGGCCTGCGCCGGACTCGCGGGACTACGCCCTGATTTTTCGATGATCGCCACGACCGTCTCGACGAGCTCCACGTTGCTGCGCGTGCCCACGATGTTGCAGTCCTCGAGACCCACGTGCAGATGACCACCGGCGTCGAGCACGGCCTCCACGAATGCAGGATCGCTGCCGAGGTCGCCACCGAGCACGGCCGCCGACCACGGCACGCCAATGCCGTCGAGCAGTTCGAGATAGGCATCGAGCGCACGCCGAGTGGGTGGCAGGCCGAACGGCACACCGAGGCCCGTGCCGCCGAGGTAACCCGACTCGCCACCGAAGTAGAGCTTGATCATCCCGCCGGGCGGCAACGCTCCGGCCTTCTTCCACGCCGTGATCGAGCGCAGGAAGCCCGGCTCGAAGATCGCCATCGACGGCCCCAGCCGGAGCCGGGCGCATAGCTCCATCTGGTAGCGCGCGTCGTCGTGGCTGTTGCGGTAGACGAACCCGCCAGCGGGGATGCCGTCCTTGTCGAGCGCGCCGAAGTTCACCGAGCCCGCGTCGCAGAGTCCGACGCGCATGCCCACCGCGTCGACGAGCAACTCGATGTGCGAGAACGATGCCTCCACCGTCGGTCCGGTGTTGATCGTGGGATAGATGAGCGCGTCGGGCCGTGCGGCAAGCACCGGCCGCCAACCTTCGAGGTAGCGGTCGGCGGCCTCCTGCGCAGGCAGTCCGAACTTGTCGATGTGGTTGTGCACGATCGCCGCACCCGCGTCCATGCACGCCAGCGCGTCGGCAGCAATCTGTTCCGGCGTGTACGGCACGTTCGGATTCGCGCGCGGCGATGTCGCGCCATTGATCGCGGCTTCGACGATGACCGTGTCGGTCATTCCGCGCTCCACAAGGGTTGGGGGATCTCACGGCCGAGCGGATTGCCCCAGCCATTGCGGTAGGCCACCTCGTGCACGGGCCGCCGCGGCGCCACACCCCACTTCCCGGTGGGATACCCGAAGGTGACGCACGACGAGAAGATCCAGCCTTCGTCCTTCGGAATCCCGAGCACGTTCTGCATGTTCTCGAGCTCGAACAGCATCACGCTGGTGAGTGACGCGCCGATGCCGAACGCCCGCGCCGCGAGCATCGCCGACCACGTGGCCGGATAGATCGATCCGCCCGAGGGGTCGTGCTGGGCGAAGCTGAACAGCAGCAGCGGGTACGCCTCGAAGTGGTCAGCGAGGTGCTGCGCGCTTCGCTGAATGCGCAGCATTTGCTGGCTTTCCGGGTCGTCGGGCGTGGCGTTCGCGGTCTCGACGCGCTCCTTGTAGATCGTCTGCCACAACATCGCGAGGCAACGCCGGTAGATCGGCCCGAGCTCGGCCCGCATCGCCGGGTCGTCCACGAGCATGAACTTCCAGTTCTGGCTGTTGCCGCCGCTCGGCGCGCGGATCGCGGCATCGAGGATCTTGTCCTGGATGTCGAGCGGGATCGGATCGGGTTTCACCCGCCGCATCGCGCGGGTCGTGTACAGCGCCTCGAACACATCCATCGTCTGTCCCTTTCGCGTATGCGTCGTTT
>DASXZO010000122.1:0-4480 GCA_036501845.1 Acidimicrobiia bacterium | reverse complement strand
CAGTGTGCCGCTGCCGCCCGATGCGCTGATGAAGTAGTCGGTGGCGCCGAGTTGGGTGTCGAGCGCGCCGGCGATCGTCTGTTTGAACGACGCGCCGATGATGGTGATGAAGCCCACGAGCGCCACCCCAAGTGTGAGGGCCACTGCGGTGAAGGCGCTGCGCCGCGGATTGCGGCGCGCGTTGTCGCGCGCGAGCCGCCCGCTCACACCGCGCAGCCGGCGGATCGGCGCGCCCAGCACCACGACCGCCGGGCCGACCAGCACCGGACTGGCCACGAACACGCCCGCGAAGATCGCCAGCGCGCCCGCGGCCACGTAGAACGTGTTGTCGGTGATGTGCGACTCGAGCCCCACCAGCAAGACGGCGACACCGGCCGCGACGGCGAGGAGCCCCGCGACGGCCCGGCGCCGCAGTGGAAGTGGTTGCTCGATCGCCGATTCGCGCATCGCGGCCACGGGCGCGATACGTGCGGCGCGCCGGCTCGGAACGAGCGCGGCCACCAACGTGACCGCGGTGCCCACCACGATGCCGAGCACCACCGTGCGCGGTGCGATCACCAGCGAGCCACCGGGAAGTTGCAGCCCGACTGCATCGAGGATTGCCCGCAACCCCACCGCGAGGCCGATGCCCCCGCCCACCCCGGCGACGCCACCCACCAGGCCGACCGCGGCCGCTTCGAGGCGCACCGATCGGCGCACCTGCCCCGGCGACGCCCCGATCGCGCGCAGCAGCGCCAGCTCGCGCGTGCGCTGGGCGAGCACGATCGTGAACGTGTTGAAGATGATGAACGCGCCCACGAGCAGGCCCACCGCGCCGAACACAGTGAGGAAGATGTAGAGGAAGTTGAGCGCCTTGCGGATCGCGTCCGACTGCTGCGTGCGGTATTGCGCGCCGGTGAGCACCTCCACTGGTTCCGCGCGCAGCGCCGCGGCAATACGCGTGTGCACGGTGTCGGCCGACACGCCGGGTGACGCGCGCTCGAGGATGCGGTCGACCCGCCCGTCGAGGCCGGTGATCCGCTGGACCTCGCGCGTGGTGAACAGCGCGCCGGTGGCGCCGAGTGGGCGGTCGACGCGCCCGAAGCTCGCCACTCCCACCAACCGGTAGTGCCGGGCCGGGCGCGGCGCCTCGTTCACCAACACCTCGGTGCCGAGCGCGAGATGACCGTCGCGCGCGGTCTGCGCGTCGACCACGATCTCGTCGCCGGTTCGAGGCGGCCGGCCGTGCGCGATGCGCCACGGGTTCAGCGCGGCGTCGTCGGTCCAGTTGAAGGCGAACTGCGGTGTGCCGGCCGTGCCGCCGATTGGCTTGTGGTCGTGCCCGATGACGGTCACCGGCTGATCGGTGGTGGTCTCGACGTCGACGACCGCGTTGGCCACTCCTGGAACCCGTTTCACCGCGGCGAGGATCGACTCCGGTATCGGTTGGCGCCCTACGTCTTCGCCCGGCGCGCCGACCGAACGCGATTCCACACCCTGCACCACGGCGTCGGTGCCGTTCGTGGCCTTGGCGAACAGGTCGTTGAACGCGGCCTTGATCGTGTCGGTGATCACGAAGGAACCGACGAGGAAGGTCACTCCGAGAACGATCGCGATTCCCGTGAGAAGGAACCGCAGCAAATGCGCACGGAGCCCCCGGAGCGTGATCCGGAGCATCGACCGCTGAACTCGAGGAGGGTGGGTGCGGGTGGCTCAGTCGCCGAGGCGAATCATGCGCGCGAGCACCTTGTCGGTGGTGGGCGAGTCCATCTCGTCCTCGACGCGGCCGTCGGCGAGGAACACCGCACGATCGGCGTACGACGCTGCGGTGGGGTCGTGGGTGACCATCACGATGGTCTGGCCGAGCGAGTCGACCGCGTCGCGCATGAACTTCAGAATCTCTTGGCTCGACTTTGAGTCGAGGTTGCCGGTGGGCTCGTCGGCAAACACCACGTCGGGGCGGTTGGCGAGCGCGCGGGCCACGGCGACGCGCTGCTGCTGGCCACCGGAGAGCTCACTCGGCCGGTGGTTCAGACGGTCGCGGAGACGCACGACATCGATCACGCGGTCGACGCTCTCCTTGTCGGGGTCGCGGTTCGCGAGCGCGCTCGGCAAGGTGATGTTCTCGTACGCGGTGAGCGTGGGCACGAGGTTGTAGGCCTGGAACACGAAGCCCAGGCGGTCGCGGCGCACGATGGTGAGCTGCTTCTCGTTGAGCGCGCTGATCTCGATGTCGCCGAGAAACACCTGCCCGCTGGTGAGTCGGTCGAGGCCGGCGATGCAGTGGAGCAGTGTGCTCTTGCCCGAGCCCGACGGTCCCATGATCGCGGTGAACCGAGACCTCTCGAACGACACGTTCACGGCGTCGAGGGCGCGCACTTCGGTGTCGCCGCGGCCGTAGATCTTCACCGCGTCAACTGCACGCGCCGCGATGGTGGTGGTGGGATCGCTGGCGACAGTCACAAGGTTCCAGGCTAGGACGCGGGAGTGGGCGGCAACCCGTCGGAATCGTTGGCGTCGCTGACCTCGACGGTCGCGGTTCCGTCGGCCACGGTGAGCGCGGGTTTTGCCGCCGCACCCGACACTTCGGAGCCCGACGCTTCAGTACTCGGCACGGGAGAATCCGACAGCCCGGCTGTCGATGCACTCGCTGTCGATGCGCCGGCCCGCAACGGTGTGGCCGGTGTGGGCTCGCGCCGGCTGAGCCGCACGAACACGATCGTGGCGATGATGCACAGTGCCGCGGACAGCAGCGCGTTGAAACGGATACCGAACACCCGGGTGGCCTTGTCGATGCGGAGCAACTCCATGAAGAAGCGCTCGAACGTGTACATCGCCACGTAGAGCGTGAACGCCTGGCCCGTCACGCGCAGACGCCCGCGGTGCTCCAAGAGGGTGATCACCGCGAAGATCAGCAGGCACCAGATCGACTCGTAGAGGAAGGTCGGCTGGAACGTGGCGAAGTGCACATACCCGGCCGGGCGGTGCGCGACGTCGATCTCGAGGCCCCACGGCCACGTGGTCGGGCGGCCGAACAGTTCCTGGTTGAACCAGTTGCCCCAGCGTCCGATCGCCTGCGCCACCGCGATCGCGGGGCCGATCGCGTCGCACAGCAACAGCGTGTTCAGGTGTTTGCGCCGCGCCTCGTAGATGACGGCGAGCGCGCCGCCGGCCACTGCGCCCCAGATCGACAAGCCACCGCGCCAGATCGCGATCGTGCCCGAGATGCCGTCGGCGCTCCAGTCGTAGCCCGTGAAGAGGTGGTACACGCGAGCACCGAGCACGCCGGCGATGATCACCACCGTCGCGATCTCGCCGATCGTGCCGGCCGGGAAGCCGCGCGCCACGGCGCGCTTTTCCGAGATGTAGATCGCGGCCACCACGCCGAGCGCGAGCATCAGGCCGTAGGCATGGAGCGGGATCGGTCCGATGTGCACGATGCCGTGTGCCGGACTCGGGATGAAGGCGAGCACGCTCACTTCCGGGGGCTCATTTCAACAACCGTGACATGCGCCGGTCAGCGAGCACCTTGCCGCCGGTCTGGCACTGCGGGCAGTAGACGACCTCGTGCGACTCGTACGAGACGCGGTGCAGGTCGGTGCGGCACTCCGGGCACGGCAGGCCGTACTTGCCGTGCACCGTGAAGTGTTCGCCGAGCTTGTTCGCCGACAATCCGCCGGTGCGGGTGCGCTCGCGCGCCAATCCGTCGGCGAGCACGGCACGGATCGCGTCGGCAAGCGTTCGGCGCGTGTCGGCGTCGAGCGACTTGAGCGACGCGAACGGTGAGATGCGCGCGCGGTGCAGGATGTCGTCGGCGTAACCGCGACCGATGCCGGCCACCGTGCGCTGGTCGCGCAGGATCGTGTGGATGCGACGCCCGTCGTCGGCGGTCATCACGAAGCTCTCGAACTCGGCCGAGTCGGGTTCGGGACCGAGTTTGGCGAGCGGGCCGTCGTCGCCCGCGCTGAGGAGCCACCAACCGGCCTTGCGCTCGGTGCCGTGCTCGCGCAGCAGCAATGCGAGATCGGGAACGCCGCCGGGTTCGGGTGCGAACTCGAGCCGTACCGCGGCACCCTTTGGCTTCGTGCGTTTCGGCGGCTCCTCGATGTCGAGGCGCCCGGCCTGCGAGAGATGGATGAGCAACCGCACACCGCCGTCGAGCTCGAACGCGAGATACTTCGCACGCCGCCCCACCTTCGCGATCGGTGAGCCGAACGAGGCTTCGGGCGCGGGCACCACGGTCTTCAACGCGTGGAACGAGAGCGGTTGGTACGCCACGAACACGCGGTCGCCGATGGCGTCGGTGAGACGCTCGGCCAGCGCTTGCATCTGGGGGAGCTCGGGCAACTGTGTCTCCGGATCGGCCGGATCAGCGAGGGCGCCGCAGCCGGCGCGCAGCTCGCTGCTGCTTCTGCTTCGCCTGCAGGTTACGGCGGATGGTGTCGCGCCGGTCCTGCACGTCGCGGTAGTTGAGCCGCTCCACCGAGGTGTCGATCCCCAG
>DASXZO010000121.1:0-16851 GCA_036501845.1 Acidimicrobiia bacterium | reverse complement strand
GACCGGCAAGCGGAGCGCCAGCGGAGCTGTCGGTACCGCGACCGAAGCGCAGCCATATACATGTCCGAAATCCGCTAGATCCTATCGAACAGGTGCGCGATCATCATCGGGATGCACCGCGACGCCGAGCTTTGTTACAAGGCCATCTCGGGCCGTGACGCGCGCTTCGACGGCGTGTTCTACGTAGGGGTGACCAGCACGGGCATCTATTGCCGGCCGAGTTGCCCGGCCACCACACCACAAGCGAAACACTGCCGCTTCTTCCCGAGTGCTGCGGCCGCGCAGCTCGGCGGGTTCCGTGCGTGCAAGCGCTGCCGGCCCGACGCGGTGCCGGGCTCACCCGAATGGCAGGTGCGCAGCGACGTGGCCGCGCGCGCGGTGCGGCTCATCGCCGACGGCGTGGTCGACCGCGAAGGCGTGACCGGTCTCGCGCTGCGGCTCGGCTACAGCGAGCGTCACCTCACGCGCGTGCTGAACGAGCAGCTCGGCGCGCCACCGCTCGCGCTGGCACGGGCGCAGCGCGCCCAGACCGCGCGCATCCTCATCGAGACCACCGATATGCGTCTCGCCGATGTGGCGTTCGCCGCCGGGTTCGCGAGCATCCGCCAGTTCAACGACACCGTGCGTGAGGTGTACGCCTCCACACCGTCGGACCTGCGCAAGAGCAGTCGCCACACCGTCACGGTGCCAGGCACGGTGCGCGTGCGGCTGGCGTGCCGCGCTCCGTTCCACGGCCATGCGTTGCTGGAGTTCTTCGGCGCCCGCATCATCGCGGGCCTCGAGGCGTACGACGGCACCACGTACGCACGCACACTGCGGCTGCCGCACGGGCCGGGCGTTGTGCGGCTGACGGCGGGAGACCAGCACGTCGACGCCACGTTCCGGTTGCACGACGTGCAAGACCTCGCCCCGGCGGTGGCGCGTATGCGCCGCCTGCTCGATCTCGATGCCGATCCGCTTGCCGTGGCCGCCGTGTTGCGGCGCGACCCGGCGATGCGCAGGGCGGTGCGGTTCGATCCTGGTCTGCGGGTTCCCGGTTCGGTCGACGGCGTCGAGATGGCTGTGCGCGCGGTAGTGGGCCAGCAGGTGTCGATCGCGGGTGCGAGCACGATCGTCGGCCGCATCGTGGATCGATGTGGCGAACCGCTGCCGTTCGACGATCCCGACCTGCGCGTCGTGTTCCCGGATGCCGCCGACATCGCCAAGGCCGACTTCGACGGCATCGGCATGCCCGGCGCTCGCGTGCGCGCGGTCCAGACGCTCGCCGCCGCGATCGCGTGCGGCGACATCGCCCTCGACGGCGGGAGCGACCGCGCCGCCACGCGTGCCGCGCTGCTGGTGCTCCCGGGCATCGGTCCGTGGACGGCCGATTGTCTGTCGATGCGCGCACTCGGTGATCCCGACGTGTTCCTCGCCGGCGACCTCGGTGTGCGCAAGGGCGCGGCGCTGCTCGGCATCGACAGCGCGCCCAAGCCACTCGCGGCCTACGCCGCTCGCTGGGGGCCATGGCGCAGCTACGCCGTCATGCACCTCTGGTCCACCCTCGTTCGATCGCTCTCGGAGGGAAAGCAGTGATGAACACCGACCACTCCGCAGTCGCGGGCACGCTCAGCACACCCGCCGGACCGTTCACCGTGATCGCTCGTGACGGCGTCGTGCTCGCGTCGGGCTTCACCGACGACCTCGATCGCCTCACCGTGCTCATCCACCCGGCGATCCGCCCCACCGACATTGCTGACACGGACTCGCTCGGCCCGATCGCCGACGCCGTCGTCGCGTTCTTCGCCGGCGACGTGGCCGCGATCGACGCGGTTCCCGTGATCCAACGCTCCACCGCGCTGCGCGAACGCGGGTGGCACGAGCTCCGCCGCATCGCGCCGGGTGAGCCGATCAGCTACGGCGAACTCGCCAAGCGCATCGATCTCCCGCGCGGTGCCCGTGCGGCGGGCCAGGTATGCGCCCGAAACGCCGCGTCGCTGTTCGTGCCGTGCCACCGCGTGGTGGCGTCCGACGGCTCGCCGCACCATTTCGGATGGGGCCTCCCCGTGAAGGAATGGTTGCTCGCCCACGAGTACGACCACGCGCGCTAGACACACAGGTGTGACCGATCGGCGGGCGGGTGGGTTGTTGTTGAGCCGGCGCGCCACCGACGAGTTCGCGCCGCTGCCGTTGCGACCTGAAGACGAGCGCGCGCTCGAGCAACTGCGCGCCGACGGCCGGCCGCAGGGGCTTGCGGGCGACCGGCGTGACACGGCCGCGACCTTGCGGGCGATCGACGCCGCGCACGGCGGTGGCTTCTATGCGGTGCCGCCCGAAGCCGAGCACGACCTCGACGCCGCCGACGTTGCCCTGTCGAGCCCCAACAACACGCCTGTCGTCGACGTGCAGACTCATCTCGTCGACGCGCGCCGTTTCACCGGCGCGAGCGCGGCCGCGCTCGGCGGCTTCCTGCACATGGTCGATCCCGATCGCTGGGAGCGCACCATCGACGCGCGACTCATCGATGCCACCGCGTGGGCCACGCACGTGTTCGCCGAGAGCGAGACCGTGATCGCGCTGCTCACGTCCACACCCGGACCGCCACCCGACGGTTTGCTCACCAACGAGCAGATCGCCGCGGCGCGCGAGGTGGTGGACCGTTACGCCGACACGCGCCGCGTGCTCACCCACACGATCGTGCATCCCAACATCACCGGCGAGCTCGATCGCATGCCGGACTGGGCCGCGCAACTTCACCCGTCGGGCTGGAAGGTGTACACGCTCTACGGCCCGCCTACCGAGGCATCGCCCACTGGCGGCTGGTTCCTCGACGACCCGGAGGTGGGTATCCCGTTCCTCGAACGGGTGCGCGCGCTCTCCGGTGCGGGCGCGCGGCCTGTGGTCGCGGCGCACAAAGGCCTTGGTGGCCCGATCCCCGACGCATCGGTCGCCGCGGCGTCGCCTCGCGACATCGGGCCGGCAGCCGCGCAGTTCCCCGACATCGCATTCGTCGTGTACCACTCAGGCTACGAGCGCAATCCCGACGGTGCCGAGGGCGCGTTCCCGCACGAACTCACGGCGCACTCAAACCACGCGTCAGGCGATGGCGACTCAGCGCTCCAGGGTGTCGACCGGCTCGTGGCGAGCTGTGCCGACGCTGGTATCGGCGCTCACGGCAACGTGTACGCCGAGCTGGGCAGCACGTGGTTCCTCGTCGCCCGCCGTCCCCACGAGGCCGCGCACGTGCTCGGCAAGCTGCTCGTAGCGCTCGGCCCGGAGCGCATCGTGTGGGGCACCGACTCCACCTGGTACGGCTCGCCGCAAGCGCTGATCGATGCGTTCCGCGCCTTCACCATTCCCGCTTCGTACCAAGAGCGCTACGGCTATCCCGCGCTCACCGATGCGATGAAGGACGCGATCCTCAGCGAGAACGCGTGCAGGGTCTACGGGCTCGATGCCGCGACGGTCGACGCCGCGGCGGCCGACGCGCAACGCACGTGGGTGCCCGATGCGGTGGCCGAACTGCATCGCCGCATCGAGCGGTCCTAAGTTGCCGAGCCGATGACCGACAACTCCGAATCACAACCGAAGGGGCTGCTCGACGGCGTGCGCATCATCGAGAGCGCACTGCTCGGGCCCGGCGCGATCACCTTGCACCTCGCCGACATGGGCGCCGAGGTGATCAAGGTGGAGCCGCCGCAGGGTGACTACATCCGCCGCATGACGTGGCCCATTGTCAATAACAATTCGTTACTGCATCTGCACATCCATCGCGGCAAGCATTCGATCGCGATCGATCTGCGCAAGCCCGAGGGCGTCGAGATCTACAAGGATCTCGTGCGCGGTGCCGACGCGGTGGTGGAGGCGATGCGCCCGGGCGCGCTCGCCAAGCGCGGCCTCGGCTACGACGACCTCAAGCAGGTGAACCCGCGGATCGTGTTCTGCACGATCTCGGGCTACGGCATGACTGGTCCCTACAAGGACATGCCGAGCCACGGCATCGCCTACGACACGTGGGCCGGCCAGGTTCCGCCCGCGTACGACGACGATGGCTTCTGTTACATCCCCGAGCACACGTCGATCGGCATCCACGCCGGGCCGGTGTTCGGCTCGCTCGGAATCCTCGCCGCCATCATCCGCGCTCGCGCCACAGGCGAGGGCGCGTTCATGGAGATCGCACAGTCGGACGCCGCGGCCTACTTCGACTGGTATCGCATCGAGACGTGGAAGGCGTACGACCGCCCGGAGTCGGAGGTCACAGGTAACGCCTCCGACAACTACGAGCGGCGCGCGCCCGGCACCGCCGGAATGAAAGAGGGCGTGCGCTACCAGATGTACGAGACGGCTGACGGCCACGTGCTGTTCATGGCCAGCGAGCGCGAGTTCTTCAAGAACTTCTGCGAGGCAGTGGGTCATTCGGAGTGGTTCGAACGCTGGCCCGGGGAACAGTTCGCCGATCACGCGCGCGGCAACACGGAGCTGCACGTGCTGTTGCGCGACGAGTTCAAGACCCGTACGAGTGCCGAGTGGATAGAGCTCGGCAACCGGGCCAACACGCCGATCGCGCCGGTGAACACGCCGAAGACCATCGTCGACGACCCTCAGTTCGTTGAGCGCCTTCCGTGGATCGATCGTGAGCGTCTCGACTGCGAGCAATTGCCGTTCCCGCTCAAGATGATCGGCGAGGAGTCGCCGGTGCCGACGCGCGCGCCCACCGTCGGCGAGCACACCGAAGAGGTGCTGCGCGGCGTGCTCGGCTACGACGACGCCAAGATCAAGTCACTGCGCGACGCCGAGGTCGTGAACGGATGAGCGCGTCGACCGAGCCGATGCTGCGCGTCGGCACGCTGGGGGCGGCTCGCATCGCACCCACCGCGCTGCTCAAGCCCGCGCGCGATGTGCACGGCGTGGAAGTGATGGCCGTCGCGGCGCGTGATCGGTCGAAGGCCCACACGTTCGCCACGAAGCACGGGATTCCGCGCGTGCTCGACTCGTACGAGCAGTTGATCGCCGATCCCGACATCGACGCGATCTACAACCCACTCCCGAACGGTTTGCACGGTCACTACACGATCGCCGCGCTCGAGGCCGGCAAGCACGTGTTGTGCGAGAAGCCGTTCACCGCGAACGCCGACGAAGCCGAGGCCGTTGCCGCGGTGGCGGCGCGCCATCCCGAGCTCGTGCTCATGGAGGCGTTCCACTGGCGATACCACCCGCTGGCCGAACGCATCCGCGGCATCATCTCGAGCGGCGAGCTCGGCAAGGTACGCAACATCGAGACGTTCATGTGCATCCCGCTGCCGTTGCCGAACGACATCCGCTACGACATCGGGCTCGCGGGCGGCGCGTTGATGGACACGGGCTGCTACGCGATCCATCAGTTGCGCGCGTTCGCCGATGCCACCGGCGCGGGTGAGCCACATGTGGCAAAGGCCGAAGCGAAGACGTTGCACAAACGGCCGGAGATCGACCGCTGGATCCGCGCCGAGCTCGACTTCGACAGCGCGGGCGAAGCCCGCTTGCGCGGCCGCATCCACGCATCGCTCTGGTCGGGTGTGGGCCTGCGGATCACTGTGCGCGTCACCGGCAATGCGGGGGAGTTGCGCTGCTTGAACGTCACCCAGCCGCACGTGTACCACCGGGCCTCGATCCGCACGGCCACGGGCCGCACGAGCGTGCACGATCCCGACAAGCGCAGCACCTACTGGCACCAGCTGGGCGCCTTCGCCGCGGTCATCGCCGGCGACCGGTCACACCTGCTGACCGGCACCGATGACTCCGTGGCCAACATGCGGGTGATCGACGACGTGTACCGGGCGGCCGGCCTCGAGCCCCGCCGGCCCACCGCCGTCTGAGCGGCGCCGGCGATCCGGAACACGCGCCCGTGAGCAGCCGCCCCGCGGCCATCCGCATCGACGACCTGGCCGAGCCGCGGTTCTCGGCCGCGGCGCGCGAGATGCTCGACGGCATGGCTGTGTTCGGTGCCGGCGTCGATCTCGATGTGGCGGCGATCGTCGCCGAGGCGCGCGCCCAGACGGCACTCGACGACCTCGCCGACGATGGCGACGCCGCCTTCCTCGAGCGACTGCGCGTGTTGGCGGGGGCGCTCGAACGCGAGGGTGCGCTCAGCGCGGGTGGGCGGCTCGTTGCGCGCGCGCAGTTGAGTCAGATCGTGACGAACCGGTTGCTTGCGCACGACTACGTCGCGCGGCACCCCGAGCTGCGCGACGAACCGATCGTCGCGCCGATCGTGATCGTCGGTCTGCCGCGCACCGGCACGACGCATCTCCACAACTTGATGGCTGCCGACCGCGAGCTTCGCAGCCTCGCGTACTGGGAGAGTCTCGAGCCGGTACCGCCGCGCGCCGAGCAACCCGATTGCGGTGGCCAGCTCGACGGCCGCCGCGAACGCTGTGCCGCGGGCATCGCGTTCGTCGACGAGGTGATGCCTGAGTTCCACCGGATGCACGAGATGACGGTCGACCACGTGCACGAGGAGATCCAGCTCCTCGCGATCGACGCGTCGACGATGCTGTTCGAGACCACCGCGCTCGTGCCGAGCTGGCGCGACTACTACCGCGCGCACGACCAGCGGTCGAGCTATGAGTTCCTGCGCGAGCTGCTCCAGGTGTGCCAGCACCAGCGCGAGGGCGCCAAGCGCTGGGTGCTGAAGTCGCCACAGCATCTTGAGCAGATCCCGGCCGTCCTGCATGCCTTTCCCGATGCCACGGTGGTGTTCACGCACCGCGATCCGGTCTCGGTGATCGCGAGCTTCGCCACCATGGCGGCATACTCGGCCCGTACGAACCACGACGCCCCGATCGACGTGCAGGCGATCGCGCGGTACTGGTGCGATCGCATCCTCGATCTGTACGCGGCATGCGTGCGCGACCGTGATCTCGTTCCGGTAGGCCGGTCGGTCGACGTGCAGTTCGACGACTTCATGATCGACGACGTGGCCATGGTCGAACGGATCTACGGCGTCGCCGGTCTGGAGTTCACCGGCGATACCCGCGCGGCGATGGACGCGTTCATGGCCGACCATCCGCGTGGCAAGTTCGGTGGCGTGATCTACGACCTCGACCAGCTCGGTCTCGACGCACGCGAGATCCGCGCCGCGGCGGCGCCCTACATCGAACGCTTCTCGGTGCCGCTCGAAGATCGCTGGTAGCGACACCAACTCTCGGGCAACTTCCCAGGCAACTCCTTGGCAATTCGCAAGATTTCGCAACGCGGCCCGGTGGAGCGGGGTCGAGGTGCGAGAATGGGGCGTGGTCGTCGAGAAGGGGCAGGCGCGTCGCGGTGCCGCGGGCACCATCGCCCCACCTGACGACGCGCCCGACGACGACCGGTCCGACGACATTTCGGTGTCGCGCGACGTTCCTGTGACCGCGATTCCCGTGGCGGGTCCGCCGACGAATGGTTCCAACGGCGCGGCGACCGACAGTTATCCGACGCCGCGCGGTGAGACACGGCTGCGCTACCTGCCGGGCCTCGACGGCCTCCGCGCCATCTCGGTGCTGGCGGTGCTCGCCTTCCACTGGCGGCCGGACAACTCGCTGCTGCGTGGCGGCTTCCTCGGCGTCGAGGTGTTCTTCGTGATCAGCGGCTATCTGATCACGTCGCTACTCCTGGCCGAGCGGCGCCACCGGGGTGGGGTGAGCCTCACCGCGTTCTGGTTGCGGCGGGCCCGGCGCCTCGCCCCGGCTCTTGTCGCGGTGATCGTGCTCACCGGCCTGTTCGTCGCGATCTTCCACAACAGCGAGCTGCACGCCAACCGTGGCGATCTGCTCTTCGGGTTCTGGGGCGAGAACTGGTGGTCGATCTTCCACCACGCGCTCTACAACGAGCAGGGGGTGCGCCAGCCGCTGCAGCACCTCTGGTCGCTGGCGGTGGAGGAGCAGTTCTATCTGGTGTGGCCGCTCGTGTTCATCGCGGGCATGGCCACGCTGGGCCGCAAGCGCATGCCGTACGCGATCGCCGCGCTCGCGTTCGTGTCGTGGTTCGGCTCGATGGTGTGGTTACACGCGTCGTCGCAGTCGGCGGCCAACGTGCAGAACACGCTCTACGTGAACACGCTGAGCCGCGCGTACCCACTGCTGCTCGGCGCGCTCGCCGCGTTCCTCGCCGCACCCGATCGGTTCCGCGGCACACCGGCACCGAGCGCGCCGCGCGCGCTCAACATCATGGGTGTGGTCGCGCTCGTGCTGCTCGGTGTCGAGATGGTGTACGCCACGTTGAACAGCCACGCGCTCTTCTACTTCGGGTTGCTGCTCACCGACGTGCTCACGCTCGCGATCATCGTGGCCGTCGTGCACCCGGCGTCGAGTTGGAACCGCTGGCTCGGCATCCGCCCGCTGCGCGCAATCGGCGTGCGCTCCTACGGCATCTACATCTGGGGTGTGGTGGTGCTCGAGTTCACCCGCCCCGGCATCGACGTGCACTGGAGCTCGCCCGTCCTGTTCGTGGTGCGGTTGGTGCTCATCGCCGGCTTGGTCGAGCTGTCGTACCGCTTCCTCGAGATGCCGGTGCGGCGCGGTGTGATCGGTCGCGCCTACCGGGGGCTCCGTAGCGCCGAGAGCACGCGTCGCGAGGCCGCACTGCTGGGATTTGCCGTGGTCACAGGCACGATCGTGGCCTTGGCGTTGCCACTTGGTGTACTCGCCGCCGTGGCCCAGCCGAGCAAGGCGGTCAACGGCGGCCAGGTAGCGACGGGTGGCGGCGACAAGATCTTGAAGACGGGCGGCACGCTGCCACCGGTGCCGAGCAGCACGCCGCCGTCGGTGGGCACCGTCACCACCGTGAAGCCGAAGCCCGGCACGCACCCCGCGCCGGCCAGCGCGCAGTTCGCCGGCTACCCGCAGGTGTGGTCGAAGGGCTACATCGTCACTGCCGTCGGCGACTCCGTGATGCTCGGTGCGAACCTCGCCGCGGCGAACAAGCCGGGCCTGCTCGAGCGCTCGCTCGGGCACATCGTGGGTCCCGGCGTGTGGGTGAACGCGGTCGAGGGACGTCAAGCGTCGTTGTGCTCCGACTATCTGCAATTGCTCGAGAAGGATCATCAGCTCGGTCCGATCGTGATCGTGCACTGCGGCAACAACGGCACGATCAGCAACCACTTCGTGAGCGACGTGATGCACATCGCCGGTCCGAAGCGCCACGTGATGTTCATGACCGACAAGGTCGAGCGAGGGTGGGAGATCCCGAACAACCAGCTGATCGAGTCGCAGGCCAAGAACTACAAGAACGCCAAGGTGCTCGACTGGTACTTCTTCGGCACCCACGCCAACCAGAACGCGATCTTCGATTCCGAGGACAACGGCGGCCTGAAACTCCACCTCACCCAGCCGTACGGCGCGAAGTTCTACACGAACCTCATCATCAACACGTTGCGCCAATGGGGCTGGCTGCCGAACACCGCGGCGCGCTGACCGCGGGCGTCGCCGCACCGTGGCCGCGCCACTGATCTCCCGCCGCACCGCCCCGGCCTGCTTCGTCGCCGGCGGCATCGCCATGTACGCGGGCGCCGCCATCGCCTACAACCTGTTCGACGACGTACCACCGCAATCAGTCGCGTGGCTGCGCTGCTGCGGCGCTGCGCTCGTGCTCGCGGCCGTCGCCCGCCCGTGGCGCCGCCGCGGTGTGTGGACGCCCGCAATGTTGCGCGTCGCGGCCGCGTTCGGCATCGCAACCGCGCTGATGAACACGAGCTTCTACCTCGCGATCGATCGCATCCCGCTCGGCACCGCGGTGGCCATCGAGTTCGCGGGCCCGGTGGCGGTTGCGGCGCTGTCGATGCGATCGCGCCGCTCGCTTGCCGGGCTCGGTGCGGCCACGATCGGTGTGCTCGTGCTCTCCGGTGTGCAGCTCTCCGGCGACGCGCTCGGCGTGCTGTTCGCCTTGGGCGCGGCCGCGTGCTGGGCCGCTTACATCGTGCTCGGCGCTCGGGTGTCGCGTAGCGCAACGGCCAGTGGGGTGGACGGCCTCACGATCGGACTCATGGTCGGTTCGCTGGTGCTCGTGCCGGTGGGCGTGTGGGGAAGCGCGCCCGCGTTCACGTCGCCGCGAATTCTGGCGCTGTGTGTGGCTGTGGGCGTGCTGTCGACCGCGGTGCCCTACGCGCTCGATCAGCTCGTGCTGCGCGTGGTCGACACCAGCACCTTCGCACTGTTGCTCGCGCTGCTCCCCGTGGCGGCAACGGCCATGGGCTGGATCGCGTTGCACCAGCACCTCGAGCCGGCCGAGCTCGTGGGCGTCGGGTGCGTGGTGCTCGGCCTGGCGCTCAACGGGTTGGCCACCGAACCGGCCGAGCCGGCCCTCAGCGCCTGAGCCACTCGGATCACGGGCGTCGTTTCGGCTCCCTATACGGCACACATACGACGCCCGTGGACGTGGGTCAGTGGCAGGAGGCGAGGCGTTCGGCCGCGGCGCTGATGCCGTTACCGTCGACGTTGCCGAACGCCAAGCGCAGGTAGCGGTCCTGGCCGCGGCCGAACGCGTCACCCGGAATCGTCAACAGGTTGTGCTCGACGGCCAGGCGCCGGGCCACCGCCGCAGCACCCTCAGTCCCGAACGGGTGGCGCACGTAGGCGAAGAACGCGCCCGAGGTGACCACCTCGAACCCCCCGGGGGCGGCCGCCATCTCGCGATCGAGGAGCTCGACCCGCTCGCACATCGCTCGGCGGCGGTCTTCCACCCACGGCTCGACCGCGGCCGACAAGCCGAACGCCACCGCTTCCTGCGACACCCGCGGCGCCCCGATGGTCTCGCAGTCGGCGAGCTTCGCCGCGGCGTCGAGCACGTGTGGTGCGGCCACCAGCGAACCGGCGCGGTAGCCCGCAAGCGACAACATCTTCGAGAAGCTGTAGAGATGCACGAGTGTGTCGCGCCAGCCGGCGCGCGCGAACAGCCCGTGCGGCGGATCGGTGGTGGATCGGAAGTCCTTGTAGGTCTCGTCGAGGATCAGCGCGATGCCGTGCTGCCTGGCGATGTCGAACACCGCTTCGATGACTTCGGGTGGATAGGTGACGCCGCACGGATTGTTCGGCGTCACGAGCACGATGGCGCGTGTACGCGCCGTGATCAACTCTTCCACTGCGGTTGGATCAGGCACCATCGAATGTTCGGCCGATAGCGCGAGGTGCACCGCGCCGACACGGCACGCGTGCAGCCACATGTCGTGGTTGAAGTAGTAGGGCGTGGGCAGCACCACCTCGTCGCCGGGGCCGCACAGCGCGCCGACCGCAAGGCAGAACGCCTGGTTGCACCCGGTGGTGATCATCACGTCGTCGGCGTGCACCTGGCCGATGGCGCCGTAGGCACGCGCGAAATGCGAAGCCACCGCGTCGCGCGTGTGCCTCAACCCGGCCACCGGTGCGTATCCCGAAGTGTCCGGGCGTCGCACGACCTCGGCGAGGAACGCGCGCAGTTCGGGCGCGGGCGGGTAGCTCGGTACCGCCTGCGACAGGTCGAGGAGTGGCGTGTCGGGCGTCATCGTGGCGTGCTCGATCCAGCGCTTGGCCGCCGTCACCGGGGGATCCACCACGCCGGCGACGGCCGGGTTCACGTGCAGCACCGCGGCGAACCTAGTTGTGCAGGTCGGAGACACCGGCCGAAAGCCGGCGCGTGCCCGCCGGTAGATTCGATGGGCTGTGGATCAGGATGCCGCACCTCTCGACGAGCCCGACGCGGCATCAGCGCTGCGCCGCGGCGCGCGCGTCCTGAGCCGCTACATCCGCACCCACCCCGGCCCGTTCTCGCTCGCAGTGCTCGGCTCGACCGTGTTCGCGTCGATGGCGGTCGCCGGCACCATCGTGGTCGGGCACATCACCGACAAGGTGTTCACGCCCGCGGTCACCTCGCATCACGCGTCGAGCGGCACCGTGTGGTGGTTCGCCGCCGTCGTGGTGATCATCGCCGCGCTCCGCAGCGCGGGCGTGATGGCGCGCCGCTACTTCGCCGCGCTCACCACCCGCCGGATGCAGGTGACGCTGCGCACGCAGATCAACGAGCAGTACCTGCGCGTGCCGCTCTCGTGGCACCGCGCGACGCCCACGGGTGAGCTCATCGCCCACGCCGACACCGACGTCGACGTCGCGGTGGAAGTGCTGAACCCGCTGCCGTTCTCGGTAGGCCTCAGCATGCTCGTGATCTTTTCCGTGATCGCGCTGATCCTCGCCGATCCGATCCTCGCTGTGGTCGGCTTCACCGTGTTCCCCGGGCTCGCGGTGTTGAACCAGTACTACACGCGCCGGGTAGAAGCCCCCGCCGAACGGGTGCAGGAACGCGTGAGCGACGTGTCGACCATCGCTCACGAGAGCTACGACGGCGCTCTCCTCGTGAAGACGCTCGGGCTCGAGGCGCATGAAGTCGAGCGGCTCGCGGCGGCATCGGAGCGTTTGCGCGAGTCGCGTATGGAAGTCGGCCGCTTGCGCTCCACGTTCGAGCCGTCGCTCGACGCGCTTCCCAACCTCGCGGTGATCGCGATCCTCGCCATCGGCGGCTGGCGGGTGTCGAGGGGCGCGCTCACGGCCGGCGAGCTCGTCGAAGTGATGTTGCTCTTCTCGCTGCTGTCGTTCCCGATGCGCGTGGTCGGGTTCTTGCTCGAGGAGATGCCGCGCTCGTCGGTGGCCCTGGGCCGCATTGACGGCGTGCTCGTGGCCGAACACGAGCGCGAACCATCGGAGCCGCGCTCGCTGCCCGACGGTGCACTCAGGGTCGAGATCGACAACCTCGTCTTCGCCTACGTCGACGACGAACGCGTACTCGACGGTTGCAACCTCACCGTCGAACCTGGCGAGGTCGTCGCGATCGTGGGCGCGACCGGCTCGGGCAAGTCGACGTTGTGCGAGCTGTTGGCCGGGCTCATCGAACCGACGGCGGGCAGCATCAAGCTCGGCGGGGTCGAGATCGACCACATCGAACCGGAAGCGCTCCACCGTTCGGTGGGCCTGGTGTTCCAAGAGGCGTTCCTGTTCGGTGGCACGCTCGCCGAGAACCTCACGCTCGGCCAGGTCGACAGCCAGGCCGCGGCCGACGCCGTGCGCGTCGCGCAGGCGCGCCGCTTCATCGCCAACCTCACGCACGGCTACGACACTGTGATCGGCGAGCGCGGCGTCACGCTCTCCGGCGGGCAGCGCCAGCGCACTGCGCTCGCGAGGGCGCTCGCACGGCGGCCGCAATTGTTGATCCTCGACGACGCCACTTCGGCGGTCGACCCCACGGTCGAGGCCCGCATCCTCGACGGCCTCACCAAGGAGCTCACCACCACCACACTGATCGTGGCTCACCGGCTCTCCACGATCGCGCTCGCCGATCGCGTGGCGTTCCTGCGCGACGGCCGCATCATCGCCACCGGCCCCCACCTCGAGCTGATCGCGACGCACGCCGACTACGCCGCGATGGTGCAGGCCTACGAACAGGCCGGCGCGCTCTCCGACATCGAGCGCGACGACGACGCCGACGAAGTCGATCAAGCCGACGAGGTCGATGGCGCGGGCGAGGCGGTGCTCGATGGCCACTGAGGACGAGGTCGTCCCGCGCGACCCCGGCGATCGCGGGAAGGGACACACGCCGCGCCCGGGCAACGGTCGCGAGCACGACGCGCACGGCGCCGCGCTCGACGCGCTCACCGACACCGCCGGCCCGCAGGCGCTCGACGAGCTGGCCGGCCTCGAGCATTCGCTCGCGAGTGTGCGGATCGCGCTCGACGACGACGACACCGAGACGGGCGCCGGTGCGCTCGACGTGATGCGTCGAGGCATGGCGGTGAGCCCCGACCTACGCCGTGGCATACGCGTCAGCATGGTGTTCGCGGCGATCTCGGCGTTGGGCCGTCTGCTCGTGCCCGTGCTCGTGCAGATCATCCTCGACCACGGCATCCTCGACGAGCGCGGCTTCCGGCCCGCGTTCACCTATTCGTTGTGCGCGATCGGCGCGGTGCTGGTGGTGGGGGTCACCTTCCTGCAGCGCGCCACCTATATCCGCTTCCTCGAGGCCGCCGAGCAGGCGCTCGCCGACCTGCGCGTGCGCGTGTTCCGCCACATCCATCGGCTGTCGATCGCCGAACACACCGACTCGCGCAAGGGCGTGCTCGTCGCGCGCGTCACGAGCGACATCGAGACGCTCGCGCGCTTCGTGCAGTGGGGCGCGATGTCGTGGATCCTCAACTCGACGATGATCGTGTTCACACTCATCGTCATGGCGATCTACTCGTGGCAGCTCGCGCTTGTCGTGGTCATCGCGTACCTGCCGGTGATCCCGATTTTCCGTATCCTGCAGCGCCGCCAGCTCGCGGCGTATGACCGCGTGCGTACTCGTACGTCGGAGCTGCTCGCCGAGGTGTCGGAGACCGTCACCGGTGCCGCGGTGATCCGCGCCTACGGACTGCAGCGCCGCTCGCGCAAGCGCCTGCTCGACCGTACCGACCACGTGTACCGAGCGCAGATGGATGCCGCCTGGTACTTCACCGCGATGTTCCCGCTCGGCGATTTCTTCGGCGCCATCGCGATCGCGGCCATCACCGTGGTGGGCGCCTTCCACGCGCAACAGTGGGGCCTGCACCTCGGCGACCTCGTCGCCTTCATGTTCCTCGTGACGCTGCTGCTGAACCCGATCGCCGAGCTCAGTGAGATCGTCGACCAGACGCAGACCGCGATCGCGGGTTGGCGCAAGGTGCTCGCCGTGCTCGAGGTGCCCATCGACGTGGTCGAGCCCGATGCCGATCACGCGGTCGATCTGCCCGCCGGCGCGCTCTCCGTCGCGACCCATCACATCGACTTCGCCTACCGCGGCGGCAGTCGAGTGCTGCGCGATGTGAGCGTGACGATCGCTGCGGGTGCGCGCGTCGCCATCGTGGGTGAGACGGGTTCGGGCAAGACCACGTTCGCCAAGCTGCTGTGCCGGCTCGCCGACCCACTCGAAGGCACGATCGAGATCGGCGGCGTCGACCTGCGCCAGGTGCCCGCCGCGCGCCGCCACCGCGCCATCCGGCTCGTGCCCCAGGATGGCTTCCTGTTCGACACCACGATCCGCCACAACGTGCGGCTCGGCCGGCCCGACGCCACCGACGAAGAGGTGCTCGCCGCGTTCGAGGCGCTCGGCCTCGGCGACTGGCTTGCGCGACTGCCCGACGGTCTCGACACCGCGGTAGGCGAGCGCGGCGACAGCCTCTCGGTGGGCGAGCGCCAACTCGTGGCGCTGGCCCGAGCGCAGCTTGCCGATGCCGGCGTGCTGATCCTCGACGAGGCCACGAGCGCGGTCGATCCCGAGACCGAGCGGGCGATGACCGACGCGTTGCACCGGCTGTCGGAGGGCCGCACCACGATCTCGATCGCGCACCGGCTGTCCACGGCCGAGCGGGCCGACTTCGTGCTCGTGTTCGACGACGGCCAGCTCGTCGAGCAGGGTTCCCACGCCGATCTCGTGGCCGCCGGCGGCGTGTACGCCGGGCTCCACGACAGCTGGGTCCGCAACACGACCACTTGACCCCCCGCTCGCATGCGCTCGCGCCCCCAGGGGCGTCGGGACGCTCGCTCCGCTCGCACGACGCGAGTCGCTCGTCCCTCGCTCCTCGGTCGCGGAGCGAGACCCCCCTCTTCTTCACGAAGCTCTGATGTTCGGCTCGCGGGGTACTGACGGCGGTGGGCGATGATGATCTCGCAAACGGCCCGCAAACCCAGGAGCAACCATGCGCAAGACCCTCGTCTCAGTGCTGCTCGCCGGCTCACTCGCCGCCGGTGGCGCAGTGGCCTTCACCTCGATGTCGGCCGGTGCCGCCACCACCACGGCGTCGACCGCAGCGAGCGCCACGGCCAAGACCACCCCCAAGGCCAAGCACCCGCTCATCCGCAAGGCCATCCGCCGCGCCGTCGTGCGCATCTCGGCCAAGACGATCGGCGTCACGCAGGCCGACCTCGTGCAGGAGTTGAAGTCGGGCAAGTCGATCGCCGACGTCGCCAACGAGCACAGTGTGAAGCCCGCCACCGTTGTCAGCGCGCTCGTGAAGGCCGGTGACCAGGAGCTCACCCGCCTGGCGAAGAATCACCGGATCACTGCGGCCCGTGCCAAGAAGATCGCGGCTCGCCTCCCGGCGCTCGCGACGAAGGTCGTGAACAAGCACTTCAAGTGATCACCGGCAGGGCGACCCGGTAAGTACCCGGGCGTCGCGCACGCGGGAGCCCACCCCCGCTGCGCGGCGCCCGGTTTCTCGTTCGGTCGGTATTACGCAGTGGGTCCGGCACCCAACCAGCCGCGGCGCCGGAAGACGATGTAGAGGATCACGATCGCGACGATCTCTGTGCCGAGGCCGAGGAACAGGAAGTGGCCGAGGCCCACTTGAAGGTGTGCGAGCGGCCAGGCGAAGTTCTGTCCCCAGAATCCGGTGAGGAAGCCGAGCGGCAAGAAGATCGTGGCGATGATCGCGAGCTGCTTCATCACCACGTTGAGACGGTTCGACACCATCGACAGGTGTGTGTCCATCACGCCGCTGATCAAATCGCGATAGCTGTCCACCATGTCGCTGATGCGGATCAGGTGGTCGTAGAGGTTGCGGAAGTAGTTCGCGCTCTGGTCGGTCATCCCGGGGATTTCGACCATCCCCGAGTTGAGGCTCGAGAGCATGTCGCGCTGCGGCGTGACCACCTTGCGGATCGTCAACACCTGGCGCTTCATGGCGAAGAGCGTGCCGAGCTGCTCTTCGGTCGGGGTCTTCAAGATCGCGTCCTCAAGCGTGTCGATCGCGTCATCGACGCCCGAGAGCACCGGGAAGAACGAATCGACGAGCGTGTCCATGATCAGATACAGCACCGCGATCTGTGGCGGCACGACCTGTGCGGAGTGATGGCTGCGCACGCGGTCGCCCACCGAGTTCAG
>DASXZO010000120.1:0-38836 GCA_036501845.1 Acidimicrobiia bacterium | reverse complement strand
GCCGTTCACCCCGACCCGAGCGGACAGATCGGCAGCAAGGCAGACCACACGTGGTCGCCAGCGGCAGCGAGGGTCACACCCGGGCGGGGAGAACGGCCGAACACATCCTCCACCCACCCATCATCACTGCGGCAGCGCGCGCGGCGACTCATGGACGGTCGCGTCACGTCGTGCCGTCGGCTGGTCTTGCTGGCGAGGGCGGGCGGGGCGGAGGCAACACGCTCTCACCGTTGCGTGACGCGGTATCAATGGCGAGCACGCGTGCGGCGCGCGCGACGCACCACCACACCGTTCCGCCGAGCAGCGAACCGGCCATGGTCGCGACGCCGGCGCCGACGAACGGGTGCCGGGTCTCGGCCGGGTCGCCAGTCGGCACCCTGTGCGCGATCAGAATGCAACCCGCGATGACACCGGCGACGATGCCGGCTACCACGAAGAACTCCACCACCGTCGCGACCTTGTAGAGGGGCCGCGCGAGGCGAACGATTTCCTTGCTGTCCTCCACGACGGCCTCCCCGAACTCGACCAGCGCCAGCGTGCACATCGTACGGGCGCGCTGCCGAGGCAGCGCGGTTCAATGACGGGACGCGATCAGTTCGGTGCGGACCATTTGATGCGGGGTGGGCGGACTGCTGCGCAGAGGGGCCGGCCTTTGTCGTCGGAGAGGCCGAGTTGTCCGACGAGTAGGCCGCGCTTCACCGCTCGCTCCATCACCGTCGGCGGCACGGCGTCGAGCCACAACTTCGCGCGGCGGAACATCGTGAAGGTGTCGCCGTCGATCATGCCCCACGTGAGGTAGATGAACCGCTGGCCCGGTGGGCCTTGGATCTGCGGCCCGCGCAGGTTGGCGTCGCACTCCAACTCCCATGTGGCCGATTCGACGTCGGCCGCGAGCAGTCCGAACAAATCGTCCTGGCCCTTGCGTCCCTGCACCGCCACATGAATGTTGGGGTGGCCATCGGGAAAGTCGGGGCCGGGCCCGCATGTGCGACCGGGGAGATCAGTGCCTTCGATGCGGATCAGCGTGCGGCCGACGTTACCGAAATGCGAGCGCAGTCAGCTCAGGTTCGGTGGGGGAGGCGGGGGAGGGATTGCGGCTGGCGCGCCCACGCACGCCACCACGCGGGCAGAAGAGAAAAGAGCAGTACGAACAGGAACGCAATGCCCGGCCACGTCCACCATCGTGGCACGCGCCTCACGCCGCAAGCAGCCTTACGAGCGCCCGTCGACGCGGCGATACCACCAGTGCCGGACGGTGCGAGAAGGATGTGTGAGCTTGCGGCCCGCGCGTCGCAGCCGGCTGCGCACACCGCGCCGGCGTGGCGCGCGCTTGCGCTCGGGGAGCGGCTGGCCGTCGGCGCGGTGCAGGCGCCGACCGCGCCAGCGCCGGAACCGCATTCGTGTGTGGCGGATGGGCGGCGACTGACGCACGCGGCGGCCGGCACCCGGCATCAACGCGAGCGCGACCAGCACGACGGCGACGATCCCCACGACAGGCACGCGCTGCATCGTGGCAGTTGTGCCCGATGCGCGACAAACGCTGCTTTCGCCCCGCTTTCGCCGCGTTATACGCCGACGTGCACGCCGCACGCCATGCCGATGAGATCGCTGGCGTTCCCGAATGCATCCTGCCCGCGCGAATTGATATCGCCAGCCGAACCGGTCCAAAGGTCGAGCGAACTCTTCGAGCGTTGCAGTGCGATCCGGCCGAGGTGCAGCTGCTCGTGCGTGACGGCGAGTTGCTGCTGCACCGGCTTCGGGAGGTGCCGCGACGCGGCTTCGATCGTGTGGTCGAGCACCACAATCCCGAAGTCGACGCGCGATTTCGTGGCCGGCCAGAGCTTGGGATCCGTGAGGTCGGAGATGGACGGCGCGGGGTGCCCGGGCGGCGCGGTCACGTCGGACGACCCGAACAGCGTCGGATTCACGAGCTCGAAGATGTACGCGGCCTTGTGCATGTTCTTCACGTAGGGGCAGGCCTGCTTGTCGATCGGGATGGGCTTCAGATGCTGCCGGGCGGACGTGTCGTCGCTGCCGCCTCCGCGGAACAGGAGGAACAGTGCCGCGAACACCGCAGTCGCGCAGACGAAGAGCGCGACAACGGTGCACGCGACGACCATCAAGGCCCATCCGGCAAGGCCGGCAGCTTCTCGGGCGAATCTCCCCATCGGTGCAAAGCGTACGAACTGAGATGCAGCGATTGCAGTCGCCCCACCTGGCGTTTTGTTCGAATGATTGACAGGATTGATCGATCGATCAATACTGTCGAGTGTGGCCCACCCCACCCGTGCCGCGATCCTGGAGGCCGCGCTCGACCTGTTCGCCGAGCGCGGGTTCGACGGCGCGTCGACGCGGCTGATCGCCGAGCGGGCCGGCGTGGCTCAGCCGCTCCTGAACTACCACTTCGCGGGCAAGCAAGAGCTGTGGCAGGCCGCGGTCGACGACCTCTTCGCGCGACTCACCACCTCCACAGACGACTGGCGCCAGGCGATGGGCGACGACGCCGACGACGTGGGCTTGGCGCGTTCGATGGTGCGCCACTTCGTGGAGTTCTCGGCCGCGAATCCGCAGCTGCACCGGATCATCATGCAGGAGAGCAAGCAGCCCGGCCTGCGCCTCGACTGGCTCGTCGACACCCACGTGCGTCCGCTCTACGACAACGCAGTGGCACTGTTCGAGCGACTCGCCCATCGCGGCGACATCGCGCCGGTGCATCCTGCTCACCTTTACTACCTGCTCGTCGGCGCGGGCGCGACCGTCTTCGTGATGGCGCCCGAGTGCCAGCGCTTGAGCGGTGTCGATCCCTTCGATCCCACATTCGTTGCCGAGCATGCCGACATCGTGGTCGACACGCTTGTGCGCGCCGCGACCAAGGAGCACGCATGAATCCCGAGGAACGTCGCGCGTTCGTGCGGGAGCACCGCACCGCGATATTCGGATACGGCCGCGCCGAGCATGGTCCGGCGATGTCGATCGTGTACTACGTGATGGAAACCGACGACACGATTCTGGTGTCGACGATGCGCGACCGCGCCAAGGCCAAGGCCTACGAACGCAACAACGGCAAGGTGTCGCTCTGCGTGCTCGACGAGAACTGGCCGCCCACGTATTTGCAGGTGTACTGCGACGCGACAATCGACACCGACCGCGAGCACACCGTCGACGTGATGATGCGCATCGCCGAGCTGATGGCCGGGAAACCGCTCGACGCATCGATCCGACCGCTCGTGGCCGAAGGCGCCGAAAAGGAGGGCCGAGTGGTGCTGCGACTCAGCCCGTACGCGACGTTCGAGACGCCGCCGCGACACGTGTCGGACGAATCCGACGTGAAGACACTCACACACTGGACGAGCGCGTCGTTGGCGTGGAATGCCGACGCGACCGCGCCGCAAGGAGGATGCTGATGTTTCGCTTGGTGAACGTCGACGGTCGTGCTGCGCTCGAGCACGACGGGGGATGGCACGACCTCGCGCGGTTATCGGGCGACGAGAGCCTCGCTGAACTCATGACGGCTGTTGCGCGCAATCGCGAACTGCACGCGCTGCAGGAACGCGCGGCGGCCGGGTCGGCGGACGGCGCCATCGCCGACGTGGCGCTCGGCGCGCCGGTGCCGACGCCTCGGCAGTGTTTCGGGATCGGCCTCAACTACAAGGACCACGCGGCTGAAGCGCACGCCGATACGGCCTTGCCGCCCGCGCCGCTCACGTTCACGAAGTTCCCGTCGTGCATCGCCGCGCCGAATGCGACCATCCCGTTGTCGGGCGCGGCCGTCGACTGGGAGGTCGAGATCGTCGCGGTGATCGGTGAAGCGTGCGCTCACGTTTCGATCGATACCGCGTGGGACGTGGTGGCCGGGCTCACGCTCGGTCAGGACGTGTCGGACCGCGCGGTGCAGTACACCGGCTCACCGCCGCAGTTCTCGCTCGGCAAGAGCTTTCCGAACTTCGGACCGATCGGGCCGGCACTCGTGTCCACCGATGCGTTCTCCAACCGCGACGACATCGCGCTCTGGTGCGACGTGTCGGGGGAGCGCATGCAGTCGGCTCGGTCAAGTCAGCTGATCTTCTCGGTCCCGACGGTGGTGGCGTACCTCTCGTCGATCACGCCGCTCAGTGCGGGCGACGTGATCTTCACCGGCACGCCGGCCGGCGTTGGTGCGGCCCGCGGGCGGTTCCTCGCCGAGGGCGACGTGGTGGTGTCGGGCGCCGACGTGATCGGCGGTCTCCGCAACGAGTGCGTCGGCGGCCGCCGGCCGCTCGAGCTATGACTCTGCACCGGTTACTCGGCTTCCGCGCCGCGGTCGCCGATCCTGACGCGCTCGTGGCGTACTACGGCGAGCTCGGACTCTCGGGCGACGCGCAGGCCGGCTTCACCGGCAGCGCCGGCGGCGCGACGGTGCGGTTGGAGGCTGCGCCGGTGCGCCGTCTGCTCGACGTGGAGCTCGGTTGCAGCGACGACCGCGACATCGATCGCATTGGTCAGCAACTCACAGCACACGGAGCAACCGTCGAGCACGATGGCGACCACATCAGCGTGATCGACGGCGCCACAAGTGTGCGTTTCACCGTGCGGGTCGCCGACCCGGAACGCGCGATCGAGCCGCAACCGGCGCCGCCGGCTGCGAACGCGCCCGGCAGCGTGGTGCGGGTGAACGAGCGCGCGCCATCGGTGACCGGCTCGGCTCGGCCGCCGCGCCGGCTCGGCCATCTCGTGATCGGCACGCCCGACCTGCGCGCCACCCGCGACCTGCTCGTCGAAGGAATCGGCTGCAAGGTGAGCGACGAGTACGACGGCATCATCCACTTCTTGCGGTGCTCTACCGATCATCACAACATCGCGCTCGTGGAGTCGCCCGTGCCGTTGCTGCAGCACTATTCGTGGGAGTGCGACGACATCGATCATGTCGGCCACACCGCGACCGCGCTGTATCGCGCGGATCCGCAACGCCATTCGTGGGGGCTCGGCCGCCACTTCGCGGGCAGCAATTTCTACTGGTACCTGCGCGATCCGTCGGGTGCGTTCGTGGAGCTCTACTCCGACCTCGACCGCATCGACGACGACGACGAGTGGTTGCGGCGACGCGCGCCGATGCGACTCGAACACGTCGCCAACGCGTGGGGCCCGAACCTGCCGACCGAGTTCGTGGTGCCCGATGACCTCGCCGAGCTCGAAGCAGGCTGGGCCGCCCACGTGGCGAGCGCATGAGCGAAGGGCCGCGCGGCGCGGTCGCTGAACCCGCCGACGTGCTCGTGATCGGCTTCGGGCCGGTCGGCGCCACGCTCACCGGCCTCGCCGCGGGCTATGGCCTGTCGGTGGTCGCCGTCGATCCGAGCACCGAGCTCTACCCGCTGCCTCGGGCCGCGCACTGCGATCACGAGATCCTGCGAATCCTCCAACAACTCGGTTGTGCCGACGAGATCGTCACGGCGATGCGGGTGAACGAGGGCATGGACTTCCTCAGCGCGTCGCGTGAAGTGCTGCTGCGGTTCCAGTCGCGCGGTCTTGCGCCCACCGGATGGCCGGCCTCGGTGTTGTTCCACCAACCGGGATTCGAGGGTGCGATCCGGCGCGCCGTCGCGGGCACCGATGCCGATGTGCGCCTCGGCGCCGGCGTTGCTGCCCTCGACGCGGGAGACGACGCGGTGCGCGCAACGCTTGACGACGGTTCGACCGTGGCGGCGCGTTACGCGGTGGGTTGCGACGGCGCCCGTTCGATGGTGCGGCGCGCGATCGGCTCGGGCGTGCACGACCTGGAGTTCGAAGAGCCGTGGCTCGTGATCGATGTGGTGCTGCGCGAGCAGGTTCCGGGTTTGCCGGACCGTGCGCTCCAGGTGTGCGATCCGGCGCGGCCCCACACGCTCGTGCCGATGCCGTGGCCGCGCTTCCGCTTCGAATTCATGTTGCTCGACGGCGAGGATCCCGACGCCATGCAGCAGCCCGATCGGGCACGCGAGCTGATGGCTGCGTGGATCGACCCGGGAGCAGTCGACGTGGAGCGCTCGGCGGTGTACACGTTCCATGGCCTCGTGGCCGAGCGGTGGCGATCGGGACGCGTGTTTCTCGCCGGCGACGCCGCGCACCAGATGCCGCCGTTCCTCGGGCAAGGAATGTGCTCGGGGATGCGCGACGCCGCGAACCTCAGTTGGAAACTCGCTGCGGTGCTGCACGACGGCGCGCCCGATGCCCTGCTCGACACGTACCAATCAGAACGCGAACCGCACGTGCGCACGATCGTCGAGCAAGCGGTGGGCTTCGGCCGCATCATCTGCACCACAGACGCCGCCGTCGCTGCCGCCCGCGATGCCGACCTGCTCGCCGCGCCGCACGACAACGACGCGGCGCCGACCGAGCCGCCACCGCTGAACCCACTCACTCCCGGGCCGGCAATCGGGCCCGGAGGAGGCGCGCTGGCCGCGCAGCCGTTGGTAGACGGGCGACGGCTCGACGATCTCGTAGGACCGCGATTCCTCGTGGCGACGGCCGAGCCGATGGCGGCCGGCGACCATGATCGACTCTGGTGGGCCCACCGCGCCGCGCTCTTCGATGCGCGCAGCACGCCGGAAGTGGGCGCACTCCTCGGCAGTGCCGACGCCATAGTCGTGCGCCCCGACAGGTATGTATTCGCTCGCGGCGACCTCGCGCCACTCACGCAGGCCGCGCAAGCGGTGCTGGAATCAGCCGTGCCGGTTCACGCGCGGCAACGCGTGCGGTAGGTGTCGGCACGGAAACCGACGTCGGTGGTCGCGTCACCTTCCAAACCGAGGAACTCGCGCATCAGCCGGCGCGCGTCGGCGTAGATCTTCTCGCGCTGCTCCTCGCTCAGCGTGATGATCCAACTGAATGTGGCGAGCAAGCCGATGATGTCGTCGGCCGTGAGCGCCACGTCGAAGCGGAACGTCTCCTCCTCGGGTGGATCGAACGGCAGGCCGTCGGGGATGATCAAGCCGCTCGGTGGCCGGTTGGACTCGTCGGCAACCGCGGCGGCGAGCGCACCCTGGCTGGCCGCCGCGCCCGGAGCCATCATGGCGCGGGCCTGGGCCATGAACGCAGCATCGGGATCGGGGCCTGACCACACCGCGCCGAGCGTGCCGCCCGGCGTGAGCACGCGCGCCACCTCGTGGAGCGTGGGCACCACGTCCATCCAGTGCCACGACGACGATGCGAGCACGGCGTTCACCGAATTGTCGGGCAGCGGCATCGCGTCGCCGCGCCCGGCGACAGGCCGCGCCCCCGGCACCTGTTCGCCCAGCACCTCGCGCATGCGGTCGTCGGGCTCTACCGCGATCACTTCGCCCACCCGGTCGACGAGCAGCCGGGTGAGTGCACCCGTACCGGCGCCGAGGTCGGCCACGCTGGCGCATCCCTCGGGCAGCATCCACTCGACGGCCGCGATCGGCGGACCGGGCCGGTAGCGCTCGTACAGCGATGCGACTTCGCCGAAGCTGCCCGATCGTTTCGCCTTCTCGTCGTCGGGAAGGTCGGCCGTCGGCACACCGGAATGGCTCATGACGTTCTCCTCTGTCGTCAGTACACCTCGGGCACGAACGTCTGCTCCGCGATCGGCGGACGTTCGTAGTTGTCGGGTCCGCGGGCGGGCACGTGCATCGGCGTCGACGTCACGTCCTCGTACGGGATCTGCGACACCAGATGATGGATGCAGTTGAGGCGCGCCTTGCGCTTGTCGTCGGCCTCGACCACCCACCACGGCGAGAGCTTCGTGTCGGTGGAGCGGAACATGTCGTCTTTGGCGCGCGAGTAGTCGGACCAGCGAGCGCGCGCCTGGAGGTCCATGGGGCTGAGCTTCCAACGCTTTTCGGGGTTGTCGATGCGATCCTGGAAGCGGCGTTCTTGTTCCTCGTCGCTCACCGAGAACCAGTACTTCACGAGCACGATGCCTGAACGCAGCAGCATCTCTTCGAACTGCGGGCACGCGCGCAGGAACTCGCGATATTCGTCGTCGGTGCAGAAGCCCATCACCCGCTCGACGCCGGCGCGGTTGTACCAAGAGCGGTCGAACAGCACGATCTCACCGCCGGCGGGGAGCCGCTCGACGTAGCGCTGGAAGTACCACTGGCTCTTCTCGCGATCGGTGGGAACTCCGAGCGCGGCGACGCGCACCACTCGGGGGTTGGTGCGTTCCACGATCCGCTTGATCGTGCCGCCCTTGCCGGCCGCGTCACGCCCTTCGAACAGCACGCAGAGCTTCAGGCCCTCCTGTTGCACCCAGGCCTGCAATTTCACGAGCTCGCGCTGCAGGTGCTCGAGATGGTGGTGGTAGTCGGTGGAGGTGAGCTTCTTGGGCTTCTTCGCCGGGCCGCCGTCCGCTTTCCCGGTCTGGTTTCCGGTATGGATTTCCGTCTTCGCCATGCTCGCCGGATCGTACGCGGCCTACGCTGGAGCCACTCGAGATCGATGTGTCACGGCCCTCGGAGGCAACCGCGATGAGCACCACCACGAACGTCACCACCTACGACAAGCTCTACATCAACGGCGAGTGGGTCGCCTCCACCGGCAGCGAACTCATCGACGTGATCGACTCCGTCACCGAAGACGTGATGGCGCGCATCGCCGCCGGTACCGCGGCCGACGTCGACAAGGCTGTGGCCGCGGCCAAGCAGGCGTTCGAGACGTGGTCGGTCACGCCGGTCGACGAGCGAGCGAAGTACATGACGCGCATCGGCGAGGCTCTGGGCGCGCGCATGGACGAGATCGCCACCGCCATCTCCAAGGAGACGGGGATGGTGAAGTGGCTGTCGCAGATCGTGCAAGTGGGTCTGCCGATCAACAGCTTTGCGCAGGCCGCGGCGATGGCCGAGTCATTCCCATTCGAGGAAGAGGTGGGCAACTCGCTCATCGTGCGCGAGCCGATCGGTGTGGTGGGTTGCATCACGCCGTGGAACTACCCGCTGCACCAGATCGCCGCGAAGGTGGCCTACGCGATGGCCGGCGGCTGCACGGTGGTGCTGAAGCCGAGCGAGGTCGCGCCGGTCGACGCGTTCATTCTCGCCGAGGTGATCCACGACATCGGACTGCCCGCGGGTGTGTTCAACCTCGTGTCGGGCGTCGGCCCCGTGGTGGGTGAGGCGATTGCTGCACATCCCGACGTCGACATGGTGTCGTTCACGGGCTCTACCCGTGCGGGCAAGCGCGTGGCTCAGCTCGGTGCCGACACGATCAAGAAGGTCGCGCTCGAGCTCGGCGGTAAGTCGGCCAACGTGTTGCTCGACGACCTCGACGAGACGGCGTTCGCCGCGGCCGTTGCCGACGGCGTGGGCAAGGCGTTCCTGAACTCGGGCCAAACCTGCTCGGCGCTGACGCGCATGCTCGTGCCGCAGTCGCGCATGGACGAGGCCGCGAAGATCGCCGGCGACGCCGCGGCGGCCACGGTGGTGGGCGACCCCTTCGGTGAGGGCACGGCCCTCGGACCGCTCGCATCGGCCGCACAGCGCGACCGTGTGCAGGGCTACATCCAGAAGGGCATCGACGAGGGCGCGCGCGTCGTGGTCGGTGGCGCCGGCGCGCCCGACGGCCTCGGCACGGGCTTCTACGTGAAGCCCACGGTGTTCGCCGACGTGAATCCGAACATGACGATCGCTCAGCAAGAGATCTTCGGCCCGGTGCTGTCGATCATCGGCTACTCCGACGAGGACGACGCGGTGCAGATCGCCAACGGTGTGGTGTACGGGCTCGCCGGCGGCGTGTGGTCGGGCGACAAGGAGCACGCCGAGAAGGTGGCGCGCCGCTTGCGCACCGGCCAGGTGGAAGTGAACGGCGGCGCCTTCAACCCCAATGCGCCGTTCGGTGGCTACAAGCAGTCGGGGATCGGCCGCGAGTACGGCCACCACGGCTTCGAGGAGTTTCTCGAGGTCAAGTCGATCCAACGCTGAGCGCGCGCTCGTGGTCCCACACACAGTGGACAAGTCCATTGTTTGTGGGACCACCCGGTCAGCCGAAGGTGATGTCGCGCTTCGACAGCCGCCAGCCGTCGCTGGTGCGCACGAAGATGTCGCGGTAGAAGCCCACGAGGCGCAGCGTGGGGTTCGTGGTGGTGTCGCTCAAGTACTGGAAGTACGACTCGCTCGTGGCCGTGTCGCCGTCGATATCGACGGTCACGGTCGACACCATGTGGCGCGTGTTCGAGCCCGGACCGACGGCTCCGGTGGCCCGGCGCTCGATCAGCCCGGCCCGGATCGCGTCGGCGCCGCGCGTGGGCGAGCCCGGCATGTTCCACTCTGCGTCGGCCGCGAACGACGACATGTAGGTGTCGATGTCGCCGATGTCGGCATTGCGTGACAAGCGGGCCACGAGGTTGCGCACTGCGAGTTCGTCCGCGACAGAGTCCACCATCGACGTCTGTCTACACTCCGAACAGTGCCCGCTGCACCTCGCCACATACTCGTGTCCCTGGTGCTCGCAGCCGCACTTGCCGTGGGTTTGGGGGCGTGCAGCTCCTCGTCGTCGAAGGCCGCGACGCAGCCGGTCACGCACGCGCGTTTGATCGTGCTGCAGCCTCAGCCGAATGCGGTGGTGGGCACGTCGGTGCGCCTGCAGTTCAAGATCATCGGCGGCAAGGTGGTGGGGCCGTCGGTCACCACACTGCGCGGCGACGAGGGCCACATCCACGTGTCGGTCGACGGCCGCATCGTGTCGATGCTCTACGGCACCACGCAGACCGTCGGCAATCTCACGCCGGGCCTCCACACGCTCAGCGCCGAGTTCGTTGCCGCCAACCACATCCCGTTCGCGAACCCGCAGGACGTGTTGCAGCGCTTCGTGATCACGGTGAAGAAGTGACGGCGCGCGTCGCGGCGCGCGCCGGGAGCAGGCCGTATTCATCGCGCTCCGAGCAGGCAGTGATTCTGGGCGCATTGCTCGTCGGTGTGGTCGCGCTCTGGTCGCGTCCCACACTCATCGCGCTGGCCGACGCGCCACTCGTGCTCGCGGTGTTGTTCGGCGGCCTGCTCGCCCTCGGCCTCACGATGCCGGTCGCCGGCGTGGTGGACGGTGCGGTCGGCGACGTCGACCAGCGCACGACGACCACGCCGAAGCCGGCGGCCGCGCGCGCGGTTGCCGTGACCGCGATCGGTGTTGTGGCGGTGTGCGGCGCGCAACTCGTCGTGGGCCACGCCCACACCGCGCCTCTCGCAGGCCGTTACGTGTTCCTCGACATCGTGGCAGCCGTCGCCGAAGAAGCGTTCTTCCGCCGGCTGCTGTTCGGCCTGTTACGCCCCTACGGCGCCACGCTCGCCATCGTGGGAAGTGCCGCCGCGTTCGCCGTGGTGCACCTCACCACGTATGGCGCGTGGGTGCTGCCGCTTGACTTCGCAGTGGGACTGCTGTTCGGCTGGCAGCGCGAAGCCTCGGGCACTTGGATCTCGCCCGCGATCACACACGTGGTCGCCAACCTCCTCGTGGTGTGGTGAACGCATGACCAACCTGGCCTCGCGCCGTGCTCTCCGTTCGATGGCTGCGGTGCTCGTGGCCGTGCTCGGCGCGTCGGGGCTTGCCGCGTGCAGCGGCACTGCCGCGGGCGCCGGCGACGTGGTGATCGGCGCGCTCTATCCCACGCAGGGCGATCAGGGCGCGGGCGGTACTCAGGAGCTGCACGGTGTGGAGCTCGCCGTCGACTGGGTGAACGCGCACGGCGGAATCAACGGGCGCGACGTGCACCTCGTGACCGAATCGGTGTCGCGACCTGAAGCCGTGCCGGAGGCGATGTCGGACTTGGCGTCGCACCACGTGGTCGCGGTGCTCGGAAGCCACAGCAGCGAGGTGTCGGCCGTCGCGGCCGAAGAGGCCACCCAGTTGCACATGAGCTTCTGGGAGACCGGCGCCGTGGGCATGCTGCCAAAGGGTGTGGCCACGGGCACGAACTTCTTCCGGCTCGCGCCGAGCGGCGCCACGCTCGGTCACGCCGCGATTCATTTCGTGAGTTCGGTGCTCACGCCGCAACGCAAGTTGCAGAAGAACCTCCGCTACACGGTCACGTACGTCGACGATGCCTACGGCCGATCGGTGGGCGCCGGTGCGATCGCCGAGATCCACAAGGCCGGTCTCACACTCGCCGCCGCGATCGGGTACGACCCGAACCATTTCGACCCGACGGCGGTGGCCAAGAAGGTTGCGGCCGCGCATACCGACGTGTTGTTCGCATCGGCCTACATCGACGATGGCGTCGCGGTGCAGCGCGCGCTGGCACACTTGCACGTGCCGCTGAAGGTCGCCATCGGCACGAGTTCGAGCTACTGCACCCCACAGTTCGGCCAGATGCTGGGTGCCGGCGCCGTCGGCGTGTTCGCCTCGGATAAACCCGATGCCGATCACGTGCGCGAGGCGGCACTGCAGCCCGAGGCGCGCACGCAGCTCGAGTGGGCGTCGACGCAGTACGCGACGAAGTACAACGCCGCGATGAGCTCGTACGCGTTGTCGGGTTTCTCGAACACGCTCGTAGTGCTCGGGCACGTGCTGCCCGCCGCCCATTCGCTATCAGTCGCCGACATCGCACGTGCCGCGCACACCGTGCACCTCGCGCCCAACTCATTGCCGAACGGTGGCGGCTACGACCTGGCGCCTGATTCGGCCAGCGACGCCGGCGACAACGTGCGCGCCGAGAGTGTGATCTGGCAATGGGTCGCGCCGGTCACCCCGGCCGTCGTGTACCCGCCGAGTTACGCCACGCACACGATCGCCGATCTGCGCGTCGCCGCGTGAGGACACGCGCCACAGTCGTTGCCGGCGCGCTGCTTGCGTGCGGATACCTGGCGGTCGCGATTGTGACCTCGCAGGTGAGCGGGCGTGCAGTGCTGCCGCTCTACGAAGGCGTCGGGCCCGCCCCGAACTACCAATGGGTGAACCCGCCGGCGGTGTTCAAGACCGGCAACGTCACACCGAAGCCGGTCACCGAGACCATCGCCGTGGGGGCGAAGGGCAACAAGACGGCAGCCGTCTCGAGCCAGGACACGCAGTTCATCGTGACCGTCAATGCCGGTGGGATCCCGGCGCGATCGGGCTCGCCAAGCGCGCTGATGACGATCACGCCGCTCGACCCCGCGACGCTGTCTGCGTTACCGGGCGGTGTGCGTGCCGACGGCAACGCGTACCGGATGACGGTCGTCTACAACCCGGACAACGTGCCGCTCAGCTCGTTCGCGTCGAGCGCGAGCATCGTGCTGAGCGTGCCGCTGCCGGGGAACCGCGGCGTGTACTTCTCGCCCGACGGCAAGAGCTGGAACCGCGTCGCCGGCCCGGCGCCCACGAGCCAACCGAACACGATCGGCGCGCAGTCGCGCGACACCGGCATCTTCCTCGCGGGCACCACGCATCGCGCCACCGCGAGCAGCGGTGGTGGAGGCGGCACGTCGATCGTCACTGTGATCGTCGGCGTGCTCGTGGGCATCGTGCTCGTGGGCGGCGCCGGATGGTTCCTGCTGCGTTTACTCCGCCCGGGCCGCCCGCCCGCGCGACCGGCCGCGCGCCCCGCGGCGAAATCGACCGCGAAGAGCGGACAGAACCGTCGCCCGCCGCCGCGCCGCCGCTAACGCTGGAGTGCTTTGGCCACCGTGTCGACGACGCGGTCGATCTCGGCGTCGGTGATCACGAGCGGGGGACACCACGTGAGCGTCGTGGCGTTGACGGCACGCGTGATCACGCCTTGGTCGAGGAGTTGGTCGCGCACCGCGAACGCGCCGACGTCGTCGGGCGTCACGATCGCTCCGACGGCCACTTCGTGGCGCGTCGAGGCAAGCAGACCGTCGCGCGCAAGGGCGTCGAATCCGTCGAACAGGCGATGGCCGATGTGGTCCGCTCGCGCGAGGAGGTCGTCGGCCACGAGCACGTCGAGGTTCGCAAGTGCCGCCGCGCACGCAGTGGGGTGTCCGGAATAGGTGTGACCGTGGCGCAGCATCCAGTCGGCGTCGGATTCGAGCGACGCGCGCACCGACGGGCCGACGATCACACCACCGAGGGGCACGTAGCCCGATGTGACGGCCTTGGCGAAGGTGATGAGGTCGGGAACCACGCCGAAGTGTTGGGCGCCGAACCAGCTCCCGAGCCGGCCGAACCCGCAGATCACCTCGTCGAAGATGAGGAACGCGCCGTGCTGGTCGGCGAGCCGCCGCAGGCCGGCGAGGTAGCCCTCGGTGGGCGGATACACACCACTCGCGCCCTGCACCGGTTCGGTGATGATCGCGGCGACGCGCTCGCCCTGTTCGGCCATCACCTTGGCCATCGCTTCGAGATCATCGGGTGGGAGCACCTGTACGTCACCGACGAACGGCCCGAAGCCCTCCTGGTTTGCCGGTAGGCCCTGCGCGGTGAGGCCGCCGTAGGTGACGCCGTGGTAGGCGCGGCCCCTGCTCAGGATCAGCGTGCGCTCGGGCTGGCCGGCGCGCACGTGCGCGACGCGCGCCAGCTTCATCACCGAGTCGACCGCCTCCGAGCCCGACGACGTGAGGAACACGCGGGCGTCGCGCATCGGTGCGACCGACGCGATGCGCTCCGCCACTGCCTCGGCCGGTTCGTTCGAGAACGGCTCGAAGCAGTGGAAGGCCGCGATCTTGCCCATCTGCGCGACGACTGCGTCGGTGATCTCGGCGCGCCCGTAGCCGGCGTTGGCGTACCAGAGCGAGCCCATGCCGTCGATGTACTCGTTGCCGTCGCGGTCCCACACACGCGCACCTTGCCCGCGCACGATGCAGCGGAACTGGTCGTCGCTCCGAGTGGGTTTGGCGTACGGATGCAGGAACGCGCCGGGGTTCATATTTCGAGCGTACCGGTCGCTTCAGGCCGCAGTGTGGGACGCGAGCAGCGCGTCGAGCTCCTTGATCGCAGCGAGCCGGTCGACACCCACGAGGATGCCGTGCATACCTAGCGCCTCTGCTGCGTCGATGTTGCCCTGGAAGTCGTCGAGGAACACGGTGTGGTCGGGCTCGATGCCGCCGAGCGCGGCGAGCGCGTGCTGGAAGACGCGCGGGTCGGGTTTGCGCATCCCGATCATGCTGCTGTCGACCACCACGTCGAAGAGTTCGTCGACGGGGATGAGCTTGCGCCAGCCGTCGTTGAACTCGCGAATGTTGTTCGTGACGAGCGCGGTGCGGTAGCCGTCGGCGCGCAACTTCCGGGTGCGTTCCACGAGCTCCTCGGTGCCGCCGCTGCCGTCGGTGCTCATGCCCTTCAGCGCGTCGAACGGATCGAACTCCATGCCCCGCTCACGCGCCAGCTCGAGGAGCAGCTCGTGCGCGTCGCCGAAGCTGAGCTCACCCCGCTCCAAACGGTGCCACGGATGATCGGTGTCGCGGTCGTAGGGCCCGAACACCACCTCGATCACCAGCTCGGGATCATGGCCGCCCAGCTGCCCGCTCGACCGCACCGCGTGGAAGGGCGAACCGGTGAACACGCCACCGAAGTCGAACAGCACCGCCTCGATCACGCCACCATGGGATCACGCGACGCCACGCCGCGTCGAATGACGAGCGCTACGCGGTGGCCGCCGCGTGCGCCTTGGCCTTCGCACCGCGATGTGCAGGTTTGCGAGGCGCGGTGCCGTTGACGCGGTTCATCATGCCCTTCGGGATCCGCTTGGCGTATCTCGGGTCGACCTTGTGCGCCTTGGCGGCCGCAGCGAAGTTCCGCTCCGCGACGGTCGCCATCGCGTTGGCCACCTTCGCCGGCGCGACACCGTGGCCGCGCGCGATCGCGGCGATGGTGTCACCCGAGTGCATCGCCTTGCGCAACGCGGTGTAGCTGATCCCAATGGTGGACGCGGCGGCTTGCAGCACCTTGTCGCCGCGGTATCCCTGTTTCGGGCCGCTTCGCAGGCCACGGAGCACGCTCGCCGTGTGATTCACGATCCGGTTGGCGAGCGCGGGAACACGGGCCTTGGCTTTGGAAGCCTTGGCACTCGAGAGCTTGCCCGAGTTGGCCGCGGTGTCGATCGCTGCATCGACCTTGCTCACAATGGCGCTGATCACCGCCGACGGCGCCACGTGGTGCTGCGTCGCGATCGCAGCGATCGTGTGGCCCGACTTCACGCCCGCTCGCAACGTCTTCACGTCGATACCGATCGTGGCGGCCGCGGTCTTCACCGCGTTCGCAACGAGATTGCCGGCCCCGGCGCGTGCCGGCTTCGTGGTGGTGGTCGACGGGTTGGGGGTGGACACGGCACCGGCGATCGCCACGCCACCGAAGGCGAGCACGGCTGCCACCGTCACTCCGGCCAGCACCTTCTTCAGCACGGCAGGGCTCCTTCGCCTCGCGTCGGGCGCAACCAACCTGTGGATGCCGCCCCGGGTGCGAGGAATTGTACGGCGGGCCGCAAAGCGCGCGGGCGGCGCGTGGCTCCGTTGGGCCGGCACTCAGCAACGTCTCCTACGCTGCGCCGGCCGCCGCGGCGAGGAGAGATGATGAAGCTCGGACTGCAGCTCGGCTATTGGGGTCAAGGGCCGAACCCATTCCATGTGCCGCTTGCCCAAGAGGCCGAACGCCTCGGCTTCGACTCGGTGTGGGTGGCCGAGTCTTGGGGGAACGACGCGTTCTCGTTCGCCACGTGGATCGCGGCGCACACCTCGACGATCCGCGTGTGTACCGGCGTGGTGCAGCTCTCGGGCCGCACGCCCGCGTCGTGCGCGATGCACGCGATCACCGTCGACCATCTTTCCAACGGCCGCTTCGGGCTCGGTCTCGGCGTGAGCGGACCGCAGGTGGTGGAAGGCTGGTACGGCCAGCCGTTCGCCAAGCCGCTCACCCGCACACGCGAATACATCGACGTGCTTCGCGCGGTGCTGCGACGCGAGGCGCCGGTGGCGTACGAAGGCGAGTTCGTGCGCATGCCGTATGACGGCCCGAACAGTTGGGGGATGGGCAAGCCGTTGCGCGTGATGGTGCACCCGCTGCGCGCCGACCTGCCGATCTACCTCGGCGCCGAAGGTCCGAAGAACGTGGCGCTCGCGGCCGAGATCGCCGACGGTTGGTTACCGCTCTACTACTCGC
Organism: Acidimicrobiia bacterium; assembly: GCA_036501845.1. Lineage (GTDB taxonomy): Bacteria > Actinomycetota > Acidimicrobiia > IMCC26256 > PALSA-610 > JBBREP01. The sequence goes on along the minus strand of DASXZO010000120.1, from coordinate 21,850 downwards.
CGTTCCGGCCCGAGGTGTACGCCGACTCACTCTCCGGCGCGAAGCCCCACTTCGAAGTCGCGGTGAACGTGATGGGTTGTCGCATCACTGGCGACAGCGAAGACGAGATCGAAGAGGCGCTCGCACCCACCAAGGCGGCGCTGGGCTTCTACATCGGCGGCATGGGGCATCGCAGCCGCAACTTCCACATGGAGTTGATGGCGCGCATGGGTTTCGAAGACGCGGCGCAGCGGATTCAGGACCTGTTCTTCGAAGGCAAGCGCGACGAGGCGATCGCGCATGTACCCACGCAGTTCGCCGACGAGATCTCGCTCGTCGGTTCGCGCGAGCGCATTCGCGACCGTTTGCAGGCGTGGGACGACTCGGCCGTCACCACGATCATCGTGAACGGTTCGCCCGAGACCTTGCAGACGATGGCCGAACTGACCGCGTAGCTCGACGGGTCAGCGCCAGGCGTCGGCGAGGATCAAGCGGCGCATTGTGGCCACGACCGCGGTAATCGTGGCGGCCAGACCGAGGTAGAGGCCGAAGCCCGCGCCGAATTCCGTGCCGGTAGCGTCGGAGAGCGCCACCGAGGCGCTGTACGCGGCCCAGAACCAGAGCGTGCAGCACAGCGCGGCGGTTGCCGCACCGGCAGCGATCTGGGTGGAACGACGGTCGTTGCCGTTCACGATCTGCAGCACGGTGACGGCCGCGCACGTGGCCATCAACGCCAGCGCGATCCAGCCCCGCCAGTCGCTGAACGCGCTGCCGCTGCCGGTCGCGCTGAAGTTCACGATGCCGTGCACGCGCACGAGCCCGTTCCACCATTCGAAGAACGCGCTGATCGCGAACATCGCCGACGCTACGAGCGCGAGCTGGTGCTCTCGCTCCGCGTTCAACAGCGTGTGCTTGTCGATGCCCGCATTCGCCAACTGCTCCGTGAGCGGTGTGACGATGGCGCGCAGCACCGGCGGCTGCGGCGCGACGGGAGTGGCGCTGTCGGTCTCGGCCGCGCCGCCGTCGATGGTGTGCGACGGCTCGGGCTCGCTGACCTCGCTCGGTTCGACGCTCACGCGGTCACCCCCTCGAGACGCGATCTAGGTCGTTCGACTCATCGGCGGGGGCACGCCGACCTGAACCAAACCGTCGGGTCATTTTTGTGCGCTCTGCGCGCGAAAATGACCAAACACCTAGAGGGGACCGTGACGGTGGGCCCTACTGGACTCGAACCAGCGACCTCTTGCGTGTCATGCAAGCACTCTAACCAACTGAGCTAAGGGCCCTCGGCGGAGGAAGTTACTCGCGGAGGTGGTCCGGCAATTCAACGGACCGCGCCGGGAAATCGCGGCGGTGCGGGGCGCACAATGTTTGTGGTCGGTCCTCCCCCAGGATCGACCGTCCGCCATCGTCCGGCGGTGTTGCGTTCCGTCATTCCCGGCGAAACCCAGGGAACCGGGCGTGCGGCCCGCGGCATCGCCGGTCGGTCGGCCTACTGCCACGCCGAGCGCGATTAGTTCGTGGCTGCAGCCTCGTGCGCGGGCGCGTCCTCGCGGTCGCGTGGCGCGGGCACCACGAGCACTGGGCACTTGGCGTGGTGCACGACGTATTCGCTCACTGATCCGAGCAATACGCGCTTGATCCAGTTCTTGCCGTGCGAACCGATCACGATCACGTCGGCGCCGATGTGCTCGGCGACCATGCAGATGGTGGCGCCTGGGTCGCCGTGCTCGAGGATGCGGTCGACCGGTACGCCTTGGGGCACGAGCACCGACAGGCCCAGCAACGCCGAGTCGGCGTGGCGATTGCCGTCGGTGATCACCTTGTCGACTTCGGCCGGCGTCATCGTCGGACCCTCGATGCCGCCGCCGTCCGACACGAGTTCGGGCGTGGCTTCACTGATCGCGAGGATTGTGACCTTCTCGGGCGTCGGCACGATCGCGAACGCGGCGCGGGCGGCCGAGAGCGCGAGGTCGGAGCCGTCGGTGGTGATCAGAACGTGCGACATGGAATGGCGATGTACCCAGCGTGTGAGCCCATGAACCAGTGCCGTTTGGCCCCCCTTGGGCCAACAATGGGCGAACGGCGACGAACCTGGCGCGAGCCGTGCCGATAACAGTCCCTGACCGAGGCGTTTTGGCCGAGGTAGCGTTCCGATGAGTCTCAGTTCCGGAGGTGGTGTGGTCACCGACATGGCCCGCGGGGAGACATCCCGCGTGGAGGGCACGGCGACCACTTCGGAAGCCGCGCCCCCGGCACGCGGCGAAACGCCCGCGATCGCGGCGCGCCACACGCGATTTCATCGCGGCGCGGCGGTGGTTGCCCTCGTCGGCGTGATCGTCACGCTCGTGCTCTCGCTCGGTGCGGCATCGCTGAACACCCGCAACGAACGTCGCTTGCTCCGACAGCGGGCGCGCGAGATCGGGCTCGTCTCCAAGGCGACCACCACCGAGACCGAGCTACCACTCCAAGCCGGCGTGTACGTCGCGCTCGGAACCGGCGGCAACGCCGCGACCTTCCGCGGCCTCGCGAGCCTGGTGGTCGGGCCGAGTGCCACCGCTGAGTACGCGTCGGCGTCACTCTGGCGACTCACCGGCGCCACGCCCGTACAGATCGCGACGGTCGGGCAGCAGCAGGCGATCGCGCACGATTCGCCCGAGCAACTGCGCGCGTTCTTCTCGAAATCGACCGGTCTCACGCCGAGGATCTCCGACCTGCTCGACGCGACACCTCGCCGAGTTGGCTACCTGGTGACGTCACCCGGAACGACGCCGGCGTACGCGATCTACACCGAGACCAACCTCCCGAAGAACCGCACGGCGAAGATCGCGAACGACCAGGCGTTCAGTGACCTGAACTACGCGCTGTACCTGGGGAAGAAGGTCGAAGACGCCAAGCTCCTCGCGTCGAGCGCCGGCCACGGCCTCACCGGGCACTTGGAGACCGCACCGGCGTCGTTCGGGAACACCACGATCCTCGTCGCGGTGAGCACGAACTCGCAGCTCGGCGGTTCGCTGCTGCTCCGGTTGCCGTGGCTCCTCGCCGCGCTTGGTCTCGTGTTGACCGCCGCGTCCACGTTCCTCGCCGAGCGTCTGATCCGGCGTAGGGAATCGGCCGAGGCGCTCGCCGGCGCGCTCGACGTGGTGGCCACCGAGAACGCGCGTCTCTACAACGAGCAGCGCAGCGTGGCGCGCACGTTGCAGCACACGCTGCTTCCCGCGGCGTTGCCCGACGTGGGGCTCGAAGTGGCGGCGCGTTACGTGGCCGGCGAGGTCGACGTCGAGATCGGCGGCGACTGGTACGACCTGGTGCCGCTGCCCGGCAATCGAGTGTTCTTCGTGATCGGTGACGTATCCGGGCGCGGCATCCCGGCCGCCACGGTGATGGCGTCGTTGCGGTATTCGCTTCGGGCCTACGCCTTACAGGGCGATTCGCCCGACGTGATCCTCGCCAAACTTGCCCATCTGCTGAGCATCAAGGACGACGGCCACTTCGCCACGGTGTTCTGCGGGCGTATCGATCTGCAGAACCGCCGGCTCGAAGCCGCCAACGCCGGTCACCTCGACCCTCTGTTGATGGCAGACGGCCAGGTGTCGTTCCTCGACACGCAGGCCGGGGTGCCGGTGGGGGCGATGCAGGCCCCGCACTACCGGCTTTTCACCACCGATCTCCCCGCGGCGGGCACGTTGCTCCTCTACACCGACGGTTTGATCGAGCGCCGCGGTGAAAGCCTCGACGTCGGATTCTCCCGGCTAGCTCGGGCGGCGGCCAAGGATGCCGATGCTCCTGTGGAGTTGCTGCTCGCGCGGGTTGTGAGTGAACTAATCCCCGGCGGCGCCAACGACGACACCGCCCTGCTCGGATTGCGATGGGAAGCATGAGCGACGCTCACGATCAGATCGAAGTCGTGGTCACCGCCGATCCCGACGGCGCGCCCGTCATCGTGCTCCGCGGCGAGCTCGACTTCGCGACGGCTCCGATCGCAGAAGAGTCGCTCGCGCCGATCCTGCAGACCGAGCCGGCGCGCATCGTGTTCGACCTCACCGGCGTGTCGTTCCTCGACAGCTCGGGCATCGCAGTGCTGGTGCGTTCGACGCATCAGGCCGGCACCGTCGCCGTCCGTAATCCATCCACCGTCGTGCGCCGGGTGATCGAGTGCACGGGCCTCGACGAGACGTTGCACATCGAATCATGACCGACGCGAGCCGCTCGTTTTTGAACCGACCCGCGTCGATCGGCGCGGCGCGCCGGTTCGTCGCGGACTTGGTGGACGGCATCGCGCCCGAGATGACCGAGACCGTCGTGTTGATGCTGTCTGAACTCGCCACCAACTGCGTGCGTTACGAACACAGCGACTTCGAGGTGCACGTCGACGCGCACGCCGATCACATCCGCGTCGAGGTGCACGACCAGGGTCACGGCCAGCCGATCATGCGCTCGCCCGAGCCGTACGAGGCATCCGGACGCGGCCTGCAGATCGTCAACGCCTTCGCACGTTCATGGGGCGTGTCGGAGACACCGGGCGTCGCCGGCAAGACCGTGTGGTTCGAAGTTTCGCCCAACGCGGTGGTGTAGGCGGGTTCGTCCCCACGTTCTGAGACGGGTTGCGAGCTCAGTCGGATTGCTCGCGCTGCACGGCACGCACGTCGTCGGCAGTGGCGGTCTCACTGGCTTCGTGCTCGCCGCTCGGCGTCCCGCCTGCAACGTCACCGTGCGTACGGCGTACTGCTTCGAGCGCGTCGTCCTCGTCGGTGTCGCCGCCCGCGCGATCGGCCAAGGCTTTGGCTTCGGCGTCGCGATCGCCGGTGGCCACGTGCACGGCTTGGCGGACAACCGATTCTGTTGAGTCGTGGGCCTTCTTCGGCGCCATCGCGATCACGCTCCTCGGGCTTGCAGCTGGGCGGGAGATTGTTCCGTTTCGGGTGCGCCGTCGCTCGCGGCGTTGGCGTTGTCCTGCGCGCGCCAAGCCCGCGACACGATCAACGCGGTCGCAGCGGCCGCAAGCGCGGCGTGCAGCGCGCTCACCGACCTGGGGATGCGCAGGCCGACGCGGCTGTCGATGCTGTCGCGGCCGAATCCAGCGAGCGCGAAGAAGGCGCCGTTGGCTACGTACAGCAATGGCATCTCGGGGCCGCCCTTCTGCCCGAAGTACGGCTTGCCGCGATGTGCGGTGAGCGCGGCAACGGTCATGGTGGCCGCCATCGCAGTGGGGGCGAGTGGACCGCCGATGCCGAGCGCGGTGGCGACGCCCGCTCCGAGTTCGGTACCGCCGGCGAGCCGAGCCATCGCCTCACCCGGCTCGAGGTGCATGTGCTCTTCGAACGCCTTGCCCGTGTCCTGCGGTCCGTCGCCACCGAAGGCGCCGAACAGCTTTTGCGCGCCGTGCGCGGCCATCGATCCGCCGATCACGGCCCGCAGTCCCAACAGCGCGTGATCTCGCAACGTTGCGTCCATCGTTACCTCCATGGTGTTGCGCACGGCACGGCGCTGTGCCTCATCGCGGTACCCGTGCCGTGCAACCGCGAAAACGACGGCCACACACCTCACGCACATCTCAGCGCGCGGCTCCTCGTGCCGTTTGCCGTCACGAGCGATCGGGAACGCGATGAGTGTGCGGCCGTGTAGCGAGCGGCCGGAAATCTCACGATGCCAGCAGAGCCAGCAGGCCAGCACACCAGAGGAGCGCTCATGACCCCGTACACGCTGCCCGACCTTCCCTATGCCTACGACGCGCTCGAGCCGTTCTACAGCGCCAAGCAAGTGGAGTTGCACCACGACAAGCACCACGCCACGTACGTGAAGGGTGCCAACGAAACGCTTGCCAAGCTCGAGCAGCAGCGCGCCGAGTCCGACCCCGATCCGTTGATGATGCGGGCCCTCGAGAAGGCACTCGCGTTCAACATCTCGGGTCACTTCCTGCATTCGGCGTTCTGGCCCGAGATGACACCCGACGGTGGCGGCGACCCCGATGGCGAGCTTGCCGCGGCGATCTCCGAGTCGTTCGGCAACACGTCGGCGATGCGCCGCCAGCTCGACTCCGCGGTCACGGGGCTGCAGGGGTCGGGCTGGGGCGCGCTCACGTGGGAACCGCTCGCGGGCCGGCTCGTGGTGGAGCAGATCTACGACCACCAGAACAACGTCACGCCAGCCAACCTGCCGCTGCTCGTGATCGACGGGTGGGAGCACGCCTACTACCTGCAGTATCAGAACGAGAAGGGGAAGTGGCTCGACGCGTTCTGGAACCTCGTGAACTGGGACTGCGTCGCCGGTCGGTTCCGTGAGGTCAGCTCGCTGCGCGTGCCCGCTTTGCACTGACCGGCTCATGCCGGGCGAGACTGCCCGGCATGACCGACACCGCCAGTTCAATCGATCCCTCACTTGACGGCTTCTTCGACGGGCGCGTCGCGATCGTCACCGGCTCGTCACGCGGTATCGGCAAAGGGCTCGCGATCGGGCTCGCCGCGCTCGGCGCCAAGGTCGTGTGTGCCGCTCGCACTGTCGACCCGGGAAACGGCGAGTTCCCGGGCTCGATCCACGAAACGGTGAGCGCGATCCGCGATGCAGGCAATGAAGCGATCGCGGTGCGGTGCGACATCGGGGACGCCGGCGATATCGACGGGCTCGTGCAGCAGACGGTCGGCCAGTACGGACGGCTCGACGTGCTCGTCAACAACGCAATGACACCCACGCGCGCCCCGTTCGACGAGTCGACGGTGGAACAGTGGGACGACTCGATGAGAGTGAATGTGCGCAGCCTCTACCTGTTCACGCAGGCGGCCGTGCCGCACATGCGCGCCGGCGGCGGGGGCAGCATCATCAACGTGTCGTCAGGGGCGGCCGCGCACGAGGTGAGCTCGCTGATGCCGGCCGGCTACGTGATCTACTCGGTGGCCAAGGCCGCGCTCGAGCGCTTCTCCACCGCGATCGCGCCTGAGTTGCGTTCGTTCGGCGTGTCGGTGAACGCGTTGCGTCCCGGCGCGGTGCGCACCGAGCACACAGCCGAGGAGTTCGGGGCCGATTTCGACTGGACGGGCTGGCTGACGCCGGCCGACGTGGTTCCCGCGGTGGCCTATCTCGCAGCGCAGATCGACACCGACGTCACGGGCAAAGTGTTCGACGTGAACGACTTCGGCAAGCGCTGGGGCCCAGGCATCACCGCGGTGTGACCCCAGATCTCCGGGCGTCGTAGGGCGTCGAATAGCGACGCCCTACGACGCCCCTCGCGTGGCGGTGTCGACGGCGTCGTAGAAGTCTGTGAATGTCGCCGGTGGCTCCGGCGACGTCATCGCGCGCTGCGTGAACAACATCGCGGTCACGCCCGTTGCCGGGTCCGTGCGCCACGTGGTGCCCATGCCTCCGTCCCAGCCGTAGCCGCCCCGGATACCACCGCCGTGCCCGCCGGTCTCGGGCACCGCCATTCCATAGCCCCAGCTCGAACCCGGGCCGACGAAGAGCCGCACGTCGTCGTGTTGCGACCCGTGGAGATGGTCCATCGTCATGCGCGCCACTGCCGCCTTCGACAACACGCGCTCGCCCCGCGCGGCACCGCCGTTCACGAGCATCGACACGAACGCGTAGAAGTCGTCGATGGTGGAGAGCAACCAGCCCGCGCCGTTCGCCAATACGGCGTCGTCCCACCAGCTGCCGTGGGCAGGATCGAGCACCGAGAGCACGCCACTCGACGGGTCGGGCGCGTACGCGGTGGTGAATCGCCCTCGGCGCGAAGCATCCATCACGAACGTCGTGTCGATCATGCCGAGCGGCTGGAACAGGCGACGCCGCAGGAAATCGCCGAACGGCATCTTCGCGGCGCGCTCGACCAGCACGCCGAGCACCTGAATCCCTGTGTTGTAGCGCCAGCCTTCGCCGGGCTGGTGCACGAGCGGCAGCGTGCCAAGGCGGCTGATCCACTCATCGACCGAGAAGCTCGGAGGCGGCCACGGCGGCCCGAACGTGCGCAGTTCGAGCTCTTCCTCAGCCTTCTGGATCGGGTAGGTGCCGGGTGGCGCCATGATGCAGCCGAGCCCGAGGCGGCAGGTGAGCAGGTCGTCGACGGTGATGGCGCGGTGCGCGGGCACAGTGTCGTCGAGTGCGGCGTCGAGTGAACGCAGCACTCGCCGGTCGGCGAGCTCCGGCAGCAACGAGTCGACCGGCTCGTCGAGCGCGAGCACGCCGTCATCGACGAGGAGCATCGCCGCGGCCGCGGTGATCGGCTTGGTGAGCGACGCGATACGGAAGATCGCGTCGTGCTCCAAGGCAACATCGGCGTCGAGTGCGAGGCGACCCACCGTCTCGACGTGCACATCGGCGCCCGCGGCCACGAGCATGGCCAGGCCGGGCACCGCGCCCGACTCGACGTGCGCCCGCATGCGCGCCGAGAGGTCGGTCAATGCGCCGGGGTCGAGCCGTTCGTCGCTCACCACAAGATCCTGCCACCTCTAGGCCGCGCCGGAGGTGGCCGGTGCGATTACGAGGTGTGAGCACTACGGCTCCTGGGCACAACGGCGAAACAACTCTGGTTTGGGGGACGATCTAAAAGTGGACAACGCTCTACCGAGTGCCGATCCTGGAGTGGCCAATCGACAGGGAAGGAAGCTCGTGACACAATCGCCGATGCTTGAACGCGGAGACCGCGTGATCGGGCAAACACGCGGGGAGATCATGGAGCGAGGCAGCGCGAAAGTCCTTGTCGTCGAGGACGACGACGGAAACCGCCTTCTCGTACGCCGCGTCTTGGAGGAGAGCGGCTACATGGTGATCGAGGCGAGTGACGGTCCGACCGCGCTCGGCGCACTCGTCACCCACGAGCCGGATGCGGTGGTGCTCGACCTGGGTCTGCCCGGGCTCGACGGGATCTCGGTATTGGGCGAGATCCGCCGGGCCAGCTCGGTGCCGGTGTTGCTCCTCACCGCCCGTTCGGGCGAGAGCGAGCGCGTCGACGGGCTCGACGCCGGCGCCGACGACTACATGGTCAAGCCCTATTCGGTGAACGAGCTGTCGGCGCGCGTGCGCGCGTTGTTGCGGCGCAGCCAGCCCGAACCGGCCTTGCAGCACGTACACGTGGGCGAGGTGGAGCTCGACCTCGCGGCGAACACCGCGTCGGTGGAGGGATCGCTGGTCGACCTCACACCGAAGGAGTTCGGCCTGCTGCGGTTCCTTGCGATGCAGTCGCCCGAGACGTTCAGCCGCGAAGCGCTGTTGCACCACGTGTGGGGCTCCACGTCCGATTGGCAGGATCCCGCCACCGTCACCGAGCACATCCGTCGCGTGCGCACGAAGCTCGCGGCCGCGGGCGCGACCACCGACGTCATCGTCACGGTGCGCGGGTTTGGATACCGGATCGCACAAGTGTGAGTGACACGCCCGACCGAGCCGGCGGCGGGCCGGCGGGCACCGGGCCGGGCCGCACGGCAGGCGAAACCGGGGCGACGCCACAACCGCACGGATATCGCGGCTTTCACGAGTCGGACGAGTTCGCGCGCGGGATTTTCGACGCGCTGGCCGAGGGCGTGCTGGTCGTCGATCACCGGGGCCGTATCCAGGCGATGAATCCGAGCGCGTGCCGCGTGCTCGGCTTTGCGCGCGGCACGCTCGTCGGCCAGAACGTGCGCGACACGCCGTGGGTGCTCGAGAACGAGCAGGAACGCCGGCTGCGCATCGACGAATGGCCGATCGTGATCACGCTCGAGCGTGGCGAACCATCGGGCCAGCTGCTCGTGACGCACCGGCCCGACGGCGAACGCCGCGTGATCGTGATGATCGCCATGCCGTTGCCGCGGCCCGGCGGATCGCCGTGGACGGTCGTGAGCCTCATGGACGTCACCCGGGAACGGCGCGCCGAGCTCGCGCTGTCGGCGTCGGAGGGCAAGTTCCGCCAGCTCGTCGAGCAGGCCCCCGATCCCGTGTTCGTAGTGGACAACGACGGCATCATCCGGGTGTGCAATCAGCGGACGGCCGACGTGTTCGGTTATCCGGCCAGCGAGCTGGTGGGGCGGGGCATCGAGATGCTCGTGCCCGAGAGCGCGCGTGGCGTGCACCGCATCGTGCGCGAGGACTACATGGCCGCGCCGAGCAGTCGCGCGATGGGCGCGGGGATGGGCTTGTCGGGTCGCAGGCGCGACGGAACCGAGTTCCCGATCGAGGTGAGCCTCAGTCCCATCGACACGCCGCAAGGCCCGTCGGTGGTGGCGATCGCACGCGACATCACCGAGCGTCTGCGCGCCCAGGAGATGATGCAGGTCGACCGGGCCAAGAGCGCCTTCCTGTCGCGCATGAGTCACGAGCTGCGCACGCCGCTCAACTCGATTCTCGGCTTCGGCCAGCTCCTCGAGATCGGCCATCCGCGTGACGACCAGGTGGAGGCGCTCGAACAAATTCAACGCGCCGGCCATCACCTGCTCGACCTGCTGAACGACCTCCTGGAGTTCGAGCGCATCCGTTCCGGTCACGTGACGTTCTCGATCGAGCCGGTGAACGTGGCCGAGGCAATCGACGACGCGCTGCGGCTCGTGGAGCCCACGGCGCAAAACGCGCGCGTGTCGCTGCTCGTGGATCCGGACGGCGCAACCCATGCATGGGCGAGTTGCGACCGCCAGCGCTTCCACCAGGTGCTGCTCAACATCCTTTCCAACGCGATCAAGTACAACGTGCCGGACGGGACCGTGACCGTGACCGCCACGACGAACGGCACGATCACCTCCGTGGGCATCACCGACACGGGCACCGGGATCGAACCTTCGCAGCTCGCGAACCTGTTCGTGCCGTTCGAGCGGCTCGGCGCCGACGCGCGCTCGGTGGAAGGCGCGGGTGTGGGCCTCGCGCTCTCGAAGATGCTCACCGAAGGCATGGGCGGCAAGATCTCAGTGGCGTCGAGGCCGGGCGCGGGGAGCACCTTCACGGTGTCGCTGCACGCGGCGATGCCGGTCGAGGCGATCGTGGAGGCTTCCGACGCCGAGACGGCGCGCACGAAGTTCGGCGACGAGTTGCGCGACACCACGGTGCTCTACATCGAGGACAACGACGCCAACGTGCGCCTCGTCGAAGCCATGCTGGCCATGTTCGGCGTCCGCGCGGCATTCAGCGCAACCACGGGAGAGCAGGGGATCGCGGTCGCCGCCCAGGAACGGCCCGACGTGATCCTGCTCGACCTCCACCTGCCCGACATGCCGGGCGAGCAAGTGTTGCGACGCCTGCGCGCCATCGATGCGGCCCGCGACGTGCCGGTGCTCATCGTGACCGCCGACGCCAACCCGGGTACCTCACGCAGGCTGCTGAACGCCGGGGTGACGGGCTACATCACCAAGCCCGTAGGAGTCGGCCAACTGTTCGACGCGCTCGTCGACGCCGTGAAGGTGAACGCGCCCTAAACGCGAAAGAGCCGCACGGTTGCCCGTGCGGCTCTCGCAAGACGCGGTCGGTGCTCCAGTCGCCTACTTGATCGTGAGCGACGTCTTCTGGGTGTACGTGACCTTCGAGAGCGGCTTCGACGTGCACTCACCGCTCGTGACCGCGAAGGTGATCGTCTGGGCAACGCTCTTGCCGACGAAGAGACCGGCGGTGATCTTGCCGGTGATCGTCGCCTCGGTGGCCTGACCCTTCACTTGGCCGAGTTTGGCCGCGCCGACGGTCGAGGTCTTGCCGGTGTTCCACTTCAGCGTCGCCGGACCGCTGATCGTGCCGCCGGTGCCCTGAAGCAGCGTCGTGCAGTTGCCGGCCGTCGAGAACTTGAACTTGCCCGTCAGTGTTGCCGAGGTGACGCCGCCGCCCGTGCAGCCCTTCTCGGTGCCGGTCGACGTGACCGTCGACTTGACCTTTGTGTTGGGCTGGCTCAGCGGGGGGAGCGCCGGGGTGAACGTGCCGCTTCCGCTCGCCGTCTTGCACGTCGGCGTCGCCGCGGCTGCACCCGCGGTGGTCGGCGCGAGCGCGAAGAGCGGCATCGCGAGCGCCGCCACGCTGGCGACGGTGAGGATGGTTTTACGCATGGATTGTGCCTTTCGGTTCCGTCGAGGAACGCCCGTGCGGCTCAGACGTCCCAGCCCGCCCGGTGCGCAGGCGGCATCTTGGCACAAGTCGGGCGTCGGCGCAGCCCATCTCGTGAACGGCGGCCGCTGAAACATGTTGTTCAATTGGAGACAGTTGGGTCGGCGTTGATGTGCGGATCGGCGTGACTCCGCTCTGATCTGGGCACCAACGGTGCATCGCACCGTTGCGCCCGGCGGACCACGCGCGGGCCGTTACCCAGGAGGGTCGGACATGCGCTGGAAGACCGTGCTCGCAAGCTGTACTGCCTTGCTCGCCGCTGGAGCGTTGGTCGCTCCCGCGACCGGATCGGCGTCGGCGGCCACCGCCCACAAGGCGGCCACCCACAAGTCGGGCACTGCGTCGGGCACCGGGATCGCGTTCGTCTACAAGATCACCGCGACGACCCACATCAAGAAGCTCAACGAGGACGTCACGATCAAGAACGGCGTCATGAAGGCCACAGTGGATATCGCCACGGGCAAGCTCACCGGGTCACTCACGCTGCCACCGGCGACAGTGACCACGACCGAGGCCGGTGTGCCGGTGCTCACCGCCACGTTCGTGATGAAGGAAGCCAAGCCGGTCACGGGCAAGATCAACTTCTCGACCTTCAAGGTGACCGCCACCTCGACGTTCAACATCTTGATCACGAGCGCGACCACGAGCGGCATCCCGGTGAATCTCGTCGGCAACAGCTGCACGACGGCCTCGCCAGTGAGCGTCACGATGTCGGGCAAGGCCAGCTTCACCGGACCGTCGACGTTCACGGGCACCTACACGATCCCGCAGTTCAAGACGTGCTCGCTGCTCACGCCGGTGCTGAACCAGCTGATCCCCGGCCCGGGCAACACGTTCAAGGCCGTGGCCACCCCGTCGAGCTGACGACCTCGCTCGCTCGCCCTTCAGGGGCGTCGTTTGGGTTCCCTATAGGGTCCCAAACGGCGCCCGGCGCGGCGGGCCGCCCGCTGTGGCGGCGTGATGCGCTAGATAAGACGTCGTGACCTTCGATGCGACGACCACGGCCGACGAGGTGCTCGCCGGGCGTGACCTCACCGGCACCGAGTTCCTGATTACCGGCGCGTCGGGCGGGATCGGCCTCGAGACGGCCCGCGCGCTCGCGGCACACGGCGCCCGCGTGACGCTGGCGGCGAGGGACCGGGGCAAGCTCGACGCCGCGCTCGCACGCGTGCTCGAGGAACTGCCTGATGCCCGTATCGACGGCGCGATCGTCGACCTCGCCGACTTGGCGTCGGTGCGCAGGTTCACAGCCGACTTTCTCGCCGAGCGCGACCGCCTCGACGTACTGGTGAACAACGCGGGCGTGATGTTCCCGCCGCTCTCGCGTACCGCCGACGGCTTCGAGCTGCAGTTCGGCACGAACCATCTCGCGCACTTCCTGCTCACCGCGCTGCTGTTCCCGCTCCTGCGCGGGGGCGCGAACGGCGGCGGTACCGGCGCTCGTCGGGTGCGTGTGGTGAACGTGAGCTCGGAAGGACACCGGCGCGCGGGCGTGGATCTCGGCGACCCGAACTTCATTGCACGCGACTACGACAAGTTCGTGGGCTATGGGCAGTCGAAGACGGCCAACATCCTCTTCGGCCGGGAGCTCGATCGGCGGGCCGAGGCCTCCGGTGTGCATGCGTTCTCGTTGCACCCTGGTCGCATTGCCACCGACCTCGGTCGGCACATGACCCACGACGACATGGTGGCGCTGATGGAGCGGGCCAAGGCCGCGTCGTCGGGCAGCGGAATGCCGGAGTTCAAGTCGATCCCGCAAGGTGCGGCCACCACTGTGTACGCCGCGGTCACCGAGGGGCTGGACGAGCACGGTGGCGCCTACCTCTCCGACTGCGCGCTCGCCGAGCCCGCCGATTGGGCGCGCGACGACGCCACGGGCCTCTGGGACCTCTCCGAATCGCTCGTCAGCGAGCAGTGGTCGCCGGCATGAGTAGTGACGATCAGAGCAACGGTCAGATCGGTCTTCCTGCGCCGCCACCTGTCGGCTCGACCGCGCTCGTGCCCGGCACCTTCGACGGTGTGTGCGTGTTCGTCACCGGTGCCGGTACCGGGCTCGGCAAGGCGATCGCCAGCGAGTTCGCGCGCCTGGGCGCGGCCATCGTGATCGCGAGCCGCAAGCCCGAGCACCTCGACGCCGGGCGCGCCGCGATCGAAGCGATCGCACCGGGCAAGGTGATCACCGTCGAGTGCGACATACGCGAAGCCGACAGCATCGCGGCCGCGTTCGACGAGGCCGAACGCCGATTCGCGCTGCCCGGTGTGCTCGTGAACAACGCGGCTGCGAACTTTCCCGTCACGGCCGAGGACATGTCGCCCAACGCATGGCGCACTGTGGTCGACATCACGCTCACCGGCACGTATCTGTGCTCGCGTGAGTTCGGCCGTCGACACCTCGCGGCGCGTACGCCAGGCTCGATCGTGAACGTCGGCGCGTCGTACGCGTGGACCGGCGGACCCGGTTTCGCGCACTCGGCTGCGGCCAAGGCGGGCGTGAAGAACCTCACCGAGACGCTGGCCGTGGAGTGGGGTCCGTACGGCATCCAGGTGAACGGGCTCGTGCCCGGCCTGTTCCCGCACGAGGACATGACCAGCGACATCCAGGGCAACCTCTCGCGTACGCACGACAAGGACATCTGCCAGCCCGCGCTGCGCGTCGGCGAACGCCAGGAGCTGGGTTGGGCTGCAACATTCCTCGCGTCGCCGTACGCGCGATTCATCTCGGGTCACACGCTCGTAGTCGATGGCGCGAACTGGCAGCGGCGCGCGCTCACGAACCCGCCGGTGGTGACGGTGCGTGACCAAATGGGCAAACCCCCTTTCGAAATCTGAACTGTTCGCGAGGGGCGTCCTGTGACCCCGATAATCGGGGTCACAGGACGCCCCTCTCGAAGGGACGGCGCGATGCCGATCAAGTGGCATGGGGCATTCGCCATACGCTCGTGGTGACAATTCGGCTACCGAAGGGTCGCCCGTGTTCCTCGACGCGCAGATCCGCCAACTTCCCGACATCGACACCGCCGAGACGGCGGAGTGGCTCGAAAGCCTCGATGCCGTGGTCGACATCAAGGGGCGGGCGCGCGCGCACTATCTGCTCGCTCGGCTGCTCGAGCACGCGCGCGACAAGGGCGTGTCGGTACCGACGCTGGTGCAGACCGACTACATCAACACGATCCCGCCGTCGGAGGAGCCGTGGTTCCCCGGCGACGAGTATCTCGAGCGCCGCATCCGTGCGTTCGTGCGGTGGAACGCGGTGGCAATGGTCGACCGCGCCAACCACCGTTTCGACGGCCTCGGCGGGCACCTCTCCACCTACGCGAGCGCGGCTTCGCTCTACGAGGTGGGCTTCAACCACTTCTTCCACGGCAAGGCCGACGGCAATTCCGGTGACCTGCTCTACGTGCAGGGTCACGCGGCGCCGGGCATCTACGCGCGTGCGTTCCTCGAGGGCCGCCTCACCCAGGACCAACTCGACCACTTCCGCCGCGAGACGTCGGGCAAGGGCCTGCCGAGCTACCCGCACCCGCGGCGCATGCCGCACTTCTGGGAGTTCCCGACCGTGTCGATGGGCCTCGGCCCTCTCAACGCGATCTACCAGGCGCGCTTCAACCGCTACCTCGAGCACCAACACCTGGCCGACACGTCGGCGTCGAAGGTGTGGTGCTTCGTGGGCGACGGCGAGATGGACGAGCCCGAGTCGAAGGCGGCGCTGAGCCTCGCGGCGCGCGAGCAGCTCGACAATCTCATCTTCGTCGTCAACTGCAACCTGCAGCGGCTCGACGGCCCGGTGCGCGGCAACGGCAAGATCATCCAAGAGTTGGAGATGACGTTCCGCGGCGCGGGCTGGAACGTGATCAAGGTGGTGTGGGGCCGCCCGTGGGACGAGCTGCTCGCGCGCGACGTCGACGGCGTGCTGCTCAACAAGATGAACACCACGAACGACGGCGAGTTCCAGAAGTACGTGGTGGAGTCGGGTGCCTACATCCGCGATCACTTCTTCGGTGGCGACCCGCGGTTGGGCGCGATGGTCGAGCACTTGAGCGACGAAGACCTGCAGAAGCTGCCGCGCGGTGGTCACGACTACGGCAAGCTCTACGCGGCGTACAAGACCGCGTCGGAGAACACGGTGTCGCCCACGGTGATCCTCGCCCAGACCGTGAAGGGCTGGACGTTGGGCAGTGCGATCGAGGCTCGCAACGCCACGCACCAGATCAAGAAGATGACCGTCGACCAGCTCAAGGAGCTCCGCGACCGTCTCTACCTGGAGATCCCCGACAAGGATCTCGCCGACGGGCTGGCGCCCTATTTCCACCCGGGCGTCGACTCGCCCGAGTACGCCTACATGATGGACCGGCGCAAGGCGCTGCACGGCTTCCTGCCCGAGCGCGTCGAGCGTTCGAAGATCGTGGTGTTCCCGCGCGACGAGATGATCGACCAACTCGCAGCGGGAACCGGCGAGAAGGTGCAGGCATCCACCACCACCGCGTTCACGCGGCTGCTGCGCCAGATCATGAAGGAACCCGAGTGGGGCAAGCGGGTCGTGCCGATCATCCCCGACGAGGGGCGCACGTTCGGCATGGACTCGATCTTCAACGACATGCAGATCTATGCGTCGCACGGCCAGCACTATGAGCCCGTCGATGCGGGACTGCTGCTCGCGTACAAGGAAGCGGTGAACGGCCGCGTGCTCGAAGAGGGCATCACCGAGGCCGGCGCGATGGGCTCGTTCGCGGCCGCAGGCACTTCATACGCCACGTGGGGTCAGCCGATGATCCCGTTCTTCGTGTTCTATTCGATGTTCGGCTTCCAGCGCGTGGGCGACCTCATCTGGGCGTTCGGCGACCAGCGCGGGAAGGGCTTCCTCATCGGTGCCACGGCCGGGCGCACCACGCTGATCGGCGAGGGATTGCAGCACGCCGACGGGCAGAGCCAGATCCTCGCCACCGCGGTGCCGAACTGTCGCGCCTACGACCCGGCGTTCGCGTACGAGGTTGCGGTGATCGTGCGTGACGGAATCCGTCGTATGTACGGCCCGGAGCCCGAGGACTGCTTCTACTACCTCACCCTCTACAACGAGAACTACGTGCAGCCCGCGATGCCTTCCGGTGACGACATCGCCGCCGGCATCGTGCGCGGCCTCTACAAGTACGCCGCGCCGCTCGATGCCGGCGCCGCGCCGCAGGCCCGGCTGCTCGGCAGCGGGCCGATGTTGCGCAGCGCGATCGAGGCGCAGCAGATGCTCGCCGAGGAGTGGGGGATCGCGAGCGAGGTGTGGAGCGCGCCGAGCTACAAGTTGCTGCGCGAGGACGCGCTGTCGTGCGAGCGCTGGAACCGTCTGCATCCCGAGGCCGAGGCGCGCGTGCCGTACGTGACGAGCCAGCTCGGTGGTGCCTTGCCGGTGATCGCGGTGAGCGACTTCCTCAAGCTGGTGCCCGACCAGATCGCTCGTTTCGCCGGCGCTCCGTTCACCGCGCTCGGCACCGACGGCTTCGGCTACTCCGACGTGCGCGGCGCGCTGCGGCGTCACTTCGAGGTGGATGCCGCGCACATCACGGTCGCCGCGCTCGCCGAGCTGGCCCGGGCCGGCGACGTGCCGCCCGCGAAGGTGGCCGAGGCCATCGCCCGCTACGAGCTCGACGCCGAAGCCCCCGACCCCCGCACCACTTGATTGTTCCGGCTCAATCGCGGTACCGACAGCTCCGCTGGCGCTCCGCTTGCCGGTCCCACTCGTTCGCCTTCACGGCGAGCTCGCTCCACGCTTAGACGCTCGTTCCTCGTTCCTCGCTCCTGCGCGGTTGCGCTCACCGCTCAGGGCGCGAGTGTCTCTCCGAATCGCTTGACAAGTTACTGAGTATAGTTATACTCGGTATATGTCGGTCAGGGAGGGACTCCTCGCGTTGCTGGGGGAGCGCCCCAGCAACGGTCATCAGCTGAAGACCGGCTTCGAGGCGGCCACCGGCGGGGTGTGGCCGCTCAACGTCGGCCAGGTGTACACGACCCTCGACCGGCTCGAGCGCGACGGCCTCGTGGCCCAATCCGGGTCTGTCGACGGCGGCACGCAGCGGCGCTACGAGCTGACCGCGGCTGGGCGCGACGAGCTGGCGTCGTGGTGGTCGCTCGTGCCCGCCGATGACCCGCCGCCGCGCGACGAGCTGATGCTCAAGGTGCTGTTCGCGGTCGGTCAGGGCAAAGAGCACGCGCTGGCTGTGATCACGGCCCACCGCACGGCACTGCTCACGCTGCTCCAGCGGCGCCGCCGCGAGCAGCGCGACGCCGGTGCTTCTGACCTAGCCGACGACATCGCCACCGAAGTAGTGCGCGACGCCCTCGTGGTGCGTGCGGAAGCCGATCTGCGCTGGCTCGACATGTGCGAAGCCCGCGTTCTGGGACGGAAGGGAAGCTCACGATGAGCCCGATTCTCGAATTCGACGATGTGGTCAAGAGCTTTGGCTCGGGCCTCACCGAGGTGCGTGCGCTGCGCGGCGTCACGTTCTCGGTGGAAGAGGGCGAGTTCGTGGCGGTGATGGGCCCGAGCGGTTGCGGCAAGAGCACGATGCTGCACCTCGCCGGCGCGCTCGAGACGCCGAGCGCGGGATCGGTGCGCGTGGCCGGTCGCGAACTCGCCGGTCTCGACGCGGCGGAACGCAGCCTGCTGCGCCGCAACGAGCTCGGCTACGTGTTTCAGCGCCTCAATCTCATCCCGTCGCTCACCGCGATCGAGAACGTGATGCTGCCGCTCGAACTGGCTGGTGCGCCGCAACGAGAGGTACGCGCCCGTGCCGTCGAAGCACTCGAGACGGTGGGACTCGACGAACGCCTCGACCGCTATCCCGACGACTTCTCGGGCGGCCAGCAACAACGGATCGCGATCGCGCGCGCGATCGTGGGCACACGGCGCTTGTTGCTCGCCGACGAACCAACTGGATCGCTCGACACCGCCAGCAGCGACGAGGTGATCGAGCTGCTGGCCACGTTGCCGCGTGACCACGGCACCGCGATCGTGCTCGTCACGCACGAACCCCGGTTCGCGTCATGGGCCGATCGCGTGCTGTTCCTGCGCGACGGTCGCATCGTCGACGAGACCGGAGCGGCGCAGACCGCGGCGGCGGCGAACACGGGATCACTGCGATGACCATCGCCGTCGACGATCGCGTCGGTCCGCCTGTGTTCGAGCGGTCGGCTGGGCGGTCCGTGCCGCGGGGGAGTGGCGTGGCGCGCTGGCGCTTCGCGTCGCGCCTCGCCCGTCGTGAGGTGCGGCGCCGGCCCGGCCGCACCATCCTGGTGATGTTGCTGGTCGCGATTCCCGTGTTCGGGATGACGGCACTCACGGTGCTCGTGCGCACGAACCAGAACGACGCTGCGGCGTGGAGGCGTGAGTTCGGTCGAGCCGATCTGATGGTGCCGGCCGCCAAGCTGCCGAACAGTCCGGCGTTGCCGGCGGGATCGAGCAGCGTGACGGGCCGGTTCGCCTCGTCGATCGGGCTGGCGCTCTCCGACGGCACGGCGCGCCTGGCCGATGTCACCGACGTGCCGCTCGACAACTCGATCGTGCACGGCGTGGTGCTCGTGCGCAGCGGTCGCGTACCGACGCAACCCGGAGAAGCGCTCATCTCTCCGAGCCTGGCCCGTGCGTTCCATGTGGGCGTCGGCGACACGCTGCGTATCTCGTCACCCGGATGGACCGAGCGCGTCGTGGGTATCGGTGTGCGGGCCACCAACTGGAATGAAGGATTCGTCGCGGTGCGCGGCACCGAGCTGGCCCGCGCGTCGGCACCGGTTGCGGCGAATACCACTGCTGTCACGTTGGTGAAGCTGCCGGGTCACCCGTCGAAGACGACCCTCGATTCCTACTCGCCCACCTATCAGAGTGTGGTGTCGATCGAGGCGAACGAAGCCAACCGCAATGTCGACTGGGTCCTCGTGGGCGGCTTGGTGGCCCTGGCGATCGTGGGGATCGTGATCTCGGGCGCGTTCGCCGTGGGTGCACGCCGTCAGCTCGTGACCCTCGGCCAGTTGTCGGCCAACGGCGCCGACGAAGGGCTGTTGCGCCGCACGCTGTCGCTCCAAGGATTGTGGTGTGGCGCGCTGGGCAGCGTGCTCGGCATCGCGGCCGGCTTGGTCACGCTCTTCTTGATGCGTTCGAACTTCGAGTCATGGCTTCATCACGATCCCGGTGCCTACATCTGGCCCGGCGTCGATCTTGCGGCGATCGTGGTCACTGGTGTGGTCGCGGCAACTGTGGCCGCATTCATTCCTGCCCGCTCGGCTGCGCGCGTTCCGGTGCTCAGCGCGCTCGCCGGCCGCCGACCGCTCGGATCGTTGCCGCGGCGCATCGTGCCGATCGGCGCGGCGCTGTTCGGCAGCGGACTGTTCGTGCTCGTGCTCGTGGCGTCGGCCGCGAAGGGTGTGAACAACAGCGGCGGCAATGGCCTCGCGTTGAGCGCGGTGTTCGGTGGGCTACTGGTGCTGGCCGGCGCGTGCTGCGTGAGCTCGGTCGTGGTGGCGTCACTCGCGCAACTGGGACGTACGGTGCGCGGCGCGGCGCGCATCGCAGTGCGCAGCGTCGTACGCAGCCGGGCCCGTAGTGCTGCGGTGGTCATGGCCCTCGCGGCCGTGAACGCCGGCGCGGTGGCCATGGCGACGGCAGTCGATTCGCATACTCACCCCACTGGCCAGTTCGTCGACTTCATGCCCGACAACGCCGTGGTCGTCACCACCACGGTGACGCATGACAACGGCACCACGTTCACGCCCGCGGCGCTCGACGCGTCGGTGGCGAGCACACTGCATCACGTGTTGCCGAACGCTCAGTGGGCGGTACGCCGCATCGCGGCGATCCCGGGCCAGCCTTTGACGGGGCTCCCCGAAGGCGCGGGGCCCGACCTGAAGCGTGGGCCAGGCGATGCGGCATCGGCGAAAGCGAATGCCGAGCAGGTACTGCAGCAGCCCCCGCTCGATCTCGGCGTGGATGCCGTCACGGTTGCGGATCCGGCGGTGATCGCGCTGACCCATCTCTCTCATCGTGACACCGAATCGTTGAAGCACGCGGGCGCGCTCGTGCTCGCACACGAACGCAATGGTCGTGCGCTCACCGGCACCCTCAACGTGCAGCTCGACAGTCGCAATCGCAGCGTCACGATGCGCGCGTCCGTGGCGAAGGACTCGTCGACTGGTGCCGGTGGCGTCGGGTTCCTACTGGTCACTCCCGCGGCGGCGCGCGCACACGGCCTCACGATCGAGAATGCCGGTGAGATCGTGCAGAACGGGAAGCCGTTCGATTCGTCGCAGCGCGCGTCGTTGCAAGTGTTGAATCAGATGCTGTCGTCGCAGACGGGCGTCGTGTCGAACGCGACCGCGATGGCGTGGCCGGGCACGGGCTCGAATGGCATCTCCACCCAGGTGTTCAACGACATCGTGATCGCGGTGACCACGTTGATCGCTCTCATCGTGCTGGCGATATCGCTAGGACTCTCGTCGGCCGAGACGCGCGACGAGCGCGACGTGCTCGTGTCGTTGGGTGCGAAGCCGAGCGCCATGCGATCGCTCGCCGCATGGAAGGCCGCGCTCTTGGCCGCGGCCGGCGCGATCATCGCGGTGCCCACCGGGTTCGTGCCGATCGCGGTGGTGTACCTCGCCATCGTCAGCCCCGGTGAGGCGGTGCACCTCACGTTCCCGTGGTCGACGGTGCTGGTGCTCTGCATCGTGGCGCCGCTGGTCGCGGCGCTCGTGGCCTACGTGGGCAGCGGTACCGCCCAGAAGCTGCGCCCCACCAAGATGAGCACCTTCGCCACCGACTGACCCGCGGCCACCGGCCTGCGTTGTACGGGCGTCGTTT
>DASXZO010000119.1:0-8141 GCA_036501845.1 Acidimicrobiia bacterium | reverse complement strand
CCATGATGCCGACCGTCGAGAGCGCGACGAGCGGCTCGAACGCAACCGCGAGCACGACCTCAGTGACCGGCGGTTCTCGATAACTCGGGTAGGGCGCATCGATCATGTTGACCTGTCCTCACAGCGCTCCGTCGGACGCCGTCCCGCGGAGCTCGCGCGATCGGACCGTCCAAACCTACGGGGAGATCGACATCGCGTAGCGGATGCTCACAAGCAACAACGCTGCTTCGGTAGCCCCCATTCCATCACGCCGCCGCTCATACCCGCGAGCGGCGCGGGAGGCGACCCGACAGGCGCCACGGTCCGCGCTGCTGCGACGCGCGTTGCGCGGAGCGACGCGAGGCCTCCACCCAGAGGTGCAGCGTGTCGTCGTGGCTCGACGCAGCCGCGGCCACACTTGCCTGCTCGGCCTCGAGCACCAGCGTGACGGCAGCCACGATCGCCGCGGCTTCCTCGTCGCTGGGCAACGGCTCGATCTGCATCAGAGAGGACCGTTGCCGTGCTTGCGCGCAGGGAGGCTTTCCTTCTTCGTGCGCAGCACCTCCAGCGCGTGCACGAGCACCCGCCGCGTGTCGCGCGGGTCGATCACGTCGTCGACATAGCCGCGCTCGGCCGCCGAATACGGATTCGCGAACCGCTCGGCGTACTCCTCCACCAGCTCGGCCTTGCGCGCAACCGGATCGGGCGCGTCGTCGATCTCACGCCGGAAGATGATGCTCGCGGCACCGTTGGCGTCCATCACCGCGATCTCGGCCGACGGCCACGCGTACGCGAGGTCGGCGCCGATCGACTTCGAGTTCATCACCACGTACGCGCCGCCGTAGCCCTTGCGGGTGATGATCTGCACCCGCGGCACCGTGGCTTCGCAGTAGGCGTAGAGCAGCTTGGCGCCGTGGCGGATGATGCCGCCGTGTTCCTGGTGCGTGCCAGGGATGAAGCCGGGCACGTCCACGAACGTCACGAGCGGCACGTTGAACGCGTCGCACGTGCGCACGAAGCGCGCAGCCTTCTCGGCAGCGTCGATGTCGAGACTTCCGGCCAGCATCTGCGGCTGGTTGCCCACGATGCCGACGACGTGACCGTCGATGCGCGCGAAGCCGCACACGATGTTCATCGCCCAGTGCGGGAACACCTCGTAGAACTCACCGTCGTCGACAACCTCTTCCACGACCTTCACCATGTCGTAGGCCTGATTCGCCGAGTCGGGCATGAGGTCGATGATCCCGTCGCAACTGCGGTCGGGATCGTCGGTGGGCGCGAAGTAGGGCGGATCCTCGAGGTTGTTCGACGGCAGGAACGACAAGAGGTAACGCACCATCTCGAGGCAGTGCTCTTCGTCGTCGGCCGTGAACGTGGCCACACCCGACTTCGTGGCGTGAGTGACCGCGCCGCCCAACTCCTGCTGGGTGACGTCTTCACCTGTGGCGGCCTTCACCACGTCGGGGCCGGTGATGAACATGTAGCTGGTGTCCTTCACCATGAAGATGAAGTCGGTCATTGCCGGCGAGTACACCGCACCGCCGGCACACGGGCCCATGATCACGCTGATCTGCGGGATCACACCGCTCGCCTGCACGTTGCGGAAGAAGATGCCGCCGTAGCTCGCGAGGCTCACGACGCCTTCCTGGATGCGCGCCCCCGCGCCGTCGTTGAGGCCGATGAACGGCACGCCGGTGGACGCGGCGAGATCCATCGCCTTGTGGATCTTCTCGGCGAACACCTCGCCCAGCGCGCCGCCGAAGATGGTGAAGTCCTGCGAGAACAGGAACACTTTGCGACCGTCGATCTCGCCCCAACCGGTGATCACGCCGTCGGTGAGCGGCCGGTTCTCCTCGATACCGAACCCGTGCGCCCGGTGGCGGGCAAGCATGTCGAGCTCGTAGAACGTGCCGGGGTCGCAGAGCTTGTCGATGCGCTCGCGAGCGGTGAGCTTCCCGCGCTCGTGCTGGCGCGCGACGGCCTTCTCCGAGCCGGCGTGGAGCGCGTCTTCCTTGAGCTTGGCGAGATCGTCAATGCGCTCGTTGATCGGATCTTCGGGCGTCGGCAACTTCTACCTCTTGTTCGCTTCGCTCACGGGCCGGTCGGCCTTCCTCGCTCCGGTCTCGCTGTCCAAGATCGCGGGTTCGCCATCGCTCGGCTGGTCTACCTCTTGTTCGCTTCGCTCACCGTCCAGTGGGCGTGCTCAAGGGTACTTGGGCGGTTCGTCGGTGGTCTCAGCCGGTCGACGGCGCACGGGCGTCGGTCACCGCGTCGAGCACCTCGTCGAAGCGATCGAGGATCGCGAAGTGTCCGAGGTCGGGCCACACGGTGAGGGTGCTGCCGGGAATGCGGTCGGCAAAGGTGCGCATGTCGTGGCCGTTGTAGCGATCGAGCCCGGCATGGAACACGGCCGCGGGCACCGGCACTTCGGCGAGCGCGAAGCCGAACGGAAGCCACGCGGCGATGAGGTCGCCGGCGATTCCGGAGGCACCCGTTCGCAATGCCTCGGCGATCTGGTCCTGCAGCATCGGCCAATGCTCGGGTGCGCGCGTGACCGCCCCGTCGGGCCCTTTGCCGGTGCCGAGGAACGACACCGGATCGCCGATGAACGGTGCCATGTGCCGCTCGATGGCGCGGCTGGCGCGCGCCACGTCTCCGGCGCGCGCCACCGCGGCCGTTGGCCCGCGCCGCTCACCGAGCGCGTCCCACGCGCCGGGCACCTCGTCGAGCGGGCCGGGGCCGCTCACGAGCGCGAGCGCGCCAACCCGGCGCGTGTCGAGCGCGAACGCGGTCGCGACTGCGAACGGGCAACCGCCTGACCAGCCGACGATCCCGGCCTGCGCGACGCCAAGGTGGTCGAGCAGCTCGCCGACGTCGCGCGCGGTGTCGAGCACGGTGCGTTCGGGTTGTGGATCGCTGCCGCCGTAGCCGGCGCGGTCGAACGTGATCAGGCGAACGTCGGCGCGCGTCGATCTCGGCACGAACAATCGTGATCCGGGCGAGCCGTGGAAGAGCACCACTGCGGCACCGTCCGGCGCGCCGGTCTCGCGGTACGTGAGCGATCGCCCGTCGCGAAGGCGCACGCTCCCTGACGCCTTGCTCACTCCTGGACGAGCTCGATGAGCGTGCCGAAGGCCGTCTTCGGGTGCACGAATGCCACGGTGGTGCCGCGCGAACCCGGACGCGGCGCGTCGTCGATCACCTTGTAACCGTGCGACTTCACCGACTCGAGTGCCTGCGCGCAGTCGTTGACGCGGTAGCCCACGTGGTGGATGCCCTCGCCCTTCTTCTCCATGTACTTCGCCACCGGCGAATCGGGTCGCGACGGCGTGAGCAACTGGATGTAGGAGTCGGCCACCTTCAACAGGGCCTCCTCCACGCCGTCCTTCTCGACCAACTCGCGGTGCTCGACTTCGCATCCGAAGGTGTCGCGGTAGTACGCGATCGCCGCTTCGAGGTCGTTGACAGCGATGGCGACATGGTCGATTTCGGTGAAGAGCATGCGGCGAAGCTTAGAGATGGCCCGTTTCGGCCGTCGAAGGAGCCGCTACCGCCGGTTGCGCCGGCGGCCCCGCACTCCTACCGTTCACGGCGTGCGGGGCTGGGTGCGCAGGGCTGGTTTCGTCGTGGTGCTCGCTGCGGCGCTGGCGCCCGCGGCTCTGCCTGCCAGCGCCACGGCCACGGCCGCATTGCCGGTCGCGTGGCGAGCTACGAGCCCAGCCACGCTCAACGAGCCCGTGCTCACATCGAATGGCGTCGTCACAACCGCAGGCGAGCTCGCCACGGCGCGTGTCGTCGCACATGGCGAAACGATTTGGCAGAAGTCGCTGGCGTCGCAGTTTCCCGGGTACGCGCTCGAACCTCCAACGGTGTGGAACGGAACGATTGACTCGGTGCTCACGAGCGGCTTCGCCACGGGCGTCAGCAATTTCGCCGTCGGCAACGGCACGTTCACGATCTCCTCGCAGCCGGCGCCGCACCAATTCTTCGGACAACTCGTGACCGACGCGACGACGTCCACTCGCGTCACAGGCGGCTTCGGGAGCTTCGGCGCGGTGGCCGAACTCGCACTCGGAGGCGAGAAATGGTTGGTGCTGTTCGGGCAGGGCAGCGTCGGACTCCCGACGCTCGTCGGATCGGAAGCGTTCGTGCCCGTGTCGTCCACCGTCGAAGGCATCGACCCAGCGCAGCGCTGTAAGCCCGCGACCCCAAACGAGCCGCTCTGCGCACCGACATGGCAGACGACGACGCCTGGTACCGCGCAGACTCCGGTCGCTTCCGGTGCCGGCCGCATCGCCACCAGCGATTCGTCGGGAGTAGTGACCGCGTTCAAAGCGAAGACCGGCGCAATCGCGTGGCAGACCGCGTCGTTCCACACGCCGCTCGGCCAACCGGCGTATGCCAATAACGTCGTGTACGCCGGCGGCGCCGACGGCGTGCTGCGCGCCATCAATGCCGCGACCGGGAAAGTGCTCTGGACCGCGAGCGCCGGCGCGCCGATCCGCACCGCGCCGACCGTCTCTGGCGCACGCGTGTTCGTCGCCACCGACAACGGCCGCCTCGTCACCTTCAACGCAGCCGGGTGCGGCAAGGCCACATGCGCGCCGACAGCCGTCGGAAACGCCGCGCTCGCCAACACGCAAGCCGCGGGCGCGCCGCTGGTACGCAACCACACTGCGATCGTGGCCTACGGCACCCACCTGATCGCATTCACCGTCTGAGCCGCAGCGCGCGCTTCAGTTGAAGCAGGCGAGGGTGCTCTCGCCTACGTAGAGGCCGCCGGGTCCGAGCTCGGCCGCGATCGAATGGGTCGCCGCGCGGTGCCACAGCACCCGGCCGTCGACGGCGCTGTAGGCGTCGAGATCGCCGCGATGCTCGATCACCACCACACCACGGTCGGCGCCGACAAATTGGTCGAGCGTCGGCGTGGGGAGCTGCCGGTGCCATCGCGATGCGCCGGTCGCCGCGTCGAACGCCTCGAGTTCGCCGGCGCCGTTCAACCCGTACACGGTGTGCACACCGGGATCGTCCACCACAGTGAGAGCCGGCGTGGTGAGTGTGCGCCGCCACGTGACGCGGCCCGACGTGGCGGTTATCTCGGCCATCGCGACCGCGCCACGATTCACGTCGGCGTCGCCGCCGAACACTTCGGTGAGCGTGTCGCCGTCGGACACCACCGACGTGCCGCGCGACGAGTTCGTGACCGCGTCGTCGGGCAGGCGCCACAACACACGGCCCGACCGGCCGGCGATGGCCACGAGCCCGCTCGTGCTCGACGGCCCGAATCCCTTTCCGATCGACGCGAACACGTCGTCGCCCGACGACGTGAGCACGGCGCCTGGTAGGTCGGCGTGGCGCCAGAGCACGCGGCCCGTCGCGGCGTCACGCGCGGTCACGACGCCGGTCGATCGAGACGCCAGCCCACCGACCACGATCGTGCCGTCGAACAGCACCACGTCGCCGGCCACAGTGGTTGCCCGGCCTTCGGTGCCGTCGCTCGTCCAGAGCCGCCGCCCCGTCGCGGCGTCGCGCACATCGGTGGCAACTCGCCCGCCGGAAAGCTCGCGCGACGTCAGCGCCCACGGGCCCTCGCGCCCGATCAACGACGAGCCTCGTACCGACCAGGCGACGTGTGAAGGCTGCACACCGAGCACGATCGCGCTGCCGCGCGTGCACGGGCCGCCGAGCGTCGGCGTCGTGTTTGCGGTGACCACACCGCCCACCACCACGTTCGACTCGCCGACGCCGAGACGATCGACGAGCGCGATCCCGAGACCGGTGGCGGAACCTGCATGGCCCGTGGTGACGTCGAGCGTGCGGAGCAGTGAACCCGATGCGTGCGTCACCAGCGGCGCGGGCGTCGCGGTCGGGCCGTGCGCATGCGCAGTGCTCGACGAGCTGCACGCCGCAGCTGTGGCGATCGAAATGAGTGCGACGAGCCCGCCACGGCCCGCACCCAGGGGCCACCGCGACGTCATCGCGCGGCAGCGTACGGCTTGGTCAGCCCTGCGCGGCCGCGTGGCGACGGAACAGCGTGATCTGGTCGATGTGCTCGGCGCGCAGCTCCTCGTTGCGCACGCCGAGACCTTCCTCGGGCGCGAGGCACAGCACACCGAGCTTGCCTTCACTGAGGTTCTTGTGCACGTCGTACGCCGCGTCGCCGGTGCGCTCGAGCGGGAACACCTTCGAGAGCGTCGGGTGGATCTTCGCCTCACCGATCAGGCGATTCGCGGCGGTTGCCTCGCGGTAGTTGGCGAAGTGGCAACCCTTCAACGTCTTGAGGTTCATCCACAGGTAACGGTTGTCGTACTCGATCATGTAGCCGCTCGTGGCGGCGCAGGTGATGATCAAACCACCGCGGCGCGCCACGAACACCGACGCGCCCATCGTCTGGCGTCCGGGGTGCTCGAACACGATGTCGACGTCGCGACCCACGAGCTCTCGGATCTTCTTGCCGAGCCGCAACCATTCCTTGGGGTCCTGCTCGGTGTCGGACTTCCAGAACTTGTAGGCCTCGGCCCGGCGGTCGATCACCGCTTCGCAGCCCATGTCGCGCAAGAGCTGCGCGCGCGACTCCGACGACACCACGCCCACCGGCGTGCCACCACCGTTCAGCACGTACTGCACCGCGTACGCGCCGATGCCACCGGTGGCGCCCCACACCAGCACGGCGTCGCCCTGCTGCATCGCAGAACCGTTGCGCGACACGATCATCCGGTAGCTCGTGGAGTTGCACAGCCCGTTGCACGCGGCCTCTTCCCACGTGAGGTGCTCGGGCTTGGGCATCAACTGGTTCGCCTTCACCACCGTGATCTCGGCCAGCCCGCCGAAGTTCGTCTCGAAGCCCCAGATGCGCTGGTTCGTGGCCATCATCGAGTCGTCGTGCGCCGACGGGTCCTGGTCGTCGACGTGGTTGCACTGCACCGTGACGCGATCGCCCGGCTTCCAGTTACGCACGGCACTGCCCACGCGCAACACAACGCCGCTCGCGTCCGACCCCATCACGTGATACGGCAAGTCGTGGCGCTTGCCCCACACGCTCTCGCGCCCGAGGCGTTGCAGGAAACCGAATGTGGGCAGCGGACGGAAAATCGACGTCCACACCGTGTTGAAATTGATCGCGCTCGCCATCACCGCCACAAAGGCCTCGTCGGGCGCGAGTTCGGGCAGTGGGAACTCTTCGACGCGGGTCGACTTGCGCGGGTCGCGCTCCTCGTCGGGCAGGTCGCCGAACATCTCCTGGTCGTCGGCCCGCACGAGCGCGCCGCGCACCGCCTCGGGCAACGGAAGTTCGGCGAAGGTGGCGGCGGGCGCGTCGCTCACAATGGCGTCGCGGATGGCGTCGATCGCACTCGGCATCTCTTACCTCTTGTTCGCTGCGCTCACGGGGCCGGTCGGCCTTCCCTCGCTGGGCGCATCGTTGCGGAGTATGCCGCTCGTCCACGCTCGGCCGGAGCGGCAACGGTAGGCGGCTCCGCCACGGTAGGCGAAGTTGTCGGCCGACAACTTCGGTGGTTGACGCGGGGCAACGACGCCGATCCCGTTCGGGCGCACGCTGTGGAGGACAAGCCGGCACCGGGTCGGCCACATCGCCAAGGAGCACGACATGAAGGCCATCCGCATCCTCCGCAGCCTCGCCACCCTCACCGCCGCCGCCGGCCTCGTCACCGCGATCGGCGTGGGCACCGCATCGGCGGCCACCAACCACATCGCCATCGGCTGCCTGCAGTGCACAAGCCCGCCTCCCCCGCCCACTAACGGCGCGGTCAGCGGCAAGGTGAACATGACCACCTGCACCGCAGCCCCGAAGATCTACGTGAGCAGCGGAGTGACCGGTGGGTACGCGTCGGTCACCTCGGCGGGGAACAACACGTGGAACTACTCCGCCAGCAACGTCACTCCGGGAACCGCCACCGTGTATCCCTCTGGGGGCTGCCCGCTCGGTCAGTGGTCACCGGCGTCAGTGTCCACGTACGTTCCGCCGCAGATCATCACGCTTGCGCCGCAGCTCACCTACACAATGCCGGCGCACACGAAGACCATCGACGGCCTGCTCATCGCCGCCGGCGCGCAGTCGAAGTTCTCCGAACTGAAGTTGCACCTCAACGACTACGGGCCGCAGCACGGCAACAGCCACCAGGCCAACAACAGCTCGTATCTGT
>DASXZO010000118.1:0-12792 GCA_036501845.1 Acidimicrobiia bacterium | reverse complement strand
CAGCCTGCGACCACTGTGTCGTTCACGGGCGCGCGCGCCGCCGCGGTGACGATTACAGGGGTCACGTACGTGAACCCGTCGACGCTGACGGCAACGGTGTCGGTGACGGGCGGAACTTCCGCGGGCGCCCTCACCGTCGTGGCGACCCAGGCGGGCACGTGGGCCACGACGCCGTTGGCCATCGGCCGCTGCTCCTGCGCGCACACCAACTGAGGCGGGTCGCAGCGCTCGAGGAAGTCGCCGCGGGTTGAGAACCCGTGGCGGCGGCAGCCGTGTCACTTCTGAGGTTGAAGTGGCACGCGAGGTACGCGAGGCTGATGGGTAGTGGGGCGCACTCCCGGTGCGCCGCGACCGGAGGCTCGCTTGGCCCGCCGTCGTGCATGGACAGCCCTCGCGGCGTGTGCCGCGATGCTCGGCGTCGCCGTGCCCGCGCATGCCGCATCGGCGGGCGTGCGCGCCGCGCCTCCCCGCGCCGCTTCTGCGCAGCCGGCCATCGCGCTCAACCACCCGCTGCTTGCCGGGCGCGTCCATCTGTCGTTGCCGTTACGCGCTGCCACGGCAGCGTCGACGCCCGTCCCCGCGAAGTCGTGTTACACGTACGACACTCCCGACGCTACGGGCGACACGACCGGCGGGCTCGACGCCGTCGACTACCAGTTGTCGTCGACCTGCGGCGCTTGGATCGCAACCATCACCGCGTCGCGACCCTTCGTCGCCTCGCAACTCGGTGCGTTCGAGATCGATTTCGATACCGACAACAACCTGTCCGACGGCTGCGATGGCATGGATAGTGCGTTCGTTGTCGAGCCGGTTCCCGATGGCGTGAGCCTGATCGCGGCCCAGTTCATCTTCAAGGGCTGCACTGCAGAACAAGCTGGCTCGCTCGACGTGACCCGTCCCTCTTCCGAGTCCGTGTCGATCGCGTTCTCCGACTTCTTCGGCGACAAGCCGGGCACCCGCTTTCGATCAGTCGCGTTCCTGACCGGCTCGGCCAACCCCAAGCCGAGCGATCTCGACCGCGTCCCCAACACCGGCTTGGTCACGTCGCAACGGTCGATGTCGAGCGCATTCGACATCGGAGGCGCGGGCGTATTCCCACTCAATCACGTGTACACGCAAGTGGTGAGCGGCGACTTCAACGGCGACGGCTACGAGGACGTCCTGTACTACGCGGCAGGCGGCGAGAGCTCGATCGAGTACGGGCGGCATGGAGCGGCCCCGGTCTCGGCTCCGGTCCGCATCTGGGGCACGTATCACCTCGTGGCCGGTGATTTCAACGGCGACGGGATCACCGACCTCTTGCTCTACGCGCCGGGGAGCGCGCCCGATGCGATTTGGTACGGGTCGCGCTCGCACACCTTTACCGCGCAGCCATACACGATCAACGGCAGCTATCAAATCGTGTCCGGCGACTTCAACGGTGACGGCGCCGACGACCTGCTGTTCTACGCGCCTGGAACTGCGGCCGACTACATCTGGTTCGGGTCGAGCGGTCGCACGTTCCACTCGACGCTCGCGCCGCCGATCAACAACCCGTACCGAATCGCTGCGGGCGACTTCAACGGCGACGGGTTCGACGACGTGGTGCTGTACGCGCCCGGCGCCGCGCCCGACTACGTGATGGAAGGCAGCGCGGCCGGTCGGTTCAGCTTTGCGCCGCTCAGCATCAACGGCGACTACGCCATGCTGCTGCCCGGCGACTTCAACGGAGACGGCGCCGACGATCTCGTGCTGTTCAATCCGGGTACTGGTTACGACGAACTGATGCTCGGCGGATCGGCACCCGGTGCCGTGCTCACGCCGGGGCCGCAAACCGTGATCGACGAGGATTACGTAGCGGCGGTCGTCGGTGATTTTGGCAACGACGGCGCCGACGCCATCTTGTTCGTTGCTCCACCGACGTTCGGGAGCGGGCTTTGGTATGGCTTACGCCATACGACGGACCTTGCGTTCTCCTCGTTTGGCGCAGTATCGGTCGATCCGTCGAACGGCCGCGTGCTCGTCACCAGCGGCCCCACCGGCACGGAGATGGAGGAGCTGGACCCGGAGGGTCACGTCACCGGCTTGACCGCGAGCCTCGACGGGCCGAGCGGCGTCGCGTTCGGACCGTCGACCGTGTTCGTCGCGATGGCGGGTGGCCACAGCATCGCAGAGTTCGACCGCACAACGCTCACACTGACCGGCACAATCGACACCGGAACCGCACGAGCGGCACCGACGTCGTTGACGTACCAAAACGGCAAGCTCTGGTTCACGTTTTGGGCGGGCGGCTCGGTCGGCGCCCACGGCGGGCTCGGAATGTGGGATCCCAACTCAGCCACGGTGTCGACGTCCGCCACGGATATCACCAGCGATCCGCTGTTCGCGTCGGGAACGGCGAGCACGAACACTCTGGTCGTGTACTCCGGCCCCGGTCCTGGTACTCCGACGGGTGCTCGATACGACGTGTCGACCGGCGCCGCCGTGCTCACGAAGCTCGAGTCCGGCGGATCGGTCGGGCCCGGCGGGTGCAACGATGTGGCGGTGTCGCCGGACCAAGCGCACGTCTGGACTGTGTGCAACGGCGGCGACGCGGTGTTCGAGCAAGACGCAGCGACGCTGCAACTCGACGGGACGCAGTACCGCACTGACAGCATGCCGCCGAATGCGCTTGCGGCGACATCGATGCAGGGCGGTGTGCTGGTGACCGACGCAGAACAGCTGTACACGAACGATGTGTACATCGACCGGATTGGTGGCGGAACGTTGCGCCTCTACGAGCTGAACAACGTCGGCTACGAGCTCAACAGCAACACCTACGCACGCGGGATCGCGTTGTCTCCCGATGGCCACCGCCTCTACGACGTCTCCATCGCGAACGGTCAGTTCGGCATGTCGGGGCCGACGTTGGTTCGTGTGCTCGACGTGCCCTAATCGGTTCGGGCGCCCATCATCACGATGGTGCGGCCCACGGTTTCGCGGTGTTCCATCGCTTCGATTGCTGACGGGATCTCGTCGAAGCTGATCACGCTGCCGATCACGGGCTTCACTGCGCCGCTCTCCACCAAGCCGATCACTTCGCGCATGATTTGGTGGCCAAGTTCGGCGGGCGGGAAGTTCCAACCCATCGCCGTCTTCACGAGGCCGGCCATTCCCGGTTCGGCGTAGGCGAGCATCACGCCGCACAGCTTCATGTTCGACAGCATCAGGCGGCGGGGAACGAGGAAGGGTTCGTCGGCGACGACCTTGTTCGACGCGAAGCCCATCATCACGTACCGGCCGTTGTACTTGGTGCATTTCAGTGACGGTTCGAGCACCGCTTCGCCGACATTGTCGAACACCACGTCGACGCCCTCGTTGTTCGTCTCTTCCAGCACGACCGCGGCGAAGTCGTGTTCGTTGTAGTTGATGGCAACGTGGGCACCGAGGTCGCGGCAGAGCTGCACCTTCTCGTCGGTGCCCGCGGTCGCGAACACGCGCGCACCCGCGTGCACTGCAAGTTGCACGGCCGCAGAACCCGAACCGCCGGCGGCCGCGTGGATCAGCACGCTTTCGCCCGCCTTCAGCTCGGCGCGGTCGAACAGGCCGAGCCAAGCGAGATGGAACGGGAAGAACAGCGCAGCCGCATCGGGGAGCGGGATCGATTCGGGCATCTCGAACATCGATACCGTCGGGCAGATCGCGAACTCGGCGAAGCCACCGTGCGCGCCCTTCGTGGTGGCGACGACACGTTTGCCGAGCCACGCTTCGGCGCCGAGGCCGCACGCGTCGACCACGCCCATCACTTCCATGCCGGGGCTGTAGGGCAGATCGGGCCGCACCATCATGTTGCCGCCGGTGATGCGCTCGAGATCGTTGAGGTTGAACGGGATCGCGTGCACGGCCACGCGTGCCTCGCCGGCCTCGGGCTCGGGCACCGCCACCGTGTCGAGCTTGAGCACCTCGGTGGGCCGGCCGTACTCGTGCGTGCGCCACGCTCGCATGCTCGGAGAGGTTTGCTCGGTGTCCGCCATTGGTGGTTGCCGATCTAGAGAGAGGTGCTTACACTAACCCGCACTTCGGAGCCATAAGGGGGGTTCGATGTTGACGCGTCAGTCGAGGTCGCGCCAGCGCGTCCGCGTTGTCGCCACCGTGTTGACCACAGTCTTGATCGTGGCCGCGTGCAGCAGTAATCACGGCAGCGCCACGCCGTCGAGTTCCGCTGCATCGTCAGCCTCGTCCACCACGGCTGCGCCAGCGGTAGCGAAGTTCGGCACGCTCACGTCGCCGTGCGGTTCGGGTGATGCGAAGGGCGCCACCGACAAGGGTGTCACCGACACGTCGATCACGATCGGCTACGGCGACGACGCCGGCTACGCCGCGGCTCCGGGTCTCGACAAGGAGATGTCCGACGGCATGCGCGCCATCATCGCCTGGTGCAACGCGCAGGGCGGCGTGAACGGGCGCAAGATCGTCGGCAACTACTACGACGCCAAGACGCTGCAGGTCGTGCAAGCAGTGACGCAGGCGTGCAACGACAAGATCTTCATGCTTGTCGGCCAGGGCTGGGTGCTCGACGACGGCCAGGAGACCACTCGCATCAACTGCAAGCTCTCGTCGGTGCCCGGCTTCGCGGTGTCGAGCGCGTTCGCGAGTGGATCGGGTGTGGCGTCGCCGCTGCCGTCGGTGGGCAACGAGTTGACCGCATCGTCGGCGTTCCAGATCGCCAAACTGTTCCCCGACGCGATCAAGAAGGCGGCGTTCATCTACGCGCAGTTCCCGGCCACGCAGGAGACGCGCGACAAGGCCGCGGCCGCGTACCCGAAGGCAGGCTGGAATTTCCTCAAGTGCGACCAGATCTACAACGTGGCCGGCGAATCCGACTGGAAGCCGATTGCCAGCAACCTCAAGGCGTGCGGTGTGCAAGCGGCCGTGTGGGTGGGCTCGCCCGATCCCAACATGGAGAATCTGTTGAACGCGGCGCGCCAGGTCGGCTACACGCCCAAGGCGTGGGTGACCGATCCCAACGGCTACACGAGCGCGTTCGCCAAGTGGAACGGTGAGAACGGCGGCGCGGGCAACAACGTGTACGTGCGCATGACCGGCGTGCCGCTCGAGCTCGCCAACCAGGTGCCCGCCGTGAAGCAGTACGCCGACCTCGTCGACGCGCAGCACGGTCTCGTTGGCCTGCTCGGTGAGGAGTCGACGTCGTCGTTCCTGCTGTGGGCCACCGCGGTGAAGTCGTGTGGCTCGCAGGTCACTGCGAAGTGCGTGCTCGATCAGATCAAGACGATCCACAGTTGGGACGGTGGCGGCATGCAGGTCACCACCGACCCGGGCGCGAACGCTCCGGGAGACTGCGGCATGCTGATCAAGCTCGACGGGGCCAAGTGGGTGAAGGTCGCGCCGTCCGGGAGCAAGCTCTTCGACTGCAACCCCGAGTACCTCGTCACCGGCATCAATACGTCGGCGGTGCAAGCTGCGAAGCTCAACTCATCGGGAATCGCCACGGAGTACGGCACGTATACGCCGTAGCGGCAGTCCGTAGCTCGTCGTGAACCTGCTGATCAACGGGATCGTCACCGGCGCGGTGTTCGCCATCGCGGCGAGCGGCCTCGTCGTCACGTACTCCACGTCGGGAGTGTTCAACTTCGCGCACGGCGCGCTCGGCATGCTGTGCGCGTATGTCTACTGGGACTTGCGCTTCAACAACGCACACACCTGGCCGCTGTTGCCCAAGGGCGAATGGCCGGCGCCGCTCGCGCTCGCCTTCGTGCTGCTCGTGTTCGCGCCGGCGGTCGGCGCGCTGCTGTATCGCGTGGTGATACGTGGGATCCGTGACGAGTCGGATGTGGTGAAGCTCGTGGTGCCGATCTCGATCCTGCTCGGGCTCATCGCCACGGCGAACTGGATCTGGAAGCCGAACAACCCGCACTCGATCCAGCCGTTTTTCGGGCCCGACCACAAGGTCACGCTGTTCGGCGTGGTGCTGCTCTGGAACGACCTCACCATCGTGGTGGTGGCCGTGCTACTCGCGATCGGGCTGCGCGTGTTCCTCTATGGCACGCGCACTGGTGTGTCGATGCGCGCCTCGGTCGACGACGGGCGGCTGCTCGAGTTGAACGGCGGCCGGCCCGACCGCGCCGCGCTCGTGAGTTGGATGATCGGCGTGTCGCTGTCGGCCATCGCCGGCATCCTGATCACGCCGTTCGAAGGCGGGTCGCTGAGCTCCACGTTGCTCACGCTGCTCGTCATCAATGCGTTCGCGGCGGCGATGTTCGGTCGGCTGCGCAGCCTGCCGCTCACGTTCGTAGGAGCGGTCGTGCTCGGCTTCGCCACGCGCATGGCCTTCACGAAACCCACCGGGCTCTTCCCGCAGAGCTTCGACTGGGGCGACAACCTGCGTCTCGCGGTGCCGATGATCCTGCTCTTCGTGGTGCTGCTCGTGCTGCCGCAGGACCGGCTGCGCGGTGCGGTGGTTCGCCGCACGCGCGAACGCTTCACCACGCCGTCGATGCCGGCGACCGGCGTGTCGGCGGTCGCGCTCGTGGTGTGCGTGTTTCTCCTGTCGCGCATCATGGCGCCCACCGCGCTGCTCACACTGAGCGACGGGATGGCCGCGTCGATCATCATGCTGTCGCTGGTGCTACTCGTGGGCTGGGCCGGCGAAGTGAGCTTGGCCACGATGGCGTTCGCGGGCATCGGCGGCACCGTGTTCTTCCATCACGTGGGCCACGACGCGTCGAGTCGGGCCGGGCTGATGGCGTTCGTGATCGCGATGCTTGCCACCGCAGTGGTCGGTGCGGTGATCGCGCTGCCCGCGCTTCGCTTGCGCGGCCTTTACCTCGCCCTCGCGACGGCCGCGTTCTCACTCGCAGTCGAACAGGTGGTGTTCAAGGAGTTCACCGCGTCGCGGCGCATCTACCCGGCCACGCTCACCGTGCTGATCGTGCTCGGCATTGGGGCTGTCGCGTCGCTGGCGCGCGTGCGCGCCTTCCGCGCCGCGGGAATCACTGCTGCCGTGTCGGGCGCGTGCGTGCTCGTCGCGGCAACGAATCCTTGGCTGCAGCGCGAACGCTGGAGCCCGATCTTCGCGAACGGCGACCTGCAAGTGCCGCGCCCGAAGTTCCTAGGGATCGACTTCGCACCGCAGACGAGCTTCTTGATGCTGCTCACGGTCACGTTCGCGGTCACGGGCGTGCTGCTGGTCGCGTTGCGCCGGAGCGCATACGGGCGTCGGCTCACTGCGATGAAGAACAGCCCGGCCGCGTGCGCCACGCTCGGTATGAACGTGCTGCGCACGAAGCTGTCGGTGTTCATGCTGTCGGCTGCAATCGCCGGTCTCGGTGGCTGCCTGTTCGCGCAGGAGATCGGCGCGGTCACGGCCGACCGTTTCAGCCTGTTCGAGTCGATGAGCATGTTGATGCTGCTCGTGGTCGCGGGCGTCGGTTACGTGTCGGGCGGGCTCGCAGCAGGGTTGCTCTACGGCGCGGTGTTCGTGGTGCTGCAGAACGTGCTGGCGAAGATCGGCGTGGAGGTGAGCGCGTTGCGCGGCCTCGCCACGTGGCTGGCATCGTTCACCGTGGTGCTGCCGGCATTGATCGGCGCCTCGCTCGGGCGCAGTCCGAGCGGCTTCCTCGGCGATTCGTTCCCCGCCTGGGGCCGGATCATCCGCGAACGCAGCCCGCTGTTCCTCGGTGGCGTCGCGCTTGCGTTGGTGGCGTGGCTGCTCACGTTCGAGGGCGTGATCGGCAATTGGACGTTCGCGGTGGTGATCGCCGCGATCGTGCTCGTGCTGCCACGCCTGCCCGACGCGGCCGGTGCGTTGCAGGCCGCGCGCAACCGCGCCGCCGAGACTGGGCCCGGGTCCGACGGCGCCCTCGAGATGCTGGGCGTCGACCGCGCCTTCACCGCCGACGATGTCGCCGAGCTCGATCGCCAGCTCGGGATCAGCAGGCCGACGGCGTGAGCGATCGATCCTTG
This sequence comes from Acidimicrobiia bacterium, assembly GCA_036501845.1. Taxonomy (GTDB): domain Bacteria; phylum Actinomycetota; class Acidimicrobiia; order IMCC26256; family PALSA-610; genus JBBREP01. The sequence goes on along the minus strand of DASXZO010000118.1, from coordinate 4,851 downwards.
TCGTTGCTCGGCACGAGCGCGCTCACCGTCGACTACGGCGGCAACCGGGCGCTGTCGAGCGTCGACCTCGACGTTCCCGAGCGGGCGATCACGGGACTCATCGGGCCGAACGGTGCGGGCAAGACCACGCTCTTCAACGCAGTGAGTGGGCTACTCACGCCGTCGGCGGGAACCGTGCACTTCGACGGTCGCGACATCACCCGGCTCGACCCGCACCGCCGCGCCCGCCTCGGCATCGCGCGCACCTTCCAACGGCTCGAGCTGTTCACCGACCTCACCGTCCGCGACAACCTGCGGGTGGCGGGGGAGATGCGGATGACCTGGTCGCCGCTCGGGCGCGTGCGCGCGGGTCGCGACGGTGGTGCAAGCGCGGTGGCGCGCGACGTCGACGGGCTCGTCGAACGGCTCGGTCTCGGCGCGGTCGCCGATGTGGAGGCGTCGGAGGTGCCCACGGGCACGGCACGCCTCGTGGAACTCGGCCGCGCGCTGATGATCAGGCCGCGGCTGTTGCTCCTCGACGAACCCGCGTCGGGACAGACCGACGACGAGACCAAGGCGTTCGAGCGGGTGCTGCGCGACCTCGTGGATCGCCACGGGCTCACCGTGCTGCTCATCGAGCACGACATGAGCCTGGTGATGGGGATCTGCGATCACGTGCATGTGCTCGACTTCGGCGAGACCATTGCGGTCGGCGCGCCCGATGCCGTCCGCGCCGACGCCCGCGTGCAAGAGGCCTACCTCGGGACGCCCACATGACCGCGGTGGAAGCAGACGACGTGGTCGCGCCCGATGCCGATCTCGCGCTGGAGTTGAAATGCGTGCGCGCCGCCTACGGCACGATCGACGTGCTGCGCGGCGTCGATCTCCAAGTGCCGTACGGCGGGGTCGTCGCGCTCCTCGGTCCGAACGGCGGAGGGAAGTCGACCACGCTGCGCGTGGTCGCCGGCCAGCTGGCCGCAACCGAGGGCGACGTGATGGTGGCAGGGCGTCGCGTGAACGGCGCGCCGGCCGACGAGCTGGCGCGCCGGGGTGTGTGCCTGGTGCCCGAGGGGCGCGGCATCTTCCCCAACCTCTCGGTGCGCGAGAACCTCTGGATGACCACGTATCGAGGCGTGTCGCGTTCGGAGGCGGAGCACATCGCCTTCGATCGCTTCCCGAACCTGGCGGCTCGGCGGCGCCAGCTCGCGGGCACGCTGTCGGGCGGCGAGCAACAGATGCTGGCGCTCGCCCGTGCGCTCTGCACGAACCCCGCACTGTTGCTGCTCGACGAGTTGTCGATGGGTCTCGCGCCGATCATCGTCGAACAGCTCTACGAGATCGTGGCGCAGATCGCGCGCGAAGGTGTGGCACTCGTGGTGGTCGAGCAGTTCGCGCAGGCGGTCATGGGCATCAGCGATCTCGTGGGCATCATGTTGCGCGGGCGGGTGGTCGCGCTCGACCGTCCCGACGTGCTCGAACCCGAACTGGCCAAGGTGTATCTCGGTGAATGAGGAAGCAACCACGATGAACCAAGCCACTGGCCGCTCCGCCGAGTTCAAGGCCGAGATCGCGGCGATGAAGCTGAAGACGAGCCGGGTGGGGCTCGAGAACGCACTGCTCGTGGTGGGGATCGTGCTGATGGTGGCCGGCGTGATCGTGGCGTTCGTGGCCTACAGCGCGTCGCTCAACGTCACTGCCACTCCGGGATCGAACGTCGACCTGCTCGATTCCAACTCGTATCTCGCGCTCGCGATCGCCGGCGGCGTGATCACGCTCGCGGGTGGCGCAGTATTCGTGCGTTATTCGCTCGCCAAGTTCCTGCGCTTCTGGCTGCTGCGCCAGATCTACGAGGGTCGGCTCGCGCGCGACGAAGGCACGTCGAACTGATCGGTTGGCCAGTCGATCAGTGCGTCGGCACCTCGTACCGTTCCACGTACGGCGCGAAACGTTCACGGATCTCGGCGGGAACCAGCCCGTAGTCGGCCGCGGTGTAGCGATGCACGCCGAGACCGTCCTTCGGGTGAGCGTCCACGTAGGCCTGCATGGCGTGGCGAGCGCCGGCTGGGAGCTCGTGACCGAAGGCGGCGTAGATCGATGCAACCGTCTCGACGGGAGCCGCCACCAAGCCGTCGTACTGCACGTCGTGGATCAGCACGTCCGGCCGCGCGGCGCGGAACGCGTCGAGCCGGCGTACCGACTCCTCGAGCAGATCCACCCACTTCGTGGTGATGTACGCGCGGTGATCGGCGTCGGTGAAACAGCTCGACAGCTCGGTGATGAGACTGCACACCGACGCGCACAGCTCCACGGGATCGCGATGCAGCACCACGAGCTCGGCGTCGGGATAGGTGCGCACGAGCGCGTCGAGCGCGATCGCGTGATGCGGGCTCTTCAGCGTCCATCTGCCCCGCACGCCGGCCGACTGCAACGTCTGTAGCACGAGGTGGTGGTACTCGTACGCCGAGCGCTGATCGGCGGCGAGCAGCCAGCGCCCATACGACGGCACGTTGGCGATCGCCTCCCACGACAGGCTCTTGAAGTCCTGGCTCATCACCGAGATGCACTCGGTGGGCCCGTCGGCTTCCTCGTGATGGATCGCGCGCATCTTCGGGTTGAGCAGTTCGAGCATGTCGCCGGCGGCGCGCGCCGCGTCGACGCGCGGGCCTTCGCGAAAGTCGGCCGGGGTGGGCGGCGGCACGCTGTCGCCCGACTCCCATCGCAAGAGCGGTCGGTTGGCGGGGTCGTGATCGAGCAGCTGGCTCAAGAACGTGGTGCCGGCGCGGAACATGCCCACCACCACGAGCGGCGCGTCGATCCGCTCGTCGCCCACTTCCGAATGGCGCTTGGCGTGGTCGACCACGCGCAAGCGGTTGACGAGGCTCGCCACCACCGCGCCGGGCACGCCCATCGCGCCCACGTCGTTGAGCTGGGCCTCGGCGTCGACGGCCTCGCAGTACACGCCGAGACCTTCACGGAAGTCGTCGGGTCCGAAGTCGTCGAGCCCGGTCGCCTCGCACGCCGCGGCCACGAGCGCGTCGGCGTTCATCACCATCGTGCCGAACGTAGTAAGTAGGGGTGATTATGTCAACGACTGATTGGCTGGGGTCACGCGGGCGCGGCCAGGCCGGCGGCCACCATGTGCACGAGGTTGGCCACGAACGATTCCTGGTCGAGCTGCGCCCGACCTCGCCGGCTGCGGCGATGCAGGGCACGGGCCCGGTCGGCGACCGCGCGCAGGATGAAGCCGGTTGCGAGGGCGAGGCGCTCCAGACGCACGTCGTCGGCCATCGGCGGCATGCGCTCCTCGAGCACCGCGTACACGGCGTAGCCGCCTGTGCGTTCGAGCATCGCGTTCACCTCCTTGTCGAGGTGCGCGGGATCCTCCTCGATGAGCTCGGAGAGGATCATCAGGAAGCAGCGGCCGCGCCAACCGCTCTCGGCGAGCTCCGCGGCCGGGCGCACGATTGCTTCCACCACCGGCTCGACGTCGTGGTCGGCTCGCGCGAGCGCGCCGTCGAGTAGCTCGCCTTCGCGGCGTGCGAGGAAGTCGGTGTGCCGTTCGAGCACGGCGCAGAGGATCCCCGAACGCGACCCGAAGTGATAGTGGAGCGCGCCGCGGTTGCGTTGCCCGGCCCGACGCGTGATTTCGATCAACGAAGCGGCAAACACGCCGTCGGCCGCGAATGCCCGCGCCGCCTCGTCGATCAGCTTGCGCCGCGTGACCGCGGCGTCGGTGGCCACGAGTCAGAGCAAGTCGTTGGCGTGTTGGTGCTGGATGATGTCGGCAAACCGCTCGCGTGCCGCGGCGACGCGCGGTGGGAGGTGTTGGGTGGGGAACAGGCCGGGCGCCGGCTCGTAGCTCTTGAGCACCTGGCGCGCCACCGTCACCTTGTGCACCTCGGTGGGGCCGTCGGCGATACCCATCACCGGTGCCATCGTCCACAGACCGATGAGCGGCATCTCGTTCGACACGCCGAGCGAGCCGTGCACGTGCATGGCGCGGAACACGATGTCCTTCAGCACCTTCGCCGTGGCCACCTTCACCGCGGCGATCTCCTTGCGCGCCTTGTGCCCGCCCACCTGGTCGATCACCCACGCGGCGTGCAGCACCATCAGCCGGAACTGATGCAGCTCGATCCACGAGTCGGCCACGTACTCCTGCACCATCTGCTTCGACGCGAGCGACGAACCCTGCGTGGTGCGGCTGAGCGCACGCTCGCACATCATGTCGATCGCGCGCTGGCACATGCCGACGGTGCGCATCGCATGGTGGATGCGGCCGCCGCCGAGGCGCGTCTGCGCGATCACGAACGCTTGCCCGGGGCCGCCGAGCACGTTGTCGGCCGGCACACGCACGTTGTCGTAGTGCACGTAGGCGTGTGAGCCCTCACCCATCGGCTCACCGCCGATGCCCACGTTGCGGATGATGTTCACGCCGGGGGTGTCGGTGGGCACGAGGAACATCGACGCGCCCTGGTAGATCGGCACGTCGGGATCGGTCACGGCCATCACGATCGCGAACGCCGCGTACTTGAGGTTCGAGCTGAACCACTTCTCGCCGTTGATCACCCACTCGTCGCCGTCTTTTTCGGCGCGGCACTGGAACACGCCGGGGTCGGAGCCGCCCTGGGGTTCGGTCATCGAGAAGCAGCTGACGATCTTGCCGTCGAGCAACGGCTGCAGATACTTCGCCTTCTGCTCGTCGGTGCCGTAGTGGGCGAGGATCTCGGCGTTGCCCGAGTCGGGGGCCTGGCAGCCGAACGTCATCGGCGCGAACGTCGAACGGCCGAGGATCTCGTTGATCAGCGCGAGCTTCGTCTGGCCGTAGCCGAGGCCGCCGAGGTCAGGGCCGAGGTGGCACGCCCACAAGTC
>DASXZO010000117.1:0-19336 GCA_036501845.1 Acidimicrobiia bacterium | reverse complement strand
GAGCCGGATCGAACCTGGGAAACGCTCGCGCAGCTCCACCGTGGCGCCACCCGGCAGCTCGAGCCGGTGACCGGTGAAGTCGCCGAAGTTCGGCTGTGTCGCGGCGCCGTCAACCGGCGTCCGCACCTCGACAAGCCAACTCTTATCTGGCATCTCGGTGGAGAAGTGCACGACCACGTAGTTGCCGTGGTCGATGGCGTCGACGGCCGCGGGCACGGTCGCCGAGGTGTTCAACACCACGAGGTCGCCGGGATCGAGATGGCGGGCGAGGTCGTTGGCGTGAGTGTGCACCGGCGCCTCCGTACCGCGCGACACCATCAACTTCACGGCATCGCGCCGGCCGAGCGTGAGCTCAGGCGGTTCGGTGGCTTCGAGTGCGGGCGGAAGGTCGAACGCGAGCGGCTCGCTGAACACGACGGCCCGGTCGTTGGTTGTTGCGGTGATCATGGTCATGCCACCTCCTGGTGCGATACCTCGACCGGGTCCACCTGCGCGATGCGGTAGCGCCCTGACGCAGTGTCGCTGTCGATGAGGGTGAGGATGCCCGGCACGCTCGCTTCGGGGAGCGGGCGGTCGGAGATGTCCTCGCCCGGGAATGCGTCCTGGTGCATGCGCGTGCGCATGTCGCCGGGATCGAGGGTGAGCACGCGCACGCCGGGGTTCTCGGCGGCGAGCACTGCACCGAGATGGTCGAGCGCGGCCTTGGTGGTGCCGTACACGCCCCAACCTTCGTAGGGCTCCACTGACGCGTCGGACGTGATGTTCACGATCGTGGCGTGCGGCGCGAGATGAGGGAACGCGGTCTGGATCAGGGCAAGCGGGGCGACCACGTTCACTGCGAACAGCGTGGCGAGCTCGTTCGGGTCGACGGAGTCGAGCGCCGGCAACGGTGAGGGTCCGAGTCCGCCGGCGTTGTTCACGACGAGGTCGATGGATCCGCCTGCAGCGTCTATGAGCGCCTGGCGGTGGGCTGGATCGGTCACGTCGCCGGCCACGAGGGTGACATGCGGGTCGGCGCCCAGGGCGGTGTGCACGGCGGCGTGCAGGGCCTGGCCGTCGCGGGCGTCGGCCACGACGTGCCATCCCTGGCGGGCCAGCGCGCTCGTGAGCGCCAGCCCCAGACCTCGTGATGCTCCGGTGACGATCGCCGTCCGAGCGGTGGTGCGAGTGTCGCTGCGAGTAGTGGTCATGGTGGTTCCTTTCCTTGCCCCACTTTACGACAGTAATCACTGTTGTAAATAGGAATTCCTTGGAAAGAAGCGTTATTTGCGGCGGGCCCAGACCGCGTAGAGGGGGTCGCGGCCGGGCTCGGCCACCACCTGCATCGCTTCGGCCGGCTCATACGCGCCCGCCAGCTCGAAGTAGGTCGAGACGATCGCGCAGTGCGCGGCGTCGTCGCTCGCCCGCCAGCCCAGGATCGCTTTGGTGGGGAACAGGCGATTCGAGAACGTGCACACGAACACGCCGCCAGGTCGCAGCACGCGCGCCGCGTCGTCGAACACTTCGAGCGGGCGCACGAGATAGTCCACCGATACGCAGCACGTGACCGCGTCGAACGTCGCGTCGGCGAATGGCAGCGCGGGCTCGAGATTCAGATCGTGTACGACGCGACTGGTTGCCATCGGGTTGGTGTCGAGCTCGGCACGGTTCATGCCGAGCACCGTGAGCGATCGCGGCGCGGTGCGGAAATGCGAGATCCACGAGCTCATCAGGTCGAGCACGTCACCGCTGATCGCGAGTTCTTCGTAGAGGCCGCCGACGGCCGCGATCGCGTGGTTGTCGATGTGCGTGACGAGCCGCGGCTCGCGATAGAAGCTGGCGTCGTTGTGGCTGTCGTCGCGTTCGAAGAAGCGCGAGGGGAAACGTTCGTAACGCGGGTCGGTCATGGGTAGTAGTCGGGGAGGTCGTTCTCCCAGAGCACGCCGTCACCCGAGTGGAGCTGGGCGCGCACCCAATCGCGGGCCGCGTTCCGGTTGCGCACCACCACGGTCGCAGTTCCGCCGGCGCCCTGCACCAGCGCGCGGCGGTTCGTGTATCCCACCACCACGAGCGTGACGTCGGAGGCGATCACGGCCGTGGCGAACTGCTCGTTTTCCTCGAATTGCGCTGCACCGAGCTCCACGAATCCGGGGGTGACGACCGCACGCTGACCGTTCGGTATGGCGTGCACGAGCGAGTCGAGCGCGCGCGCTGCGCCCTCGGGGTTCGAGTTGAACGTGTCGTCGATCACGAACACGCCCGCCTCGGTGTGCGCGATGGTGGCGCGATGCTCGGGGCCGGCCAATGTTGGCAACGCCGCGGCAATCGCGCGCTCGTCGAGCCCGTACGCGAGCACTGCAGCTACCGCGCACGCCGCGTTCTCCGGATGCACGCCGTTGGCCCGCGAGCACGTGCCGATCACCTGGCCAGAGCGCGACACCTCGATCGTGTCGTTGTCGTCGCCCACGGCCACCTCGACATCGAGGTTGGGGGTGCCCCGCCACCCGACGCGCCACACCCGAATGGTCTGTTGCGCCGCGAGCTCGTCGAGCAGCGGGTTCGACACCCACAGGACGGCTTGCGACGCCCGCTCGAGAATCTCCGACTTGGCGGCCACGATCGCCTCGATCGAGCCGGCGCGCTCGAGGTGCATCGGGCCCACCGCGCAGATGATGGCGACGTCGGGAACGATCCACTCGGTGAGCGCTCGGATCTCGCCCGGGCCGTACATGCCCATCTCGGCCACGAACACCTCGCAGCCCGGGCTCATGTGGTTGTTGATGGTGAGCGAGAGACCGCCGGTATTGTTGAACGACGCGGGTGACGCCAGCACCGACACCGAGTCGCGCAACAGATCGGCCACGTGGCGTTTCGTCGACGTCTTGCCCCAGCTGCCGGTGACGGCGATCACCTTCGGCCCGATCGTGCGGAGCTTTTTGGCCGCGGCATCGCGGTAGCGGCCCAGGATGCGCGCCTCGATCGGCGCCGTGATCCACGCACCGATGTCGACGAGCAGCGGCATGAGTAATGCTGCGATCGCCGGACCCGTGTACCAGCGGCCGAACGGCGAAACAATGCCGACTACAGCTACGGCGAGGAATCCGACGACCGACGCCAGCGTGATCGCGCGTCGTGTCATCTTCACGCGCGAGTCGCGTCCGAGCAGTGACATGCCGAACGGGAACACCGAGGCACACACCGCGGCGACGAGCGCGCCGATCGCCGCCGCAGTGCGGTGCGGCGCCACCAGAGCCACTACGGCGCCGGCAAGGGCGGGGATCAGCGCGACCTTCTCCAACGGTCGGCGCAAGATCCAGCGGCGCGCCGTGGTGAAGCACGAGTCGGCGATGTAGTGCTCGCGTTGCATCACGCGTAGCCAGCGCACGCCGGTGACGACGATCGCGAGCAGTCCTGCGATTGCGGCGACGGTCGTCACGAGTGCCCTGCAGCGGCGATCACCTTGTCGACGGCCGCTCGTGCACGTTCGGGCGCGTCGAACATCACGTCGTGCCCCGCATCGTCGACGATGTCGATGCCGACCACGTGCGGTGTGAGCGCCGCGGCGCGCGTGGCCACTTCGGTCGGCACGGTGGTGTCGCGTGCGCCCCAGCAGAAGGCGACGGGCGCGTCGATGCGCGCGAGGTATGGCGAGTAGTCCTCGGCCACCAGGCGCACGAGCACGCCGCGCATCACGCCCTGCGCGGCTTTGTAGTCGGCCGAGCCGTAGCGCTGGCGCATGCGTTCCATCGACGCCTCGGGCAGCAGCTTCCAACGGTGGAGGGCGCGCGCGGCGCGATACGTGAACGCCGGCCGTCCGGCCGGTGCGAGCGGGACGAGGGGCACACCGAGGAACACCACACCCGCCACGAGGTCGGGGCGTTCGGCCGCGAGCGCGGCGGCCACACGGCCGCCGAAACTATGGCCCACCACCACGTAGGGCGCGGCGCCGTCGGCTTCGAGCATCTCCGCGACCACGCGCGCGTAGTCGGCCGCGCCCCATGCGTCGGGCGGCGCCGGTGACGCGCCGAAGCCCGGCATGTCGGGAATCAACGCGTCGCGATCGCCGACGAACCGCACCATGTCGCTGCGATCGCGGCCCCAACCGTGCATCGCGAGCAGCGGGGTGGCCGGACCCGTACCAGCGCCGGTACGCCGCTCGGCGAACACCGCGCCGTCGAGATAGCTGCGAACGCTCATGAGAAGATGGGTGTGAGGGTGGCTCGCGAGCTCACGTGAGCTTGGCCGCGATGGAACCCGCGGCGCGCAACGCCTTGCCATCGCTCGTGGCGGCCCACTGCGGCTCGAGCACGGGCGCGTGTCGAGCCTCGTCGACGAGGTTGCGGTAGAGGCGTGCAGGCGCAATGTCGATCGCTTGCCAGAGGTACGCGCCCCACGCGCCCGGGATCGCATTCACCTCGCAGAGCACAACCTGGTCGTCGCCGTCCCAGAGGAAGTCGATGCGCGGCGCGCCCGTGATGCCGAACGCGCTCACGAGCGTGCGCGCGTAGTCGAGGATCTGCTCGCGCACCTTCGCCGGCAGGTTCGCGGGGAGCTCGCGCGGTGCCGAGTCCATGCCCGCGCCGCCACCGCCGGCGAGGTACTTGTCGTGGTAGCCGTAGATCGTCGACTCGTCGCGCAGGGGGCGCTCGATCTCGCTGAGCTGGAGCTCGGGATACGTGCGCACCGCGATGTTCACGTCGCGCCAGCCTTCGAGCAACGGTTGGATGAGCATTCCCGCACGGCCGACGCCTCGCCGCGCGAGTGCGCGTGCGGTGTCGAGGTCGTCCACTCCGGCCTCCACGCCGAGCGACGAACCGCCGAAGCGCGGCTTCACCACCCAAGGCGTGGGAGGCAACGATGCGAGCACCGCGGCGCCGTCACCCTTGAGCGGCACGAGCGAAGTGGCGATGGTGGGCACGCCCGCGGCCGCGGCGGTGCCGGCGGCGGCGAGCTTGTCCATCATCAGCGCGCTCGCTTGTGGGCGCGGGCCGCTCACGGCAAGTCCGGCGAGCGCGAGCAGGCCGGTGAGCGTGCCGTCCTCGCCGGGTCCTCCGTGGCAGCAATTGAGCACCGAGTCGAGCTCGATCGCGCTGGCTCTCATGCGGCGCGGTTCGACAAAGCCGCCGGGCACGCGGAGCTCCACGTGTACTGCGCCCTTCGGCTCCGGCTCGAGGAAGTCCTTCGCCTCGGCGTCGACGGGCACGCGCAGCCACTCGGCATTCTTCTTCCAGTAGAGGCAGCACACGTCGACGCCGTCGGACGCCAGCGCACGCGCGGCCTGCAGGCCGGTGAGAATGCTGATGTCGTGCTCGGGCGAAGGGCCGCCGAACACCACCCCGACCACGCCGCCGGCCCCGTCGGTCTGTGCCATCGGCGCTCGACTCTACCGAGCAGGGTCGGCGAAGATCTCACTTTCGCGATGCGCACGTGCACACGGGAGGGAGTAGGCATGGATCCGGGGGAAAGCGTGCGCGGCGTGCCGTTCGGAGCGGGTTCGGTGTCGTTCCGGAGCTACCCGCACGACGATCTCGACGCAGTGGCGAAGATCGCCGAGCTTCGGGCCCAGGCGGTGCTTGCGGTGGAGCACGGTTTCGACGGCGTGATGACGAGCGAGCATCACGCCGGTTTCGCCGGCTACATGCCGAACCCGTTGCAGGTCGCAGGCTTCCTGCTCGACGCGATGCCGCGTGGCTGGGCCGCGCCGTGCCCGCTGCTGCTCACGCTGCGGCCCACCGCGCTCGTGGCCGAAGAGGCCGCGTGGCTCGCGGCGCGCCATCCCGAGCGCCTCGGCATCGGCGTCGCCGCAGGTGCGCTCGCGGTCGACTTCGAAGTGATGGGGCTCGACATGCACGAACTCGGTGCACGGTTCGCTCGCGCGCTCGAGGAGCTCGCCGTGACCCTGCGCGGTGAAGCGACCGGTCCGTTGACGGCCGACGTGGCGATCGCACGCTGCGTGACCGATCCGATCCCGCTGCTCAGCGCGGCGTCGAGCGCTACTGCCGCGCGGCGGGCCGCGCGTGTGGGGAGCGGTCTGCTGTTCGACTCGCTCGCCACGCCCGACCGCTGCCGCATGCTCACCGACGCGTACCGCGAGGCCGGCGGCTTTGGTTCCGTCGTGCTGATCCGCCGGGCGTGGCTCGGTGCGCGGCCTGACACCGAGGTGGCGCGCCAGGTCGGCGTCTACCGCAGCTACGCGTCGGAACGCGCGAGCGTGCACTGGGGCGCCGACGAGATGGTGTCCGATCGCGATGCGAGCGCGGTGGCCGAACGGCTCGTCGACGTGATGCGCGCAAGCGGAGCCGATGCGTTGAACTTGCGTTGCCACGTGCCCGGTGTGAGCGTCGGGGCGGCGCGTGAGCAGATCACAGCGCTCGGCGACGCAGTGCTACCGCGCGTGCGCACGTCGCTCGACGCCTAGACGCCTAGACGCGCAAGAAGGCTTTGACTTTGACGCCGAGGCCATTTGCGTTGGGGACGCGCCGGGCCGTGGACGGGCTTGCTGCCAGTCGTTCCAGTCGCGCTCGGGCTGCATCGGTGGTGGGGCGAATCGCGTCGATTACGTGGGGCGTGGGGCCTTCGTAGGTGAGCAAGACGCGCTTGCAGCGACGATCGTTGCGTTCGGCCGCGAAGCCTGAGCAGCGCAGGCCCAGGTGATGCGGCCGTACGAGTGCGGGTGCGAGCCTGACCAGCTCGCTGTTGCCGCCGTCGTGCTCGATCCGCACCACCGCCACGTCGCCGCGACGGCGAGGCGTGTGTACGAGTGTCCATTCACACGTACTCCACGACGCGTGCAGTAAGTCGCGATGGCGTCGCTCCACCCGCCACAGGCCGATGAGGCCGAGCACCGCGAGGAATCCCCCAGCGAAGAGAGCCCAGATTCCGGGGTCGTCGACGTTGGACTCGGCCGCGAATGCGGTCACAGCATCGCTGGGATGGTGAGGGTCGAAGAACACCACCTCGGAGTCACCCACGTGGTAGTCGCCGGTGGGCTCGACGCGCGCCGTGTAGGACTTGCCGTTGTAGAAGTACGTGAACTGCACGTATGTGTCGCAGCGGTAGCACTGGTATTGGGTGGCACTCACGACCGCGTTGGCCCTCGTGCCGTGTTGGCGCAACCAGGTGGTGTGAGCTGATGCGCCCACGAGCAAACGGGCCGACGCAACGATGATAAGGCTGCCGCCGATGATGAACAGCAGTGCATGGGTCGCGTAGCTGCGCATGGCTCGGCGCGCGAGCGTGCTTGCCGTTTCCTCGGCCGGCGCCGTCGGGGTCACCGCGGCGCTCGTGGTGCCGGCGCGCCGCATGATCCATATGTGCGTGCCGGTGGTGTCGGTCATCGCGGCGAGGCCGCGTTCGGTGCCGGCCACACGCACGTGCGCGCCTACCGCGCGATGCACGTCGCGCCGGCCGGCGAGCACCTCAGGGCCGTGGGGGCCGGCGACCACGATCGGGTGAAGCTGGTGGAACACGTGGTTCGCGCTTCGCGCCGCGTCCGTCGACGACGTCGACGTGACGGCGAGCGGTGTGGACCACGGCTCCACCCTGAGGAGACGCCGCACTCGCAGCGCTTGCGCGAGACGCTGCAGCTCATAGACGAACCACGCGATCGCGACGGCCGCGAACGCCACCGCCAGCTCGGCGGCCGTCTGTGGATTCGGACCGGTGCGCTCGTTGTGCTCCACCAACGACACGGTGTTGGTGACTGCGAGCACGACGGCCACACCTGCCACGATGCACGCGCCGGCGCAGAGCGCGGCGCGCCGCAACACATCCGGCGAACCGCGACCGCAGTCGCCGGTTCGCTCATCGCTGAAGGCCCCCACGATGTGCTCACACGCAATTGTCGCGTGCATGAGCGCCGTATCCGGCCGTTGTCGCGAGCGTTGTGACGTTAGTGACCGGTGCTCTGCAGGTTGCCGACGCCGTAGATGGCGAGCCGGGTGATGCGGCCGTCCACGATTGTGAACACGTCGGCCACCTGCATCGGCCCGATCGTGGTGGCGAGGTCGATTTCCACGGCGACGCGTTCGCCGGCGACGATGAATGGCCCGAGCGTGGGTTGGGGCTCGATCGCGAACGCGAGTTGCGCGTAGTAGCCGGCGATTGCGTCGGCGCCGTGAAGTGTGCCGGTCGCGGTGACCAGCTCGGCGTCGGGCGCGAAGAGCGCGCGTAGCGCGTCGGCGTCACGCGCGCGCACCGCGTCGAAGTACGCGGCCGCCACGTCCACAGGTTGCATCGCCGGCTCCGACCCGCTCACGCCTTGTCGAAGAGCACCACGGGGATGTCACGCGTGGTCTTGGTCTGGTACTCGTCGTAGGCCGGCCAGGCCTCGACGCAGATCGGCCACCACACCTTCTTCTCGTCGGGCGTAGCGGTGCGGGCGCGCAGGTCCATCACCTTGTCGCCGTCCTGCAGCGTCACATGCGGGTCGTCGAGCAGGTTGAGGTACCACACCGGATGTTGCGGCGCACCGCCCATCGACGCGACCACCGCGTACTCGCCGTCGTGCTCCACGCGCATCAGCGCCGACTTGCGCACCTTGGCGGTCTTGCGGCCGGTCGTCGACAGGACCACGATCGGCTTGCCCTGGAGCTCGTTGCCTTCCTTGCCGCCGCTCGCCTCGAACTCCTCGACCTGCTTGCTCACCCAGTCCCACGGGCTTGGTTCGTATTCACCTTCGAGTGTCATGGCCTCTACTTCATCACGATTGGGTTGATGGGCGAACCGCTCGCGCCCACCACGGGCATCGGCGACGCTACAAACATTCCTTCCCACACGCCGTCGGCGGCGCAATCGTCGGCGAGCTCGTCGAGGTCGAACAGCTCGCCGATGAGCAGGCCCAGGTCACGCAGCGCGGCCACATGGAACGTGAGGAACGGCACGTCGGGTTCGGGCGGCACCACCTCGCAGGCCGCGGTGTCGATGGCGACCATCGTCACGTCGTGGTCGGCGAGCCAAGGGATCGCCCGCACTGAGATGCCGGGTTCGCTGCGCGTGTTGGCGGCTTCGCTGCCCGGCGCCTGCTCGGTCTTCCATCCCACCTGCCCGGTCCGCACGAGCACGATGTCGCCCGGTGCGACCTCCACGCCCTGGGCGCGCGCGGTGCCTTCGAGCTCGTCTGCGCCGATGCCGAAGCCGCCGTCGATGCGGTCGACGCCGAGGTGACGCGCCACGTCGAGCAACACGCCGCGGCCCACGATGCCCTGCGCGGCGAGCTTGTGCATGCCGAGCCGGCGCGCACCCGCAGCCGCGGTCACGAGTCCGGCCCAGAATCCGTTGTACAGCGTGTGGTCACCGCCGACATGACCGAACCCGTCCACCTGCGTCGACGCCTGCAACGCCATCACGATGTAGTCGTCGGAGGTCTGGAAGCTGCGGCCGCCCAGGCCGCCTCCGAGCACACCGTCACCCGCCGCGAACCGGTACATGTGCAACGGCTCGGCGCGGTAGCCGCCGGGTGTGGGCCGCCCGATCGGGAGGCCGAGCGTGAACCGCTTGCCGGTGCGCACGAGGCGCGCCGCGGCAGCGACGCGTTCGGGCGTGCACAAGTTGGCGGTGCCGATCTGATCGAGGGCGCCGAAGCGACCCCAGTTGTTCGGTGTGCCCGGCTGCGCGCCCACCACCTTGCCGTCGGCGTCGACGGTGTAGTCGGGCGGCGTCCAGCCACCGAACGGTGCATCGGGAAGGTCTCTCATGCCGAGAACCTCTCGCGCCGCCGTCACGCCGCGCAAGCGCGCCCGTGGTCCCACAAACAGTCGACAAGTCCACTATTTGTGGGACAACGGCGCGGGGGTGTTGGGGTGGGGCTCGCGGGGGAGGCCCAGCACGCGCTCGCCGAGGATGTTGCGCTGGATCTCGTCGGTGCCGCCGGCGATCGACTGGGCGGGCACCGACACGAGGATCTCGGCGATCACGCCGTCGACGGCCGACTCGGGCCCGGTGAGCATGGCGTCGGCGCCGGCGATCGCGGAATGGGCTCGAGCGCTCGTGCGGGCGATCTCGCTCGACAGCAGCTTGGCGATCGAGCCTTCCGGCCCGGGCGGACGGCCGGCGGCGCGCGCCGCCTGCGCACGCTGCGCGTTCCATCGAGCGGTGCGAGTGATCAGTTCGACGCGCGCTGCGTGTTGGCGCAACCGAGGGTCGTCGGCGACGGCGCGCCGCCCCAGTTCCGCGGCGACGAGCTCGGGCCGGCCCGCGCGCTGCGGATACCACTCGTAAGTCTTCCAGTACTCGGCAGCCTCGTCGGCGGCTTCACGCGCGGCGCGGCCGGTACCCGAGAGCACGCGCAGTGCCGCACCGATCGACGCCGCGAGTGAACGTTCGTGCGCGAGCGTGGTGAGCGCGACGGTCCATCCCGCGCCGGGCTCGCCGATCATGTCGGCGCCGGCCACCCGAGCATCGGAGAGAAACACTTCGTTGAACGACGCGTAGCCGTTCATCTGACGGAGCGGTCGCACCTCGAGGCCGGGCTGGTCCATCGCCAGCGCGAAACACGTGATGCCCTGGTGCTTCGGCACCGTCAAGTCGGTGCGCGCGAGCAGCAAGCCCCACTGCGCGCGCTGCGCGCCCGAGTTCCACACCTTCTGCCCGTTTACGACCCATTCATCGCCGTCGCGCTCGGCGCGCGTCGACAGGCTCGCGAGATCGGAACCGCTGCCGGGCTCGCTGAACAGCTGGCACCATTTGTGCGCACCGGTGGCGAGTGGGCGCAGCAGGCGGCGTTTCAGGTCGTCAGAGCCGTGGGCAAGGATCGTCGGCGCGGCAAGCGACATACCGACGCCAGTGGCCACTCCCACCGCGCCGGCGCGCGCGAGCTCGTCGCCCACCGCGGTTGCCTCGCCCTGCGACAGCCCGCGTCCGAACCACTCACGCGGCCACGCCGGGCAACCCCAACCTGAATCCACGAGCAGGCCGCGCCACTCGGCGAGCGAGAGCTCCGGGTTCCAATGCGCACCGATCCACGCGCGCGCATCGTCGAGGTCGTGTGTGACCTTCGGCTGCGCCATGAACTGAACCTACGCCCGGTACGTAGTCGACCAACAGAGTTGGGATGTACGAAGCGCGGCCGTAGCCTCGGTCGATACACGTGCAGCGCGTCGACGCGGCGCAAGGAAGGACGATCACCATGGCTGACTGGGGTTTCGAGACCCGACAGGTGCACGCGGGCGCGCAGCCCGATTCCGCCACGAACGCGCGAGCGGTGCCGATCTACCAGACCACGAGCTACGTGTTTCGCGACACCGAGCACGCCGCCAACCTGTTCGCGCTGCAGGAACTCGGCAACATCTACACGCGCATCATGAACCCCACGCAGGCGGTGTTCGAGGAGCGTGTCGCGGCGCTCGAAGGCGGCGTCGGTGCCTTGGCCACGGCGAGTGGACAAGCGGCCGAGACGATCGCGCTGCTCAACCTCGCTGAGAACGGCGGGCACATCGTGTCGAGCGCGTCGCTCTACGGGGGCACCTACAACCTGTTGCACTACACGCTGCCGAAGCTCGGCGTCGAGGTCACCTTCGTCGACGACCCCGACGATCTGAAGGCGTGGAAGGCCGCGATTCGCCCGAACACTCGCGCGTTCTACGGCGAGACGATCGGCAATCCGAAGGGCGACGTGCTCGACTTCGGCGGCGTGTCCGAGATCGCGCACAAGGACGGCATCCCGCTCGTGATCGACAACACGGTCGCGACGCCCTACCTGTGCACTCCGCTCCAATACGGCGCCGACATCGTGATCCACTCGGCGACGAAGTTCATCGGCGGGCACGGCACGTCGATCGGCGGCATCATCGTCGACGGTGGGCACTTCGACTACGAGGGCAGCGGCCGCTTCGCCAACTTCACCGAGCCCGACCCGAGCTACCACGGTCTCGTCTTCTCGCAACTTCCCGAACCGTTGTGGCCGGCGCGCTACATCCTGAAGGCGCGGCTGCAATACCTGCGCGACATCGGCGCGGCGATCTCGCCGTTCAACGCGTTCCTCATGATCCAAGGCCTCGAGACACTGAGCCTGCGGATGGAGCGGCACTGCGCCAACGCGCAGATCGTGGCCGAGTTCCTCGAGTCGCGCGACGAGGTCAGCTGGGTGAAGTTCCCCGGTCTCGATTCGAGTCCGTGGCACCAGCGGCGGCGTGAATACCTGCCCAACGGCCCGGGCGCCATCATGGCGTTCGGCATCAAGGGCGGTATGGAGGCCGGCAAGCGCTTCATCGAAGGGCTCGAGCTGTTCAGCCACCTTGCCAACGTGGGCGACGTGCGCAGCCTCGCGATCCATCCCGCGAGCACCACGCACAGCCAGCTTTCGGAGGTCGAGCAGACGAGCGCGGGTGTGTCGCCCGACCTCGTGCGGCTCTGCATCGGCATCGAGTCGGTACAGGACATCGTCGCCGACCTCGATGCGGGCTTCCGCGCCGCCAAGGGCGCGTGAGGCCAACGCCGATCGGCACAACATGACCTTCGCCTATCGCCGCGCCACCACCGGCGCGTGGCTCGACGGTGATCCCGCGGGTCACCGCCAGTTCGTCGTGGTCCACGACGACGAGCCGCTCGCGCTCGAAGCGGGTGAGCGGCTCGGGCCGATCACGGTTGCCTACGAGACGTGGGGAACGCTCGATGCGTCGCGATCGAACGCGGTGCTCGTCGAGCACGCGCTCACCGGCGACAGCCATGCGCACGGCCCGGCCGGCATCGCGCACCCGCAAGAGGGATGGTGGCACCCGCTGATCGGCGCGGGCGAGGCGATCGACACCGACTCGTGGTTCGTGGTGTGCCCGAACGTGCTCGGCGGCTGCCAGGGGACCACCGGCCCGTCGTCGCTCGCGCCCGATGGCCTTCCCTACGGCAGCCGCTTTCCTTGGATCACGCCGCGCGACCAGGTGGCGCTGGAAACCGCGCTCGCCGACGCGCTCGGCATCGAACGCTGGGCCGCGGTGGTGGGCGGGTCGATGGGCGGCATGCGTGTGCTCGAGTGGGCCACCGGTGCACCGGAACGCGTGGGCAAAGCGGTGATCGTCGCGGTCGGCGCCTACGCGACCGCGGAGCAGATCGGTGTGTCGTCCACGCAGAACCGCGCCATCGTGGTCGACCCGAACTTCCGCGGCGGCGACTATTACGACGGTGAACGCGGCCCCGACGACGGTCTGCGCATCGCACGGGAGTTCGGGCAGATCTCCTATCGCAGCGAGCTGGAGTTCCATCGTCGCTTCCATCGCAAGCCACAGGATGGCGAGGACCCTCTGCGCGGGGGCCGCTACGCGATCGAGAGCTACCTCCAACACCACGGCGACAAGCTGCTCGGTCGCTTCGACGCGAACAGCTATCTGGTGCTGTCGACGGCGATGAATCATCATGACGTCGGCCGCGACCGCGGGGGTGTCGCCGAAGCGCTGCGCGCAGTGACGGCCGAGACGTTCGTGGCCGGCATCAGCACCGATCGCCTCTACCCGCTGCGCCTCCAGCGCGAGCTCGCCGAGATGCTGCCGGGGCGGCCCGGCGTGGAGGTGATCGCGTCGGTCGACGGCCACGACGGCTTCCTCACCGAAACCGAGGCTGTCGGCAAGTTCGTGCGTAGCGCGCTCATGGGGTAGCCACTGATACGTGCATGAGACGGCCGACGACCTGACCCAGTTGCAAGCATCGCTCGATGCGAGCGATGCCGCGGCTGGTCCGCACCTGCGCAGCATCATCACCACTGAGCATCGGCTCTCCGCGCCCGAGGTGTGCGCGCGCCTGCAGGGGATGTGCCTGCTCGCGCTGGCGACGGTGTCGGCCGATGGTCGGCCGTTCGTCGGGCCGGTCGACGGCGTCTTCTTCCGCGGCGCGTTCTATTTCGGGTCGTCGCCCGAGTCGGTGCGCTTCCGGCACATCCGCCGCAACCCGAATGTGAGTGCAACGCACCTGCCGGGTGAGGAACTCGCGGTGACGGTGCACGGCCGCGCCGCGTTCATCGACGTCGCGAACGCCGAGCACCACGACTTCCGTGCCGCGCTGCTCGCGATCTACGTGCCGCGCTACGGCCCCGAATGGGAGATCTTCCTCGACTCCGGACCGGTGTTCGCACGTATCGACGCGGCGAAGATGTTCACGTTCCACATGGAGGGCGACGCATGACTAGCGCATTCCCCGAGCACGGAAAGTCCGCCGCCGATGTGGTCGGTGAGCTCGAGCGGCGCAGCGCGCTCGACCCCGACGTGCACGCCGCAAAGCTGTTCGGGCTCGTGTACCCGTCGGGACGCGACGACCTCGAAGCACTGATCGAACAGGTGAACCGCCGCTATCTGTTCGGCAACGCGTTGAACCCCTTCAAGTTCGTCGAGCTCGCGGCAACCGAACGTGAAGTGATCGACGCGGTGTCGTCGCTCGTGCATGTGCCTGACGGTGGTGGCGGCGCGATGACCGGTGGCGGCACCGAATCGATTTTGATGTCGATGCTCGTGCAGCGCGAGCGGGCCAAGGCAAGGGGAGTGCGGCGTGCGCAGATCCTTGCACCTGTGTCGGCGCACCCGGCCTACGCGAAGGCGGCGCACTACTTCGAGATGGACGTCGTTCCGGTGCCGCTCGACGTCCACTACCGCGCCGATGTCGATGCTGCGCGCGCGCTCGTCACGGATGCCACGGCGGTGGTGGTCGCGTCGGCGTTCTCGTATCCCTATGGCATCATGGACCCGGTACCCGAACTCGCCGCGCTCGCGGCGAACCACGGCATCGGCTGCCACGTCGACGCGTGTATCGGTGGTTTCGTACTGCCGTTCCTCGAACGGCTCGGCGACGACGTGCCGCCCTGGGACTTTCGCGTGCCCGGTGTGACCGAGATGTCGGCCGACGTGCACAAGTACGGCTACATCCCGAAGGGCGCGTCGCTCGTGCTGCATCGCGACGCCGACTGGTTCGGCCATCAAGTGTTCCTCTACGACCAGTGGCCCTCGGGTATTTACGGCTCGCCGGCGATGGCCGGCGCGCGCCCCGCGGCCCCGATCGCGGTTGCGTGGGCCGTCCTCAACTATCTCGGCGAAGTCGGTTTCTGTGAGATCGTGCGCGGGCTGCGCAATACCTATACAACGTTGCGCGCCGGTATCGAGTCGATCGACGGCTTGCGGATTGTCGGCGACCCCGTCGGCCCGGTGCTGTGCTTCGAAGGCGACGGTGTGGATGCCTACGCGGTCGGCGACGCGATGGACGACAAGGGTTGGCACCTCAACCGCAACCACGCGCCCCGCTCGCTCCACCTCATGGTGTCGCCCGCCCACGGCGCGCGCGTCGACGATCTGCTCACTGATCTGGCCGACGCCGTCGCGCACCACGGCGAGGCCCGCAGCGGACCGGCTCGTTATTCATGACGCTGAACTATTTTCCCCTTCCGATGCGGCCCATGAAGGAGAAGAAGTGAGTACGCAACCTCTTGAAGCGGCGATCGCGTCGACCCGTTCGGTCCGCAGCAGCAGGTGCCGGCCGGTGCCAGCTCCGCCGACGAGCTCGCCGCGTTCCTCGGTCGCGTCGTCTGAGCCCCGCGCCTGAACCACGCGCCTGAACGGCGCGTCAGCGGGCGCGCAGGTGGAACGACTTCGGGCGGGTGATCGCGTCGAAGCCGAGCGGTGAGAGCGTGCAACCGTGACCGGTGTCCTTCACGCCGGTCCATGCGAGCGCGGGATCGACGTAGTCGCAGCGATTCGCGTACACGGTGCCGGTCTCGACCCGCCGGCCGATCGCTTGCGCGGCGTCGAGGTCGGTGGTCCAGATCGACGCGGTGAGGCCGTAGTCGGAGTCGTTCATCAACGCCACCGCCTCGTCGTCGCCGTCGACAGCCATGATGCCGATCACGGGACCGAACGATTCCTCGCGCATCACGCGCATCGAATGGTCGACGTCGACGAGCACCGTCGGGCCGAGGTAGGGCGAGCCTGGTTCCGACGCGGCGAAGTCGGTCTCGCTCGTGCATGCGGTGGCGCCGGCGTCGAGCGCCTCGGCGATCTGGCCGCGCACGGTGTCGGCCGCGGCGGCGTTGACCATCGGCCCGATCGTGGTGGTGGTGTCGCGCGGGTCGCCGAGTACGTAGTCCGTCGTCAGCGCCGTGAACTGCTCGACGAACTCGCCGTACACGTCACGGTGCACGTAGATGCGTTCGATGCCGCAGCACGACTGGCCCGAGTTGAAGAACGAGCCGTCGACGAGTTCGGCCACACTGAACGCGAGGTCGCAGTCGGCCCGCACGTACGCGGGGTCCTTGCCGCCGAGCTCGAGCCCGGTGCCGATGAAACGTGTGCTCGCGGCCTGCTCGATGGCGTGGCCGCCGCCCACAGAACCGGTGAACGCAACGAAGTCGACGCGTGGATTGGCGATCATCCGGGCGATGTCGTCATGCGTGGCGTGCACGTGCTGCAGCACGCCACGAGGCAGCCCAGCGGCGCGAAACGCCTCTTCGTAGCGCTCGGCGCACAGCAATGTTTGCGTGGAGTGCTTGAGCACCACTGTGTTGCCGGCGAGGAGCGCCGGAATCACGATGTTGACCGCGGTGAGGTACGGATAGTTCCACGGCGCCACCACGAGCACGGTGCCCACCGGGTCGCGGCGGATGTAGCGCACGAAACCGTCAGTAGCAGGCGCGGCGATGTCGGCGAGCTCGGTAGCAGCGATCGCAGCCATGTGGCGCGCCCGTTCCTGGAACCCGCGGGCGATCTCGGCCGGCGACTGCGTGATCGGGCGGCCCATTTGCAGCGTGATCTCGAGCGCGAGGTCGTCGACATGGTCGAGACACCACTGCACGGCACGTTCGACGACGGCGGCGCGTTCACCGATCGCCGTCGCGCTCCACTCGCGGCGCGCGTCGTGCGCTCGCCGCAGCAGGCGGTCGATCGCGGCCGCATCGGCGGTGGACCGTTCGGCGACCACACTGCCGTCGATCGGCGACACGGCTCGCTGCACGCTCATCGGCGCTCACGGTAGACGCCTGCGGATCGGAAGCGCCGTGAGCGCAGCGTCACGCTCCCTTGAGTGTGATCACCAGGGCCAGCACTTGGGCCGCCGCCTTCTGGGCAGCACTCGGCATCAGTGCGAACCTCCGACAAAAGCTCGCGAGCGTTGGCTGGTCCGCACTTGCCCACGTTGTGGTCACGTCAATCGATCCGGTGTTGTCGATCGCGCTCGGGGTGATCGGTGATGTCGTAGTGATTCCCTCGGACACCACGAGAGAGCCGACGCTCGTTCGCTGAAAGTCGGTGGGTGCCTGCCCGACGATTCCGGCGGCCTTGGCAATGAGCGCGTACCCGTTTGTCGACCACGGCGTGGTCACGGTGATCGGTCCGGCGACGGGAGTGAACGGACTCGATGGTGCCGATGCTGCGCTCTTCCCCGAAGCGTTCGCGGCGACAACCGAGAAGTGGTACAGGGTCGCGTCGTTGAGTCCGGTGATCACGCCGACCGGAGCTCCGGCCGGCACCACTGTGGTCGCGCCGCCAGGAGTGGCAGTCACCGTATAGCTGGTGGCGGCACCACCGCTGGGGAACGGCGAGAATTGGATCGCAGCCCACTTGTCGCCACCGGCCACGGTTGTCACTGTCGGCCGGCCGGGTATGCCACCCGCGCCGGGCAGCGTCCAATGCAGCGTGTACGGACCGAAATTATCCTTGTCGTACGACGCGACTGCGATCTGCACCGCGACCCCGCTCTTCACCGCGGTGGTCACGCTGCTCTGATTACCGCACGAGTCATCGTTCGAGACAAGCGGGGTAAGCGTCTTCAGCACGCTGCCGGTGTAGAGCGCGAGCACGGTGTCGAAACTGCTCCCGCACGTGTCCACCGACAAAGTCCCCGACACGTTCGGCGTGTACCGGAACCACACCGATTCCTTGTTCGACACGCCCGCGTGCACGGGTTCGCCCGCCTCGGAAGTCGCGCCGAAGTTGTCGCCGCTGACGCTGCCGAGGCCGCCGGTGAGGATCGTCGGCTTGGCGAACATGTCGTTTGCAGGCGGCGGTCCCCACGACAATGCGACCGTGCCCGTGGCAAAGGTGGCCGTGTCGACCACGATCGAGTACGCCACGCCCGCAGTCGCGGTGAACATCACCTCGCTCTGCAAACCACACAGGTCGTCGTTCGACGTGATCCGTTTCAGCGACGCCACCTTCGTACCCGTGTACACGCCGAGAACTGTGTCGAAGTTGCTCCCACACGTGCGGAAGATCACGCTGCGCGTGGCGGTCGCCGTGTAGCGATACCAGATCGACGAGGTTGCGGGGTTGCCGGCATTCGAAGGTTCCTGCGGCTCCGAAGTTGCATCGACGTTCGAGCCGGTGACCGATCCGCTCGCGGTGCCCGGCAACACTTGGGCCGCGGCGAAGTTGTCGTTGGCCGGTGCGACGGCCGGCGTCACCGACCCGGTTGCCGCCGAAGCCGGCCCGGCCGCGATCGCCCCACCCGTGCTTGCGCCGACCATGCCCACCGCGACGACGATCAGCGCCGCGCGGCGCTGCCATGCGTTGGTCACTCCCGCTCCTTGGATCCGCCTTGCGCTGCGAACCGGCGTCCCAGCACCGCCGCGCAACGGTTGGGAATTATGGCACCATGCGTGCGGCAGCGCTAGGAATCCAGTTGGGCGGGGAGGACGGCTCTCAGGTGCCTTCGATGAGGTCGGCGCGGTATTCGGGATGCGCGCTGAGCCAGTCGCTCGCGCGGCGCATCGAGTCCTCGTTGTTCTTGTTGATGAACTTGTAGATCGGGCCCTCGAACCACTTCCACGGTGCCTTCACCACGTTGTAACGCTCGTCGAAGGAGAACTTGGTGCGGTTGGGCCCGATCGGGTCGAGGCGCACGTGACCGATCTGGTCGTTGCCGGGCGTGTTGCTGATCATCGTGTACGTGTAGCCGCGGCCCTCGTCGACGTCGGTGACGAGCTCGAGCGCCGAGCCCTCACGGCCGAGCGGCATCTTGTAGATGACGCGCCGGAGCCGCCCGTTGTGGTGCTCGTCGCCGGGATACAGCACGTCGACGCGCTTCACCATCGGTGCGTAGTCGGTCCAGCGGTCGTAGTCCTGGAACAGCGCCCACACCCGAGCGGTCGAATGGGGCATCTCAAACGAGTACCTGTGCTCACGCATTTCTTGCCTCTTGTTCGCTTCGCTCACGGCCCGGCGGGGCTTCCCTCGCTCCGCGAACGCGTTGGGTAGTCGGTGGCTTGTTGTCGCTCGGCTGGTCTTGCATCTTGTTCGCTTCGCTCACGGCCCGGCGGGGCTTCCCTCGCTCCGCGAACGCGTTGGGTCGTCGGTGGCTTGTGTCGCTCGGCGGGTCGTGATCTTGCACCAGGAGCACGGCCGAGCGCACGATGGACGTCGTGGCCAGGATTGACATTCCCGATGGACCGGGTGGGGAC
>DASXZO010000116.1:0-22389 GCA_036501845.1 Acidimicrobiia bacterium | reverse complement strand
CACACGACGCACTTAGCGCAGGTGGATGACGTCACCGGCGCCGACGGTCACGCGGGTGCCATCCGGCCGTTCCATCACCAGCGCGCCCTGCGCGTCGATGTCGGCGGCGATCCCCTCGATCGATCCGCTGGGGAGCTCGGCACGCACGTGACGTCCCAGCGTGGCCGAGCGCCCGCGCAGCAATCGCGCGATGTGGGCCGATCCGCCTGCGGGATCGCGCTCGAGCCAACCGAGATGACGATCGAAGCGCTGGAGCCATTCGGCCAGCAGCACCTCCCGATCCACGACGCGCCCGCCCGCGAGCGACACAGCCGTCGCGATCCCGGTCAGCTCGTCGGGCACTACGTCCCACGCGACGTTGAGCCCCATGCCGATCACCACCGCGTCGCCCACGGCCTCGGCGAGCACCCCCGCCAGCTTGCCCGGCATTGGTCCGCGATCGAGCACGACGTCGTTGGGCCACTTGGTGCGGGCCGGCAGATCGCAGCAGCTCGTGACGGTTTCCACGGCGGCGAGCCCGGCGGCTCCGGTGAGCCACGTGAACATCTCGCGCGGAAGGTTCGGCCGCACGAGCACCGACACGAGGAGTGACGACCCCGGCGACGCCGTCCACTCTCGGTCGAGACGGCCGCGCCCGGCGTGCTGGACGTCGGCAACCGCGACTCGACCGTCGAGTGCGCTGGCCCGCGCGGCATCCGCGAGATAGCGGTTCGTGGAGTCGATCTCCGCGAACCACTCGGCGACAGCGAACCGCGTGCCACCATTCGTTTGCCGCGGCTCGGCGTCGCTTGGCTCGGCGTCCGGCCCCATGACCCTCTTAGGATACGAAATCGTGCCCAAACCGATTACCAAGGTGTTGATCGCGAACCGCGGCGAGATCGCGGTGCGCGTCATGCGGACATGCCGCGAGCTCGGCATCGCGACCGTCGCCGTCTACTCCGATCTCGACCGCAACGCGCTGCACGTTCGCTTCGCCGACGAGGCCTACGCGCTCGGCGGCCAGACCGCGGCCGAGAGCTACCTCAACACCGAGGCGATTCTCGGCGCCATCGCCGCGTCGGGCGCCGACGCAGTGCACCCCGGTTACGGCTTCTTCTCCGAGAACGCCGACTTCGCGCGAGCCGTGAGCGCGGCCGGCGTCACCTGGATCGGACCGCCGCCCGAAGCGATCGAGGTGATGGGCGACAAGATCTCGTCGCGGATCGCGGCGGCACAGGCCCAAGTGGAGTCGGTTCCCGGCACCACCACGCCGATCACCGAGGTGGCCGAGATCCACGCGTTCGGTGAGGAGTACGGCTACCCGATCGCGATCAAGGCCGCGTACGGAGGTGGCGGTCGAGGCATGAAGGTGGTGCCCGACGCGGCGTCGGCGGCGGCCGCGCTCGAAAGCGCGCAGCGCGAGGCCCAGGCCTACTTCGGGCGTTCCGAGTGCTACATGGAGCGCTACCTCACCAAGCCTCGCCACGTAGAGCTGCAGGTCTTCTGCGACACGCATGGCGCCGGCGTGTGCATCGGCGACCGCGACTGCTCCACTCAGCGTCGCCACCAGAAACTCGTCGAAGAGGCGCCCGCACCCGCGATCTCCGACGCCACCCGCGCCGCGATGTACGAGGCCGGCGTGAAGGTGGCGCTCGCGTGCGGCTACGTGGGTGCCGGCACCATCGAGATGCTCTACCAGGACGGCGACTTCTTCTTCCTCGAGATGAACACGCGCCTCCAGGTGGAGCACTGCGTCACCGAAGAGGTCACTGGCTTCGACCTCGTGGCATGGCAGCTCGAGATCGCAGCCGGCCGACCGATCCCGATCAGCCAAGATCAAGTCGCGCAGCGCGGCCACTCCATCGAGGCGCGCATCAACGCCGAGAACGCGGGCAAGGGCTTCCTGCCGTCGCCGGGACCGATCCGCACGTTGCGGGTGCCGTCGGGTCCGGGCGTGCGCTGGGACGGCGGCTACGAAGCCGGCGACGAGATCTCACAGTTCTACGACAACCTCGTCGGCAAGCTCGTGGTGTGGGCACCCGATCGCGACAAGGCGATCGCACGCATGCTGCGCGCACTCGGCGAGTTCGAGATCAGCGGCATCCACACCACGATCCCCGCCCACAAGGTGCTGATCGGCCACCCCGACTTCGCCGCGGTGGAGCATTCGACGAAGTGGGTCGAGGACGCGTTCGACGCCACAGAGTTCGCCGGCGACGACGCGCCGGCCGAGGCGGGCGCAACGAGCGAGGCCGACGCCGATCGCGGGCCGCTCGTGGAGCGGGCGATGCCCGTCGAGGTGAACGGCAAGCGGTTCTCGGTGAAAGTGTGGGTGCCGGAAGGCGCGATGACGGTGGCGGCAGGCGGCGGCAACGGTCAGCGCAAGCGCGCCACCGCCGCACGCGCATCGAGCGGTCACGGGGGCGGATCGGGCACGATCGCCGCGCCGATGCAGGGCACCATCGTGAAGGTGCTCGTAGCCCAGGGCGACAGCGTGGAGCTCGGCCAGACCTTGCTGGTGCTCGAGGCGATGAAGATGGAGAACAACATCGTCGCCGACACCGAGGGCACCGTGTCGGAGCTGCGCGTCAGCACCGGTCAGTCGGTGGGAACCGGCGACGTGCTGGCAGTGATCGAGTAATTCCGACTGATCCCGACGCGCCGGCGACCAAAATCACGGCATGGTTGCTCCGTTCTTCCACGTCGACGCCTTCACCGATGCCGCGCTGCGCGGCAATCCCGCCGCGGTCGTGGTGCTCGACGACGAGCGCGACGACGTGTGGTTGCAGGCGGTCGCCGCCGAGATGAACCTGCCCGAGACCGCCTTCCTGCGACCGCTCGGCGGCGGAGTGTGGAGCCTGCGCTGGTGCACGCCCACGGTGGAGGTCGAACTGTGCGGCCACGCGACGCTCGCGTCGGCGCACGCGCTCTGGGAGCTCGGCCGCGCAACGGAGGGCGAGCCCATCGCGTTCGACACTCGGAGCGGCCGCCTCGTCGCGACGCGACGCGATGCGCGTATCGAGCTCGAGTTCCCTGCGCTGATCGTGGCGCCGCGTCCCGCACCCGCCGGAGTGCTCGCGGCGCTCGGCGTGCGCGCCGACGAGGTCGAGTTCGCGGCGTCGCACCCGAACGGATACGGCTTCCTCGTCGTCGCCGACGCGGCACGCGTCCGCGCGCTGCAGCCCGACTTCGTGGCGCTGGGCCGCCAACCCGAAGCGTTCCTCGTGACCGCGCCGAGCGATCACCCGGAGTACGACTTCGTGTCGAGGTTCTTCGCGCCGTCATTCGGCATCGACGAGGATCCGGTGACCGGCGCGGCGCACTGCATGCTCGGCCCCTACTGGTCGAGCCGGCTCGGCAAGCCTGTCGTCACCGGTTTCCAGGCGAGCGCCCGCACCGGCGTGGTCGAGTGCGAACCGCGCGGCGACCGAGTACTGCTGCGCGGCAACGCGGTCACCGTGGTTCAGGGCGAACTCGTTGCCTAGGGCGTCGTACAACGTCGAATAGCGACGTCCTACGACGCCTGGGGCGTCCTGGGACCCCGATTATCGGGGACCCAGGACGCCCCGGTGCCAGGCCAGTTGGCGGGCGAGGCCGTCACGGAGGGTCACCGACGGCTCCCAGCCGAGCAACGTGCGGGCCCGCTCGGTGGAGCCGCCGTTGCGGAACGAGTCGCCGGGCATGGCGTCGTGATCCTCGACGGCAACTGGTGCACCGGCGAGCTCGCCCACGAGCGCGATCAGTTCGTTGAGGGTGATCTCGCCACCGCCGGCAAGGTTGAGGTAGGTGCCCGGCGCCACGTCATGATCGGCGGCCGCAAGATTGCCGGCCACGATGTCGCGCACCTCGGTGAACTCGCGGATCTGCGTGCCGTCGCCGTAGCGCGGGAACGTCGCGCCCGTGACCGCCGCGACGCACAGCCGGTGGATCGACATGTCGGGCCGCTGGCGCGGACCGAACACCGTGAAATAGCGCAGCGACACCGTTTCGATGCCGTAGTTCGCGGCGTAGAGGCCACAGAGATGCTCGGCCGCGAGCTTCGTGACGCCGTACGGCGAATGCGGCGCGGGCAGATCGGTTTCCACGGTCGGGTAGCGCGGCTGGTTGCCGTACACCGACGAGCTCGACGCGTAGACCACCTTCGGGCGACGGGCGCGGTCGATCACGCGCACGGCCTCGAGCAGCCGCTGGGTCGCGAGCACGTTCAGCTCCGTGTACGTCGCGAAGCCGTCGGCCCAACTGAGCCGCACGCCTGGTTGTGCCGCCTGGTGGAACACCACGTCGACGCCGTCGAGCAGCGCGCCGATGTCGGCCTGGCGCAGGTCGGCATCGACGAGCTCGAACGGCACCGAGCGCGCCGAGGCCGTCGCGTGCACCTCGTCGGCGTTGGCGACTTTGCGTTCGCGCTCGTAGTACGGCGTGAAACAGTCGACACCGACCACGGCATCGCCGCGTTCGAGCAGTGCCTCGCTGAGATGGCTGCCGACGAAACCGGCCGCGCCGGTCACGAGTGCTTTCACAATCGTCAGTACGCGGCTTCGGCGAGCGACTCCGACAACGCCGGATGCACGAGCAACGAGTCGACGATGTCGCTCACGCGCAAGCGATTCGTGACCGCGACGGCAACCACGCTGATCAGTTCGGCCGCGCCGCGCCCCACGATGGCGCCACCGAGCACCACGCCAGTGGCCGGGTCGGAGAGGATCTTCACGAAGCCACGGGGATCGCCTTCGATCAGCGCCTTGGCGTTGGCCGAGAACGGAACCTTGGTGACCCGCAGCTTGCGGCCCGCAGCGAAGGCCTCGGCTTCGGCGACGCCCACGTCGGCGATCTCGGGGTCGGTAAAGATCGCCGAGGCGGCCTTGTCGTAGTCGAGGTGGCGATGCGCGACGGCCGTGAGCCCCATCACGTGCTCGGCGATCTTGCGGCCCTGCATCGACGCGACCGACGAGAGCGGGAGCCTTCCCGACACGTCGCCGGCGCTGTAGATGTGCGGCACGTTCGTCTGGCAGTGACGGTTCCCTGCGATGTAGCCCTGCTCGTCCACGTCGACACCGGCCGCCTCGCAGTCGAGCCCGTCGGTGTTCGGAATCGACCCGATCGCGAGCACCGCGTGCGAGCCCTCCACTGTGCGCCCGTCGTTGCACACCACGCGCACCGTGGCGCCGTCGCGCTCGACGGCCGATGCACGCGCGCCCTTGAGCAACGCGACGCCGCGCCGCAGGAACTCGGCCTCGAGCGCGGCCGCGACTTCCGGGTCCTTGTTCGGCAGCACCTGCTGGCGCGACACCACGAGCGTCACCTGCGAGCCCAACGCGCTGAACATGTGCGTGAACTCCACGCCGGTGACGCCCGAACCGATCACCGCGAGATGGCTGGGCAACTCGTCGGGCGGATAGGCCTGGCGGGTGGTGAGCACTCGCTCGCCGTCGATCGGCGCCCAATCCGGCACGCGCGGCCGGCTGCCCGTGGACACGAGCACCGCGTCGGCGTCGATCTCCTCCTCGCGCCCGTCGGCGTGCTTCACCGCAACGCGATGTGGGCCGACGAAGCGGCCGGTGCCGTGCACCATCCGCACCTGTTGGCTGTCGAGCAGGCCGCGCACCGACTCGTGCAGCTTCTGCTCGATCGACGTGAGCCGCTCGCGTAGGGCCGACTCGTCGACCTTGGCATCGGCCTTCAAACCCATCACCCGGGCCCGCTCGATCTCGGCGAGGGCTCCGCCGGTGGCGATCATCGCCTTGCTCGGAATGCAGTCCCAGAGATGCGCGGCGCCGCCGATGATGTCGCGCTCGATCAGCGTCACCTCGGCGCCCAGGGAGGCCGCGACGGTGGCCGCGGTGTTTCCGGCCGGACCACCGCCGAGGATCACGAAGCGCACAGGCACGGCGGCAACCCTAATTTCAATGGCATGCGCATCCGTGTCTCCACCGTGATCGCCGCGTCACCGGCCGAGGTGTGGGACGCGATCGAGGACATCACCACGCACACCGAGTGGATGCGTGACGCGGAATCGATCGAGTTCCTCACCCACCGCACGCGCGGTGTCGACACGACGTTCGTGTGCGTCACCCGTATCGGTCCGTTCCACACTCGTGACGTGCTCACCATCACCGAATGGTCGCCGCGCCGCGTGATGGGCATTGCGCACGAAGGCGTGGTGAAGGGTTCGGGCCGCTTCACGCTCGCGCGCCGCCGCGGCGGGAACACGAAGTTCACCTGGCGCGAACGCTTGCGATTTCCATTGTGGATGGGCGGGCCGTTGGGTGCGCTGGCGGCGCAGCCCATCCTGCGCCATGTGTGGAAGACCAACCTGCGCACCCTCCGGGCCCGAATCGAGGGCAACGCAACGCTGTAGGTTCGCAGCATGCCCTCTGTGCACGTTGGCGTCTCGTCCGCGCCGGTCCAAACGCTCGGTGCGCCGTTCCAGGTGGAGATCGCCCGCGCCGCCGGCGCGCTGGGTTACTCCTCGTACTGGATCGCCGAGGCCAACGCCACCGAAGGGTTCGTGGTGCTCGGTGCCGTGGCCGCGGAAGCGCCGTCGCTCGCACTCGGCACGGGCGTGCTCGCGCTGCAACTACGTACGCCGCCGCTCGCGGCGATGGCTGTCGCCACCTTGCAATCGCTCGCGCCCAACCGTGACGTGTTCCTCGGCATCGGCGTCTCGTCACCGGTGGTCGCAGGCCAGTGGCACGGCGCGCAGTACGGCAACCGCCCGATCGCGCAGATGCGCGAGTACGTCGCGCTGGTGCGCGAGTGCCTGTCCGGCGAAACCGTCACGTTCCAGGGCGATTTCTACGACGTGCGACGGTTCCGGCTCGGCGTGCGCCTCGGTGAGCGCCGACCGAAGATCGTGATCGGCGCGCTGAACCCGAAGATGCTCGCGACCGCCGGTGAGATCGCCGACGGCGTGTTGCTCAACTACCTCCCGGCATCACACGTGCCGTGGTCGGTGGAGCAGGTGCGCAAAGGTGGCGACGCCACGATCTACGCCTACATCCACTGCGCGGTCACCGATCGCGATCGCTACGCGGAGGCCGGGCGCAAGGATCTTTTCGGGTACGCGGTGGTCGACGCCTACGCCGACAACTTCCGCCGCGCCGGTTTCGGCGACGACATCGACGCGCTGCGCGCGGCGCGAGCAGCAAAGGACCGCGACGGTGCGGTCGCGGCGATCGGCGACGGCATGGTCGACGCGATCCAGATCATGGGCTCGGCCGACCACGTGGGCGCGGCAGTCGCCGACTACGTGGCCAACGGCGTGGAGGTGCCGATCGTGTTCCCGTGCCCGTGGGGCGAGGACCGCCGCGCCACCGTCGAGACCACGATGGAAGCCGCGATCTCAAAGGTCACCTCTCCCTGATCACGAACCGGTAAAGGTCGCCTTGCCGGGGCCGTGCTCGAGGAAGCTCGCCACGCCGGCACGGGCGTCGGCGGTCTCGAAGCTCCGAGCGAAGCATTCGGCCTCGAGATCGAGCGCCTCACCGAGCGGGAGATCGAGCCCGCCGTCGATCGCTCGCTTGGCCGCGCCCATCGCCACCACCGGGCCGCGCGCGAGCTCACCCGCGAGCGCGATCGCGCGGTCGAGGGTGTCCGCTGCCGGCACGACCTCGTCGACGATGCCGAGTTGCAACGCCTCGTCGGCGCGCACTTGCCGGCCCGTCCACACGATCTGCTTCGCGCGCGCCGGACCTACGAGGCGAGCGAGGCGCGCCGTGCCACCACCTCCCGGCATGATGCCGAGCAGGATCTCGGGCTGACCGAGACGAGCGTTGTCGGCCGCCACACGCAGGTCGCAGGCGAGCGCGAGCTCGAGCCCGCCACCGAGCGCGTAGCCACGAATCGCCGCGATCACTGGTCGCTCGATTGCTTCCAAGGCGTCGGCCGCGGCCCGAAAACCCGCGGCGATCCGCCGCGCACCGTCGGCCGTTAGCTCGAAGTCCTTCACGTCGGCGCCGGCGGCGAATGCTTTCTCGCTGCCGGTGAGCACCACCGCCTTCACATCCCGGTCGGCCTGCAGCGACTCGGCCGCGGCGCGCACTGCGTCGAGCTGGCCGGCCGAGAGCGGGTTCATGGGTGGGCGGTTCAGCGTGAGCACCACAACCCCGCCCGCGAGACGCTGCTGCAACAGCAGGAGTTCGGCAGTGGCATCCGTGGCGGGAGTCTCTTCGGTCGCGTCGCTCGCGGCAGTTTCGTCGGTGTCGTCACTCATGACGCGTGATCCTAGGAAGCGCTGCGCGGGCTCACGTGAAGAGGATCTCAGCACCCATCGGGTGAAAGCCTGCGGAGATCGCGGCGCGCATCGAACGGGCGTTGCCGGGAGCGATCTGCATCCACAGCGGCGTTCCGGCCGGCAACAACGTGCGCGCGGCGGCCAGCATCCGGGTACCCACGCCACGGGCACGCGCATCTTCGTCCACCTCGAACGCCAGCTCCCAGCGCCGCGTGAGGCCGCGCCCGAGCACCACGACGCCGTCCCGGTCGGCAGTCCTGTAGATGCGCACGTCGCTGCGATGGCGCGAGGCCTGGGCAACACGCGGGTGCACCAACCGGTCGACCCGTTCCAATGACTGAGCTGGTTCGCCACCGACGGCGAACGCGGCCAGCACGGCGTCGAACGTTCCCACGCGTGTGAGCCCGCTCGCCGTAGCGAGCCACTGCACGAACGGAGGCGCAACCGGCGCACCGAGGTCGTCCGGATCGAGCCGGCGCGCCACCTCGACCACGTCGACGTCGAGCGCGATGAACGTGTGGGCCGTGAAACTCACGAGTGCGCTCGGACCGTCGGGCGGCGAGCCCACCACTTCAATGCGGCCGTCGGGCACTGGATGGTCGCCGCGCACGACTCCGTCGAGCGCGACTGCGAGTGGATGGGCCACGATCGCGCCGTCAGCGCGAGCCGAGCAGGCGGGCGGCTGCTTCGTAGGGATCGGTGGATCCGCACGCCACCGCATCGACCAGCGCATCGAACTCCGGGCCGTTGCAGCGCGCGAGCGCGTCGTGTGCCACGAGCTCGACGGCCACCGCAGTGAGCTCTTCGGCGGCACGGGCCCGGCGGCGGGCCGCGACCTCGCCGACCGACTCGAGATGGGCGCGGTGCGTTTCGAGCGCGTCGGCGAGCTCGGCGATGCCCTCCCCCGCCGTGGCGACGGTTGACAAGATCGGCGGCCGCCAGTCGCGCGCCACTGACAGCTCCAGCATCGCGTCGAGTTCGCGCACCGCGTCGCGCGCGCCCGCTCGGTCAGCTTTGTTCACCACGAACACGTCGGCGATCTCCATCAAGCCGGCCTTGTTCGCTTGGACTGCGTCGCCCCATCCCGGGTTCACGACCACCACCGTCGTGTCGGCGTGGCCGGCCACCTCTACCTCCACCTGGCCGACCCCGACCGTCTCCACGATCACCCAGTCGTAGCCCGCGGCGTCGAGGAGGCGCGCGGCTTGGGGCGCCGACGCCGACAGACCACCCAGGTGCCCGCGCGTCGCCATCGAACGGATGAATACTCGCGGGTCGGTGGCGTGCTCCTGCATGCGGACCCGGTCGCCGAGAATCGCGCCGCCGGTGAACGGACTCGTCGGGTCGATGGCGAGCACACCGACGCGCGCCTCGCCGGCACGTTGGCTGTCACCCAGTTCGCCGGCGGCGCCGCGTTCGAGCAGCGTTGCGACGAGCCGGTCGGTGAGCGTCGACTTGCCCGCGCCTGGCGCGCCGGTGATGCCGACCACCCATGCATGGCCGGCCTGGCGGTGATACTGCGCGCTCGCGACCCGGGCGGGCTCGCCGCCCTGCTCGACGAGCGAGACCACGCGCGCGAGCGCGGCCCGGTCGCCGTCGAGCGCGCGCGCGACGATCGTGTCGACGTCGGAGTCGGTCACGATGCTCGTGTCGCCGAATTCCGGCTTCTCGAGAACCGGTTACTCGTAGCTGTAGGCCTCGGGCATGGCCGGCTCGTCGGCGACGACCTCGGTGACGCCGGGCACACGGTCCATGATGATCCGCTCGACGCCGGCCTTCAACGTCATCGTCGACACCGGGCAGGTGCCGCAGGCACCGACGAGCGTGACGTGCACGACGCCGTCGTCGTCGACATTGCGGTACACGATGTCACCGCCGTCGGACTGCAGCGCGGGCCGAATCAACTCGATGGCGTCGAGGATCTGGGGTTCGAGCGTCGCGACATCGAGAGCCATACGCCAATTGTAACCGTCGGATCAGTCGGATTCTTCCCCGCGAGCGTCGGCACCGAGCGCGCGCAGCGACGCGGCCAGGTCAACGTAGGCCCGGTCGACGTGGTCGCAACCGTGCACCACGGTCTCGCCCTCGGCCACGAGGCCGGCGAGCACCAGCGCGGCACCCGCCCGCACGTCGGTGGCCTGGACCGGCGCGCCCTGCAGCCGCTCGACGCCCCGAACGATGGCGTGGCGGCCCTCATGGCGCACGTCGGCGCCCATGCGCACGAGCTCGTCCACGAACTGGAAACGGCTCTCGTAGATGTTCTCGGTGACGATCCCCGACCCGTCGCACACCGTGAGCATGGCGACGGCGGGCGGCATCAGATCGGTGGCGAAGCCCGGGAACGGCAACGTGGCCACGTCGACGGCGCGCAGTCTCTGCGAGGCGCGAGCCCAGATGCCGTCGGCGGTGGGCGACACGAGCATGCCCATGTCGGCGAGCTTCCTCACCATGATCTCCACGTGGTCGAGCTGCGCGCCCTCGAGCTCGATCTCGCCACCGGCCATCGCGCAACCGATCAGCAGCGTGCCGACCTCGATGCGGTCGCCGATGAGATGCATCTCGGTGGGTTCGAGCTCCTCGACGCCGTGCACCTCGATGCACGACGTGCCGCCGCCGAGCACATGACCACCCATGCGGTTGAGAAACGCGCAGAGCTCGGTGACCTCGGGCTCGCGCGCGGCGTTGTCGATCACCGTCACGCCCTTGGCGAGCGCGCCGGCCATGAGCAAGTTCTCGGTGGCGCCGACGCTCGGGAACTCGAGCACATGGCGGGTGCCGAGCAACGGACCGTCGGTGTGGGCGATCACGTAGCCATGTTCCTGCTCGACGGTGGCGCCCATGGCGCGCAGGCCGTCGAGGTGCATGTCGAGCTTGCGCGAACCGATTGCGTCGCCGCCGGGAAGCGCGACGCGCGCTTCGCCACAACGCGCCACGAGCGGCCCGAGCACGTTGATCGACGCACGCATGCGCGACACGAGCTCGTAGGGCGCGACCGGCTCGAGGTCGCCCGCCGCGTCGACCGCGAGCTCGGACTCGCCGATCCATTCGACTCGGGCGCCAATTACGCGAAGGAGCTCGATCATCACGTCGAGGTCGCCGACACGCGGAATGTTGCTGATGATGGTGCGGCCGCGCGCGAGCAGCGCGGCGGCCATCAGCTTCGTGCCCTCGTTCTTCGTCGCGCCGGCGATCGCGACGCGCCCCTCGAGCGGTCCGCCCCCGCGGACCACAATGCGCGACATGGTCGGACAGCGTAGAAGGGGTAGCCGAGCTACCGGGACACCGTGCTCGGGCGCGGCGACCGAAACGTCCGCAACCGGCGATCCGGGCCAGAGGGAGCTCGCCGCGGTGCCGGAGGCGGCGCAATGGTCAAAGCGAAGCGACCCACTCGTTGACGGCAGGTGCGGCAATCGCGAGCGCGTCGTCGGTGGACATGCCGGTCTGCTTCTTCAGCGGCCGGAAGCTGTGATCGCCAGTTTCGATCCAGTGCCAGCCCACCTGCCCACGGATCGCGCGCGCGGCATCGCGCAACTCGTCGGGCGCGCCGAACGAATCGCGCGTTCCCGATACGAACAGCACCGGCATCGTGAGCTGGGGAAAGTGATCGGCGCGCCGATCCTGCGACCTTCCCGGCGCGTGCAACGGATAGGCGAGGAGCAAGAGCCCGAGCGCCCGTTCGGTTGTCGCGTCGGCCGCCGCCACCATCGATGCCACTCGGCCGCCCATCGAACGGCCGCCGATCACGATGCGTTCGACGGGCAACTTGGTGCGGCGCGCCAACTCCGAGCGCGCGTCGCGCAGCTCGTCCTGCAACGTGTCGGCCTTCGGCGGCGAGCTGCGACCGGCCGCCTTGTAGGCGAAGTTGAACCGCAGCACGGGAACACCCGATGCCGCCAGGGCCGCGGCAAACGCGACGAGGTTCGCGGCGTGCATGTCTGCACCCGCACCGTGCGCGAGCAGCACGGCGCGATCGGCCTTCGGCGCGCCGCGCTTCGGCTTGTCGTACTCGACCTCCATCACGTCGCGCCCAGCACGTGGCGAGTGAGGAAGCGTTCTGTGCGCTCGTATTCGTCGATCACGTTCGTGAGCCGCCGGAAACCATGGCCCTCGCCGTCGTACACGTGGTAGTCGACCTCGCCGCCCGCGTTGCGGATTGCTGCGACCATCGCGTCGGCCTGATCGACCGGCACCACCTTGTCGTCGCGTCCCTGCAGCACGAGCAGCGGCACCGAGATCGATGACGCGTACGTGAGTGGCGACCGTTCCCGGTAGCGACGGGCGTGACGCGGCAGCTCGCCGACAAGTGAATCGAGATAGCGCGATTCGAAGCGATGCGTCGTGGCCGCGAGCTGCATGAGATCGGCCACACCGAACAGGCTCACACCCGCTGTGATCAGCTCGCCGTGCCGCACACACATCAGCAGCACCGTGTAGCCGCCGGCGCTCCCGCCCATCACCGCGACACGCGCCGGATCGCACCAGCCTTCACGCCCGGCGTGGCGAATACCGGCCGCGACGTCGCTCACGTCGTGGAGGCCCCATTTGCCGTCGAGGGCTTCGCGATACGCGCGCCCGTAGCCCGACGAACCGCGATAGTTCGCGGCCAGCACGGCCCAACCACGCGACACCCAATACGCGACGCGCGGGTTCCAGTCGGCGCGCGCTTGGTCGGTGGGCCCACCGTGGATCAGCACGAGCATCGGCGGCGGCGTATTGCGGCGACCACCGGCGCCGCGCCCGCGCTCGGGCCGGTACAACAGCCCGTGGACCGTGGCACTGCCCGACCGCCAGCGCACCGCCGTCGGCTCGACGAGCCCGCAGGTCTCGAAGCCACCCACGGGGCCACGCGTGAGCGAGCGGCGCGCGCCCGACTGCGGGTCGACCACCACGACCTGCGGCGGCGTGAGCGCGCCCGAGCGCACCGCGGCGATGCCATGGGGCGACCAGTCGATGCCTTGGTGAAACCCCTTGCCGAGCTCGGCGGTGGCAGTGCCGCGGCGGGCGGCGCGCACCAACCGGCCGAAGCCACGTTCGCTGCGGGCGTAGGCGATGGCGTCACCGCCGGGCGACCAAGCGAACGTGCGGAGCCCAGGTGACCACGACGGCGGCGCATGCTCGTGCGTCTCGGTGCGCAACGTGACCGCTCGCGACCCGTCCGGCCGCGCCACGACGACGTGCGCCGGGCCGTCGGCGTCGCTGACGTAGGCGATGCGGTTGCCGTCGGGCGAGAAACGCGGCTGACCGACCGCGACGCGCGCTGCGCCGGTGCCGGTGCCGGTGCCGGTGCCGGCGATCACGCGAGCCGGGTCGACGCGCCCGCCACCGTCGACGGTCGCGGTTGCGATCCGCGACGCCTCCCACGGCATCGCCGGCAGGTCCCACTCGTGCCAGGCGACCCGCCGACCGTCGGGCGACCACGCCGGGTCCCACGCGAAGTCGGCCCGGCTCGCGCGCACGGGCCAGGCCGATCCGTCGAGCGGTACCACCGCCACGTCGCAGGCGTCGTCACGTTCGAGGATGAAGGCGGCGAGCGTGCCGTCGGGAGTGACCGCAGGCGCCCCGGCCATGCCGTCGCGCGACAGCTCACGAACGATGCCGCCGCCGTCGGCGCGCACCACGCGTAGGCGCCCGTCGGCCCCGGCAATCACCACCTCGTCGTCGCTCGCCCATGCCCACGCGCCACCGCCGTAGCCGCCGACCGGCGTCAGCGGCGCGTCCGGGGTGACCACGATGGGTGGCGTTGAGCCGTCGGAGCGCGCGATCACCAGGTCGTAGCGCCCGTCGAAGCCGTCGATCCAGCCGATCAGGCTCCCACCAGGCGACCAGCGAGGCTCCGCGACCGTGCGCGAGCGGGCGATCATCGCGGCCGTCACCGTGCTGGGCGCCATACGGCGCACAGAATGGCACGGGTGCCAACGGCCCGCCCGCTTCACCCGGGCGGGATTTGGTTCAAAGGGGGGCAAGCCTCCATGCTGGATGGCTCATGCCCAGCCCAAGTGCCCTTCGCGTGCCGCGCCCGGGCGACCCCCTCCGGATCGCCTATCTCGTGTACCGGGGCAACCCGCACGTGGGCGGTCAGGGCGTCTACACCCGCCACGTCACTCGTGAGCTCGCCGAGTTGGGCCACCACGTCGAGGTGTTCACCGGCCCGCCGTTCAGCGACGTCGACCCGCCTGTGACGCGGGTCGAAGTGCCGAGCATGGACCTCTACCCGCGCGACAACCCGTTCCGCACGCCGTGGCCGTACGAGTTCCGCACGTGGGTCGACGTGGCGGAGTGGATGTACATGTGCTCGGCCGGCTTCCCCGAGCCGTGGGCGTTCTCGCAACGAGTGCGGCCGATGCTCAACGCGCGGCGCGACGAGTTCGACATCATCCACGACAACCAGAGCCTCGGCGCCGGCGTGAGGGGCCTGCTGGACGACGGCTGGCCGATCGTGCACACGCTGCACCACCCGATCACCGTCGACCGCGACCTCGACCTCGCCCATCCGGCCCACCAGCGCGCGTGGAAGCAACTGACGCTGCGACGCTGGTACGGCTTCCTCGGTATGCAGACCCGCGTCGCCCGGGCGCTCCCGCGCCACATCACGGTGTCGGCGAACTCCAAGCGCGACATCGTCGCCCAGATGGGCGTGGATCCCGAGCGCTTGCACGTGGTGCCGGTCGGGGTCGACCAACGCCAGTTCCGGCCGATGCCGCACGTGCAACGGGTGAAGGGCCGGCTGATGACCACCGCGTCCTCCGACGTGCCACTCAAGGGCCTCACCTATCTCCTCGACGCGCTGGCCAAGGTGCGTGCCGAACGGCCCGACGCGCACCTCGTGATCATCGGGCGCCCTCGCCATCGCAGCGCGATCCCCCGCCAGATCGAAGCGCTCGGCCTGGGCGACGCGATCGAGTTCGTGTCGGGCGTGAGCGACGAGCGCATCGTCGAGCTCTACAACGAAGCCGAGATGGCCGTGGTGCCGTCGCTCTACGAGGGCTTTTCGCTCCCGGCGATCGAGGCGATGTGCAGCGGCACCCCGCTCGTGGCGACGTCGGGCGGCGCGCTGCCCGAGGTGGCGGGGCCTTCGGGCGAATCGGCGTTGCTGTGCAAGCCGGCTGATCCCGACGGGCTCGCCGCGGCGATCCTCACGATGCTGAACGACGACGCCATGCGTGAGCGCATCGGCGCGGCCGGGCGCGCCCGCGTGCTCGACCGCTTCACCTGGCGCCGCTGCGCCGAAGCCACGCTGGAGCACTACTACCTCGAACTCGAGGACCACGCCCGCCGCCAGCTTGACCCCCGCTCGCCTGCGGCTCGCGCCCCCAGGGGCGTTCGGACGCTCGCTTCGCTCGCACGGCCGAGTCGCTCCTCCGTCGCTCCGCGTCCGCAATCTGCCCCTACTGGCACGGTCTGAAGCCCTACGCCACGATGCTGACGGTTGATTTCGAACGTCTCGGGCTGCTGCCCGGCGACCGCTTGCTCGATCTCGGATCGGGCGGCGGGCGGCACGCGTTCCAGGCGATGAAGCTGGGCGCGCGCACCACCGCGCTCGACTACTCGGCCGCCGACTTGAAGGATGTGCTCGCGACCACCGGCGGCATGCTCGACAGCGGCGAGGTGAGTTGGGACCAGTTCGCCGGTTGTGTGAACGGCAACGCCCTCGATCTGCCCTTCCCCGACAACAGCTTCGACCGTGTGGTCACGAGCGAGGTGCTCGAACACATCTGGGACTGCGAGCGCGCCATCGTCGAGATGGTGCGCGTGCTGCGGCCGGGCGGGCGCATCGCAGTCACCGTGCCCACCTACTGGCCCGAGCGCGTCAACTGGGCCCTGAACTGGCACTACCACGACGTGCCCGGCGGTCACGTGCGCATCTTCCGCCAGCACGAGTTGGAATCGATGCTCGAACGCGCGGGTCTCTACCTGCGCGGCTCGCATCACGCGCACGCCTACCACTCGCCCTATTGGTGGTTGAAGAACGTGTACGGCCTCGAGAATGTCGATGCGCCGCCGGTGCGCGCGTTCCACGACTTCCTCGTGCGTTGCATCGAACAGCCCGGTGGTGCCGTCGCCCAGGCCGAGCGCTGGCTCAACCCGGTGCTCGGCAAGAGCCTCGTGATCTACGGCGAGAAGGTGGAGCCCGCCATGGCCCGCTACGCCAAGAGGAGTATCTAGCTCATGCCGCGTCTCGAGTTGCCGGAACTGGCGGGCGTCCTCACCAGTTCCGAGATCGAGCACACGATCGATGCCATCGCCGCCGAGCAACTCCCGAACGGCGAGATTCCCTGGAGTCGCGGCAACCACACCGATCCGTGGAACCACGTCGAGTCGGCGATGGCGTTCGACCTCGGCGGGCGCTTCGCTGCCGCGGAGCGGGCGTACGAGTGGCTCGAGCAGATGCAGCGACCCGACGGTGCCTGGCATGCGTATTACCAGGACGGCGAGGTCAAGCAGCGCTGGCTCGACACCAACGTCACCTGTTACGTGGCGGTGGGCGTGTGGCATCACTACCTCTGCACGGGCGACACGAACTTCCTCGAGCACTACTTCCCGCTCGTAGAGCGCGCGGTCGACTTCGTGCTCGACCACCAGCACCCCACCGGCGAGATCGAGTGGGACGCCGACCCTGATCGCGTCGACGGTCGCGGTGCGCTGCTCACCGGCAGCAGCTCGATCTACCTGTCGGTGCGTTGCGCGATCGCGTGCGCCGAACGACTCGGCTGGGACCGACCCGATTGGGAACTGTCGGTCGGATCGCTTGCCATCGCGGTGGCGCACCGTCCCGAGCGCTTCCTCGACAAGCAGCGCTGGGCGATGGACTGGTACTACCCGATCCTCGGCGGCGTGATGCGAGGCGACGCCGCGCACGCGCGGATGGCATCGCGATGGGATCAGTTCGTGGTGCCGAAGCGCGGTGTGCGGTGCGTGTCGGATCAACCGTGGGTGACGGCAGCCGAGACGTGCGAGTGCGTGATGGCGCTCGACGCGATCGGTGCGCACGACGCCGCGCTCGAGCTCTTCGGCTGGGTGCAGTTCCTGCGCGACGACGACGGTGCCTACTGGACCGGCGCGAACTTCGACGGTGAGCACTGGGATCTCGACGGCGAGCTGTATCCGGTGGAGAAGCCCACGTGGAACAGCGCCGCGGTCGTGCTCGCGGCCAACGCGCTCGCCGGCCACGGCCCCACTGCG
Source organism: Acidimicrobiia bacterium (assembly GCA_036501845.1). Taxonomy (GTDB): domain Bacteria; phylum Actinomycetota; class Acidimicrobiia; order IMCC26256; family PALSA-610; genus JBBREP01. The sequence continues at coordinate 4,997 of DASXZO010000116.1, read as the reverse complement.
GGCTTGTTCCGCGGCAGCGGCTTGCCGGCGGGTCTCACCGCCGAGGAGCTCATCGAAGCCGGCCTCGCGCTCGACCGGTCGGGCGACCGGCGCGACGGCCGCTGAGGGCACCTCTTCTAGGGACTCGCCAGCAGCGGCGTCGTGCGTTCGAGCGCGCCGCGCGCGAGTTGCGTATCGCCGTCGAACGAAATGGTCTCGACCGCCTCGCTCAACGAGAGGGCGCGTGTGAGCAGGGCGACAGCTCGCGTCGGCGCGACCGTGACGGTCGCGGTGGGCGCGCCGACGGCACCTTCGTGCACCGACCAGCCCGCTTGCTTCCTTTGCCACGTGAAGGCGCCGGGCCCACCCCACTCGATCGTGATCGTGGCGCCCGTCGGTGCTTCGTAGTCGCGCAGCCAGTACGCGAGTGAGTGCACCACCACCCGCGCCATCCACGTGATGAGCTCGCCTTCGAGCTCGGGTGCCGCAATCGCTCGTCGGATCTGCGACTGGTGGATGATCCGTTCGGCGTACTCGCGCGCGATGAGCTGCCAGTAGGGCGAGGGTTCGGTCTGCGCGAAGAAGCCGACCGGTTCGCGCGCGGTCGTGTCGAGCCCGATCGTGCGATAGAAGTCGTCGGACCACTCGCCCACGAGCCGGATCAGCTCGATGGTGAGCGGCGTGCCGAAGAATTGCGCGGCATGCACCCATTGCTCGTTGAAGCCGTCGAGTAGCTCGCGGAATTGCAAGCCCGGGTGGTCCTCGGCGAACAGGATGAGGCCCTGGGCGGCGGCGTCGCGCTGGCGGCTCAGCAGCGACAGGTCGTCGCCGAGGATGTGCAGCACGATGCCCTTCACCGACCATGCCGGGCATTCGGTGGGGCGGTCCCAGTCGCCGGCCGACATGCCGCGCAACAGTTCCAGCAGGCTCGCCCGTTCGGGAGCGAGCATCGTTGTGACATCGATCACCGACGGCTCCGTGTGGTGAGTCGGGCCGCGTGTTCGTCGGCGAGCGCCGGCGGCGCGGCTGCGAGCCAGCCGTCAACGAGGAGGTCGCGCAACACGCGCTTGCCCACGAGCTTCACCTGGATCAGCACCGCGGCGTAACCGCTGAAGTGCTCGATCGTGAACACGCCACGCGAACCCGCGGCGAGTACCGCTTCCTTCTCGTCGAGATCAGCGACGGTGACGGCGAGGATGTCGCCATCGGGAATGGGCGCGTCGCCGAAGCGTTTGATGTCGGCCTTGCTGAACGGCCGCTCCCACGCCATCGCCTTCTTCCCCACGAACCACGTGCGATTGCCGAACCGCGCACCCACCGTCACCTCGGGCAACCCACCGATGATCGCCTCGACATCACTGAAGCTCGCAACCACGCCGCGAACGGTACCGGCCACCAACCGTTTGTGCGTTTTCCGGCGCTATACGCCAAGAAACGCACAAACGAAGTTGTTCAGCGGGCGATCCAGAAGGGGGATGGGGCGCCGGTGCCGGAGTACCAGATGATGTCGGACTTGGCGTTGCTCCCGAACTTACCGACCACCGGCGTGTAGGTGCCGACGACGTTCGGGACGATCGTCGACGCGAACGTGATCGGCGCGATCTGGCTCGCCGTGCCCGGGAGAATTCGTTCGGCGAACGATCCGGCTTCGTACTCGAAGATGTCGGCATTGCCGTCGCCGTTGAAGTCTCCGGCGAACGAGGTGGGCGGAACACAATCGATCCGCGAGCTCGTGAAGGTGGTGTTGGGTTTGGTGACCCAGACGTAGCACGGGCCTTTGGCGAACTGCGCCCAGTAGATGTCGGTGCGGCCATCACCGTTGAAGTCAGCGGCAATCGGCGCGTAGTCGCCGTGCACCACCGGGGTAAAACTGTCCGACGTAAACATTGTGGTGAACGACGCCGCTCCGAAGAGCACGACGCGATGGCTACCCGGCGAGTACACGAAGAGATCGTCCTTACCGTCGCCGTTGAAGTCACCTGCGAACACCCGGGCTCGATACGTGAGCTTCGGCAGACCGTACGAGCCGAGTGGCTGCCCACTCGTGAAGGTGCGGTTCGCGTTTCCGAGCCACACGTACGACTGGGCCGGAAAATCGACCGGGATCCAGGCGATGTCGGTGCGGCCGTCGCCGTTGAAGTCGCCGGCCACCGGGCGGTACGAACCGTTCACCACGAACTGGTCCTGCGCGGTGCCGAACGTCGAGGCATTGCCGGTGCCCCACCACACGTAGTCGGCGCCCGGACCCGGGTGATACCAGAACACGTCGCTGTGGCCGTCGCCGTCGAAGTCGCCCACGATCGGCACGTAGCCCGCGCTCACACTCACGTGAGCCTCGTTGAACGGCGACGGCGTAATCGGAGCGTTCGGCGCGGCGCCGGCGCGCGACATGCTCGCGAAGCCCAACGTGAGGGCCGCCACGAACACGAGCCCTGACCCCACTCGATTCATTGCGAGATCATCCCACGACGCGACGCAGCGTGCGCAGGCTCCCCGTGGTCTCGGCCGGCTCGAAGCCCTCGCCAACCGCCCGCTTCCACACCTCGAACGGTGCCTGGCCGCCTTCGTCGGGCCGCTCGAACACGTCGTGGATCGCCAGCGTGGCGCCGGGCACGAGATTCGGTGACCATGCCGCGTAGTCGGCCATCGCCACGTCGAGCGCGTGGCCCCCGTCGATGAACAGGAAGCCGAGCTCGGTGTTCCACACGCGCGCCACCGGGATCGAGTAACCCACGATGCCGACCACCACATCTTCGAGACCGGCGTCGGCGATCGTGCGCCGGAAGAACGGCAGCGTGTCCATCTTGCCGGTGTGCGGATCGACTACTTCTTTGTCGTGGTGGTCCCACCCGGCTTGGTTCTCTTCCGACCCGCGGTGATGGTCGACGGTGAACAGCACCGTCGACGCGGCGCGGGCCGCGGCACCCAGATACACGGCCGACTTGCCGCAATACGTGCCCACTTCGAGCAGCGGCCGCGAGGTTTCGTGCGCGGCGGCGAGCGCGGCATGGTGCAGCGCGAGGCCTTCGTCGTCGGGCATGAAGCCCTTGGCCGCGCGGGCGACGTCGAGGAGGCGCGCGTCCATCAGAAGCCGAACATGTCGGTGACGCCGTGGTCACGGCCCGCCGTGTAGCCGCCGTCGACGGGGAGCGCCACGCCCGTGACGAACGATGCGTCGCTCGACAGCAGGAACCGCGCCGCGGCCGCGATCTCCGACGGTTGGCCGAGCCGGCGCAGCTTGTGCTCGTGCACGATGTCGTCGCGCACCGCGCTCATCGTTTCGCTCTCGAGTACGCCGGCCAACATTGGTGTCTGGATGAACCCGGGGCAGATGCAGTTGGCGCGGATGCCCGCGCGGCCGTAGTCGATCGCGAGGTTCTTGGTGAACAACACGACCCCGCCCTTCGACGCGTTGTACGCGCTCCCACCGGCCGTGCCTTCGAGGCCTTCGACCGACGCGATCGTCACGACCGCGCCGCGCTCTCCGAATCCTGCCTCCGAGGCGACGGGTTCGTTGTGGAGCATCGCCGCGACCGCGCACTTGGCGGTGAGGAATGTGCCCTTGAGGTTCACCGCGAGCACGTGATCCCACGCCGCGCCGTCGACCATGTGCGCCGGACCGCCGCCTGCGACACCCGCCGCGGTCACAACTCCGTCGAGCCGTCCGTACTCGGCCACGATCGACGCGACGAGCTCGGACGTAGCGGTCTCGTCGCGCACATCGAGCTCAGCGAACGCGGCTGACGCGATGCCGTCGGGCAGCGCGAGATCGCGTCGCGGCGGCTGCACGTCGGCGCCGATCACGGTCGCGCCGTCCGTGAGGAATCGCTCCACACACGCCTCACCGATGCCCGACGCGGCACCGGTCACGAGCATCACTTTGCCACCGAGCGTGGACATGGAGCCGCACGGTAGCAATCTCCTTGTTCCCGGGTAGATTGCGACGATTCGTCACCCAGTCGGGACGAGAAAACGAGGGCAACTGGATGGTCGAACAACAGCCGGACCGCAACCTTGCGATGGAGCTGGTGCGCGTCACCGAGGCGGCCGCGCTCGCGGCCGGGCGCTGGATGGGACGCGGCGACAAGAACGGCGTCGACGGCGCCGCGGTCGACGCGATGCGCATCGTGTTGAACTCGATGTCGATCGACGGTGTCGTGGTGATCGGCGAGGGCGAGAAGGACGAAGCGCCGATGCTCTACAACGGCGAGCGCATCGGCACACCTGGCCAGAGTCCCGTCGACATCGCGGTCGACCCGGTCGACGGCACCACGCTTTGCTCGCTCGGGCGCGACAACGCGCTCGCCGTGATCGCGATGAGCGGGCGCGACACGATGTTCAACCCCGGGCCATGCGTGTACATGGACAAGATCGCGGTGGGGCCCGAGTGCGTCGACGCGGTCGACCTCGACGCGCCCGTGGCTGACAACCTCAAGAGCGTCGCCAAGGCGCTGGGCGAGCGCGTGCAGGACGTGACCGCGGTGGTGCTCGACCGGCCTCGCCACGAGGGCCTCATCCAGGAGATCCGCGGCGCCGGCGCGCGCATCAAGCTCATCCCCGACGGCGACATCGCCGGCGCGATCGCCGTCGCCTGGCCCGACTCCGGCAGCGACATCCTGTTCGGGATCGGTGGCACGCCCGAAGGCGTGACCGCGGCGTGCGCGATGAAGTGTCTCGGTGGCGAGATCTACGGACGGCTCTGGCCGCGCAACGACGGCGAGCGCCAGGCCGCGATCGACGAGGGCTACGACCTCCAGCAGATCCTCACCACGGACGACCTCGTACGCAGCGACGACGTGTTCTTCTCGGCCACGGGCGTGACCAACGGCGACTTCCTGCGTGGCGTGCGCTACCTGCCCGACGGCGCCATGACCGAGTCGCTCGTGATGCGTTCGAAGAGCGGCACGATCCGCACCGTGCAGGCCCGCCACCAGTGGTCGAAGCTCGTCAAGTACTCCGCGGTCCGCTGGGGCGAGTAACCCGCTCCGTGGTCCCACAAACAGTGCACTAGTGCACTG
>DASXZO010000115.1:0-6247 GCA_036501845.1 Acidimicrobiia bacterium | reverse complement strand
TTAGATGCAGCTGCAGAAGACGTTGCGGTCGCCGTAGGCGCCGTCGATGCGGCTCACTGGCGGCCAGTACTTGGTGGCGCGCAGGCGCTCGTCGGGGTACGCGGCGACCGAACGCGGGTAGGCGTGCGTCCATTCGTCGGCGGTGACCTCCGACGCGGTGTGTGGCGCGTGCACGAGCGGGTTGTCGTCGGCCGGCCACTCCCCCGACGCGACGCGGTCGATCTCGGCGCGGATCGCGAGCATGGCGTCGCAGAAGCGGTCGAGCTCGGGCAGCGCCTCCGACTCAGTCGGCTCGATCATCAGCGTGCCCGCAACCGGGAACGACATCGTGGGCGCGTGGAACCCGTAGTCGATGAGCCGCTTGGCCACGTCGTCGACGGTGACACCCGTGTCGCGCGTGATGGGCCGCAGGTCGACGATGCACTCGTGCGCGACGAGTCCGTTGGCACCCGTGTAGAGCACCGGGTAGGCGTCGTTCAGTCGCGCCGCCACGTAGTTGGCGTTGAGGATCGCGACCTCGGTGGCGTCGGTGAGGCCGCTCCCGCCCATCATGGCGATGTACATCCACGGGATCGCGAGAATCCCCGCCGAACCGAACGGTGCAGCCGAGATCGCGCCCACCCCCGTGGCCGGCCCCGCCTCGGCCAACAACGGATGGTTCGGCAAGTACGGCGCGAGGTGCGCACGCACCGCAACCGGACCTACCCCAGGACCACCGCCGCCGTGCGGGATACAAAACGTCTTGTGCAAGTTCAGGTGCGACACGTCGGCACCGAACTGGCCGGGTCGCGCCAACCCCACCAACGCATTGAGGTTCGCGCCGTCGAGATACACCTGACCGCCGCCGTCGTGCACCAGCGCGCACACATCGCGGATGTGGTCCTCGTACACACCATGTGTGGACGGGTAGGTGATCATGAGCGCGCCGAGACGATCACCGGCATCGGCAACCTTGTGCTTCAGATCGTCGAGGTCGACGTTGCCGCGCACATCGGTGTCGACGACGATCACCGTCATCCCGGCCATCGCCGCGCTCGCCGCGTTGGTGCCGTGCGCCGACTGCGGGATCAGGCAGACCGTGCGCTGCTCCTGGTCGCGCGCCCGGTGGTAGGCGCGGATCGCGAGGAGCCCGGCCAGCTCGCCTTGCGAGCCCGCGTTGGGCTGCAGCGACACCGCGTCGTAACCGGTGATCGTGGCGAGCCAGGCCTCGAGCTCGTGGATCAGTGCGAGGTAACCCTCGGCCTGATCCTCGGGCACGAACGGATGGATGTTCGCCAGTTCGGGCCAGCTGATCGGTTCCATCTCGGCGGCCGCATTGAGCTTCATCGTGCAGCTGCCGAGCGGGATCATCGTGCGGTCGAGCGCGAGATCGCGGTCGGCGAGCGTGCGCAGGTAGCGCATCATCTCGGTCTCCGACCGGTAGCGCGTGAACGTGGGGTGCGTGAGGAACTCCGACGTGCGCGCCATCGACGCCGGAATGCGCGTGCCGTCGTCGTCGTACGACGCAACAACCCGATCGAGCTCGGCCGCCGCTTCTTCGACCGAGCAGGGAACGCCGAACGCGTGCAACAGGTCGCTGAGCACGTGCGGCGTGACCGTCTCGTCGAACGCGACCACCACGGTGTCGCCATCGACATAGCGAATGTTGATGCCGCGCAGCCGCGCCGCGGCGACGAGCGCACCCGCGTGGCCCGGAGACCGCACCGCAACCGTGTCGACGAAGTGCTCGTGCACAATGGTCATGCCGGCTCGTTCGACGGCCGCGGCGAACAGCGCGGCCGCGCTGTGCACTCGGCGCGCGATCGCGACGAGCCCGTCGGCACCGTGATACGCGGCGTACAAACCGGCAACGACAGCCAGCAACACCTGCGCGGTGCAGATGTTGCTCGTGGCCTTCTCACGCCGGATGTGCTGCTCACGCGTCTGCAGCGCGAGCCGGTAGGCGGGACGGTTGTGCGCGTCAACCGACACGCCGACGAGACGGCCGGGGAGCTGGCGCTGCACCGCGCTCCGCACCGCCATGAAGCCGGCGTGCGGGCCGCCGTACATCATCGGCACGCCGAAACGCTGGGCCGAACCGACCACGACGTCGGCACCGAGCTCACCCGGCGGCGTCACGAGCGTGAGCGCGAGCAGGTCGGACGCCACCACCACCCGCGCACCGCGCGCGGTTGCCTTCTCGATCAAGCTGCCCACATCGGTGAGCGCGCCGCTCGCCCCCGGATACTGCAGGAGCACGCCGAACACACCGTCGTTGTTGTCCAATTCAACGCTGATGTCGCCGACGATCACCTCGAGGCCCAACGGCTCGGCGCGCGTGCGCACCACGTCGATCGTCTGCGGCAGGGCATCCGGGTCGACGAGGAACACCGACCCGGCCTTCGGGTTGGCGCGGTGCAGCAGAGTCATCGCCTCGGCTGCCGCGGTGGCTTCGTCGAGCAGCGAGGCGTTCGCCAGGTCGAGCCCGGCGAGGTCGGCCACCATGGTCTGGAAGTTGACGAGCGCCTCGAGCCGGCCCTGGCTGATCTCGGGTTGGTACGGCGTGTAGGCCGTGTACCAGGCCGGATTCTCGAGCACGTTGCGGCGGATCACCGGCGGGGTGACCGTGCCGTAGTAACCGAGGCCGATGAGCGACGTGCACACCGTGTTGCGCGCGGCGAGTGACCGCAACTCGGCCGTTGCCTCGGCTTCGGAGCGTGGCGGCGCGAGGTCGAGGGCGCCGGCGTCGCGGATGCCCGACGGCACAGCCGCATCGACCAAGGCCGCGAGCGACTCGAAGCCCACGGCCGACAACATCGTGTGGCGCGCGGACTCGTCGGGACCGATGTGGCGGGCGCCGAACGTGCCCGTGGTTTCACTCTCCGCCAAGGGGACTCCCAAACCTCAGGGTCATGGGGATGGCCGCCGACGATACCAACGAGGTTGGGCGCCGCCCCGAGGCGAGCCGACTCGGCGCATCATGAGTGAAGTGGCACACTTGCGCACCTGGTGAGCGCCGGGATCACCTTTCCCCGCTTAGTGTCACCTCCCACATCCGAGCCGCGTTCGCCGACCCGCATCCGAAGGATGTGCGAGATGAAAATCACCAGGTACGACCCCACCCGGCGGGCCGGGGTCGGCCCATGCGCAGTGGATGTGCAGCCTGATCGCGCGCTCCAGAGACGGCCGGTGCAGGGCGCGTGAACCGCCGCGACTTCCTGCGTACGTCGGCCCAGGCCGCCGCGGTCCTCGCCGCTGCGGCCTGCTCGTCGTCGTCGAGCCGCGGCGCGGGGTCATCGACCTCGTCGCCCGGAGTTGGCGGAGTCACCTCCACCACCCGCGGCAACCCACCGTCGCTCGACACCCTCGCGGCCCACATCCACGGGCGGGTCGTCACCCCGGCCGACCCCGACTTCAGCGTCGCCCACGTGCTGTACGACCCCATCTACGACACGATCACTCCCACCGCCGTCGTGCAGGCCGCCGACGTGCACGACATCGCGACCGTCCTCGGGCTCCGGCGTGACTACGGCACGGGCGTGGCGATTCGCGGCGGCGGTCACAGCTACGGCGGCTGGTCCACCGGCACCGATCTCGTGCTCGACGTCACGCGGCTACGCGACATCAAGATCGACACCAAGGGCGGCACGGTCCAGGTCGGGCCGGGCGTGCGCCTCTACGACCTCTACAACGCGCTCGACGCGCAGAACGTGGCGGTGCCCGCGGGCACCTGCCCCACCGTCGGCATCACCGGCCTGACCCTCGGCGGCGGCCACGGACTCGTGTCGCGCGCCTTCGGGCTCACCTGCGACTCGCTCCAAGCCGTCGACATCGTGACCGCCGACGGCGATCTGCACCACTGCAGCGCCAAGGAGAACTCCGACCTGTTCTGGGCGCTGCGCGGAGGCGGCGGTGGCAGCTTCGGCGTGGTGACGAACCTCACCTACGCGTTGCACGACGCGCCCCCCGACGTCACCACGTTCTCGGTCGAATGGCAATGGTCGGAAGCCGCGAGCGGGCTCGCCGAGTGGATGGCGTGGGTGCCCACACTGCCGGCTCAGACCACGACGATCGCACGCCTCGAGACCACACCGGTGCTCGTGGTCGCGGGCGTGCACCTCGGCACTCGAGACGAGACTCGCCAACTGCTGGCGCCGCTCTATAGCGGCGTGCCGACGATCCAGCGCTCGGCCACCGCGCGCAGCTATGGCGACGCGATGCTGCTCGAGGAGTCGTGCCTGCACAACCGCTCCGACCAGTGCGCGCCGGCACCGTCGACGGGCGCGTCGCCGATCCTCGGAACGCGCCAGCCGTTCGTGGCAACGTCGGCCTACTTCGAGCATCCGCTGCCGGTCAGCGCGATCAACGCTGCGATCGAAGCGATGAACAACCACTTGCCCACCGCGGGCAGTGGTACCGGCACGATCCAGTTCGACTCCTACGGCGGCGCAATCGCGGAGGTCGCACCGACCGCAACGGCGTTCGCGCACCGCAATGCCTTCTGTTCCGCGCAGTACGCGTCGTTCTGGACCACACCGGGTTCGACCGACCCGCACCGCGCCTGGTTGCGCGCCACCCGGGCGACGTTGAACCCGTGGTCGGACGGCGGCGCCTACGTGAACTACGCCGACCCCGAACTGCAGGGCTGGGCCCACGCCTATTGGGGCAACAACCTGCCGCAGCTGCAGAAGGTCAAGCAGAAGTGGGACCCGCAGAACCTCTTCTCGTTCGCACAGAGCGTTCCGCTTCCCTGACGCGACACGCCCACTGAAAGGCGCGTTGCGCCCGCGCGTGGGGGCTATCTTGCCGCGCATCGTGGGCGAATCGCCGGCGCAGGCCGATGTGCGAGCCGATCCCGACGGCGCAGTTGCGCCGCGGCGGCCTTCTTCATTGCAGCGCATCCGGCGGCTCGAGCGCCTGGAACTCGAACGGGTCGAAGAGAAAGCTCGGCGCGAAGCGCGCCGGTGCGAACAGATCGCCGGCGCCAAGCCATCGGGCGGGCGCCACGACGTGGTCGATCAGATCGAGCGCGTCACCAAGTATCCGCTCGTAGTGCTCGGGCTTGCCTGGCTGGTCATCGCGGTGATCGTGGCGACCACCGACGTGAACGGCTCAACATCGATCGCGCTCGTCGCGCTGCTGTTCGGCCTCTGGATCGTGGTGCTCGTCGAGTATCTCGTTCGCCTGGTGATCTCACCCGACCGGCGCGGCTACTTCGCTCGGCGCTGGGCCGAGCCCGCGACGGTCGTGCTGCCGCCGCTCCAAGGCTGGCACGTGGTCGGTATCGAGAAGATGAGCCTGCTGCTGCGCGAGGGCGAGTTGCGCGTGGAAGCCGTGCTGAAGCACCACAGTCTGTTCCGGGTGCTCATCGCGGCAGCCGCGACGTTGGTCGCGGGCGCGTGGCTCGTGTTGCTCTTCGAGGAGCGGGCCAAGAGCGCCAACATTCACACGTATCTAGAGGCGCTCTGGTGGGCGATCGTCACGGTCACCACCGTCGGCTACGGCGACCGCTACCCGGTCTCTGCGGGCGGCCGTGTGGTTGCCGCCGTGTTGATGCTCGTCGGGATCGGGCTCATCGGCGTGTTGACCGCCACAGTCGCGTCGGTGTTCATCAAGGAACACACCGACGCAAACAAAGAGGAGTTCCGCAAGAGCCACGCCGACGTCGGCCAACAGCTCGCAATCATCAGCGACCGCCTTGCCGATGTGGAGCGGCGGCTCGGAGCGACGACGGCGGACCTCACCGCAGTCGATGCGCGCGCCGACGCGGCCGCACCGGACGAGACGGGCGAGCCGGGCGGGCCGGGCGGCATGAACACGGGAGACGCATCAACATGAAAGTACCGACGCCATGAAGGGAAACCTCACCCAGAACGGCAACGTCGTGAGCGCGACGCCCGACGTGATCACCCAGGCGATGACGAGCGGGAGCTTCTTCTGGCTCGACCTCGACCTGCACGATCCGGGCCCCGACGACGACGTCACCGGGATGCTGATCGACACGTTCCACTTCCATCCCGTCGCAGTGGAGGCCGCAGCGCAATTCGGCCAGCGCGCTCGCATCGACGACTACGACGACTTCGTACACGTCGTGACGTTCGGGATGAGCGGCGACGCCAAGTTCGTGGCCGAGGTGCACTGCTTCGTCACCGAGAAGTTCATCATCAGCCTGCATCAGGGCGATTGCCCGGCGCTCAGCTCGGTCGGCGAGCGCGTGCGCAGCCATCACTCCACGCAGGTCGTGCCGCCGCAGATCGCCGTGCTGTAT
>DASXZO010000114.1:0-21445 GCA_036501845.1 Acidimicrobiia bacterium | reverse complement strand
CCCCCGGCGCGATGTCAGTGCTCGGTGATGGTGACGCTGTAGATGTAGACGGGCTGGATCGGCTCGCCATCACCACTCGCGGGCGCGAGGTGCTCGATCGCCTTGGCCACCGCGAAGCCCGACGTGAGGTGGCCGAAGTCGCCGTAGGCGTACACCGAGCCCTGCTTCGAGGCATCGAGACCGGACGCGTCGCCTGTGACCACGAAGAACTGTGATCCCGCGGTTCCCGGCGCGTCGGCCTCGGTCTTCGCCCAGGCAAGGTCGCCATCTCGATAACCGTCGCGTGGTGTCTCGGTGACCACGCCGTAGCCGGGTCCGCCGGAGCCGTCGCCCTTCGGATCGCCGCCTTGGATTACGAAGTTGGTGACCGCGCGGTGGAACGTGAGCCCGTTGTAGAAGCCGGTCCGTGCGAGGAACACGAAGTTGTTCACGCCCTTCGGCGCCGTCTTCGCATCGAGCGCGGCGATGAACGTGCCGCACGACGTGTCGAACGTTGCGGTGTAGGTCTTCGTGGGGTCGATGGTCATGGGCGGCGGGCTCGAGTACTGCTTGCCGTTGCCCTGCTGCATCGGTTGCGTGGTCTTGCAGTTGTTCGCCGCCGCACGCGGCGCGCTCGACGTGGTGGCCTTGGCCAGCGAACGCGGCGCAGCACTACTCCCGCACGCCGCCAGGCCTGCCACCGCCACGAGCAACACCGATGCGGTGCACACTGCGCGCCTTCGCGTGTTCACGACTGCCCTCACTAGACGTGCGCCCACACTTCGATCTCCACCTGGCAACCACCAGGGAGCGCGGCGGCCTGCACGGTGGAGCGCGCCGGCTTGTGATCGCCGAACGCGTCGGCGTACACCGCGTTCACCTTCGGGAAGTCGGCGATGTCGGCCACGAACACGAGGGCCTTGGCCACATGCTGCAGCGTGAGGCCGCAGTCGCCGAGGATCGCGATGATGTTTGCGAACGTCTGGCGGGCCTCGGCCTCCACGCCGCCCTCCACGACCTTGCCGGTAGCGGGATCGAATCCGCCCTGGCCCGACAGGATCACCCACTCGCCGGCACGTACGGCAGGTGAGTACGGACCAAGCGCAGGCGGCGCGTGCGGCGTATCGATGGGTTCGACGGTCATGTCTATTGCCTCCGCTTCGCTTCGGCGGCGAGTGCACTGCGGGCCGACTCACTCGCTCCGCTCGCCTCGGACCCTACGTGCACCGCGCCCGGTGTAGGGCGCTCTGGGCGTCGCGACCCTCAGCGACGCAGCAGTTGCGCAGCGCGCGTGTCGCGGGCCGGGAAGGTGTGGGGCCGGGTGCCCTCGGCCCGGGCGAGCGCATTCCAGCACGCGGCCGCGGCGGCCGCGAACACTGCGTCGGACGCGCGGCACGGCGCGCGGTCGTCGTCGACGAGTTCGATCGTCACCGGCGGCATGTCCTTCGCGCGCAGGATGCCGAACGATCGGATCGTGAGGTCGTGCACCACGCCATCGGCGTCGACGGCGATCCCCTCGCGCAGCACCCAACCCAGCGCCATGTGCACGGCGCCCGTGCAGTAGCTGCGCACGACCACGTCGTCGAGCAGCCGGCCGCACGCGACGCGCACGTGTACCGCTCCGAGCGCACCGGTGTGGGGGGCGAGCTCGACGCGCGCGCCGGCGACGCCACCACCGGGGTCGGCCACGCAGGTGTCGAGCAGCGCCGCCGCGGCGAGGCCTCCGACCACGGCGTTCCGGTCGAATCCCGCTTCGTCGAGCGCGCCCTCCACCAGCACGGCCGCTTCCGCGAACGGCGCGCGCATGGCATGGCTCACCGCCGGGCCGTCGACCGCGATCGTGTCCCACTGCACGTCGATGTCGATGCCGTAGGGCGACGGCGGCACGATCGGCGCGACCGGCCCGCGACCTGTGATCACCACACGAGGGCCGTCGAAGTGTGCGCGCGCCGAGAACGGTGGACGCTTGGGCCCACGCCGCACCACGTCCTCACGCGACCAGACCACTCGCACCGTGCGTCCGCGTTCGGCGCCGAGTGCCGCCACCTCATCCACGACCGGCGACGACTCCTTGCCGCCGAACGCGCCACCGTTCGCGAGCGGTGACGCCGGCTCACCACCCGGTGCGCGCCACGATGCGTCGGGCTCGAGGTACGCCGGCTCCACCCAGCTCGTCGCGAGCGCGACACCACCAGGCTCACACGGCGCCGGCGCGATCGGCGGCGCCAGCGCGATCGACGTGCGCCGGCCCTGCACCTTCGCCGCCGCCACTCGCGCTTCGTGCAGGCTGGCCGCGACGGCGTACTCGTCACCGGCGGGCACCGCCACGAGTATGTCGTCGCGCTCGCCCGCGGCGCGCACCGCGGCATCGTCGGCGAACCCGCCCTCGCCGAGCACCACCTGGCGCGACACGCGCTGCGGCGCGCCGCCTTCGATCGAAGCCCGCTGCGACGCGGCGTCGAGGTCGCGCGCCGCACGCGATACGCGCGATGCGCGCGCCCCGCCGTCGGCGACCTCGGCAAGCTCGCTCAACGCGTCGACGATGCCGAGCCAACCGGTGCAGCGGCACAGGTGCGCGGCCAGCGCGTGGTCCACCGCGGTGCGGTCGCCCGCCCGGCCCGCGTCGACGAGCACCGAGCAGCGCATCACGATGCCCGGCGTGCAGAAGCCGCACTGCGACGCGCCGTGCGCGAGAAACGCGTCGGCGATCTGGTCGCGCCGGTCAGCATCGAGGCCTTCGAGGGTGGTCACCCGCCGACCGCGGACACGCGTTGCCGGCGTGACGCACGCGACGCGCGCCCCGTCGTCGACGAGCACGGTGCAGCAGCCGCATTGGCCCTGCGGCGCGCAGCCGTCCTTCACTGAGGTGAGTCTCAGTCGCTCGCGCAGCACCGAGAGCAGGGATTCACCAGGCTCGACGTCGACCTCGACGGGGTCGCCGTTGCACTCGAATTCGACGCGTTCGGACATCATCGGCTCCGCCACGCACAATAGGAACGTGCCCAACGACTTCTCGCGTCGTGACTTCCTGGGCTGGGCCGGTGGCGTGGCGCTCGCAGGCGTCGGTGGCAGCGCGCTGCTCGCGGCGTGCGGCGGCGGATCGAACCGCGCGTCGCCGACCACGTTGAGCCCACTTGCCGTCACCCCCGAGGTGGTGTCGAGCGACCTCTACGCGTCACCGATCCCGCAACGGTTGGCGTTCACCGTGCTCTCGGCGACCACCGCCGATCCCGACGCCGGTAAACCCGCCCGCGTCGCGCTCGCGGCGCCGGGAGGCGGCGCACTCACGCCGTTCGTGCACGCGACTCCGCGGGCGAAGGGGCTCGGCACCTTCCGCGGCATCTACACGATCGACGCAACACTCGGCAAGGCCGGCTCGTGGAACGCGCTCGTCGACTACGCCGGCCAGAAGCTCTCGCTGGGGTTCGAGGTGGCGAAGACCGCGCAGGCGGTCACGATCGGCGAGCCCGCGCCGCTCGCCGCGTCACCCACCGTCGCGCACCCGCTCGGTGTCACCCGTGTCTGCACCCGCACGCCGGCGTGCCCGCTGCACACGAAGTCGCTCTCGACATTGATCGGCAAGGGCCGTCCGGTGGTGTTGTTGTTCGCCACTCCGGCCTACTGCCAGACGCACTACTGCGGCCAGGTGCTCGACGCGCTGCTCCCGCTCGTGCCCCAATACTCGGCCAAGGCCGATTTCGTGCACTGCGAGATCTACCAGAGCGGCCCGACCGGTCCGGAGATCTCCACCGTCACCGCGTGGAGCCTGCCGAGCGAGCCGTGGTTCTTTGCCATTGACGCCGAGGGAACGGTGCGAGCCCGCCTCGACGGTGCGTTCGACCAGGACGAGATGCGCGCGGCGATCGCCGCGCTCACAGCCTGACCGTCACACGGTGTTGCCGCTCAGCTGAACGACTGGCCGCAACCGCAGGTGCGCTGGGCGTTCGGGTTGTTCACCGTGAAGCCCTGGCCCTGGAGGCCGTCCTTGAAGTCGAGGGTGGCGCCGCTGAGCCACTGCGCGCTGTCCGGGTCGACCACCACGCTCACTTCGCCGTACTGCTGCACCACATCGTCGTCGGCGCGCTCGGTGTCGAAGAACATCTCGTAGCTCATGCCCGAGCAGCCGCCCGGACGCACAGCGACGCGCAGGAAGAGCGGGTCTTCGCTCGCCTCGGACTCGATGAGCTGCTTGACCTTGTCACTGGCGGTGTCGGTGAGCGTGATCATGCTGGCGTCACCCTCCTTCTGCGTGTGCGTCGCGTTCGTGATGTGCCGATATATCCGGCGGGTATATCCGACGGGGTGTTCCGGTGCCGTCCTGCACCAATTCTATCGGACGGTCGCGGCACAACAATCAGCCGCCACGCCCGTTCCCCAAAGGAACAAGCCCGCCTCGCCGGTTGTTCCCCTGAAACGCGGCTCGTGGTCCCATCAGGATGCAGTTTTCGGCCGTGTGATGGGACAACGACCACCCCGGGAGTGACGGGTACGGTGAATGATCGCATGACGGAATCCCGCGACGAGGCCACAGTGGCGGCCCCGTCGCCCGACGAGCCGGCCGAGGGCGGCGCGTCGGCAGGCCCGCCGAGCGCGTCCGACGTCGAACGGATCCTCGCCGGCGTCCACGACCCCGAACTCGGGCTCTCCATCGTCGATCTCGGCATGTTGAAGGCCGTCACGGTTGACGAGCGCGGCAACGTGGTCGTGGGCATCGCGCTCACCACCGCGGCATGCCCACTCCGGGGTCAGATCAAGGCGGATGTGGCGTCGAAGGTGCGCGGGTTGGCCGGCGTCGCCGACGTGGACGTCGAGTACGCCGAGATGAGCCAGGCCGAGCGGTCAGAGCTCATGCAGCGCGCCCGCCGCCACGCGGCCGAGCACGCGCCGCCCACCGCGGTGCGCGCCACCACACGAGTGATCGCGGTGGCGTCGGGCAAGGGCGGCGTGGGCAAGTCGTCGGTGACCGTGAACCTCGCGGCGGGGCTCGCCGAGCGCGGCCTGCGTGTGGGTGTGCTCGACGCCGACGTGTGGGGCTTCTCGGTGCCACGGTTGCTCGGGGTTGCGAGTCGTCTCAAGGCCAAGAAGATCGACGACAAGAGCATGATCCTGCCCGAGGAGCTGAAGATCGGCAGCGGCGTGGTGCGCGTGGTGTCGATGGGCCTGCTCGTCGACGACGAGGACACCGCGCTGATGTGGCGCGGCCTCGTACTCGCCAAGGCGTTCGAGGAATTCCTCACCAAGGTCGACTGGGGTGAGCTCGACTACCTGCTCGTCGACATGCCGCCCGGCACTGGCGACATCCAGATGGCGCTGGCCCGAATGCTGCCGCAGTCCGAGCTGCTGGTGGTCACGACGCCGGCGAAGAACGCCCAGAAAGTGGCGGCGCGCGTTGCCGATATGGCCCGCCGCAGCTATCTGAAGGTGCTCGGCGTGGTCGAGAACATGAGCGCGTTCGTCGCGCCCGACGGCACGCGCCACGAGATCTTCGGGCGCGGCGGTGGCGACAAACTCGCCGCGCTCACCGGCGCGCCGTTGGTTGCGCAGATTCCCGTGGAGCCCGCGGTGTCGACTGCGGGTGACGAAGGCCGTCCGGTGGTGACTGCGGCGCCCGACTCGCCCGCCGCGTGCGCGGTGCGGACGCTCGCCGAGCGAATCGCCACCGAGCTCCTCCCGCCGGTGGAGATGGCCGGCTGCACCGCGCGGCTCGACGAAGTGTTCGCCAAGCTCCAAGCCACCGCCAGCTGATCCGCCCTCGGGGCCGGCCGCCGCAGGCGAGCGCGGTAACGAATGTGTCGGCGGCGCGAGCGAGTGGGGTGCACCCGCGCCGCCGACGGCCATGGCGAGCTCAGCGCGCGGCGGTCCCGACGGTGCGATCGTCCGCGCCGTCCTCGTCGAACAACTCCGGCGGCTGTAGGCGCAACACGCCGGCCAGCGCGCGCCGCACCCGCAGCGACGGCGTGACCTCGTCGCGCTCCCACTGCCCCACTGCCGACTGACTCACCCCCACCTTCGCCCCCAGCGCAGCCTGCGTCATGAACAACGCTCGCCGGTGCGCCCGGATGCGCTGCCCCAACGTGAGACCGTCCCGGCTCACATGCGTCACTCTAGAAGTGCTACTCGCCATACACAAGCAATGCTCGTCGCCCTCGTGAGCGGGTCGCAGCACCCAGTTACAGTCGCTTCTGAAATCTTCTATCCCCAGGTGAGCGGGCCTGTGACGAGGGCAATGGACGCTGACGACGAGGACAAGCGGGCGATCGCCGGGGCGCTGCGCGACCACGACGGTCCTGAGCACCGCAAGGCCATCGCCCAGGCGCTCGGCGTCACCGTGTCGCAGGTGTCGCGCTGGTACCGCGGCCTCGACCGCATGACCCCGAGGCAGGTATTCGCCACCGAGTCGGCGCTCGGGCTCGATCCCGGCGAGCTGTCGGCTGCGGCCGGCTTCGCGCCGCTGGGCCAGTCGCCCGGCGTGACCGTGGCGATCGGCGCCGACGGTCGGCTCGACGAGCGCGACCGCCGGATCCTGCGGCTGCTCTACCGGGAGATGGTGCGCGCCGAATCGGCCATGAGCGGCGACGGCGACGTGCGGCGCCTCCCGACGAAGGCGGGTGCGCGCCAGCCCGCGGCAAAGCACCGTCCGCCGCGCGACAACCGCTGATCCCGCCGACCCGGATCGCCGTGTCGTAAGCCAGCCGTATGGTCGGCCCGTGGGCCGCTGGAATCCTTGGACCGCGCTCGATGCCCGGCCCGATGTGGTGCTGCGCCACGCGCCGCTCGCGGGCACGCTCATCGGCCTGTGCGACGTCGGCGCCGACGGCCGCGGACCGGCCACCATCACGTTGGCATGCGACCTCACACGTCGCGAGCGCACGGCGGTGCTCGCGCACGAGCTCGTGCACCTCGAGCGCGGTGGTGGCATCGACTACGAGGGCGCGCCCGCGGCCTGGAACTCGGTGGTCGCACGCGAGGAACGCATCGTCGACCGTGAAGTGGCGTGCCGCCTCGTGCCCGAAGCGGAACTTCGCCGTTTCGCGCGCGCCCGTGCCGGCGTCGACGAGCCGATCACGATCGACGACGTGATGGAGGAGTGGGACGTGCCCGAGTGGGTCGCCCGCGACGCGTGCGTCAATCAGCCGCGCGCAGGGCCACCGCGGGCTTGATCTTCGACGCGGCGCGCGCCGGGCTCCATGTGGCGAGCAACGAGCCCACCAACGTGGCGGCCACGAGCAACCCCAACGCGCCCCACGGCACGGTGAACGGAAGATCGGTGCCGAAACTGTCGGCGAGCGACACGCTCCAGGTGCACACGAGCCCGAGCACCACGCCGATGAGCACACCTTCGAGCGCCACGAACATCGCCTCGATCGCGAACGCGTTCGACACGCCACTCGCCGGGAAGCCGAGCGAGCGCAGCACGCCCACCTGGCGCTTTCGCTCCCGCACGGCCCGCACCATGATCACGCCGATTCCGGCCACGCCCACCACGAGGCCGAGCGCGAGGAACGAACGCATCAGTTCGAGGAACTGGTCCTGGCGGGCGAGGCCCTGTTGCACCAGCGAATGCAGAGTGTTGGCGATCGCACCCTGCGCGAAGTAGCGCGCCTCGGCTGCGGTCACGAACGCCGACGGATCGACCGCGTCGATGTAAGCACGATTCGTCACCGCGCCGGCGCCGAACACACGGCGCATCGTGGTCGCGCTCGTGAAGCCGCCGTTGTCGACCCAGTCGGGTTGGGTGCGCGCCACGATCACGAGCTGCATCGACCGGCCCGTGGTCGGGTCAGTCATCGTCACCTTGCTGCCGATCGACACCGACGTCTGCGTGGGTCCGCGCTTGCCGCTCGCAAACGAGTCGTCCACGATCGCGGTGCCGGGATGGCTGAGCACGTAGTCGTACACGGCGCGGTCGCTGGGGAAACGGCCGCGATCTTCGAGTTGCGGCGCGCCACCGGCGAGGAAGCGATTGTCGAAGCCGGTCATCAACGACTGCACCGCGCCGGTACTCCCCGCCGACGTGAAGTCGCCGACCGCCGAATCGAGTGGCGCGACGTGCCGCACACCGGGATCGCGCGCCACTGCGGCGAGATCCACCGGGTTCGCGCGGTCCGACGAGAGCACCACGTTGTAGCCGCCCGACAGTTTGCGGCTGAGCGAACCCACCTGCGCCGAGAACATGCTCGAGAGCACCGAGATGTACACGAGCACGAACACCACGATCGAGAACTGCGCGAGCGTGAGCGCGGTGCGCTGGCGGCGCGCGAGCGGGTAGGCCAGGCCGAGCCGCACACTGAGGTTGCGGCTCGACACATGCGCGAGCCAGTGCCCGATCTCGCCTTGGTATTCGGTGACGAGCACCACCGACGCGATCACGAGGGTGAGCCCCTGCACGATGAACGTGCCAATCGGGAGGTCACCGCCCAGCACCGCGGTGAGTGGCACTGCCGCAACGCACCAGCCGAGGATGCCGCCGGCGCAGATGGTGACGGCGAGCCGGTCTGGGAGCGCGTGCAGCACGCGCCGGAGCCCGATGGCGGCGAGCACGCCACCGACCATCATCCACGTGGCCGACAGCGTGACCACGCCGATCGCCAGCAGGCCGCCCCCGATCGCGCAGATCACTCCGAAGCCGAGCGTCACGTGCAGCTCGCGCGGTGGCTTCGGACGATCGAGGTCGCGGATCGCGGCGATGATGTTCAAGCGGCTGATCGCGATCGACGTGCCCACGATCGTGACCATCGCGATCACGAGCCCGAGCGTGAAGCCCGACTCGAGGCTCTGCCCCGTGTAGTGGAACCGGATCGGCAGGCGGAAATCGGCGTTGCTGCCGTTCGTGAGCCGCGACGCACCCACCATCACCGCGCGCCCCACGCCGAGCCCCAACAGCATCCCGACGGTGCACGCGATGATCGCGTAGATCCAGCCTTCGATCGCGAACGCGCCCATCAACGCGCGCCGCCGCAGGCCCATGGCGCGCAGCATCCCGAGCTCCGACTTCCGCTCGTCGGCGAGCATCAGGAAGATGTTCACGAGCAGCAACACGCCGGCCGCAACCGCGAAGGTGCCAAGGGTGCGGTAGATGCTCGAGAACATGTTGCCGGTGGCAGTCGCGTCGTCGAGCAAGGTCTGTTTCACCGGCTCCACCCGCAGTCGCACTGCCGGCACCGCGCGCTGCAAGGCGCTGCTCACCGCGGC
Source organism: Acidimicrobiia bacterium (assembly GCA_036501845.1). Classification (GTDB taxonomy): domain Bacteria; phylum Actinomycetota; class Acidimicrobiia; order IMCC26256; family PALSA-610; genus JBBREP01. Next base: position 12,274 of record DASXZO010000114.1, on the reverse strand, counting down.
CGTGAGCGCGGCGCCACCCTCGACGCCGCCGCGGTTCGACACGAGCACCGAGTACTGCGGCGGCGCGTTCGCCTGCGCGGTGTGGGCCGCGAGCGACGCAATGGTTCCGGGCGCGACGAACGCGTTGTACGACACCACCTCGCTGCCCGGCCAGTAGCCGGCGACGCCGGTTTGCGGGATCACGCGGGCCACACGCAGCTTTACCGACCGGCCGAACGCGTACGCGTCGAACGTGTCGCCCGCGTGCACGCCGAGCTTCGCAGCAAGGCGATCGACGAGCACGGCGGTGCCAGGTGCGGGCTCCGGGCCCGAGATCCCCGTGGCCCCGGCGTCGCCACCGAAGTCGTGGGCCGCCGCGAAGTCGAGCTCGAGGAGCTGGGCCTTCGGAGCCGCGGCGGCGATCCGGCCGGCGCCGTCGAGGCGCGCGGTCGACGCGTCGGTGGTGGTCACGCCGAGCGTCCCGTCGATGTCCGGGTTGTGCAGATGGTCGAGCGGCGCGAGTGATGCGGCGTTCGTGAGCGGCACGGTTGCGACCTCGTCGATCGGACCGAGTTGCGTGTAAGCGTTGGCCCGTACCGATGCGTTGAAGGTGTTGCCCACCACGAACGCCGCGGTCATGAGCGCGGTGCCGAGCATCGAGCCCGCGATCACGAGCAGTGCTTCGCGCGGCCGGCGGGCTGCGTTACGTAGCGCGAGCCGGCGCAACACCGGTCGCGTCAACAGCATGAACAGGATCGGCAGCGACAGGATCGCCGCGACCGCGATCTCGATCACGCGTCGGCGCCCAGCATCGTTTCGTCGTTGACGATCCGACCGTCGCGCATCGTCACGAGACGGTGCGCGCTGCGACCCACCTCCTCGTCGTGCGTCACCACGACGAGCGTGAGGCCCTCACTGTTGAGCTCCGACAGCAGCTTCATCACGATCTCGGCGGTCTCGGAGTCGAGCGCGCCCGTCGGCTCGTCGGCCCACACGAGGCGCGGCCGACCGGCGAGCGCGCGCGCGACGGTGACGCGTTGCTGCTCGCCACCCGAGAGCTCGGTGGGCCGGTGCTTGAAGCGCCCGCAGAGCGCGACGCGGTCGAGCGTGTCCTCGGCCCGCCGGCGCGCCTCGCTGGCCGACACTCCCGCGAGCAGCAAGGGCAGCTCGACGTTCTCCACGGCAGTGAACACCGGAATCAGGTTGTACGCCTGGAAGATGAAGCCCATCGCCGCGGCGCGGTGCTTCGTGCGCTCGGCGTCGCTCATCGAGTGCAAGTCGGTGCCGTCGAGTGACACGCAGCCGCCGTCGATGTCGTCGAGACCCGACAAGCAGTTGAGCAACGTGGTCTTGCCCGAGCCCGACGGGCCCATCACCGACACCCACTCGCCTTCTTCGACCGTGAAGTCGACGGTGCGGAGCGCCTCGACCTCGTCCGCCGAGCTGCGGTAGATCTTGCGAACGCCGCTCGCGACGAGGATGTCGGGCACGTGACCTCTTCTGGCTTGTCCGCCGGTTTCCGCGCGCTACCAGCGCCCAGTGGAAACGATCGGACGCTATCGGCGCTCGCCCAGTCAAATCTCCTCGGCAACGCAGATTCGAGGGTGCACACCACCCTCCCTCTGAGAGGTCCGTTCAGCTTCGGAGCGACCAGCGGCCACGAACCGACGAGCCGTCGGCCCGGCCGTCGTCGCGCAGCTTCAACAGGTGTGCGTGCACCTGGCGGGCGGCCATCTCCTGCAGCTCGTCGGGCGTTTCGGTGTAGAGGCGAGCGACGATGTCTTTCACGCGCTGGGGGCCCTCGCCCAACAGGACGACGATCTGGCGCTCGCGCTCGGTTCGGTGCGCGAGGTATTCGTCGATTTTGGCGTACGGCTCTTCGATCACGTCGCCGTGCGCCGGGCAGATCCGAGCAAGACGGGGCAGGGCTCGGAGCCGCCGGCACGACGCGAGGTACAGCGACATGTCGCCGCCGCGCCGTGGGTTGACCACGGTCGTGGTGCCGTTGAGCACGTGATCGCCGGTGAACAGCGTGCGGTCCTGTTCGAGCAGGAAACACAGATGGTTCGGTGCGTGGCCCGGCGTGTGGAGCGCGTGCAGCGACCATTCGGTGCCGTCGAGCACTGCCGCGTCCTCCAGCCGCATCGCCACGTCGAGGTCGAACTCGTCGGCTTTCGGTTCGCGCCGACCGAAGGCGGCGAGTTGCGCACCGGTGCGTTCGACGATCGCACGCGCCGCCGGCCAGTGATCCGGGTGTGTGTGGGTGAGCACCACCCACCGCACGCGATCGGGCATGGCCGCGCCGAGGATCGCCTCGATGTGCGCCTCGTCGGCCGGTCCGGGGTCGAGCACCGCAACCTCGTCGATGCCGACGAGATACGTGTTCGTGCCGGGCCCTGTCATCGGGCCAGGGTTCGGCGCGACGATGCGCCGCACGAGTGGCGACAGCGCACTCGCCACGCCCACGGTCATGTTGGTGGTGCTCACGCCGCGCCCTCGCCGACACCTTCGTCGGCACCGGCGCCTGAATCGGCGCCCGACTCGGCCCGGTCGATCGCCTCCTGGCGCGCGTCGGTACGCCAGCGCGAGCGCAGCGGGCGCCATCCGCGCGGCGCGGTCGCCCGCTCGTCGTCGTCGAGCGCGATGCGCTGACCCGACGAGTCGTCGACCACGCTCGGCGCGCCGCCATTGGCGTCGCCTTCCGTGGCGCGCACCGCGCTGAGGAACGAGCCGGTGGTCGGGAACTGAGCCAGCACCCGGATAGTGCGCATCGTCGGGAACACGAGGTCGACGTCGCCAAGCCGCCAGCGGCGCAGCATCTCCGACGGCCTGATCCACTCCGAGTGCACCGTCTCGGTCTCGTCGTGCGCGCCGATCTGGTCGCGCGGTGCCGCGGCAACGAAGAACCATGTGTCGAAGCGGCGCGGCGCGCCCACTGGTGTGCGCCAGTGCGCGAACACATGCATCGCACCGACGTCGACGGCGGCGCCGTGCGACGCCAACACTTCACCGAATCGCTGCTCGCCGGCATTGAGTGCATCACGGGTGGCGAGCAGTTCGGGCGACACCCTGTTCGTGATCAGGAACCCGGCCTCCTCGAACGACTCGCGCGCCGCAGCAACGAAGTGGTCGAGGGCGCGGTGCCGGCCCATGAGCGCCTCGGCATTCTCGCGGGTGCGCCCGACCACCGCGACCGACGCGTCGTCGGCGTCGACCGCGCCACCCGGGAACACGTAGGCGCCCGGCGCGAACACTGCGCCGGGGTGGCGGCGCAGCATGAACACCTCCAACTGTTGCGAAGGCGTGTCGCGTACGAGCATGACCGTCGCCGCTTGCCGGACCGGAACGCGCCGTGCCGACGTGGTCGTCACCGGACCGAGGCTACCCGGGCCGCTCAGCAGCCGTTCCGGGGCGGTACCGTCCCGACGATGGCCGGTGACGCGCGGCGCGCGCTTCCCAGCGTCGAGCGCGTCGCCGCCGCGATGGACTGCACCACGCTCCCGCACGCGCTGGTGGTCGACTGCGCCCGCCAAGCCGTCGACGCGGCGCGGGCGGCCCTCGACGACGATGGCAACGGCACCCCACCCAGCCACGACGCGGTGGTCGACCACGCGCTCGCGCTCGCCGCGTCGAGCGAGCTCGCGCTGCTGCAGCCAGTGATCAACGCCACAGGCGTGCTGCTGCACACCAACCTCGGACGCGCGCCGCTCGGCGACGATGCCGTCAACGCGCTCACGGCCGCCGCAGGTGCCACCAACCTCGAATACGGCCTCGGCGAAGGCACTCGCGGGTCGCGCCACACGCACGCCGGCTCGTTGCTCGCGCACGCGTGCGGTGCCGAAGCCGGAATCGTCGTCAACAACAACGCCGCGGCAGTGGTGCTCACGCTCGCGGCGCTCGCACGCGATCGCGACGTTGTGGTGTCACGCGGCGAGCTCGTCGAGATCGGCGGCGGCTTCCGTGTGCCGGAGATCCTCGCCGAGACGGGGGCTCGGCTGGTGGAGGTGGGAACCACGAACCGCACACGTCGCGCCGACTACGAGCGTGCGTGCACCGATGCCACCGCGCTGCTGTTGAAGGTGCACGCCTCGAATTACCGCATGGTCGGCTTCACCGAGACCACGCCCGTGCGCGATCTCGCGCCGCTCCAACTCCCCGTGGTGGTCGACGCCGGCTCGGGCCTGCTCGACGTGAACACTCCGTGGCTCGACGCGCCGCCGGCGTGGTTGCAGGACGAGCCCGGCGTTCGTCAGTGCATCGACGAAGGTGCGGCGCTCGTGACCTTCAGCGGCGACAAGCTGCTCGGCGGACCGCAGGCCGGCATCGTGGTCGGGCGGCGCGAGCTGGTCGACCGCCTCGCCGCCCACCCGCTCGCGCGCGCACTCCGCGCCGACAAGCTCACGCTCGCCGCACTGCAATCGGTGGCGCTCTCCTACCTCGCGCACGACGGCGCGGCGATCCCGCTCTGGTCGATGGCCACGACTCCACTCGACGTGCTGCGGGCACGGGCGAGCGCCATCGCGCGCGACGTTTCGGGATCGGCGGTGATCGACACCGAGGCCGCTGCGGGCGGCGGCTCGCTTCCGGGCCTGACCATTCCGTCGCTCGGTGTGGCCGTCGACGTCGACTCGATCGCCGACGCAATGCGAACACTGCGCGTCGAGCACCGCGTGATCGCGCGCTCAGAAGGTGGGCGGATCGTGTGCGACGTGCGCAGTGTGCCACCGAGCGCCGACACGCTCGTCACCGAAGCGCTGCGGGCCGTCGCCAGCGCGGCGCGCTGATCGCCCGTGCGCGTCATCGCCACCGCCGGCCACGTCGACCACGGCAAGTCGTCGCTCGTGCAGGCGCTCACGGGCACCGATCCCGACCGCTTCCCCGAAGAGAAGTCGCGCGGCCTCACCATCGACCTCGGCTTCGCCTTCACCACGCTCGACGCCCCTCGGGGCGCAAGCTCGACGGTCGCCGTACCCGTGCGCAGCACTGGTAGTTCGCAGGAGACGAGCGGGGGTGTAGTTGGTTTTGTCGACGTGCCTGGGCACGTCCGCTTCGCCAAGAACATGCTCGCGGGGGTGGGGTCGGTCGACATCGCCATGCTCGTGGTCGACGCGCGTGAGGGGTGGATGCCGCAGACCGCCGAGCACGTGCAGATCCTCGAACTGCTCGGCATCGAGCACGGCTGCATCGCGCTCACGAAGGCCGATCTCGTCGACGATGCGTTGCTCGAACTGGCACGCATTGAGCTCGACGAGCATCTCGCGCCCACTCGCCTCGCAACCTGGCCGGTGGTGGTGTGCGACTCGGTGAGCGGGCGCGGCATCGACGACGTGCGCGAAGTCCTCGCGTTGTTGTGCAGCGATGCGCCCCCGGCGCGCGACATCCATGCACCCCGGCTCTGGGTCGACCGCTCGTTCTCGGTGCGCGGCGTCGGCACCGTGGTGACCGGCACGCTCACTCTCGGCACCCTCGCAGTGGGCGACCACGTGAGCATCGAGCCATCCGGTCGCAGTGCGCGCGTGCGCGGCATCGAGTCGCATCACGATCGCCTCGATGCAGCCGCACCTGGCACACGTGTGGCACTCAACCTCGTGGGCGTCGATCATCACGACATCGCTCGCGGCGACGCGATCGTGCATCCCGGCGACTTCGTTGCGACCACCGCCGTCGACGTCGAGCTGCTCGCGGTTGAAGGTGCCGAACTCGCCGATCGAGCCGCGCTGCACGCCCACCTCGGGTCGGGCGAGTGGGCCGTGCGCTGGCGGCGCTTCGGAATGGTCGCCGGAGCTGATGAACGACGCATCGGCCGGGTGCGATTCCCCGTTGCGCTGCCGTTGCAACCGGGCGATCGCATGGTGCTGCGCTCCACCGCGCGCCGAGCGATCGTCGGCGGCGCAGTAGTGCTCGACGTTGCGCCGCCGCGACGCGCGGTCGACGCGCTGGGCCGCGAGGCGGCCGGCACGAGCAGCGTCACCCGCGCGCTCGCGGGAAACCAGTTCGCGACCGCATCCACGATCGCCCGGCTGGCCGGCCTCGACCGCGTCGACCCGCTCCCGGCGATCGCCGCCGCCGAGGCCGCGGGCGAGGTCGAACGGCTCGATGATCGCTACGCCGCGCCAGCAGCGATCGCCGCGCTCGTCACCGCAGCCGCACACGCGGTCGGCGCGCGGCCCGACGGTGTGGAGCTCGCAGCACTCGCGGCACGGCTCGAATGCGAGCCCGCAACCCTCCGTGCCGCGATCGCGGCCCGGCCCGCGTCGGGGCTCGAAGTGAACGCAGGAAACGTGCGGACCAAGGCCGCGGCGGAGCCGTCGGTCGCGTCGACGCCCGACGGCGCGCGCCTGCTCGCGGCATTACGTGCCGAACCCTTCGCACCACCGTCGGCCGAAGCACTCGAAATCGCGCCGCGCGTCGGCAAACTGCTCGTGCGCGAAGGCGTCGCGGTGGAGCTCGACGGCGTGCTGTTTGCGGCCGATGCCGTGGAAGCAGCGAAGCGTCTCGTGGGCTCGGCCGTGGTCGAGCGCGGCACGCTCACGGTCGCCGACATTCGCGACCTGCTCGGCAGCACGCGCAAGTTCGTGCTGCCGATCGCCAAGCGCCTCGATGCCGACGGCGTCACCCGGCGGCGCGGCGACGACCGGATCCCCGGACCACGAGCGCCGAAGGCGTAGACCGCGTCAGCCCGACGACACTCCGAAGTTCTGCTCCCAGTTCGTGAGGTTCTCGTTGAGCGTGCGGAGAAAGTCGAACAACACCGTGGGCGGCACCTTCACGCGCGACACCACTTGGCACGGCACGCGCATCACCGTGGTGCCGTCGGGCGTCTGCGCCGGGCCGGGTGGCTGGGTGACGGCGAAGTCGAGCGTGAACTCGTGCGCGGTGTGCCACACGCCAAGGAAGTTCGCGTAGGCGCCGGGTGTGAGCGTGTCGGCGATCTGTAACTCGAAATGCAGCGGCGGCTGCTCGCCGGGCGGTTGTTCAGCTGTCATTCGGGCAGCGTAGGGCCGCCTTCGATCACGCCGTCTCCAGCGCCCGCCGTTCGAGCTCGGTGAGGCCGCCCCACACGCCGTGTTGCTCACGCGTCTCCACGGCGAACTCCAGGCATTGCCGCGAGACCGCGCACATCGAACAGATGAGCTTCGCCTTGGCTTCGCGCCGCGCGCGCTCTTCGCGCCGCTCGGGCCGGCTCGGCGGATAGAACCAGTTCCCGTTGGGTCCGCGACACTCGGCGTCGCGGCGCCATTCGGTTGTTCGAGTGCCCTCGATCATCACGGGCATCGCTCTCCCCCTCGCCCCGTTTGCGTTCCCCCTTCAGCGAGACGGGAACGTACTCAGCGCGGCGCTACTCGTAAAGAGGTCGCGGGCGAGTTCGCCATTTGTTGTCAGAAGCCAACTGACGCCGTTGTCATTTCGCGGCGCTGCGCCGGTCGCGGTGGTCTCTCGCCCCACCCGTCTCGGGCTCCACCTCCAACACCAGGCCCTCCACGGCAACCACCCGCACGATCTCGCCGTGCTTGACCGGCGTGGCTCGGTTCGTGCGGGCGCGCCAGAGCGCTTCGCGTACGCGGGCAACGCCGTCGGGATCGATGTCGACCTCGGCCAGCCCGAGCTCGCCGATCATGCCCTCGCGCCCCACCGTGGGCGTGCCGAAGCGCGACCGCAGCATCGCGGTCATGCCGCCGATCATGAACAGGATCACGCCGCCGATCACGAGCACCTGCGTCCACCACGCGGGCTGTACCTGCGCGGTGCCGCCATACAGGAAGATCGACCCGACGATCAGGGCGACGGTGGCGATGATCGTCCACGGTCCGAGCCCGCCGGCCTGCACGTCGACGGCGAACGCGAAGAAGCAGAACAGCAGGAGGCCGACGGCCCACCAGTGCACCGGCAGGTGGGAGTAGCCGTAGAACGCGAACGCAAGCGAGAAGGCGCCGATCACACCGGCGATGCCGATCGAAATCGTGAAGAACTCGAACACGATGAGCGAGGCGCCCACGGCGAGCAAGAAGTAGGCCACCCACGGTGCGATCAACGTGTGCTGGAACTGGCCGGCCAGCGAGAGCTTGGCGAAACGCACGTCCTGGTTCGGCTCGCGGCGGGGCTGCTTGTTCACCGTGGTCACCTGCGCGGTCGACAGGCGCACCGGGCCCGACGCCGTGGGCAGCGTCTTGCCGTCGAGCCCCACCACGAGGTCGCCGAGCACCGGGTCGACCGAGTCGGCGGCGCCGACGCGCTTCGCGGCGTTGGCGCTGAGCGTGTGGTGCGCAACGGCCGCGAACGCGCTCGCCGAACGCCGCGTGATCGCCCGCAGCGCGGCTTCGTTGTCGGCTGGAGACGTCGCGGCGTCGACGCGCAACGGGTAGATCGGACCGATGTGCGAGTTGCTCGAGAGCGACAACCACGACGCGGCTTCGCCGATGAGCGCGGCGCCGCCACGGATCTCCGATCCCGCCGGACCCACCCACACCACCACGGGCACCGTCGAGGCGCGCACGGCCTTGGCGAGCGCGATCGGATCGGTGTCGGTGGCGCCCGAACTGTCCATCTGGAAGATCAGCGCAGTGCTGTCACGGCCTTCGGCCTCGTGGATGGAATGGAGGATCAGCGCCGCGTTCGGCGGATCGATGAAGCCCGTCACCTGCACCACGTCGATGCCGTTGTAGTCGGGTGACTTCGAGGCCGCCGAGATCGACGGCTTGGTTGTGTTGGCCGCGTTTCGAGATGCGGTGTGTGACGACGCAGCCGATGCGACGCCGGCGAGCAACGGCAGCACGCCGAAGGCCGTGAGCAGCGCGGCGAGGCACCGGCGAGCGATGCGCGGCGAGGACGAAGAGGCTGGAGAGGGCTGCATTAGCGTTCCGCGCCGATGGAGCTGCGCCGGTTTTGCTCCCAGTCTCGAGTGGTGATCGTGGCCGGCAAGGGTGGAGTCGGCAAGACAACGGTAACTGCGACGCTCGCCATCGCCGCTACTCGGGCGGGTATGAGCGTGCTCATCGCCGAGGTCGAGGGCAAGTCGGGGCTGACGGCCGCCTTCGGGGCGCCGGCGCTCACCTACGACGACGCCGAGCTCGCGCCGGCGGTGCGGGCGCGCACGCTCTCGCCCGATGCCGCGCTCGTCGACTACCTCGAGACCCACGGGATGAAGCGCATCTCGCGACGGCTGGCGCAGTCGGGTGCCCTGGACGTGGTCGCCACTGCGGTGCCCGGCATGAAGGACATCCTCGTGCTCGGCAAGGTGAAGTCGCTGGAGCAGGAACGGGCCGCCGACCTGATCATCGTCGACGCGCCGGCCGCCGGGCACGCGATCAGCTTCCTGCTGTCGGCTCGGGGGCTGCTCGACGCGGTGCGGGTGGGGCCGGTGCGCAAGCAGGCCACCGAGGTCGCGGCCATGCTCGGCGATCCGGCCCGGTGCCAGGTGTTGCTCGTGACCCTGCCCGAGGAGACGCCGGTGAACGAGCTCGTCGACACTGCGTTCGCCGTGGAGGATCGCGCCGGCGTCGCACTCGGGCCGGTGATCGTCAACTGTTGCCTACCGCCCGAACCCGAGCTCGCAGCCGTCGCCGCGGGTGGCGCGGGTGCAGGCGCGCCAGGGCTCGATGCCGGCACCGCGTCAGCAGTGCGCGACGCCGCCGAGTTCCGCTCGCAACGGGCCGAGATGCAGACCGCGCAGCTCGAACGGCTCGCGACGCGGTTGGCACTGCCGCAGATCCGCCTGCCGTTCCTGTTCACCGCAACGATCGGCCCCGACGAGCTGCAATCGCTCACCGACGCGTTCGTCGACGGCGTCGGCGCATTGTCTTGAATGAGTCCGCGGCGCTCGACGAGATCGTCGAGCATCGCCACATCGCGGTGTGTTGCGGCACCGGTGGCGTCGGCAAGACGACCACCGCGGCGGCGCTCGCGATCGAAGCCGCGCGCCGCGGACGCAACGCCGTCGTCGTCACCATCGACCCTGCGAAGCGGCTCGCCGACACGCTCGGCCTGGACCGTCTCACCGACACGCCCCGGGTGATCGACCGCTCGATCTGGGCGGGTGGTAGCGCGAGCGGCGCCACTCCTGGGGCCGTCGCGGCCCAGCCGAACGGGCAGTTGAGCGCGTTGATGCTCGACACGAAGAGCACGTTCGACGGGCTGGTCACGCGTTACGCGGTCAACGAGGAACAGGCACAACGCATCCTCGACAACGGCTTCTATCGCAACGTGTCCGGCGCGTTGGGCGGCACCCAGGAATACATGGCAATGGAGAAGCTGCACGAGCTGCACGCCGAGGGCGGCTACGACCTGATCGTGGTGGACACACCGCCGTCGCGGCACGCGCTCGACTTCCTCGACGCGCCGGCGCGGCTACTCCGTTTGCTCGACAACCGCATGTTCCGCCTGTTGATGATGCCGGCGCGCACGTACATGCGCGTGGCCGGCATCGCGCTGCAGACGTTCCTGCGCACGGTGTCGCGCGTCGTCGGGCGCGAGGTGATCGACGACATCATCGCCTTCTTCCAAGCGTTCGAAGGCATGGAGGCCGGCTTCCGTGAGCGCGCCTCGAACGTGCAGGTCTTGATCGACGATCCCGAGACCGCGTTCGTGCTCGTCACCTCACCGCGGCGCGACGCGCTCGACGAGGCGATGTTCTTCGCCGACCGGCTGCACGAGAACGAACTGCACGTGGCCGCGCTCGTGGTGAACCGCGTGCATCCGGAGTTGGGTCACGACGATCCGGTCGCGTTGCGCGATCTCTCGACGCGGGTCGACGATCCGGCCCTCGCCGCCGGCCTGGAGAATCTCGCCGACTTCCGCACGATCGCGATTGCGGAACGCACGGCCGTCGCCGAGCTGCAGTCGCGCATCGAGAGTTCGGCAGTCGCGTTCGTGCCGCTGCTCGACCACGACGTGCACGACGTCGAAGCGCTCACGGCCGTCGGCCGGTATCTGGTGACGGGTGCCTCGGCCGGCGCCGCCCGCCGGTAGGGTCACCGCCGATGAAAGTGCTGATCGCGGCGGATGCCGAGTGGGTGCGCAAGCAGGTGCGGGCCGCCTTCGTGGCGCCCGGCCAAGAGGTCGTCGAAGTCTCTCGCGGCCAAGAGGTGCGCAAGGCCTTCGGCGAGCACCAGCCCGATCTGGTGATCCTCGACATGCAGATCGCCAACATGGGCGGCATCGCCTGCGCCATCGATCTCCGCCTCGAGGAGTCGGCTGGTCGCCTGCCGCGTGCCACGATCCTGTTGCTGCTCGACCGGGTGGCCGACGGCTTCGTGGCCGAGCGCGCCGCGGCCGACGACACGCTGGTGAAGCCAGTCGACGCGGGCACGCTGCGCCGCACCGCCAAGCGACTCGTCGGCACGGCTGCTGCTGGGCCGGGTTCGCGCCCATGAACGACCACGAGCTCGCCGGACGGCTGGCACGCCAAGCGGGCGAACTGTTGCTGCAGGTGCGCGCCGAAGCAGGCGAGGAGAAGGTCGACGAGAAGGAGCTGCGGTCGCGGGGCGACAACCGCAGCAATGATTTCATCCTGGAGACGCTGGCGCGCGAACGTCCCGACGACGCCGTGCTGTCGGAGGAGTCGAAGGACGATCCCGCACGGTTGAACGCTGCGCGCGTCTGGATCGTCGACCCCGTCGACGGCACGCGCGAATACGCCGAGGGCCGCGACGACTGGGCCGTGCACATCGCGCTCGTGTCGGGCGGCAAGCCGATCGCCGGCGCAGTGGCGCTGCCGGGCATGCAGAAGGTGCTCGTCACCAAGCCCGCGCCCACCGTGGTCGGCCCTGTGCCGGAGCGGATGCGCCTTGTGGTGTCGCGCACGCGACCGCCCAAGGTCGCCACGTACCTCGCCGAACAGCTCGACGCCGAACTCGTGCCGATGGGTTCGGCCGGCGCCAAGACGATGGCGATCGTGCTCGGCCAGGCCGACGTGTACGCACACGCCGGTGGCCAATACGAGTGGGACTCGTGCGCGCCGGTCGCTGTCGCCGCGGCCGCGGGCCTGTTCACGAGCCGGCTCGACGGCAGCCCCCTCGTGTACAACAACGCCGACCCGTACCTCCCCGACCTGCTTGTGTGCCGTCGGGAGGTCGAGGTGAAGGTGCGTGCCGCCATCGCCACCGCGCCCCCCGGCTCCTTCGAAACCGCGTCCTAGCCCGGGCGGCCGCCACCGCGGCGCGTCGTGATGTTTTCGAGCTCAATGAGCCAGAAATCGTCACGACGCGAACGGCTCGGGAGTTTCATCGCGGTCCCCACTAAGGTGGGCGGCCGCACCAAACGGGGTGTAGCGCAGCTTGGTTAGCGCGCAGCGTTCGGG
>DASXZO010000113.1:0-79420 GCA_036501845.1 Acidimicrobiia bacterium | reverse complement strand
CAGGCAACCGTGTTCGTCACCCAAGACGGCGCCGATGTCGTGCGCCGTGCCTACCTCCTCGCCGGCACTGACGCGCTGCGCGACGGTCCGCTGCAAACGTGCTTCCGCGACATCCACGCCGCATCGCAACACTTCATGGCCGGCGACCTCGCCAGCCTGGAAGTCGGCCGCGCCCTTCTCAACGACTGACCCGCCGCGCAGGCGCCGCCGCCGGGCCGCGCGGCTCGCGCCGGCCTGGCATGCTCTGCGTATGAGTCAGGTGATCTTCGAGCGCGACGGGCACGTTGCGACCATCACGTTGGACCGTCCCGACCGCTTGAACGCGATCAGCGGCCCGATGCTGATGGAGTTGGGGCGGAAACTGATCGAGTGCGACGCCGATCGCAACGTGCGCGCCGTGGTGTTCACGGGCGCGGGCCGCGGCTTCTGCTCGGGCCTCGACTTGCAGGACGTCGCCGCGGGCAGCGTGCCGCGGCGCGGTCGCCGGTGCTGGTGGGCAACTGTCGGGCCCGTTCGAGCGACTCCCAGTCGATCAACAGAACCTTGCCGTGCTGAGTCCGCTCGAACTGCGCGACGACATCGCGCTGCCGGATCCACGCGCGACCATCCCGGCGATGGCGATGTTCGCGCAACGTCATTCGCGACTCAACGTCATGAACCTTGAAGCGCTCGCTGTCGCGCACGCAATCGGCGCCACTGTGTGGCTCTCCGATAGTGCCGCCGCGGGAATTCTTCCCGGCGTGCTCGACGACGAGGGCCTTCGATGGAAGACGATCAGCATCGCGTGAGACCGGCGGCGGCTGAGCCGGGCTAGCGGCGCCGGGATCGGTGGCGGCCATCGCATCGCTGCCTACGCTGCGGCGCCTTGATCGCCGTCGCCCTCGGACTGGTCGTCGCCACTGCGTTCGGCTCGGGCGATTGGTCGGGCGGCCGCGCATCCAGTCGCGCCTCGACGCTCGCGGTGCTGCTCGTGGCGCAGGTGTGCAGCCTGGCCGGTGCGGCAGTGCTCGTGCTGTTCGTGTCGGCGCATGCCCACCCGGCCGACATCGGGTACGGGGCCGTGGCGGGCGCGGTGAACGTGGTCGGGCTCGGCCTGCTGTATCGCTCGCTCGCACGCCATGCCGCCGGCGTGGTCGCGCCGATCACCGCGGTTGTGGGCGCGCTCGTGCCCGTGGTGTGGGGACTCGCGCACGGGGAACGTCCGTCGGCTCTCGCGCTCACCGGTGTGGCGCTAGCCGTGGTGGCGGGCGCGCTGATCGCTCGCGGCGGCGAGTCGGCTCCGGGCACGTCGTTTGCGCCGGGCGTGGTGCCCGCCGTCGCCGCCGGTGTGGCCCTGGGATCGTCGCTCGTGCTCTACGCCGAGACGAGCAAGGGGTCGGGCCAGGTTCCCGTGCTCGCAGGGCGAGCTGCGGCGGTGTTGTGTATGGCCGTCGCGGTGTTCGTGGCCCGCCGCCGCGGCACGCTCACCATGCCGACGGGATCGTCGCGCGGGTTCGCGGTCGCCGCCGGCCTGCTGGACGTGGCTGCCACCGCGACACTGCTCGTCGCGGTGCGCCGAGCGCTCCTGAGCCTCGTCGCGCCCATCGCCTCGCTCGCTCCGGGCTGGACCGTGCTGCTCACGTGGATCGCCAGCCGCGAGCGGCTCACCCGCACGCAGTGGGTGGGCATCGGCGTGGCGCTCGCAGCGCTGGTGTGCATCGCGTCAGGCTGATTCGACAGACTCCCGCTGTGCCCACACCGCTCCCGATCACCGATCGCGCGGTACGAGTAGGAATCGTCGGGCTCGGCCAGATCGCCGAGCTGTGCTTGGCGCCCTACCGCCAACGCGCCGACGTGGAGGTCGTCGCGCTCTGCGATCTCGCACCATCGCGGATCGAGCGTTGGCACTCGCAGTTCCCCTCGGCCATCACCACCGATTCGCTCGACGAGGTGTTCGCCGCCCAACCCGACGTGATCGACGTGCTCGTGCCCACGCCGAATCACGCCGATGTGGTGGTGCGCTGTCTCGACGCCGGCTTCCATGTGCAGGTGCAGAAGCCACTCGCGCGCTCGCTTGCCGATGCCGACCGCATGGTCGCGGCGGCGCGCGACCACGGTTGCATGCTGCGCGTGATGGAGGACTACATCCACTTCGGGCCGCTCGTGAAGCTGCGTGAGATCGTCGATGCCGGCGAGATCGGCGTGCCTCAGGCGATGCACATGAAGATCGTCGCCACTCCTACGGGTGGCTGGGACGTGGACGCCGCGAGCTACGAGTGGCAGTTCGAGCAAGCACGCGACGGCCACGGCATCCTCACGTTCGATCACGGCTGGCACCAGCTTGCCGTGGCCCACTGGCTGTTCGGTGAGGTGACCCGAGTGTTCGGCTGGATCCGGCGCACCGAGCTTGGCGGCGGCTTCGTGCTCGACACGCCCGCGACCTTCATCTGGGAGCACGCCAACGGCGTGCGCGTGGTGCTCGAGATCGTGCTCGCGCCCGAGATGTACTTCCGCTCGGACTACTACGCCGACGACGAGCGGGTGGAGGTGACGGGCACGAAGGGTTACGTGCGCTGCAACCGCATCAGCGGCCGGGGCGTGCAAGAGCCCTCGGTGGTGCGGTACCGCGACGGCGAGATCGTCGCGTACCACGCCCTCGACGACCGGCCGCCCGACGCGTTCGCGGCATCAGCCGCCCATGGCATCGGCTACCTGCGCGGCGAGCACGACGACCTGTTGCTCGACGGCGAGACGGCGCGCACGGTGCTGCACACGCTCCTCGCCGCGCTCGAATCGGCGCGTATCGAGGCGCCGATCGACGTGGTCTGATCGCAGTCGCGCCTCTGCGATCACGTCGCGACGAAGTCGCGTGCCACCTCGTGCTGTCGGCTCGTCGGAGTTCGGCCGGGGTATGACGGTGGCGGCGTAGGTCGCATTTGGCTCGCGGGGCGTCAGCAGCACACGAACGCGGTCGTGCGCGAAGCGTCGGACCCCGACGCGCTTGATGCTTCGATCACGTCGTTCATCGCGAACGCCGTGTGCCGCTCGCCGGGACCTTCGCTGCGGCGGCGGGGCTCCGCGCGGCGGCCGGCGAGGCTCGGCGATCTATGCGGTGAAGGCTGCCTCGCGCGGCGGGAGTTCGAGGAAGCGCAGTACGTCGGTCGCGTCACGCTCCAGGGCGCGGCGAGTGGCTGCGCTCAGCGGTTCGAGGGGATTGATCGTGAGCACGCCCGACGCGAGCGACCAGATGGCGACGGCGCGGCCGTCGACGAGCGCGATCGGGCGGAAGATGCCGTTGGTGGTGACGATCCCTTTGTGATCGCCGACCAGCGCGGCGCGTGATGCCCATCCGTGCAGCAGCGGGTCGAACGGGCCGAGCAGCATGGGCGGGTGGAGTGGGCGCGGTTTGCGCGCCGTGACGGCCACGCCCGCGTGCTCGAAGGCGCGCCGGGCATCGCCGAGCGGGAGACCGCTCCACGCGGCCAAGTCGTCGGGGCTGGCGGGTGCGTGGCCCTCGAGGTAACGGCGACAGAGCAACGCGAGCGCGTCGTCGCGATCAAGTGGAGGTGGCGGCGGCCCGAGCCACGCGCTCGCCGACACGAAGGCGTGCTCGCGACCGCGCATCGGCCCGCGCACGAGGTCGTGGTGCAGGCTCGCGGCGAGCAGCAGGTGCACCAGTGCCTGACCCTTCGTGGGCACGCTCGCGTCGTCGAGGGCGAGCCGTAGTTCGTCGCGCGTCCGCGGCCCGTCGGCGGTGACGGTGCGGAGAATCACGTCGATGCCGCGCGTGGCCTGCTTCGGGCTCACGCCTTCCTGGCGCAGGCGGCGCTCGTTGGCGACGACCGTGCGGCCCGCGGTGAGCGCGTGCAGCCACCAGTAGTCGTCGGCGGCGACAAGGTGCAGCGTGCCCCGGTTCAGCCACGTGATCACCAGCGAGCGCGTCTCGGTGAACGCGTGATCGACGGCCGCAACCGTGAGCCCGGTCGATCGCGCCCGGATCGCGAGCCGGGCGCCACGCGCGTCCTGCGCTTGCACGGCGAGGATGCGCTGCACCACGCCTTCCGGCGACTTCGCCTTGGGCCCAGCGAGCAACTGTGACGTGATCCGCCCTGCCATCGACGCTGCCGTATCGCTGCTCACGGCGGGGTCGTCGTGGTGCACGGCACGAGGATGTCACAGCGGCGTCGTCGCTGGCGCAACACGATCCCGCATCGGTGGAGGGCACGCCGATCCCTCCGCGTCGGGGAATGCGGCCGTTCACGACAGAGGCTTCGCGCACCGCGTTGGTTCGGGTCGAACGACTTGTTCGCGGTGTCGGGCCCCGCGCGGCGTCCACCGGCCTCGCCGATACCCTCCCCGACGTGACGCATCCGTTCAGTTATGAAGGCCGCCGCGCGGTGGTGACGGGCGGTTCCCGCGGTGTGGGCGCGGCGCTGCTCGACGTGTTGGCCGAGCTCGACACCTCGCACGTGACCGTGCTCGACCTCAACCCGCCCGACGGACCGCACGACGCCTTCGTTGCCGTCGACCTGTCGGACGAACAGGCCGTGCGCGGCGCCGTCGACGAACTGCGCGCCACCGGCGAGCCAATCCATGCGATGTTCAACAACGCCGGCGTGGCCGACACCCAACCCGCGCACACCGTGCTCGCAGTGAACTATCTCGCGCTGCGCACGCTCTCCGAGGGTTTGCTGACGAAAATGCCCGAAGGCAGCGCAATTGTGAACACCGCGTCGACCGCCGGCAACCTGTGGCGCAAGCGGGCGAAGCCGATCAACGAGCTGCTCGATAACGATCTCGACAATGGTTGGCAGCCGGTGCTCGACTGGTTCGACGCCAACGCCGGCGCACTCGAACAGGGCCCGTACAACTTCTCGAAGGAAGTGGTGGAGCTGTTCACGATGCGGTCGTCACGCACCACGATGCGCGAGGGCGTGCGCACGAACGCGGTGTGCCCCGGCCCGATCGACACGCCCTTGCTGGCCGACTTCCGCGCCACCACGAGCGACAAGATCATCGACTGGAACATTCGTGAGATGGCCGGCCGCGCGGTGTCGCCGCGCGAAGTTGCCACCACGTTGGCGTTCCTCGGTTCGCCCGCGGCGAGCTACATCAACGGCTCGAACATCGATATCGACGGCGGCTTCTTCTCCGCGATCGCAACGGGCCAGGTGGACTACAGCGGACGCACCTGAGCTCGACCCGGCTCCGGTACGGTGCGCGTGATGGAGCGATTCGAGGGCCGCACTGCGCTGGTGACCGGCGCGGGTGGAGGGATCGGCCGCGCCACGTGCAGCAGGTTGGCAGCCGAAGGCGCGTCGGTGGTGTGTGCCGATGTGGACGCCAGCGCGGCCGCCGCGACTGCCGACGCGCTGCCAGCTGGCAAAGCCGTGGCCGTTGCCTGCGACGTGACCGACCCCGTGTCGGCGCGTGCCGCGGTGGGCGCGGCCACGGAGCGTTTCGGCGCGCTCGACGTGCTCGTGAACGTGGCCGGCGTGGGCGCGATGCGATCGACGCGTGAGCTCGCGCTCGACGAATGGCAGCGCACGCTGCAGGTGAACCTCACCGGCACGTTCCTCATGAACCAGGCCGCGATCGAGGCGATGCTCACGGCCGGTGGTGGGGCCATCGTGAACATGGCGAGTGTGGCCGGCCTGCGCGCCACGCCCTACAACGCGGCCTACTGCGCGTCGAAGGGCGGGGTGGTGATGCTCACCAAGAGCCTGGCGGTGGAGTTCGGCCGCAGCGGCATTCGCGTCAACTGTGTATGCCCGAGCATGGTCGATACCTCCTTTCTCGACGACATGGCCTTGCCCAGCGACGCCGACTTTTCGCTGTTCACGCGCGCCGGCTCGGTGATCACCCGCAAGTCGACGCCCGACGAGATCGCCGGCGTGATCGCGTTCCTTGCATCCGACGAGGCCGCGATGATCACGGGCGTGGCCTACGTGGTGGACGGCGGCGCGACCGCGTAGCCGTGCGCGCACCCGCGATTCACAGACCCATCAACACGTTCTTGCGCCGCACGAACTCCTCGATACCGGCCCGCCCGCCTTCGCGCCCGAATCCGCTCTGCTTGTAGCCACCGAACGGAGCGCCGGGGGAGAGGAACGGGAACGTGTTGAGCGTGACCGCGCCCACCTCGAGCCGCCGGGCCATGCGGTGCGCACGCGCCGCGTCACGCGTGAACACGTAGGCGGCGAGCCCGTACGGGCTGCGGTTCGCGCGCTCGACCACCTCGTCCTCGTCGTGGAAACGCATCACCGACAGCACCGGCCCGAACACCTCGCGGCAGGCGAGATCGCTTGTGTCGTCGACCTCGCCGAACACCGTCGGCGCGACGAAGTAACCCGCGGCAAGATCGCCGTCGAGCCGCGTGCCGCCGGTGAGCAAGATGCCGGCGCCGTCACTGCGCGCCCGTTCGATCACGCCGAGCACTCGGTTGCACGCGGCCTCGGTGACCAGCGGACCCATCAAGGTGGCGGGATCGAGCGGGTTGCCGACGGTTGCGCTGCGTGCGATCGCGACGACGCGCTCGACCACGTCGTCGTACACATCGTGGTGCACGAACAAGCGCGTCGGCAGCGCGCAGCCCTGGCCGCTCAACGCCACGCTGCCGAGCATGCCGGCCACGCTGCACGCGAGGTCGAGATCGGCGTCGGGGAAGATGATGTTCGCCGACTTGCCGCCAAGCTCGAGTGTGAGCGGTGTCATGTGCTCGGTGGCCGCCGTCATCACGAGCCGCGCCGTGTCGACACCACCCGTGAACGAGATCTTGCCGACGCCGCCGTGGCGCACGAGCGCATCACCCGCGACCGCGCCGCCCGGCACCACGTTCAGCACGCCTGGCGGCAGGCCGGCTTCGAGCGCGAGCTCGGCATAGCGGATGGCACCGAACGGCGCGATCTCGGGCGGCTTGCACACCACCGTGTTGCCGGCCGCGAGCGCGGGCGCCACCTTGTGACCCATGCCCATCATGGGTCCGTTCCACGGCACGATCGCGGCGACCACGCCGTAGGGCTCGGGCAACACGTAGTCGAAGTGGTTCGCCGCGGCCACGGGCACGACCTCACCGCCGAGCTTGTCGACCCAGCCGGCGTAGTGCCGGGTCCACGACGCCGCATAGGGGCCGCTGTCGAGGATGCTCACGGGCGTGCCGTTGTCGAGCGCGTTGATGGCGGCGGCCTCATCGCGGTGCGCGTCGAGCAGGTCGGCGAGTCGCAACAGCACCGCGACTCGTTCGGGCATCGCCATCGACTGCCACACCGGCAGCGCGTCGTGCGCGGCGCGTACCGCGGCATCGATCTCGACCGCACCACCGAGGGGCACATCGGCGTGGGCTGCACCGGTGGCCGGGTTGTGGTGGGTGTAGCGACCGCCACTGGTGCTGGCGGCACGCTCGCTGCCGATGATGCAGCCGCGCCGGGCGATGTCCCGCACGACAGCGGTGGCGGCATCCAAGTCGTAGGTCACCCGGGCGTACTCCTTGTGCGGCCAAGCCGCGTTGCTACCGTCACGCTTCCATGTCGAGTGACGCGTCGTCGACCCGCGACAAACTGCTCGACACCGCGACCCGCCTCTACGCGGAACGCGGCATCGAGAACGTGTCGCTCGCAGAGATCGTGCGCGAAGCCGGCCAGCGCAACATGTCGGCGATCCACTACCACTTCGGCGGTCGCGACGACCTGCTGCGCGCCATTCTCGAGCTGTATGTGCCCGTGATCCGCGCGCGGCGCCTCGAGCTGCTCGCAGTTGCCGAAGCGACACCGGCCGGCGACGTGCGCAGCGTGGCCGAGGCAATCGTGCGGCCCGTAACCGAACTGGCGCAGCGGGGCTGGCGCGAGCGGGCCTACTTGCAGATCGGCTCGGAGTTGCTGCACCGCCTCGACCGCGCACCGCGCAGCATCCGCGCATTGCTCCGCCAGACCGCGGGTTACGAGACGATGGCGCTGCTCGCGCAACGTATGCCGCCGCTGCCGCCGGACATCTGGGCCGAACGCAGCGAGCTGCTCTACCCGTTTATCGGGCGTGCCGCCGCCGACCGCGCTCGTTTGCTCGACCGCCGTGGCCGCGGCGCGCGCAAGGTGCTCGCCGACGACCGCTTCGTGAACAACCTCGTGGACATGGTGGTCGGTGCCGTGAGCGCGCCCGTCACCGACGCGCCGGTCAGGCCGGCACCAACGCATCAGTCGGCACGTCGAGCGGCGCGTGCGACGCCCGGCTCAGGCGTCGCGGGCCGTCGTCGCTGATCGCGACCACGTCGGCGCCGAAGTAGGTGCCGACCCCAGGTTCGTGCACCGACCCTTGCACGACCACCACCATGCCCGGGCGCAGTGACGCGTCTTCGGCGGCTGCTTCGGGAACGCCGCCGACCAGCGGCCCCTCGACGCCGAGTCCGATGCCGTAGAGCAACGGCGCGTCGAGCGGGACCGCTTCGTGGCGCGCCCACGCTGTGGCCACGGCGTTCGCCGGCGCGCCGGGACCGCAGGCATCGATGGCGCTCGCTTGCGCGGCGATGAAACGCCGAGCGAGTTCGCGCTGGCCCCGACTCGCCGTGCTGTTCACCATGCCGCTCGGACCGACACAAGGTCGCGTGCGGCCGGCAATGCCTTCGTAACCGGCGTAGTGCACCGCGCCGTGCAAGACCACGAGTTCACCGGCGCCGATCGGCCGCTCGGTGGGGATTCGGCGCAGCACCTGTGCACCTGCATCTGAACCGGCATCGCGCGGCGCAGCGCAGAACGTGCCTTCGTAGGCGACGTGGTTGAGGCCATAACCGCACACCGCGGCCTCGAACGCGCCCTTCAACTCGAGCTCCCGCACGCCGGGACGAAGTTCGGTGGTCACCGTGGCGAGCGCGCCCTCGGCGATCGCGATGGCGGTGCGCAGGCATTCGATCTCGGCCGGCAACTTCACGGCCCGAACGTCGCGCATCAGCGCCTCGCCGTCGACCAGGCGCGCGTTCGGTGCGAGCATGCCGAGCAGCTTCGCGAGACCGGGCGACATGCCGTCGACCGCGATCACGCGCGCGTCCGCGAGACCCTCGATCCCCGCGATCGAGTTCACGGTGTTGCTGGCATTCCACGTGAGCGCGAACAAGTTCTCATGCGGGATGTCGCCAGGAATCCCGTCGTCCCACGTGGCCGCGAGCAGGTGGATGCCGCCGGTGGCGCGCACGAACGTGCACATCGGCGCCCACGGCGTGATGACTGCTCGCCACAACGGACGGTGCCCGGTCACATAACGGGCGTTGCCCTGGCGGATGCACATGAGCACGTCGATGTCATGCTCGTCCATCATGGCGCGCACCCGCGCCCGCCGATCGAGGCGGAGCGCGTCGAAGTCGATGCGGGATCCCTCTTCGAGCACCATCGTGCCGCGCGTGTTCATGAGTGGGCTGGGCTCCTACTCGAAGGGCTCGTTGGGGTAGTGGCTCACGCGTTCGTGACCGTCGTCGGTGATGAACACCAGCTCTTCGCAGCGCCAGCCGGCATGGCCGTCGCGCCACGTGACCGGTTCGACCACGATCGCCATGCCCGGCTGTAGCACGAACTGCTCGTCGTACTCGGGGCCGCGGTCGGCGCCCACCTGTTGCGGCTCGCCGCCTTCGAGGCCGAGACCGTGCGCGAGGAAGAAGTGGTCGAGCCACGGCTTGGTGCCGCCGTTCGCCTCGATTGCGAGACGGGTGAGCACATCACCGGTGACGCCGGGGCGCAGATGCTCGATCACCGCATCGGTGATCTCCTGCCAGCGCACGTAGAGGTCGCGCAGCTCGGGCGACGGCCGCCCGGCCACCCAGGTGCGGCCCACATCGGACGCGTAACCCTCGTAACCCATCACCGTGTCGGTCCAGATCACCTCGCCCTCGCTGATGATGTGATCGGTGGTGATGAGGTTGAACGGCACGTCGCCATTTGTGCTCCACGGCCCGTCGGCAATGCGCTCGGGCATCGCCTGGAACACGGGGTCGAGGAAGTTGGCGGTGGCACCGAGCTCGAACAGCCGGCGCAGGAACACACCCGACAGCTCGTTGAGGCGCACACCTGGCCGCAGCGCCTGCTCGGCCGCGTAGGTGGCGGCTTCGTTGATCTCCCACGAGCGGCGCATGCACTCCTGCTCGTCGGGCAGCTTGATCACACGGGCGTCGACACAGAGCTGCGTGGCGTCGACGAGCTCGGCGGGCGCGAGCAAGCGCGGGAGTTGGAACCACATCGGCGCGGTGTAGTCGTCGATGCCGATGCGCGCGCAGTCGCCGCCGGTGAGTTCCTTGATGGTGCGAGCCATGTGCTCGACGCCTGCGTCGGTCTCGGCGTAGAGGGGAGCGTGGCGGTGTGACTGGGGCAGCTCGGCGGGCAGCCCGTCGGCGTAGGGCGTGAACACATGCGGCGCATCGTCACCTGCCACCACGAGCACGATGAGGCGTTGCTGGTAGCGGCGGGCGTTGTCGGCGAGCACGGTCTGGCCGCCGCCGGCATACATCGCGTTGCCAGTGCCGAGCAGCAGCAGCGCATCGATGCCACGCGCGTCCATCTCGTGCTGGAGCTTGGCGTGGCGCTGCGCGCGCATCCGGGCGAGGTCGAGCTCCCTTGTCGGCGGCGTCATAATGCGCGTACATTACCGAGCTGCGTCACCGCTCGAAAGCCTTCCGGGCCGGCCTCAGGAGATGCGCGTGCACCACTCGTCCCGCTCGATCCGTGAGCGGCTCGATCATCCCGTCATCGACGCCGACGGACACTGCATCGAGTTCTTTCCCGGCATGGCGCGCTACCTGCGCGACGAGGGTGTGGCGCTCGACAGCCCGAGCCTGGCGCGGCTGCTGCCGCCCTACTTCGGACCCGACGCCGACTGGCATGCCCTCTCGTCCGCCGAGCGCGCAGCTCGGCGCGCGGCGCGCCCGCCGTGGTGGGGCGCGCCCGCGAAGAACACGCGCGATCTCGCCACCGCGATGTTCCCGCGCCTGCTGCACGAGCGGCTCGACGACTTCGGCATCGACGTGAGCGTGGTGTACCCGAGCGCGGGGCTCGCGTTCTTGCACCTGTGGGACGAGCGCGAACGGCGCGGTGCCTGCCGCGCGCTGAACCGCGCCAACGCCGACGCCTTCGAAGGGCTCGGCGACCGGCTCATCCCCGTGGCCGCAATTCCGATGCACACACCCGACGAGGCGATCGAAGCGTTGCAACACGCGGTGCAGGAGCTCGGCTTCAAGGCGGTGCTGCTCGCCGGTTACGTGCAACGACCGGTGGACGCGGTCGCCGCCGACAATCCCGCGCTCGCGCAGTGGTCGACCTGGATCGACATGTACGGCATCGACAGTGCCTACGACTATGACCCCGTGTGGGCGGCGTGTCGCGATCTCGGTGTGGCCGTGGCGTTCCACTCCGGTTCGATCGGCTGGGGAAGCCGCATGTCGCCGTCGAGCTACATGTACAACCACCTCGGCCATCTTGCCGAGGGCCAGCACGCG
This sequence comes from Acidimicrobiia bacterium, assembly GCA_036501845.1. GTDB lineage: Bacteria > Actinomycetota > Acidimicrobiia > IMCC26256 > PALSA-610 > JBBREP01. Next base: position 67,977 of record DASXZO010000113.1, on the reverse strand, counting down.
CTGGCGAAGTCGCTATTTCTCGGCGGCGTGACGCGCCGTTTCCCCGACGTGAACTTCGCCTTCCTCGAAGGCGGCGTGTCGTGGGCGGTGGCGCTCTACAGCGATCTCATCGGCCACTGGGAGAAGCGCAACCGCGACGCGCTCGATCACCTCGACCCGCAGCACATCGACAAGAAACTGTTTTTCGAGTTGATGGAGCAATACGGCGGTCCACTCGCCGCGGCGGCCGAACCGATGCGCGCGCGCCGGCCCTCGGAAGACCCGGCGATGCTCGACGAGTTCGCGGCGTGCGGCATCGAGCGGCCCGAAGACATCGCCACGCGCTTCGTCGACTCGTTCTACTTCGGTTGCGAGGCCGACGATCCGCTCACCGCGGCGGCGTTCAACGAGACGCTCAACCCGTTCGGACGGCGGCTGCACGCGATGTTCGGATCGGACGTGGCGCACTGGGACGTGCCCGACATGACCGAGGTGCTCGAAGAAGCGTGGGAGATGGTGGACCACGGCTGGATCGACCAGGCCGACTTCCGTGACTTCGTGTTCACCAACCCGGCGCGGTTCTTCACCACGATGAACCCGGAGTTCTTCGCCGGCACCGTCGTGGAGCAGCAGGTTGCCGAGCACCTCGGTGGGGCCGGAGTGCCGCGGTGATTGACCGCTTGTTGCGCGGTGGCACGGTGGTGGACGGAACCGGCGCGCCCGGTGTGGTTGCCGATGTCGGCATCGCGGGCGGCCGCGTCGTGGGCATCGGGCCCACCGACGAAGCGGCACGCGAAACTGTCGACGTCGACGGCATGGTGGTGGCGCCCGGCTTCATCGACCTGCACACGCACTACGACGCGCAGGCCCTGTGGGATCCGACGCTCTCGCCGTCGCCGCTGCACGGTGTGACCACTGTGATCGGCGGCAATTGCGGCTTCACCATCGCGCCACTCGGCTCCGAGCACGCGGAGTACGTGATGCGCATGATGGCGCGCGTCGAAGGCATGTCGCTGCGCGCGCTCGAGGCCGGCCCGGAGTGGACGTGGAACACGTTCGGCGAGTTCCTCGACCGGCTCGACGGGTCGTTGGCGATCAACGCCGCGTTCATGGTGGGCCATTCCACGTTGCGCCGGGTGGCGATGGGCGATGCCGCAGTGGGCGGAACCGCGACCGGCGAGCAGATCGACACGATGGTGGCGCTGGCGCACGAGGCGATGGGCGCGGGCGCGTTCGGCCTGTCGTCGTCGCTCGGTGACGCGCACACCGATGGCGACGGCGCGCCGGTGCCGTCGCGCTCGGCGCAGCGCGACGAGTTCCTCGCGCTCGCGGCCGCGGTGCGCGACCACCCAGGGACCACGCTCGAGTTCATTCCCGCGGTCGGCGAGATCAGCGACGACCGCATGCAGTTGATGGCCGACATGTCGCTCGCCGCGAACCGGCCGTTGAACTGGAACCTGCTCGGCAGCCTGTCGCCCACGGAGATCTACGAACAGCAACTGCGCTCGTCGGACGTGGCCACGGCAAAGGGAGCGCGCGTCATGGCGCTCACCCTTCCCGACCTGATGCGCATGCGCGCGAGCCACCTACTCGGATCGATGCCGGGTTGGCGAAACGTGATGCGCATGCCCGACGACGAGCGACGGGCCGCGCTGCGCGACGAGGCGCTCCGGGCGCGCTTGCGCGACGGCGTGGAACAAGCGGCGCGCGGCGGCCTCGACGCGATGAACAACTTCGATCTGATCGAGATCGCCGACGGTGCGTATGCCGGTCGCACGGTTGCTGCGGTTGCGCACGACCTCGGCGTGGAACCGTCGACCGTGCTCATCGACGTGGTGCTCGCCGATCTCTTGCCGCTCACGTTGGTGCTGCCGTCGCTCGTGCCGAGCCTCGGCGCGTCGCGTGAGGGCTGGGTGGAACGGGCGCGGATCTGGCGGGACCCGCGCGTGATGCTCGGCGGGTCGGACGCAGGCGCGCACGTCGACCTGATGTGCCACGCGAACTACCCCACGGTGGTGCTGGGCCACGCGGCGCGTGATCTTGGTGTGGTGACGGTGGAAGAGGCCGTGCACCTGATGACCGAACGCCCCGCGCGCCTGCTCGGCCTGCGCGAGCGCGGCCGCATCGCGGCCGGCTTCGTGGCCGACCTGGTGGTGTTCGACCCCGACCGGGTGGCGAGCAAACCCGCGCAACTGCTGCACGACATGCCCGCCGGCGCCGAGCGGCTGCATGCCGCGGCGATCGGCGTCGAGCGGGTGATCGTGGGCGGGCGCGACGTGTGTGTGGGCGGCGCGTTCACCGGCGATCGGGCCGGCCAGCTCCTGCGCTCGGGCCGCGATACCGACACGGTGACGGTTCCGGGCGGCGCAACGGCGTAGGTCGTGCTGGCGACGCGGACGCGTCAGTCGCGCAAGACCACGATCCGACCGCGCGCACGCGCCGCCGCCACGTCGGTGAGCGCGGCCGGGAGATCGTGGAAGGGGCGGGTGTCGACCTGCAGTCGCAGCGCGCCGCTGGCGACGAGCTCGAACAGCTGCTCGAGCATCGCTTCCCGTTCTGGCCTGGTGGTGGCACCCACGTAGACGCCCATCACCGCGAAGTTGCCCATCACCACACGGGCCGCGTCGATCTCGGGCCACGCACCGCTGGCGAACCCGACGAGCAGGAACCGGCCCTCGCTGGCGACCGCACGCATCGCGTCGCCCGCCAGTGTGCCGCCGACCGGGTCGTACACGATGTGCGCACCGCGCCCGTCGGTGACGCGGCACACGGCCTCGGCGATGCGTTCCTGCGAACGATCGATCACATGATCGGCGCCGAGCTCGCGACAGCTCTGCACCTTCGCATCGCCGTTGACCACACCGATCACCGTGGCCCCGAGCGCGTGCGCGAGTTGCACCGCGGCCGAGCCGGTGCCGCCCGTGGCGCCGAGCACGAGCACTGTCTCGTCCGGGTGCAGCGCCGCACGCGTCACGAGGCCGATCCAGGCGGTGAGGTACGCGATCAGAAAGCCGGCCGCCTCGGCATCGTCGATGCCGGCGGGAATCGCGTAGACGTTGTCGGCGTCGGCAAGCGTCTCGTCGGCGAAACCACCGTGGCCGTGCACGAAGTCGGTGATCGCCATCACTCTCGTGCCGATCGCCACGGAAGTGCCCGGTCCAGTTGCGGACACCACGCCCGCCACTTCCTGACCGGGCACGAACACACCGGGCGGTGTGAGCGGGTAAGTGCCGCGGCACATGAACACGTCGGGCAAACCCACGGCCGCGGCGCGCACGGCGATCCGCACCTGACCCGCACCGGGTTCGGGCCGTGCGACCTCCACTTGCTGCAGCGCGTCGGACGGCTCGGCGTGGCGCAGCACCTGCCACGCGCGCATCGGGTTCGCGCCCATCGGCTACGCGTCGGCGAACGAGGTGAGCGAGAGCGTGTTGCCGTCGGGGTCGGTGAACCAGGCGACCTGGCCACCGCCCGGTGCCGACCACACGCCCAACTCGTCCTGGTCCATGCCGTCGTAGCGGCTGAACACAACACCTTTGGCGGTGAGGGCCCGCACGGTGGCGGTGATGTCGCGCACCTTCCAGCCCGCGACCGTGAACGGTTGCACGGTGAGCTCGCCCACGGGCGTGACCCTGATCGCGGTTCCGTTGGCGTTCACCACGAGCGCGAATGGTCTGTCTTCGAGCACCTCGAGCCCGAGCACCCCTTCGTAGAAGGCGCGCGCCGCGGCCACATCGCGCACGGGGATGAAGCCGATGAATGTTGCGTCACTCAGCACCGAGCCGACCGTAGCCGCGAGGTTCCTGTTCGTACCGGCGAAACGCGGGCTGCAGCACGGTGTGCCACCTCGCGGCGCGGCGCTCGGTGTGCCCACGCCGTCACCTGGGAACGCCCAATCGATGGCCGGCGAGTCGCGCGCCCATTCGTTCCCGCTGCTGACAGCGGCTGCGCTCGCGTTGAGCGCCGCGGGAACGCTGACCCGCCTCGCGGGTACGGGAGTGTTCGACGCGCTGCGCCGCGATCCGTCCGGTCTCCGGCGGGGCCAGCTGTGGCGACTGATCACGCCGGTGCTCGTGCAGAGCGACCGTTCGCACGTTGTAGTGATCGAAGTGTTCGTGCTCTGCGCGGTGGTCGGGGCGATCGGTGAGCGTGTGTTCGCCCGCCCCGAATGGCTCGCGCCGTATCTCACCGGCGCGCTCGTGGGTCACGGCATCGGCGAGGCGTTCCAGCCCTACCAGTCGGGCATGTCGGTGGCATTCGCCGGCATCCTCGGCGGTCTCGCCGCCGAAGCATCGCGCCCAGGCGCACCGGTTCCCAAGGTGTTGCGGGTGGAAGCCGCGTTGCTGATCCCGCTCGCGATCATCGACACAGCCTTGCGCGACATTCACGGCGCGCCGCTCCTCGGCGGCTTCGTGGTTGCTTACCTGTGGCGCGAGCTCACGCCGGTGTGAGATTGCACGCGTCGGCCACGAGGTCGACCGAACGCAACCGCGACTCGACGGTGGGCGCGGCGTGCACGATCATCAGCTCGTCGGCATCGGCTTCCTTGGCGAAGCCCTCGAGGTAGTCCTTCACTGCCGGCGGCGTGCCCGACGCGGTGTAGCGCATCATCTCGACCACGTGTTGTCCCTGGCCCGACCGCAGCAAGCCGTCGACCGCGTCGTCCGACAGCGTGTGGCCGGGCGCGACGAAGCGCCGCATGCGCGCCCGCATCACTTGTTGCAACATCTGCGCGGCCGCGTCGTCGGAGTCGGCGACCACGACGTTGGCGCCGGCGATCACGTACGGCGCGTCGAGCTGTTCGGACGGCTGGAACTCGCGGCGGTACAGCTCGATGGCCTCGTGCAACGCGCCCGGCGCGAAGTGCGACGCGAACGCGTAGGGGAGCCCGAGCATTGCCGCGAGCTGCGCGCCGAACAGCGACGAACCGAGGATGTAGAGCGGCACGTGCGTGCCCGCGCCGGGCGTGGCTCGCACACCCGGGACGCGGCTCTCGTCGCCGAGATACGCCTGCAACTCGAGTACGTCGTAGGGAAAGGCTTCGGCGGCCGCCAGATCGCGGCGCAACGCGCGGAACGTTGCCTGGTCGGTGCCGGGCGCGCGCCCGAGCCCGAGGTCGATTCGGCCCGGGTGCAACTCGGCGAGCGTGCCGAACTGCTCCGCGATCGTGAGCGGTGCATGGTTCGGCAGCATGATGCCGCCCGAGCCCAACCGGATCGTGGCGGTGTGCGCGGCCACGTGGGCGATGAGCACGCTCGTGGCCGACGACGCGATCGACGCCATGTTGTGATGCTCGGCGTACCAGATCCGCTGGTAGCCGCGCGCTTCGGCGCGTTGCGCGACGGCAACGGTGGCGTCGAGCGCGTCGCGAACAGTGGCGCCGTCGTTCACGATGGCGAGGTCGAGGATCGAGAGTGGCACGGGCATGCTCGGTGTCATACACCAGCCCGAACGATCTGCGCCCCATCGGCATTCCGCCGCGGCGCGCGAAAGTGTGAGGCGTGGCGAACATGGACCGTCTCGAACAGATCGCCGGCCGCCTGCCCGAAGCGACGAGAGTCGACATCGAGGCCTGGGGCGGCGAGCCCACATTCCGCGTGAACGGGAAGAACTTCATCTTCACCAACCCCGACGCCACCTCGCTCAGCGTGAAGCTGACCCGGGACGAAGCCGAAGCGGTGGTGGCCAGCGACCCGAAGGCTTCCCCCACGGGCTACGGGCTCGGCCGCCATGGCTGGGTGACGATCACGATCGGATCGCGGCCCAGCGCGGCGCGCTGGCGTGAGGTGGAGGAGTGGGTGCGCACGTCGTACTCGCTCGTCGCGCCGAAACGGCTGGCCCGGCAGGTGCTCGACGAGGACTCGAAGCCCAGCGCCCGCTGATCGCGTACCGTGTGGGCATGGCGAGCCCGACGCCCGACCTTGCTCCGGCGGTTGGCGCGCGCCTCGACTTCTTGCGCGGGCTCGGCTTCGGCGACCTGCAGCACGATTCGCACGTGCCGTTCCTGTCGCACCTGCTCGGTACGCGCCGAGTGCTCGCATCGTGGGGCGAGCGAGCCGCGCTGTGCGATGCCGGGCTCTTCCACTCGGTGTACGGCACCGAGTACTTCCAACCCGACCGCACGGCCGAGCGCGCCGACGTGGTCGCGGTGATCGGCCAGGAAGCCGAGCGCATCGCGTGGTTGTGGTGCGCGATCAGGCGCGACACACTCGATCCCGCGCACCGCACCGTGCAGTTGCGAGACGACGATGTCGCCGAGCCGCTCACTGCGGCCGAGGTGCGCGACGTGGCGACGTTGTGGGCCGCCGACACCGTCGAACAGATCGGGCGCATGACTCCAGACGAGCACGCCTTCTCGAATGGCCTGCGATCGGTGGTGGGCGCGGCATCGGCCCCGGCCCAGAGCGCCATCGCCGCGCTCGCCGACGCATCACACTGACAAGCGTCCGCCGCGCGTCCGCCCACCCGGCACACCGACCCTACGCTCGACGCGGTATGGCTGTGTCGCGATGGTGCACGTGACGCCCGACCGCGATGGGCCAGCGCTGACGGTCGACCGTTTGTCGAAGCGTTTCGGCGATCGTGTGGCATTCGACGAGCTCAGCTTCGAGGTCGCGCGCGGCGAGGTGTTCGGCTTCCTCGGCCCGAACGGTGCCGGCAAGACCACGACGGTGCGCACACTCAGCACCTTGCTCGCGCCCACATCGGGAACAGCGCACGTGGCCGGCCTCGCGCTCACACCCGACAACGGCGCGCGCATCCGCAGCCGCATCGCGGTGATGCCCGAGTCGCCGGGCCTGTACATGAAGCTGACCGTGCGCGAGAACCTCGCGTGCTTCGCCGACCTCTACGAGATCGCCGACACGCCGGCGCGTATCGCGCAGGCCCTGCGAGCTGTGAAGCTCGAGGATCGAGTGAACGACATGTGCGGCGCCCTGTCCAAAGGTTTGCGCCAACGTGTCGCGCTGGCGCGGGCGCTGCTCAGCGATCCGGAAGTGCTCTTCCTCGACGAGCCGACATCAGGCCTCGACCCGGTTGCCGCGCGCGACGTGCACGAGCTGATCGACGACCTGCGCCGGCGCTTCGTGACCGTGTTCCTCACCACGCACCGGCTCGGAGAGGCCGAGCGACTGTGTGATCGCGTCGCCATCCTCAACACCACACTCCGTTCCGTCGGCCGGCCCGACGAGCTGCGCGATCAGTTGTTCGCGCGCACGCTCACGGTCACCACACTCGCTCCGCTCGGTGAGCCCCAGCGCGTGTTCGGCGATCTCCCCGCCGTGGAGTCGTGGCAGATCAGCGGCGACAGCAGCTACCGGTTGGCGATCTCCGATGCGAACGTGGCGGCGCCGGCCGTGACACGGGCGCTCGTGGCGGCCGGTGCCGACGTGCTGTCGATCACCGAATCGCGACACTCGTTGGAAGACGTCTACCTCGAGCTCGTCGACCACGACGCCGAGGCGGGAGCACGATGAAGTTCAGCCGCCGCCGGGTGAGGGCCGTGCTCGTGAAGGAGATGCGCGACTTCCGGCACAACGGCAACGTGATCTACGCCATGGCGATTTTGCCGCTGATCTTCCTGGTGCAGCCGCTCATTCAAGTGTTCACGCTGTCGAGCCGGGCCGCGGTGCCGTTGCACCATGAGCACGCGCTGCTCTACATGCTCGCCATCCCGGCACTCGTTCCGGCCGCGCTCGCGTCGTATTCCATCGTGGGCGAACGGCTGCAGGGCACATTGGAACCGATCCTGACCACGCCGATCAGCCGCGAGGAGCTGCTGCTCGGCAAGACGCTCGCGGCGTTCCTGCCGAGTGTGATCGTCGCCTACGTGGTGTTCGGCATCTACATCGGTGCGGTCGAGCTCTTCGCGCATGCCGGCGTCGCGTCGGCGCTGATCCACGGTTCCGACGTGCTCGCCCAACTGGTGTTCACGCCGCTGCTCGCGCTGTGGTCGATCTGGGTGGGGATCGCGATCTCGACGCGCTCGAGCGACCCTCGCAACGCGAGCCAACTCTCGATCCTGGCCACGCTGCCCACCGTCGCGATCACCTCGCTCATCGCTTTCAACGTGATCGTGCCGTCGCCGCGGGTGGCGCTCGCCTTCGGCGTGGCCCTGCTGGTGCTGATCCGCCTCGGTGGCCGGTTCGCCGCCGCGCTCTTCGACCGCGAACGGCTGGTGAGCCGCATCAGCTGATCGCGCACGACGCGCAGGCGCGCGCCGGGCGATGCCCGGCGCGCGCCATTGGAATTCGTCGGTGCGTCAGTCCTCGGCGAGGAGCGTGTAGATCTCCTTGCGGGCCTGCTTCAGGATCTCGATGGCGCGGTCGACGCGGTCGCGGTCGCCGGCCATGTCCACCTGCTTGGCCGCGAGGAACAGCTGGCGCAGTGCGCCACGCAGTTCACCGATGCGGTCGTCGTCGCGACCGGCGAGGTCCCATGGGGTGCCGCCGGCCTCTTCCACGCGTTGGGCCGCTTCCTCGCGCCCGGCGTCGGTGATCTCGTACACCTTCTTGCCGTCGCGCTCGGTGGCCCGCAGCCGGCCTTCGTCCTCGAGCAGCTGCAGCATCGGGTAGATCGAGCCGGGGCTCGGTCGCCAGGCGCCGCCGGTGTGCTCCTCGAGCCGCTGGATCACGTCGTAGCCGTGGCCCGGGCCCTCGCCCAGCACCACGAGCACCGCAGTGCGGATGTCGCCGCGTTGCATGCGGCCACCGCGCCGGCGCCCGTCCCAGCGGCTGCCTTCACGCCCGCCGCGGCGGTGGCCACCACCTCGGTGGCCTTGGTCCTCTCGGAAGTCGTACATGTTTTTGGTCCTTTCGATGCGTGTCGGCTCCGGTTCGCCACGACGATCGTGACATATGTCGATCACTTGCGATATATCGTAACAACTCGCGACGGGTCGCGCAAGTCCCAATTCCTGAGAACGGGCCCGCCGGGACAATGGGTAGGCCTCCGTGTATGTCCACACGCCCGGAACTCGAATGTGGTGGTCCGCGGCACGACGATGCGACCGCGGCAGTGGCCGTGCTCGTCGCAGAATTGCAGGCCGGGTGGGATCGCCACGACGCCGACATCACGGACGGTTCGTTGGCCGGCGACGTGTTGTGGGGGAGTCCGTACGGGATGACGGTCACGGGCTACGACGAGTTGCACGCGATCCACGTGCGCTTGAAGCAAGAAGGTCGCGGCGGTGCGCGCGCCCGCTTCGAGGTGGTCGACGTGCGTGCACCGGTGCCCGACGTCGCGATCGCGCACGTGCGCCGGCACGGGCTCGAAGGTGAGCCCGGAAACGAGGCGTTCTCGGAGATGGCGCTCTACGTGCTGGTGCGACGCGACGGCAAGTGGTGGCTCGCGGCGGGGCAGAACACGCCGATCGCGTCGAGCGTCACTGGTGCCGGTGCGCGTTGACGCTCATGCTCGCTCGGTGACCGCGCGCAGCTCGGCAACCGATTCGCGCATGATTGACGGGAGTTCGCGGTCGCCGTCGTCGCGCACCCATTGTTCGACCGCGACGCGCAACACCGTCATGCCGGCTTCGGCGGCGAGCGTCGCCTGCGGCTGGCGCACGCCTCGCTCGAGGAGCGCGGCGGTGACCGCGTTGGCATAGTCGGCCAGCTTGGCGAGCTCGCGCTCGCGCAGGTCGGGCGTGGCCACGATCACCTCGTGACGCAGTCGCGCCAACTCCCTGCGCGACTCGCCGAGCATCGCGGCGGCAGCGTCGAGCCCACCTGCGACCGCGTCGAGCGGCCCGGCGTCGGCCGGCGCATCGGCGACGCCGGTGACGATGCGCTCGCGCAGGATCGCCGACCCGCCAAACAGCACCTCGCGCTTGTCGGCGAAGTGCCGGAAGAAGGTGCGTTCGGTGAGCCCGGCGCGCGCCGCGATCTGCGCGGCCGTGGTCTGGTCGAAGCCGCGCTCGGAGAACAGGGCGAGTGCGGCTTCCTGCAAACGGCCGCGGCTGTCGGGTTCCCATCGACCCACGGGACGCAGCGTAGACCGTGTTGACAGTGACTGACATCAAGCGTACCGTGTGATGGCAGTTACTGACATCGAACCCATGGAGGGATCGCGATGCGAATCTTCGTCACCGGCGCGTCGGGCTGGATCGGATCGGGCGTGGTGCCCGAGTTGCTGGGCGCAGGCCACGAAGTGGTGGGTTTGGCCCGATCCGATGCGTCGGCCGCGCAGTTGGAGGCAGCCGGCGCCCTGGTGCAGCGCGGCGACCTCGACGACCCCGCCGGCCTGGCCAAAGCGGCCGCCGACTCCGACGGCGTGATCCATCTCGCGTTCCAGCACGACGTGGCCTTCGCGCAGGGCGACTTCGCCGCCGCCGCCGCGGCCGACCGCCGAGCCGTGGAGGCGATGGGCGCGGCACTCGCAGAGTCGGACCGCCCGATCGTGCTCGCCTCGGGCATGCTCGGCATGAAGGCCGGTCGCGTCGCCACCGAGGACGACGGCTTGGTGCCGAGCGAGCAGGCGCGCGGCAATCCCGCAGTGCGGCGCGCCGCCACTGCACTGTTCACGCTGTCGTTGGCCGGCACCGGTGTGCGCTCGTCGGTGTTGCGCTACCCGCCCACGGTGCACGGCGACGGCGATCACGGCTTCGTCGCAACGTTCGTGGCCATCGCACGCGCGCACGGCGTGTCGGCCTACGTGGGTGACGGCGACAACCGCTGGCCCGCGGTGCACCGATCGGACGCGGCCCGCTTGACTCGCCTCGCCGTCGAGGCCGCGCCATCCGGGTCGGTGCTGCACGCGGTGGGTGACGAAGGCGTTGCCTTTCGTGCGATTGCCGAAGCGATCGGGCATCACCTCGGCGTGCCGACCACGTCGCTGAGCGCGGCCGAGGCGGTCGCCCACTTCGGGCCGCTCGGCCACTTCGCCGGACTCGACAGCCCCGCGACCGCGACGATCACGCGCGAGTTGCTCGGCTGGGAACCTACCGGTCCCACGCTGCTCGACGACCTCGACGTGGAGCACTACTACCGCGTGCCGGAGTAGTCGTAGTAGCCGTAGTAGTTGCCGTCACGGCGCGGCTGCCATACTTCGGCGGTGACGGACGGGCCCCGCAATCCGCACGCCGGCGCGCCATTCACCGACGGCGACGCCGCGATCGCCGCGGCGCTCGACGACGTGAGCGTGCCCGCGCTGCTCTGCTCGCTCGTGCACATGACGGGTGACCCCTCGTGGATACGCGGCGAAGCGCGCCCGCGCGTGGCGACGGCCACCGACTTCCAGAGCGCGATGCCGAAGGAGTGGTTGGCCGACGTGCGCGCCCGAGCGCTTCCCGCGATCGCCGCGTATCGCGACGGCGGTTGCGAACCGAAGGCGCTGTCGCGCGAGCTGGTCTGGGAAATGATGGAGTTCGTTGCTGCGGCACCGGTGAACGAGGAGCGCGGCACGATGATGCTGCACGACCTCGCGCTCGACGGGGGCGACCCCGACGCGATCACCTGGGGCGACGACATCAACGAAACCGCGAAACAGGCGGCGCACACCGTGGTCATCGGCGCCGGTGAATCGGGGCTGCTCGCCGCGATCCGTCTGGCGCAGGCCGGCGTGCCGTTCACGATGGTGGAGAAGCTCGACGGTCCGGGCGGCACGTGGCGCCACAATCGCTATCCCGGCGCGCGCGTCGACGTGGGAAGCCACCACTACTGCTACTCGTTCGAGCCAGCCGAGCACTGGAGCGAGTACTTCTGCCGCCAGCCCGAGTTGCTCGACTACTTCACCCGCATCCTCGACAAGCACGAGCTGCGCCCGCACTGCCGCTTCAACACCGAGGTCACGGCGGCGGTGTGGGACGACGAGGCGGCGCGCTGGCGTGTGCACCTGCGCGACGCCGACGGCAACGACGACGTGATCGACGCGCGCTTCGTAATCAGCGCGGTCGGCGCGTTGAGCCTGCCGCGCCTGCCCGACATCCCCGGCATCGACACGTTCGCCGGCCCGGCGTTCCACTCCACGAAGTGGCCGGCCGATCTCGACATCCGCGGGAAGCGCGTCGCGCTCGTCGGTGCCGGCGCGACCGGTTTCCAGATCGCGCCGACGATTGTCGACGACGTCGAGCGGCTCATGATCTTCCAGCGCACCGCGCAGTGGATGTTCCCCAATCCCGTGTACCACGCACCGGTGCCCGAAGGCGACCGTTGGGCGATGCGCCACCTGCCGTTCTACGGCCGCTGGTTCCGGTTCTTGATGATCTGGCCCGGCATCGGCATTGGCGTCGAGTCGTACCGGCGCGACCCGGCGTTCGACGATTCCGACGGGCAGGCGATCAACCCGATGAGCGCGCGCCGGCGCGAAGCGCTCACGCAATGGATCACGATGCAGCTCGACGGCCGTCCCGATCTCGTCGAGAAGTCGGTGCCGCCCTACCCGCCGATGGCGAAGCGCATTTTGCAGGACAACGGGTCGTGGCTCGGAGCGCTCAAGAAGCCGAACGTCGACTTCGTGCGCACGCCGATCGAGCGCATCGACGCGACCGGCATCGTCACGAGCGCCGGCGAGCACTACGACGCCGACATTCTCTGCTTCGCCACCGGCTTCCGCCACGTGGAGTATCTCGCACCGATCGACTTCACCGGCCGCGACGGCGTGTCGCTGCGCGAGCAGTGGGGCGACGAGCCGACCGCGCACCTCGGCATCACGATGCCGAACTTCCCCAACCTGTTCTGCCTCTACGGGCCGGGCACCAATCTGGCGCACGGTGCCAGCATCATTTTCCACTCCGAATGCCAGATGCGTTTGGCGATGGACGCGATCCACGAAGTGCTGCAGCACGACGCCACCTCGATCGAGGTGCGCAGCGACGTGCACGACGACTACGCGGCGCGCTACGTGGGCGAGATCGGCCAGATGGTGTGGGCCCACGCCTCCGTCGAACACAGCCACTACAAGAACCGCAACGGCAAGATCTTCACCCTCTCGCCGTGGCCGATCGAGACCTACTGGGCATGGACGCGCACCGTTGATCCGCAGGAGTACGTGATCCGCTGATGACCACCGTGGAGCTCCACCCCGAACTCGTACCGCTCGCCGGTTCGATCCCGACGTTCGCGCTCACGCACGAGGCACTTGCCGAGATGCGTTCGGCGCGGGGCGACACGTTCGCAGCGCTGGCGCCGCCGCTCTCCGACAACGTCGAACGGATCGACCACGTGGTGAGCGACGACCCCTATGTGGTGGTACGAGTGCACCGCCCGAAGCAACTCGCCGGGCCCGCGGCGTGCCTCTTCTCGATCCACGGCGGCGGCTACATCCTCGGCACCTACGACATGGACGACGCCAAGTTCGACCGTCTCTGTGTGGACTTCGGTTGCGTCGGCGTATCGGTGGAGTACCGGCTCTCGCCCGAGACGCCGTATCCCGGACCGCTCGACGACTGTTACGCGGCGTTGCGCTGGACGTTCGATCACGCCGGCGAGCTCGGCATCGATCCGACGCGCGTGGGCATCACCGGTGTGAGCGCGGGCGGCGGTCTGTGCGCAGGCCTGGCGTTGCTCGTGCGCGACCGCGATGAGATGAGCGTGGCGTTCCAGTTGCTCGAGTGCCCGATGATCGACGACCGGCAGGTGACGGCGTCGAGTCAGTACGACGGCCTGGTCATCTGGTCGCGCGAGTCGAACACCTTCGGCTGGCAGGCCTACCTCGGCGACCTCTACGGCAGCGACGCGGTGCCGATGTACGCAGCCGCGGCGCGCGCCGACGATCTGTCGGGGCTCCCGCCTGCGTTCGTGATCACTGGCGGCGCCGACGGCTTCCGCGACGAGAACGTGCTCTACGCAACGCAGCTTGCGCAGGCTGGCGTGCCCACCGACCTGTGTGTGATCGCCGGCGCACCCCACGGCGCGCAGATGTTCCTGGGCACCACCCCCGCGCGCCGCTGGGCGCGAGCAGTGGGCGAGTGGCTCAAGCCACGACTGACCGCGCCGGCCTGATGGCGGAACGAACGGGCCGTACCCGCGCTGCACTCGTGACGGGCGCGAGCCGCGGGATCGGCAAGGCGATCGCCATCGCGCTGGCCGGCGCGGGTTTCGACGTGGCGATCACAGCGCGCACCGTGCACGAAGGCGATGGGCGCGATGCCGGCAGCGACCGCGTGCTGCCGGGCAGCCTCGACACCACGCAGGCCGCCATCGAAGCCACGGGCCACCGCTGCCTGCCCATCCCGATGGATCTGCTCGACGACGCTTCGATCGACGCGGCGCTCGCGCGCCTGCTCGAACAATGGGGCGCGCCCGACGTGCTGGTGAACAACGCGATCTATCAGGGCGCGGGACGTCATGCGCGCTTCCTCGAGAGCACGCAGGACGAGCTTCACAACCTGCTGCTCGGCAACGTGCTCGCGCAGTGGCGCATCATCCGTGCGCTACTGCCCGCGTTCGTCGAACGCGGCGATGGCACGATCCTCGACATCACGTCGGCGGCCGGGATGATCGATCCACCGAAGCCGGTGGGCGCGGGCGGCTGGAGCCTCGGTTACGGCGCGAGCAAGGGCGGGTTCCACAGAACGTGCGGTGTGCTGCACGCCGAGCACGCGGCCGACGGTCTGCGCATCTTCAACCTCGAACCCGGTCTCGTGCACACCGAACGCATGCAGTCGACGCACGGCGGCGAGTTCGACGAGGTGGCCGGGGCCGGCACCACGCCCGACGTGATCGCGCGCGTCGCGGTGTGGCTCGTCACGAGCGCCGATGCCGAGAAATGGCGGGGCCGCACACTGCACGCCCAGCCGTTCGCGGCGAAGCAAGGCTGGATGGGGTGACGCGCCAGGTTCGGGTGCACGGCCCGAACGACACGCGCGTCGACGACGTCGCACCGCCCGATCCCGGCCCACGTGACGTCGTGGTGCAGGTGGCGGTCTGCGGTATCTGCGGCACCGACCTCTCCTACATCTCACACGGCGGTCTCGCCGGTCCCGGCCCGGAACCGATGGCGCTCGGCCACGAGATGGCCGGCGTGGTCGACTGGGTCGGATCCGACGTCGAGGGTGTGGCGATCGGCGACCGCGTGGTCGTGCATCCCGGCAACGACGAGCTCGGCCGCATCGGGAACGGCGCGCCCGAAGGTGGCCTCACGCCGGCGTTGCTCGTGCGCGAAGCCGTGCGCGGCACGCGCCTCTTCCCGGTGCCCGACGCCGTGCCGCTCGACATCGCCGCGCTCACCGAACCGCTCGATGTGGGCATGCACGCGGTCGAGCAGTCGGACGCGGCGCCGGGTGAGACCGTCGCGGTGTTCGGGTGTGGCCCGATCGGGTTGGCGGCGATCGCCACGTTGCGCGACCGGGGCGTCGAGCGGGTGGTGGGTGTCGACCTCAGCGCGTCACGTCGTGAGCTGGCAGTGGTACTCGGAGCCGAAGCGGCGCTCGATCCCGCCACCGACGACGTGTGGCGCGAGCTCGCGCGACTGCACGGAAGCACGCGCTCGATGTTCGGTGCGGCGCCGGCCACCGACGTGTTCATCGAGGCGTCGGGCGCCCCGCAGGTGATCACTGCCATCATCGAACGGGCCCGGCGCGACGCGCGGCTCTCGGTGGTCGCGCTGCACTACGACCCGGTGCCTGTGTCGTTCATGCTGTTGATGGCCAAGCAACTCACGATCCGGGGCTCGATCGAATACCCCGAGCGTTTCGAGGCCGGACTCGAGCTTCTCCAACGGCGCGACCTCTCGCCGATGATCACGCACCGCGTGCCGCTCGACCGCTTCGGCGACGCCCTTGCCACGCTGTCGGCAAGCCGCGACTGCGGCAAGGTGATGGTCACGATGGGGATGGATTCGTGACCGGGCGCGACGTCAGCTGACGACGAAGCCTTCCGTTGCGGTAGCGATCGTGATGCCGCTCAGCGTGTTGGTCACCACCACCTTCACCGACCAGTTCCCGGTGCAATGCGTCGCCACATATTGCGCGGGCACGAGGTCGTGGCCCACCGGAAGGGTCGTGGCGATGACGCCCGGCGGCGGCGCCACGCAACCGGTCGGTGGCGTGAACGTTTCGCGGAACTGCACCTGGAGCGGCATTCCCGAGTCGTCGCCGCACGAACCGATCTGCGCGATCACCGAGAAGTCGTCGTGCGTCGGCCAGCCCGTCTCACTTGGCGTGACGGTGAGTGGCGTGACGTTCTGCGCACCGCAGATGATTGGCAATGGCGTAGCGATCGCGACGTCGAACGGATTCTTGCCCTTGATGCTCACCGGCCCGGCTCCTGGCGGCGGTGAGGCGAAGACTTCGAGCTGCGCGGGCGCGGTCGTGGCGTTCAATGCAACGAACCCGGCCGTACCGTTCGGCAACACCGCCAGCCCGAGCGGCGCGTCACCCGTGAGCGTCGTCGCGCCGACAGGTGTGGTCGCGCCGGGCGCCGTGTGGTGGAACGCCATCATCCGGCCCGCGTTGGTGAGCGATACGTATACGTAGTCGCCGGCTGGGCTGGTCGCGACAGCCATCGGGTCACCGTCGAAGCCGTCGGTGCCCAGAGTCGCGAGCGTCGACGCATTGAGCTCGATGAGCGAGCCGGTGCTGGCTGCCTTTGTGGTGAGCCACGCGGTGTTGCCGTGCACGGTGATCGCCTCGGGCGATGTGAACGACGGCGACGGGTTCACGAAGCCGCTGCCCACGGTCACGTTCCACAGCTTGTTGGCGGTCGGGTCAGTGATGAGCGCGTGGGTGCCGTCGCTCGTGATCGCCACGTCGTGCAGCTTGCCCGCGCCGGGCACTGGGAAACCGCCGTCGTAGACCGGCGTCGGCCCGGTCATGTCGATCACCTGGAGCGCGGTCGGTGTGGTGACGTAGGCCCAGTTGCCGTTCGGCGAGATGGCCACGTCGTCGGCGCCCGCGAACGCGAACGTTGCCTCGGCGGTGTGCGTCTCGGTGTCGAGCACGGTTGCGCCCGTGCTGGTCGCAACAACGACGCGTGTGCCGTCAGGTGTGGCTGCAATGCCCTGTGGCTTGGCCGCGACCGCGATCGTGGGACCGGTCCCCGAGCTCGTGTTGAACGCCTGGACCTGTGCCGACCCGTTCAACGTCGTCCAGGCGACGGCGGGATACACGTAGATCGAGCCCGCGGTCGTGCCCTTCGGTGTCGTCACGGTCACGTTGACATTGCCCGCCGGCTGCGCGGGTGCCGATGCCACGAGCTCGCCTGAGCCGTTGTACCTCACGTTCGTTGACGGAACGGCGCCAAACGCGACGATCGCGTCCCGCGTGAAACCGCTGCCGTCGATGGTCACCGCGGTGCCGGGAGGGCCCGCGGCGGGCGAGAGACTCGAGAGGATCGGACTATTCACCGTGTACTGCGCGACCTGGTTCTGCCAGGTGTTGGTGCTGCTCGTCGCGGCGAACCCGGCCGCCCACACGGTGTCCACTTGCGGGTCGTCGGCGACGATCGTGGACGATCCCCAGACCACGGGAAACTTCGGGCCATTGCCGTCGTTGAACGGCGTGGTGCCGGCTGCGAACGAGACCTCGCGGAGATTGTTGATTGTCGCCGTCCCCGACGCTACGAACGTGGCTATCTCGGCGCGTGGCGGCAGTGTCGTCGTGGAGTGCGTGTACTCGACGAACGCCCGGCCGCTCGCCGGCGCAGCCACCACCGACGGCGAGTAGAAGTCGTCGTTCGGCGCGCCCTTGATCGTGTTCTCCCACGTATCGCTGACGGAAGTGCCGGCACTGTTCACCTGCACGCGCACGAGCTTGACGCACAACCGGTTGCCGCCGCCGGGATTGCACTCGACGTTGTCGGCCAGCCAGAGCACCACGCCGCTCCCGCTGAGTGCCTGCGACTGCGACACGCTCGAGAAGGCGATGCCACCATGCCCCTGGGCGAGGTCGTCCCAGCCGAAGGGCAGGAGGTGGAGGCCCCCCGGTTCACGGGCCGTCGTGGGGTCGTTCGGGTTGTTGGTGAAGCCGGTGAGGACCTCGTTGTAATCGGCGTTGTTGGTGGCCGGCGTGCCGGTGACCACGAACACGCCGGCGCGATGGCCGCCCGCGTTCGTTTCCATGTACGCGGCATACGCAGTGGTCTTCTGTTGCAGCGGTACGGGGACTGCAGGCGTCACGAACTCGGGGTGCGCCACGCCATTCGTGAGATTGAAGTCGACACCGCGTAGAGCGGCCTGGTTCAGTGCGTCGCTGCGCTGCAGCACCACGAGGTGGCCGTCGCGGCACCCCGTCGAGCAGAGCCCGCCGTCGACGTCGTCGTCACCGATGAGGATCTTGTCGCTTCCGAACCCGACGCGCACGTGGACGAACCCGCGGTTCTTGTTGGGTTCCGACTCGAGACCGTAGAGGGTCCACACACCAGTGGCATCCGAGGTGTTGCTGACCGCGAAGATCAGTTGGTCGTGCCCGGCATTCGAACGGTCACCGGCCATGTAGTAGCGACCGGCGCTCGCGTCGAAAGCGATGTCGTCGCTGGAGGGGAAGAGGTTGCTCGCGGTCTTCCAGAAGTCGGCCATCGCGACGGTCTGAAGCGTGGTGCCGGAAGAGTCGTAGATACGCAGGTCGGGACCGTTCGCTTCGAGTACCTGCGTCGCGCTCCTGGCGACGACCGTGCGGGCGGCCACGTTCTTGTGGTTCGTGTAGTTCGTCGGACTGGTTTGCGACTCGAGGTCGTTGGGGCCGAGCGTATTGAATGCGGGGTTCACGCTGCTGGTCACGTGCGAGGTCGCCCGCGCGGCGGTGCTTGCCGTGTGCGCCACGACGTTCGGTGGCGTCGGTAGCGACGACACGGTGACCGTTCCGTACGGCTTCACCACGAACGTCGTGCCCGAATGCGCTGACGCCGGGCTGGCCGCGATCGCCGCGAGCGACGCGCCGACGATGACGACTGCGGAGGCCTCCGCGACCACCCGGCGGAAGGAACAGGTCCCCATTCGGTGCCTCCTCACGCGAAAGCGCTGGCGTCGCGCTCAGCGGTGCTGCATCGTGCCAGTGAAGCACCGCGACGGACCGCCAGGAAGGGGCGAGTTCCCCCGGGCCATGGCGCGCCGCCGGGAGCGCCATTTTGCTGTCCGTTTGCCGCGGACAGAGCTTCGCGATGGTGAGCGGCCCGTACGTTGACCGGGATGCAGGACGCGGCGGCGATCGGTGGGCGCGCCAGCGGGCTTGCAGCCTGGTGGGCCCGTATCGCGCGGCGCGGATCGCTCCGCGTCCCGCAGATTCTCGCGGCGTTCTGGATCGTGAAGGCCTTCTCCACCGCGATGGGCGAGTCGACATCGGACTACCTGGTGAAGGTGATGGCCCCGGAGCTCGCGGTGGTGCTGGGGTTCGTCGCGTTCGTGGGCGCGCTCGTGCTGCAGTTCCGCACTGCCCGTTACGTGGCGTGGACGTACTGGCTCGCGGTGGTGATGGTCGGTGTGTTCGGCACCATGGCCGCCGATGTGGTGCACGTGGCGCTCGGCGTGCCGTACACGGCGTCGACGATCTTCTACGTGTTCGTGCTCGCGGCCGTGTTCTTGCTCTGGTACCGCACCGAGCACACGCTGTCGATCCACGACATCGATTCACCGCGCCGTGAAGGTTTCTACTGGGCTGCCGTGGCGGCCACGTTTGCGATGGGCACGGCGCTCGGTGACTTCACCGCCAACACGCTCAATCTCGGCTACTGGAAGTCGGCGGCGATCTTCGCGGCCCTCATCCTCGTGCCTGCGTTCGGCTTCCGCGTGTTGCGCTGGAGCCCGGTGCTGTCGTTCTGGTTGGCCTACGTGCTCACTCGTCCGCTCGGCGCGTCAGTGGCCGACGGCCTCGGCAAACCGAAGGTCGACGGCGGTCTCGGCTACGGCGACGGCCCGGTGATGCTCCTGTTCGGTGCGTTGATCGTGGTGATGGTCGTCTACCTGGCGATCACCAAGATCGACGTGCAACCAACGACAGACGCGCACCCGTCGGCGGCGGCCGCGCCGTCGAGCACTTGATCGATTGACCCGGCGCGCGGGCTGTGGCGCCGTCGCTTACGGCGTGTTGCTCTGGCAGGCCGCGTTGCCGCACTCGTTCGGGATCACACCGGTAGTCATGAACGAGGTGATCTGGTCGAGGAGGAGCGCGTTGCCGCGGCCGTCGCCGTGCGGATCGGAGCCGTACTGCGAGCCGTCGGGTGGAAGGTTCACGGTCGGCGGAGTGGGCGTGCCGTAGTCCCACAGCACGAGCCCGGCCGGCACCGGCTTGGTCTGGGTGAACGGGTTGAGCCCGATCTGCGGCGTGTTCGGCACGTTCGTGCGGGGCGCGGCGCCGAAGAACGACGGGTTGAACGCCGGCTCGTGGTTCTGCGCGTGGATCGTGCGCGCCAGCATCTCGGCCGCGAGGTTCGACACCTGGTGGTCGCCGTAGTTCTCGATGATGAACACCTGGTGTGCCTTGGTGCCCGCATACGGGTTCGACGTGATGTGCTGCGCGTAGCCGTCGTTCTCGCCGCGGTCCCAGAGCAGCTGCGCGAGTTGCAGCACGACCTGCTGGTCGACCGGGTTGGTGTACGAACCGTCGAAGATCGGCGAGAACTCGTCCCAGTCGACCGAGCGCTGGAGTAGCAGCCCGCCGTAGTCCATGCCGGGCACGCCGAGGATCACGCGGTTCCATTCGGTGCTGAGCGCCGACACCGCGCCGCCCATGATGCCGCCCTGGCTGTAGCCCATGTAGTGGCAGTCGTGGGTCTTGAACAGCGGCTGTCCCGCCTGCTGGAACGCGGGGTCGGATGCGAAGCCGTTGTCGGAGTTGATGAGGCGGCCGAGCAACTGGAAGTTCACGAAGCCCTGCAGCATGTGGTCGACCTGCGTGTCGAACGTCGACATGTCTTGGAGGTTGCGCGCCACGTTGGGAATGTCGCTGCTCGACATGCCCACCCAATCGGTGGCGCAACCCATGAGGTCGCGCGAGATTCCGGCGCTGAACGAGCCGCCTTCCACCTCGCTCGCGTCGCCGAGCAGGCCGTGGCCGTACACGGTGGGAGTGGCAGGGCCACCGGCCTGGATCGTCGACGGCATCACGCAGATGAAGTTGGCGGTCCAGTTGCCGCTCGTGTTGATCTTCGGGTTGCCGTGCGAGTCGGTGACCATGCCCGAGAACGGTGTGGTGTCGGCCAGGAACAGCGGCGCTTGGAACGTGCCGTGGATGTCGCGCACGCCGTTGCTGTCGTTCTCCGACGTCACGGTGAACTGCGGCGAGGCGTCACTCGCGCTCGTGTTGGCACCTGCCTTGGTTGCCTCGTGGTTCGTGTTCAACCATTGGTAGGCGAGCGTGCGCATCGTGAGCGCCGGGCCGGCGAGGCTCTGCGCGCTGGCGACGGTGAAGTCCCACGCCATGTAGGGCGTCGTGCCGCCGAGCGAGGCGCCGAGGTCGTGCTGGATCACGTACTTGATGTGCGCGCCGCGAGTCTTCGGCGTGAGCGTGCCGTTGAGTGCTTTCACCGTCGACGGCAGCGGTGCGATCGCGGCACCCGTGGTGGTGCGCAGGTTGCGGAGCCCGACGGCGATGCGGTGGCCCTCGGTGAGTGCGACCGCGGGATGGATCAGCAGCAGTTGTTCTGACGTGTCGGTGGTCTGCGCGTCGAGCTCGGCGAAGTAGGGGACCCGCTTGCCGGTGTTGGTGTCGACGAGCAGGATCGGCGCGTCCGGGCCGAGCGAGCGGCCGATGTCGAGCGACGACGCCACGTGTGAGCGCGTCACGTCGAGGTTCGGCACGTACGTGAGGATCACCGAACCGGGGGAGAAGCCGTCGGCCGCGTTCTCCGCGGTCGTGTCGACGTGCACGTTGTGCACGTTGGTGGGGTCGAGCGTGTCGGAGATGTTGAGCTTGCGGCCGGTCGCCGTGCTCGACGGCACCGTGAAGGCGTCGTTGGGCCAGGGGAGCAGGCAGTCGTGGCCGACCGGCGCAGTCACGAGCACGTCGCAGCCACTCACGCCCGGTTCCGGGACGGGCGCCGGCGCGGCCTTGGCGGCGCGGCGTGTGGATGTTGCGGTGGCCGCGGTGCCGGCGACGGTCACGCTGGCGGCTGCGGTGATGAACGCGACCGAGAGCACGGTCGCCGTACGACGCATCTTCATGTTGGACCCCCGCCCGAGCGTTGTTGTGGGCCAACGCTAATGGTGCGGGTCGCTGCGGCGCACGTGCTCGGGAGCAAATCCCGGGCTGGCCTGGTCGGATCGCTACGACGCTCGCCGCTCGGCGGGCGCACGGCCGAGGAGTGGGCCGTCGACGATCGCGGCCACGGCCGTTGCCTTGATCGGTCGCGAGAACAGGAATCCCTGCGCGAAACGGCAGTTCATGTACACGAGCGCGGCGAGCTGTTCGTGCGTCTCGATGCCTTCTGCGATCACGTCGAGGCCGAGGTTGTCGGCGAGTGTGAGCACCGCGGCCACGATCGCAGTGTCCTCGCGTGAGCGACCGACGGTGTCCACGAACGAGCGGTCGATCTTGATCACGTCCACCGGGAACATGCGGAGATATGTGAGTGACGAGTAGCCGGTGCCGAAGTCGTCGACGGCGATGCGGATGCCGCGCTCGCGCAGCGTCGCGAGCGCGGAGCTGGCGCCGATGGCGTCGTCGATGAGTGTCGATTCGGTGAGTTCGAGCGTGAGCAGCGTGGGGTCGAGGCCGCTTGCGGCGAGGGCATCGTCCACTTGGTGCGCCAGCGCGCCCTTGGCGATCTGGCGGCTCGACACGTTCACCGCGATCTCGAGTGTGCGGTGTGGCCAGCGCCGGGCCCAAAGCGCCGCCTGCCGGCACGCTTCCATGAGCACCCATCCGCCGATGTCGACGATGAGGTCACTCTCTTCGGCGTACGGGATGAAGTCGCCCGGCGGTACGAGACCGAAGCCGGGCCGTTCCCACCGCACGAGGGCCTCGAAGCCGACGATGCTGCCGTCGTTGGTGTCGACCGCGGGCTGGAACTCGAGGCGGAGCTCCTCGTGCGTGACCGCCGTGCGCAGCGCCGCTTCGAGTTCCACGCGGTGTGCCACCCACTGCTGCATCTCGGCGTCGAAGAGCTCGTGACAGCCGCGGCCGCGCGCCTTGGCGCGATACATGGCGATATCGGCCTTCTGCAGCATCGTCTCGGCGGTCTCGCAACCGTCGTCGGTGTGCACGATGCCGACGGTCGCGCCCACGTGGGCTTCTCCGCGCTCGCACTTCACCGGTTCGCGCAGTGCGGCGATGATCCGGTCGGCGACGCGCGACGCCGCGGCAACGGTCGCGTGCTCGCACACCATCACGAACTCGTCGCCGCCGAGCCGGGCGACGGTGTCGACCTCGCGAGCGAGGTCGCGCAAGCGCTGCGCGGTCTCCACGAGTAGCTCGTCGCCGGCGGCATGACCGAGCGAATCGTTCACCTGCTTGAAGCGGTCGAGGTCGATGAACAGCAGGGCCAGCGGTTCACCGTTGCGGCGCGCGCGAGCAAGTGAGCGGTCGAGATGATCGCTGAGCAGCGCTCGATTGGCGAGGCCGGTGAGTGGGTCGCGCAGACGCCGGCTGGCTTCGAGCTGCACGAGCGATGCCGCGCGCCTCGCCGACCACGACAGTGCTTCACCCAACAGTGCAGCCGCAGGGAGGGCGACGAGCGCGCATTGGGCGCCGACGCCGGCCTGAGCGCCCGAGGCGAACATGATGAGCATCACGGGCGCAGAGAGCACCGAGGTAAGGGTCGCCGCGCCGCGCCCGAGATGCAGGCCGCTCCAGGCAACCGTCATGATGAAGAACACGGGATACACCGCCGCGGCGGCCTGCGAATGCGAGTAGTGATCGAAGTGGTCGCTCACGCCAAGCGTTGCGATCGCGGCGAGCACGACGAATTCTGCGAGCCCCCTCGCGTGCCGATCCCAGGGCAGTACGAGCAAGGGCACCGCGGCGAACATGGACAGCAATGCGGTGACGCGGAGGGCGAGGATGTCGACTCCGGCAGGCTGCGCCACCAGTGAGTTGACGAGTGCGACACAACCGGCCGCCGCGAAGAGCGTCGCGGCCGACCACTTGATGAACCGCGCCTCCGATGACGGCGCGTCGGCCCACTGGCTGGAATGATCGCCGGCGGCGAGCGTCGACAGCCAGCTTCGCTCTTGCTCGGCGGCTTCCTCGAAGTAGCGCTCGCGGCCGATGTCGGCGGCGATCACCGCGATCGTGTCGAGGTCGAGCGGGATCGCCGTGACGCGGCGCCAACCGCCGACCGGTCCGGCCAGCGAGATCGGGAAGTCGATGATCTTGCGGACCTGTTCGCGCAGCGCGGCGTGGTAGGTAGTGAACAGCTCGGAGTTGTCGCGCACGTCGGGCAGCTCGCCGAGCCGTTTGCCGATCACGTCGCCGACGACGGTCGACCAGCGGTCGCGCACCAACTCGTTGGCGTCGATGATCAGGTAGTCGACGATCTCGTCGCCCTGTCGGAGCGCGCGCAACACCGTCCACCCGTCACCGAGCCCATTGACCGTCGACTCGAGCCACTGCGACCGGTCTGAGAGCGTTGCCTGCTCCACACCCACGGCCATGGCATCGGCATCTTGGATGACGCGAGTGAGATGCCAACGCGCCTGGGTCGACCGGCCCAGGACAAATGGGTGGTGTCGTCACGGTTGGGCCGCACGGCACCGCTGTGGCGTGCGACACAAGGAGCGCGAATTGCCTCAACGCGTGACGCGGGCCGTCAAGCGTCGACTGCCGTTGACCGATCACTCGTAGATGCCACCAGTGGGTACCGAGCAACGGGCCCTCCTCGATCGCAGCACTCTCGGGTTCGCGCTCGAGCGCCGCGCGGCGCAGATCCCACATGCGGTGCTGGGCGAGTGGCACCGACGCTCGCCGGCCGTCGCGGCATCAGCAGACGCGCGCGTGCACGACGACATTCTGCGTACCACCGAAATGTCGACCCTTGCAGTGGCGCACTACCTCACCGACGGAGAGTCGCAGACCGAAGCGCAGGCCCGAGCGCTCGCGACCACGGGCAAGGCTCCGTTGCGCGACACGATCACGCTGGCGGAGGTCACGAAGCTCTACCTCTACTGGCGAGACACCACGATCGCAGTGTTGACCGAGGAGGCCGACGCAGCCGGCATCGACGCCGACGTGTTGCGCGAAGCAATTGCGATCGTGCGCAGGGCGTCGGATGGCTCGATCGTGCGGATGACGAGAGAGTTCGAGGCCGAGCACGACCGCCTGCAACGCGAGCTCGCGGTCGAGCAGACGCGGCTCAGCCACCATGCGTTCCACGACGCGCTCACCGGCCTGCCGAATCGCCGCCTGTTCTTCGACCGGCTGTCACACGCGCTCGAGCTCGCCCGGCGTAGCGACGTGCACCTCGGCTTGCTCTTCGTGGACGTCGACCGCTTCAAGTCGATCAACGACGAACTCGGCCACCTCGCCGGCGACCGCGTGTTGACGGTGATCGCCGAGCGGCTGATGGCGGTGGTGCGCGAGTGCGACACCGTCGCGCGGCTCGGCGGCGACGAATTCGTCGTGCTCTGCGAGCAGCTCGGTGACCCACAGGGCGAGCAGATCGACCTCGCCCGGCGGATCGGCGAAGCGCTCGCAGCACCGATCGACTGCGACCTGGCTTCGGTGTCGGTGAGCATCGGGATTGCCGTCGCCGCGGCCGACGGCGATGCCGACGCACTGCTCAGCCAAGCCGATCACGCCATGTATGTGGCGAAGCGTCGCGGCCCCGGCGGCTTCCACATCTGGGCGGCCGCGTAACACGAGAAGCGGTCAGGCCGGCTGGCCCGACGCGATCTTCTGCAGGATGGCGATGCGTTCGTCGAGCGGGGGGTGGGTGTCGAAGAGCCGGTGGGCGAGGCCTTCGTGGTGTTGCAGCGGGTCGTCGATGCACATCGCTGCGCTGGCGTGGTTGAAGCCCTTGAAGGGCTGATCGTTCTGCTGCAACTTCTGTAGGGCGTGCATCAATCCGAGCGGGTTGCGGGTGAGATTCACGCCGCTGACGTCGGCGAGCTCCTCGCGTGACCTCGACAGGGCGAACTTGATCAGTGGGCCGACAATGAAGGCCACGATCGTGAGCAGCGCGCCGGCCGCGAAGATGAAGATCGCGATCTGGTTGCCGTCACGACCGCGGCTGCGAGGCATGAAGAACGCCGAACGCCACAAGAGGCTGGCGAGGATGCCGGCGAAACCGATGAGTGTCGTGACGATGAGAATGAGTCTGACGTCGTAGTTCTTGATGTGACTCATCTCGTGGCTGACGACGCCTTCGAGCTCCTCGCGATTCATGATCTGCAACAAACCGGTCGTCGCTGTGATCGCAGCCTTGTTCGGGCTGATTCCGGTGGCGAACGCGTTCGGCGAAGGGTCGTCGATCACGTAGACGTCGGGCTTCGGTATCCCGGCGCTGATCGCCATTGCGTCGACGACGTCGTGCAACCGCTGGTACTGGTGCGGATCTGCCGGGTGCGCGCCCGACACGCCGAGCACGAGTCGTCCGCCCGACATGATCGCGAACGCCACCGCCATCGCCGCGAAGATCGCCGCGACCACCATGCCCGTTGCGATGGCCGAGCCTTCGGAGCCGGAGCTCCCGCCCGCACCCAGGAGGGCGCCGAGCAGCGCCCCGATTCCCAGCCAGATCACTACGAATCCGATGACGACGAGCACGCTGCGGCGCTTGTTCCTCGCGATCTCTTGGAGCACGCCCTCAACGCTAATGGCGAGGAATAGGTGAACAGTGCCAGTGACGACGGGATCCTGAAGAACTGTCGCGAACCGCACACCTCGCGGCCGGCGGCTACTGGCGAGCGCGAGCCGCCGGGTCCTGGCGATAGAAGTCGCGCATGATCTCGTAGAGCTTGGGCTCGTGCCGCTCCAGTTCCATCGGGACGTCGAAGAACGCTTCGGTGGCCACCGCGAAGAACTCGGCGGGATTGGTCGCGCCGTACGGCTGGAGGGGCGGTCGGTCCACTCCCGCCCGCAACGCTTCGTAGGCCTCGGTGCACACCGCCGTCCACCGCTCGACGTCGCGGCGATGCGCGAGCGGCGGTGTGCCGTTCACGGCGCCGTCGAGCATGTCGATCTTGTGCGCGAACTCGTGGAACACGACGTTGTTGCCGCTTCCGGGACGACGGGCCGCCTCGCGTGCCTGATCCCACGCGAGCAGCACCGGACCGCGGGCGTCGTGCGCTTCGCCGAGAATCGGACTGGCGCCGTCGGTGACCGTTCCCGCCGCGGGGCCGGCGTAGACGCCGCGCGACAGCATCGATGACGGATACACGACAATCGCACTCACCTCGCGATACTCGTCAAGGGTGAGGCCGAGACCGACATATGCCGCGAGCGCGGCGATGGTGACGACGACGTCATCGTGCAGCTCGAACCCGTGCGCGGCCTCCCAATGCTTGTGCCGTAGCAGCCATTCGCTCGTGCCTTCGAGCAGCCCGCGCTCGTCGTCGTCGAGCAGGCGCCAGATCGCGACGTTCTGCTCGACGATTTGCAACCAACCCTCAGGCAGGCCCTTGCGGTGCCACACGGCAGCATCACACCACACGAACGAGCTGCGAGGTCGACGAGCCGCCCTGGGTCGGGGCCGTACCGCCGCTTCCGATCGAGTGCCGGAAACGGCGTATCGTGGCCCCGGTTTCATCGCTGCTTCAGGCCTGTGCAGCATCGGGATGCAAAGGGTAAGGAGCACGGCGTATGTCAGCTGATCTCGGAACGGTGCGAGCGCCTGCTCGTGTGACGACGTCGTCGTTGATCGACGACCTCGACGGCACGATCGAACAACTGCTGCACCGCCACCTCGACACCGCTCGCGAGTGGTTCCCGCACGAGTACGTGCCGTGGGATCGGGCCAGTGGCGCGATCTCCGGCGAGTGGCAGGCGGACGACTCGCCGATGAGCGAGCCGGCGCGCATCTCCCTGTACGTGAATCTCCTCACCGAAGACAACCTGCCGTACTACATGTTCGAGTTGGCGGCACTGACCACCGACGGCCCTTGGGGCGAGTGGACCCGGCGCTGGACCGCCGAAGAGGGCCGGCACGCGATCGTGATGCGCGACTACCTCACTGTGACGCGTGCGCTCGACCCCGTCGCGCTCGAGCGTGGCCGCATGCAGCAGGTGTCGACTGGTGTCGCGCCGCAATGCGCGACCCTTCCCGACGCGGTCGTCTACACGTCGTTGCAAGAGCTCGCCACGAGGATCTCGCATCGCAACACGGGCAAGCTGATCGACGATCGCACCGGCGTCGAGGTGATGAACCGGGTGGCGGCGGACGAGAACCTCCACTACCTCTTCTACCGCGACCTTGCTACGGCGGCGATCGACGTGGCGCCGTCGGCGATGGTGATGGCGATCGAACGCACCGTGTGCAACTTCGCGATGCCCGGTATCGGCATCACCGACTTTGCCGCGCACGCGCGCGTCATGGCCGCCGCCCGCGTGTACGACTTCGCGATCCATCACGATCAGGTCGTCGCTCCGGTGGTGCTCCAGCACTGGAAACTGGAAAGCATCGAAGGGCTCGACGCCGATGCCGAGGCCGCTCGCGACCGCACCCTGGCGTACATCGCCAGACTCGGTCGGGCCGCCGGCCGGGTCAAGGAACGTTTGGAAGCGGCGACACCAGGTTGAGGTGACCATGTCGGAACGGTTCGAGCTCCAGCACCGCGTGATCCACGGTCACGACATCGGTTTCCGGACTGGCGGCTCGGGTCCGGTGCTGCTCCTCGTGCACGGCATGGCGGGCAGCTCGGCAACTTGGCTGCCTGTGCTCGACGGCCTCGCCGAGCACTTCACGGTGGTGGTGCCCGACCTGCTGGGTCACGGCGGGTCGGACAAACCGCGCGGCGACTACTCGCTCGGCGCGTTCGCCAACGCCTTGCGCGACCTGCTCGTGACGCTCGGCCACGAACGCGTGACGGTGGCCGGCCAATCACTCGGCGGCGGTGTGGCGTTGCAGTTTGCGTACCAGTTCCCGGAGCGTTGCGAGCGCCTGGTGCTGGTGTCGAGCGGCGGCCTCGGCGCCGAGGTGCACCCCGTGCTGCGCGCGCTTGCGGTGCCGGGCGCCGAGTATGTGCTGCCGCTCGTGTGCACCACCTGGATCCACGACACGGTCGCGTCGTTCGTCGGTGGGCTCCGCCATGTGGGCCTGCGGCCGAGCCCGAACGTGGTGGAGGTATGGGACAGCTACGGATCGCTGGCCGACGGCGACACGCGCACGGCCTTCCTGCACACGCTGCGATCGGTGGTCGATCCGGCCGGTCAGCTCGTGAGCGCGCAAGATCGTCTGTACCTCGCCGCGATGTTGCCGACGCTCATCGTGTGGGGCGACCACGACAAGATCATTCCGGTGGCACAGGCCTACGCCACCCACGACGCGCTGCCGCACAGCCGCCTCGAGGTGTTCGCCGGCGCCGGGCACTACCCGCATGCCGAACAACCGCAGCGCTTCGTCGATGTGCTCAGCGATTTCATGCGTTCCACCACGCCCGCCGAGTTCGGCCCCGCACATTGGCAGCAACGGCTGCTGGAGCACGCCACTTCGCCGGGCGTGTGACGCCGCCGAGCGGCCGGCGCTGACGCCCGGTCGCGGCTCAGTGCCCACGTGCGCCGTGCTCGCTATCGTGCGGCGACCAGTAGGTCCGAGCTGATGCGGGATGGGCCGATGACCACGATCGATCATGACGCGCTGCGAGCGAAGTATCTGGCCGAGCGCGACAAGCGGCTGCGGCCCGACGGCAACGACCAGTACCTGGAGCCGACGGGCAAGTTCGCGTTCATGCTCGACGATCCCTACGTGGAGCCGGTCGAGCGCGAGCCGCTGTACGACGAGGTGACCGTCGCGCTCATCGGGGGCGGCTTCTCGGGCCTGTGCGTGGGTGCGAGGCTGAAGCAAGCCGGCATCGACGACGTGCGCATCGTGGAAGCCGGCGGCGACTTCGGGGGCGCGTGGTACTGGAACCGGTACCCGGGTGCGATGTGCGACACCGCGGCAATGGTGTACCTCCCGTTGCTCGAAGAGACCGGGCACATGCCGTCGTCGAAGTATGTGCTCGCGCCCGAGATCTTCGAGCACTGCCGGCGCATCGGCACCACGTTCGGGCTCTACGACAAGGCGTTGTTCTCCGCGTCGGTCACCGAGCTCGAGTGGGACGCCGACAGCGCGCGCTGGATCGTGCACACCGACCGCGGCGACGCGTTCCGCGCGCAGTTCATCGCCATGGGCACCGGCCCGCTCAACCGTCCGAAGCTGCCCGGTATCCCCGGCATCGAGAGCTTCGACGGCCACGTGTTCCACACGAGCCGCTGGGACTACGACTACACCGGCGGTGCCTGGACCGGCGAGCCGATGACGAAGCTCGCCGACAAGCGAGTGGGAATCATCGGCACCGGCGCGACGGCGGTGCAGTGCATCCCGCCGCTCGCGCGCGACGCACACGAGCTCTTCGTGTTCCAGCGCACGCCGTCGTCCGTCGACGTGCGCGGCAATCATCCGATCGATCCGGAATGGTTCGCGAGCTTGGAGCCGGGCTGGCAGCAGCAGTGGCTGTTGAATTTCGCCACCTTGCAGACCGGTGGCTTCACCGATGTCGACCTCGTGATGGACGGCTGGACCGACATCTCGCAGCGCATCCGCGATCGCATCGTGCAGCTGGTGTCCGACGGCGCCGAGCTCACGGTGGACCTCGCGGCTCAGGCCTTCCTCGAGAGCGACGACGAGAAGATGGAGGAGATCCGCGCTCGTTGCGACGCGGTCGTCGAGGAACGCGAGACCGCGGACAACCTCAAGGCCTGGTACCGCCAGCTCTGCAAGCGCCCGTGTTTTCACGACGAATACCTGCAGGCCTACAACCGGCCGAGCTGCCATCTCGTCGACACCGATGGCAAGGGCGTGACGCGCATCGACGAGACCGGCGTGTGGGTGGGCGACACGCACTACGAGCTCGACTGCCTGATCTTCGCGTCGGGATTCGAGGTGGGCACGAGCTACGACCGCCGCTCGGGTTACGACACCATCGGGCGCGACGGCCACCGGCTGTCGAAGGCATGGGAAGACGGCATGCGCTCGAAGCACGGCATCCACGTGCACGGCTTCCCGAACCTGTTCATCGTCGGCTTCGCGCAGGGCGCCAACCTCATCTCCAACGTCACGTCGAATCTCGCCGACGCCGGCCGCACGATCGCGGCCGTGGTCAAGCACACGCTCGACGTCGGTGCCGAAGAAGTGGAAGTGACGGCCGACGCCGAGCAGGCCTGGCTCGACTTGCTCGAGAGCAGCCCGATGTCGTTCATGGGCAGCCCCGAGTGCACGCCGGGCTACTACAACAACGAGGGCCAGCCACTGAACTCAGGCTCGCGCTTCGCGATGTCGGGCTACCCGCTCGGCCCGGTCGCCTACTTCGACTACATCGACAAGTGGCGCAACTCAGGCGACTTCGAAGGCCTGGAGTTCAGAAGCAAGACCTGAACGACGACGCAACGCCGAGTTGCGATCACGAGCGTTCACCCGCCAGACAAGGCCTGCATCAGGGTGAGCTCGGCGAATCCCGCCACCGGAAGGTCGAGGTCGCGCACCGACTCGTCGCCGAGGAACACCTTCATGTGCTTGCGGAGCCGTCCCTGCTCGTCGACGACGCGAAAGCGCAGGCCGCGGAACTGACGGTCGAGGTCGTGCAGCACCTCGTCGACCGTCGCGCCGTCGGCCTCCACCCACGCGGCCTGGTTCGTGTACGACCGCAACGGCCCCGGGATCGAGACCTTCATGCCTTTGTCACGTGGTCGCGGTCACGCGGCGGGGTAGCCGTGTTCGACGGAGTAGATCTCGGGCAGGTGCTCGGCGATCAACGACCACGACTCGCCTTCGTCGACGCTTGCCCATATCTCGCCACACGTGGTGCCGAAGTACACGCCGATCGCGGAGGGGTCCGAGTCGGTGGTCATCGCCTGACGCTTCACCGTGAACCACGCCCGCTCGGGCAACCCGTTGTCGACACGGACCCACGACGCGCCTGCATCGCGCGTGCGATACACCGCGGGCCGGCCGTCCGGGCTCGTGCGCGGCCACACGTCGGTGCCGTCCATCGGGAACACCCAGGCGACGTCGGGATCGCGCGGATGGAGCTCGATCGGAAAGCCGATGTCACCGACTTCGCGCGGCATGTT
Organism: Acidimicrobiia bacterium; assembly: GCA_036501845.1. Taxonomy (GTDB): domain Bacteria; phylum Actinomycetota; class Acidimicrobiia; order IMCC26256; family PALSA-610; genus JBBREP01. The sequence continues at coordinate 35,927 of DASXZO010000113.1, read as the reverse complement.
GTCGCCGATGCGAGCCCAGCGCTCGCCGGGACGATCGAGCCGGTAGATGCCGCAGTGGTTCTGCTGGTACAGGCGGTCCGGCGCGGCCGGATGCACGCGCACGCAGTGCGGGTCGTGACCGAACTCCGGCTCGGCGACGCCTTCGGGTTTGAACGCCAGCTCGACGCCTGCGTTCAGCGGCCGCCAGTCGTTGCCGCCGTCGATCGATTCGAACACACCGCCCGACGACAAGCCGATGTAGAGGTGGCGCGCGTCGCGCGGGTCGATGTTGACGGAGTGCAGCATCGACCCGTCGGGAGTGTTCTGTTCTGGCCACTCCGCCCACGTCTCCCACATCGGATGGTCGTTCCAACCGTCGACCGCATCCCACGTGTCACCGCCGTCGCGCGTGACGAACAGCCCTTGCGGTGACCCGCCCGCGTACCAGACATCTGGCTCGTCCGGATGTCCGGGCGACAGCCAGAACACCGCCTGCACGCTGCGGGCCAGCCGTTCGCCACCGCGGAACGCCGGCGGCTGCTTCGCCTCGCGCCACGACGCGCCCAGGTCGTCGGAGTAGAAGACCGTCGGACCGAGATGGCCGGTGCGGTCGGCCAGCATCAGTCGCGTGCCGTTCCGAGGATCGAGCACCACGTGCTGTGCGACATGGCCGAGGAACATGGGATCGGACAACGTCCAGGTGGAGCGGCTCGCGTCGGGTGACAGCAGGAAGACGCCCTTGCGGGTCCCGATGAGCAACACACCAGTTCGACGGATCGGCGCGCTAGAACTCATCGCGCCGACCGTACGGGGCGCGGGGACGAGAGTGCAACGATCGTCGCGCCCCGTCGACTACCAGCCGCTCGCGACGCTCGATGCGAAGCTCAGCCGGTCGCCGAGTATCGGTTGCGCGTTTCCGGTTCCCGACTGACGGATTGGGCTGGTGCGATCTCGACGGGGATGCCGTTGACGACCGCGTTGTTCGACAACGGATCGACGAGATGGCCCGGCGCGAGCAGGTTGTTGTTGACGCCCGCGTGCTCTCGCGCCACCGACAAGCGGGTGCCCTCCTTGTCGTGACCCCAGCCGTGCGGGAGCGACACGACGCCCGGCATCATCTCGTCGCTGACCTCGACGGGCACGTCGAGCCACCCGGCCTCTGACGTGACTCGCGCCAGCGCGCCGTTGTGCAGCCCGGCTCGCCCTGCGTCCTGCGGATGCACGAGCAAGGTGCAGCGATCCTTGCCCTTCATGAGCACCTTGACGTTGTGCATCCACGAGTTGTTCGACCGCAGATGGCGGCGTGAGATCAGCACCACACCGTCGGACGCGCGCTCCAACCGGGAGGCGAGGCGCGGCAGATCGCCCACGATGTAGTCCGGCGCCAGCTCGATCTTGCCTGACGGCGTCGCCAGGATCTCGCGCACCCGCGGCACCATCGGTCCCATGTCGATGCCATGCGGACAATCGCGGAAGTGTTGCAGCGTGAGCCCGTCGCGAACCTCGCCGTAACGGTCGCCGAACGGTCCGGTGCGGATCTGCAGGTCGAGCATGCGCATCGGGCCGTGACCATCGGCGGAGTCACCGCGGTAGTGCGACATCACATGGGCCGGGTCGGCGCCGCGCATCTCGGCGAGCGCCATGAAGTAGCCGTCGTCGATGCCGTGCACGTCGATGTCGCCGAGCTTCATGCCCGCGAGCAGACCGGCGAGGGTGACGAGTACCTCCCACTCGCCGGGCCGCCCGTCGGCCGGGAACACGGCGGGGGAGAAGTTGCCGGCGCTGCGCGACGACCACATCGGGATGAGATCGTCGAAATGTGGCTGCTCCAATGCAGAGTGCCCGGGCAGGATCACGTGCGCATGCCGCGTGGTCTCGTTCAGGTAGTTGTCGACGCTGATCATGCACTCGAGGAACGGCAACGCCTCGTCGAGCAGCCCCGCGCCCGGCGACGAGATCACTGGGTTTCCGGCGATCGTCACAAGACCCTTGATCTGCCCGTCACCCGGCGTCGCGATCTCCTCGGCAAGACACGACACCGGTACCTGACCGAGCACTTCCGGCGCGCCGCGCACCCGTGACTTCCAACGGCCGAACGTGACGCCGCCGGCCCACTGGGGATCGGGCAGCGAGTTCGCGCCCCACGCGATCGGCTTACCGAACATCAAGCCGCCGGGCCGGTCGAAGTTGCCGGTGAGCACGTTCACGACGTCGACGAGCCAGCTCGACAGCGTGCCGAACTCCTGGTTGCACGTGCCGATGCGGCCATAGACGGCCGCCGCCGGCGCCGCTGCGAGTTCACGGGCGATGCGCCGGATCGTGTCGGCAGGAATGCGTGTGGTGGCCGCGACGCGCTCGGGAGTGAAGTCGCGCACCGCCTCACGCACCGCGTCGACGCCATTGACGATGTCGGCGACGTCGCCCAATGACACCAGTGATTCGGCGAACAGCACGTTGCAGATCGCGGCGAGGAACGCGGCGTCGGTGCCGGGCACGATCGGCAGCCACTCGTCGGCCGCATCGGCGGTGCCGGTGCGGCGCGGGTCGACCACCACGACCTTGCCGCCGCGCTCTTGGATGCGCGAGATCTCGCCCATCACGTCGGCGAAGGCCAACAGGCTGCCCTGCGACGCTTGCGGGTTGCCTCCGAGCACGAGCCAGTACTGCGTGCGCGCAATGTCGGGCGACGGGATCCACCACATCCCGCCGTACATCAACATGCTCGACACGTTCTTCGGCCACTGGTCGACGGTGCCCGCCGAGTACAGCGTCGGTAATTGCGCGAGCGCGATGAACAGCCCTACATAGCGCGACAACGAAAAGGCGTGCGCGACCGGGTTGCCGATGTAGGTGGTCATCGCTTCGCGACCGTGGCGCTCGATCACGCCGCCGATGAGCTCCTCGCAACGCGCGAAGGCCTCGTCCCAGCTGACTTCGCGCCACGCGTCGCCGTCGCGCACCATCGGCGCGCGCAAGCGGTCGGGGTCTTCGTGGAGATGACCCAGCGTCGTGCCCTTCGGGCAGATGTGACCCTTGCTGAACACGTCGTCACGGTCGGGGCGTATGAGCGCGACGCGACCATCCTTGACGTGCAGTTCAAGCCCGCACATCGCCTCGCACAACGGGCACGTACGCAGCGCGATCGAACGCTCCGCCATGGCGAACCCCTTTTCTGCCCCGCTCGACTCGGGTGGTTGGGCAACGACAGTAGCCACGCGGGCGCGCGCCCGGCGCCGGGCGCGGTCAGGCTTGGCCGAAGGCGTCGAAGTAGTCGTGCAGCAAGTGCGCGGTCTGCTCCAACGTGCCCGCGCAGTAGAGCACCGGCTGGAAGTGCGTGATGTCGTAGGTGCGCGTTTCCATCTCGTCGATGTTCCACTCGCGCCTCTCGGCGTTGCGGAACGCTTCGAGCTCGCCGTAGGAGCTGAGCAGCCCGGCGCCGTAGGCCCGGATCTCGTCGTGCTCGTCGACCACGCCGAACTCGATCGTGAACCAGAACACTTTCGAGAACCGTTCGAGCGCCTCGGGGGTGTGCGCCCGCAGACTGGCCCGACCCGCGGCGGCATAGAGATCGGCGAAGAGCGGTGACGCGAGCATGCACGCGTGGCCCACGAGCTCGTGGATGATGTCGGGCTCGGGTGTGTAGAACGGCACCGAACCGTGGCGGAGATACTGCGTCGACAGGAAGTAGCGCTCGGCGAGCGCGCCGTAAAACGTGCGCGTCGGCACGAGTCCGGGAACCGCCTCGAGCCGGAAGCCGCTGAGCTCGCGCAGCCGTCGCGACGTCGCGGCGAGGCTCGGCACCTCGTCGGCCGGGAGGGCGAGCGCGGCCGTGGCGTGGAGGTACTCCGCGCACGCGAACTGACGGTGCCGTTCGGCCAGCGCGCTCGACACCGTGCGCCACAACGCGGCCTCGGCATCGGTGTAGCGCACCTCGGGCGGCGCCGCACCATGACCTGGCTCGAGTCCGGCCGACGCGCCCGCGATCTCGTCGCGGCGCCGCCGGTATTCGGCGTCGACGAAGCCCGGATGTTCCGGCGGCAACTCGACCGAGGTTTGCGCCATACGCTCATAGGTATATCCACATCGAAGGCAACTTGCGCGTCGCTCGGGTAAGGAGTTGTCCGACGACATGACCGCACAAGCCACTGCAACGCCGGCCGCCCACCTCTTGGGCTGGGACTGTGTGGAGTTCTGGGTGGGCAACGCCCGGGCCATGACGGGATTCCTGACCGGTGCGTTCGGATTCACGTGCACCGCCTACGCCGGACCCGAGACCGGCGTGCGCACCAAGGCGAGTTATGTGCTCGAACAAGGTGAGATTCGCTTCGTGGTGTCGGGCGCGCTCGACGCGGCGTCGCCGATCGCCGAGCACGTGCGCCGTCACGGCGACGGCGTGCACGACCTCGCCTGGCTGGTCGACGACGCCGACGCGGCCTTCGACGCGGCGATCCGTCGCGGCGCGCAGCCGGCGCGCGCGCCGTGGACCGAGACCGACGAGGCCGGCACGCTGCGGCTCGCGCAGGTCGCGGCATACGGCGACACCGTGCACACTTTCGTCGACCGCAGTCGCTACCGCGCCGATCTCCTCGAACCCGGCTACGCCGCCGATCACCTGCCCAATGCCTCGGTGGGCCCGGCGGTCGGACTCACACGCATCGACCATGTGGTCGGCAACGTGGAGCAGGGCAAGCTCGACGACTGGGTGCGCTTCTACGCGACTGTGATGGGCTTCGCGCAGCTCCAGCACTTCGACGACGACCAGATCCGCACCGAGTACTCGGCGTTGATGTCGACGGTGGTGTGGGACGGCTCGAAGATCGTGATGCCGATCAACGAGCCCGCCGAAGGGCTGCGCAAGAGCCAGATCCAGGAGTACATCGAGCAGTATGACGGCCCCGGCGTGCAGCACCTCGCGCTGCGTACCGACGACATCCTCGCCACGGTCGACGCGCTGCGCCAGCGCGGCGTGCGCTTCATGGAAGTGCCGGACACCTATTACGACGAGGCGCGCCAGCGGCTAGTCGGGCACGACCTGCCGTGGGAGATGCTCGAGCAGCTCTCGATCCTCGTCGACAAGGACCACGACGGCTACCTGCTGCAGATCTTCACCGAGACGATCACCGACCGCCCCGCGGTGTTCTTCGAGATCATCGAACGGCGCGGCGCCAAGGGTTTCGGCGAGGGCAACTTCAAGGCGCTGTTCGAAGCGATCGAACGCGACCAGGCGCGCCGCGGGAACCTCTGACCCCGATGACGTGGGTCGACGTTCCCGCGGACTCCGGGTTTCCACTCGAGAACCTGCCGTTCGGCGTGGTGCGCGCCGCCGACCGACCGGCGACTGTTGTCGTTCGCCTCGGTGACCACGTGGTCGACCTTGCGGCTGCGGGCATCGAACCGTCGCTGACCGCGCAGCCGTCGCTCAACGCGGTGATGGCGAGCGGGCGCGGGCTCGAATTGCGCGAGCGCGCGGCCGAACACCTCACGGGTCCGGCACGACCGCAGACCGTGTACGCGGTGCGCGATGTCGACGTGGTCATGCCGTTCGCGGTCGCCGACTACGTCGACTTCTACTCGTCGCTGCAACACGCCACGAACATGGGGCGCATCCTGCGGCCCGACGACGAACCGCTGATGCCGAACTGGCGGCACCTGCCCGTCGGCTACCACGGGCGCGCCGGCTCCGTGGTGGTGTCGGGCACGCCCGTCGTGCGGCCGTCGGGACTCGTGGCGGGCGAGGGCGATGCCGTCGGGTTCCGGCCGACGGCGCGGCTCGACTTCGAGCTCGAGGTCGGCTTCGTGGTCGGGCGGCCGGGTTCGGGCATCGCACCGGACGACGCGGGCGCGCACGTGTTCGGAGCGGTGCTGGTGAACGACTGGTCGGCGCGCGACATCCAGGCCTACGAGTACCGGCCGCTCGGCCCGAACCTGGGCAAGAGCTTCGCCACGACGATCTCGCCGTGGGTGGTGACGCTCGACGCGCTGCAGCCGTACCTGGTGCCGTCGCCGGTGCAGGACCCGCCGCCGGCCCCGTACCTGCGCGCCGACGGCGACTGGGCGCTCGACCTGCAACTTGCGGTCTCGATCAACGGCGATGTCGTGAGCCGCACCGGCCTTCGCGACCTCTACTGGACGTTCGCGCAGCAACTCGCGCACATGACGGTGAACGGCGCGACGGCGCGCACTGGCGACCTGTTCGCGTCGGGCACCGTGAGCGGCGACGCGCCCGACTCATGGGGATCGTTGATGGAGCTGTCGTGGGGCGGTGCGCGGCCGGTCCAGCTCGCCCACGAGTCGGCGCGCACGTTCCTCGAGGACGGCGACACCGTGGTGTTGCGCGGCGCGTGCTGCGCGCCAGGTAAGCCGCGCATTGGGTTCGGCGAAGCTGCCGGCACCGTCGTGCCCGGAAGGAGCGAGTGATGCCGTACTACCGCCGCGTCGGCGACATACCGCGCAAGCGCCACACGCTGCACAATGTCGACGGCCACATCATGAGCGAGGAGCTCTTCGGCCAGCACGGCTTCTCTGGGGCGTCGTCACTGCTGTATCACCGCAAGTCGCCGAGCGCTCTCGTGCGGATCGAGGCCGTCGACTACTGCGAGCCGCAGTTCACCGCCAACCAGCCGGTGCGGCCGTATCACCTCGCAACGTCGAAGGTCGAGGCTGCGAGCAACGACGCGGTGCTGGGGCGGTCATACCTGTTCGGCAACGACGACCTGCGCGTCGCGTGGGTGGTGGCAGTGGGCGAGGGGCCGCTGTATCGCAACGCGGCCGGCGACGAGCTTGTGTATGTGCAGTCGGGGAGTGCGCGCTGCGAGAGCGTGTTCGGCCGGCTCGACGCGCACGCCGGTGACTACGTGGCGATACCGGCGGGCACCACGCATCGCTGGCGCGCCGAGAGCTCTTGCGAGATGCTCGTGATGGAGGCGCGCGGCGGGCACGTCGACGTTCCCGCGCGCTATCGCGGGGCGAGCGGGCAGATGCTCGAAGGCGCGCCGTTCAGTGAGCGCGACGTCCGCGGCCCCGACGAGCTCGTGCACGAGGAGGGTGGCGAGGTGCCGGTGCTCGTGCGCACGCGTGCCGGGCTCAGCCGACTCGTGCACGCCAACCATCCTTTCGACGTGGTCGGTTGGGACGGTTGCTGTTACCCGTGGGCCTTCGCCATCCACGACTTCGAGCCGGTGGTCGGCCGCATCCACCAGCCGCCGCCGGTGCACCAGACGTTCGAGGGCCCACAGTTCACGGTGTGCAGCTTCGTGCCGCGGCTGTTCGACACCGATCCGAACGCCGTGAAGATCCCGTATCACCACGCCAACGTCGACACCGACGAGGTGCTCTTCTACAGCGCCGGCGACTTCATGAGCCGCGCCGGGGCCGGTATCGGAGTGGGTTCGATCACGATCCATCCCGCAGGATTCGTGCATGGCCCGCAGCCCGGCAGCCTCGAACGTTCGATGCACGCCGACCGCACGGCCGAGGTCGCGGTGATGATCGACGCATTCGCGCCGCTCGGCCTGACGACGGTCGCCCACGGCGTGAGCGATGATGCCTACGTGCAGTCCTGGAGTAGCTGAGCGGCCCCTGTGCACCGGGCGACTTCGAGCGTGTGGCACACTCGCAACATGCCGATGCGCGAGAACTGCCGGCACTTCGAGAGCCGCAAATACGACGACGACGGCGAGGTCACGCGCTTCTGCCGGCTCGATCTCGCCCCCGAGGCGCCGTGGCGCTGCCCGGAGAACTGTGCGAGCTACGCGCCGACGCTGGTGGATGGCACGTTCGAAAAGGGATCGCTCGAGCACGGCCAGGTGGAGGACGAGCCCGACGAGTCACCCGAGGCGATCGCCGACTTGCTCGACGACGCCGAACGGATCGTCGACGAGGCCGAACCGGAACTGCTGCGTGAGCTCGATCACGATCAACCGCGTGGTGCCAAGCGCTGGTGGCCCTTCGGTCGCCGCCGCCACAGCGGTGACGACGGCGACGACTTCCACTTGAGCAACCGCTGAACGCGCGGCCGCGGCAGCGCGCGTGTGGTGGGGCCCCGCGCCGTCGTGACGATTGTCAGCGCTATGGGCTGGAAATCGTCACGACGCGGTGGCGATTGCGCGCAGGCGGGTGACCCGTTCGTCGTCGGCGCCGAGGTAGTGGACGAGGGCGCCGATGACGAGGTCGACATCGAGTGAGCCTGCGGCGACCATGGCCTCGATGTCGGCCCAGTCCTTCGTACGGTCGAAAAACGCCTTGAAGACGGCGAGGTCGCTGCACCCGAGGAACGGCACCGAGCGCGACGCGAACTCCTTCGACACCACGCGGTCGGCCGCGGCGCGGTGGAAGTCGGTGGTGTTCGTGAAGACGTCGATGGGCGTCGTGCCCCACCACAGCCGCACTTGCCCGGTGGTGCGACACTCGTCGAGATCCCGTTCGGTCCGCCGGACTGCTTTCGGGAGCGCATCGAACACGTCGGCGGCGCGGTCGGCGTCGACGAACACGTTGAGGTCGATATCGATCGTGCCGCGCGCCTGTTCCGTGCACCACGCCAATGCCAAGGCTCCGCCGAAGGCGTGGGGGAGGCGCGCCGCGACGAGCGCGTCGTGCAAGCGCACCACCTTCTGGACGATCCCCAGCTCAGCCACGCCGGCCAAACACTGGATATTCGATCGATGGCGCGTGGCGCGCCGGGAACTGCGCCGCCAGCTCCAGCGCCTGGCGGAGCTCGCGGCCGCGCTCTCGATCGGTGGCCGCGCGCGGCGTCAGCGTGATCGTGGCGGTGAAGCCGGCTGCACCGAGGATCCGTTCGAGCGTGTCGAGGGTTGGCGAGATTCGACCCGCCTCGTATGCGGCGAGCGTCGAGTGCGACGTTCCGGCGCGCTCCGCGAGGGCGCGCAGGCTCAATCCGCTGCGGGCCCGCGCCCGGCGGATCAAGGTCGGTCCGTTCATGAGCCGTATGGTATCAGATCTGATACCAGAGGTTGGGTCAGAGCTGGGTCCAGGCCGTGGCGGGGATCGGGTGGGTGGCGCACGTGGCGTCGAAGGTGATCTCGGCGGCGGTTCTGGCTCCGACGACCACGCTCGTCACGGCCGGATGGCGCAGCGCGAACTGCAAGGCCAGGGCCGGCAGCGGCACGTCGTGACCACGTGCGACCTGTTCGTAGCGCTGGGCGGCATCGACTGTTGCCGGCGGTGCGGGCCAGTAGTCGTAGGTGGCGGCCGGATCGGGTTGGGCGAGCACGCCGCTGTTGAAGACGCCGCCGATGATCACGCCCACCGATCGTTCGGCGCACAGGTCGAGCAGGGCAGTGCCCGAACGGTCGAGGAGTGTGTAGCGGCCGGCGAGCAACACACAGTCGAGATCGACGCGCTCGACGAAGCGCTGCAACATTGCCGACTGGTTCATTCCCGCGCCGATCGCGCGCACGACCCCCTGCTCCCGCAGTTCGACGAGCGCCGGGAACGCGCCGGAGAGCGCGTCGTCTTCGTGCGAATCAGGATCGTGTACGAGCACCACGTCGACACGGTCGAGGCCGAGCCTCGAGAGCGACGCTTCGAAGGAGCGCAGCACGCCGTCGCGCGAGTAGTCGAACACCGCGGCGAGGTCGGGCTCGATCTTGAAGATGCTCGTGTCGGCGCCGGGAGACGGCTCGAGGACGCGGCCGACCTTCGTCGACACCACGTAGTCGTCTCGCTGCCGGCCCGCCAATCCAGCACCCAGACGTTGCTCGGCCAGGCCGTGCCCGTAGAACGGCGCGGTGTCGAAGTAACGGATACCGGCGTTCCACGCGGCGTCCACCGTCGCGTGCGCGTCCTCATCGGCGACCGTGGTGAACATGTTGCCGAGCGGCGCGCCGCCGAGGCCCAGACGCGTGACCTCCGGCCCGCGCCGACCGAGCTTGCGGCGGCCCAACGACGCGATCGTCGTCACCGCCACTCGCTCCCACCCGGAAAGGCGAGCGCGGCATACGACTCGGGATGCATGTCGATCGAGTAGCCGGGCGCTCGTGGCATCACGTAGCGGCCGTCGACCACGCGCGCTGGATGCACAAAGTGCTCGTGCAGATGGTCGGCGAACTCGGTGGTGCGATCGTCGAGCGAACCGCTCACGCACACGTAGTCGATCACCGAGAGATGTTGCACGTACTCGCACAATCCGAGCCCGCCCGCGTGCGGGCACACCGGCACGCCGAACTTGGCCGCGAGCAACAGCACCGCGAGCACCTCGTTCACGCCGCCGAGGCGGCAGGCGTCGATCTGGCAGTAGTCGATGGCGCCGAGCTGCATCAGCTGCTTGAAGATCACGCGGTTCGCAGCATGTTCGCCCGTCGCCACACCGACCGGCGCGACCGCGCGCCGGATCGCGGCGTGGCCCACCACGTCGTCGGGGCTCGTCGGCTCCTCGATCCAGCGCAGATCGAACGGTCGCAACGCGCCCATCCATTCGATCGCGGTACCCACGTCCCACACCTGGTTCGCGTCGGCCATGAGCGGGAGGTCGCCGATCTCCTCGCGCATCACTTCGCAACGCCGCACATCGGACGCCACGTCGACACCCACCTTGGTCTTGAAGCAGCGCCAGCCGTCGGCGAGCGCCGCGTGCGTGAGCGCGCGCACCTTCGGCTCGGGATAGCCGAGCCAGCCCGCCGACGTGAGGTACGCGGGGTAGCCGTCGCGTTCGAGCTCGGCGACGCGGGCCGCCTTCGTCGGTGCTAGTGCTCGCAGCAGGTCGAGCGCTTCATCACGATCGACGGCGTCGCTGAGATAGCGGAAGTCGACGGCCGCGACGAACTGCTCGGGCGTGAAGTCGCACAGGAGCTGCCACAGCGGCTTGCCCTCGGCCTTGGCCCACAGATCCCACACCGCATTCACGAGCGCCGCGGTGGCGAGATGGATCACGCCCTTGTCGGGGCCCAGCCAGCGCAACTGGCTGTCGTTGGTGAGTCGACGCCACATCAGCGCGGGATCGCCGACGACCTCCGCGAGCTCGCGCCCCGCCACGAGCGGCGCGAGCTGCTCGATCGCCGCGCACACCAGATCGTTGCCGCGGCCGATGGTGAACGTCATGCCGACGCCTTCGAGCTCACCGTCGGTCTCGAGGAACACGAACGCGCCCGAATAATCGGGATCGGTGTGCACCGCATCGGAGCCGGCGAGTGTGCGTGACGTGGGCGCCCGCACGTCGAGGGTGCGCGCACCGGTGATGCGGATCGCCGGCAGACTCATCGGCCGGAGAGTAGGCACCGCCGCCGCGCGCACGCCATGATGAACGCCATGGCGGGACGGGTGGTGGTGGTCACGGGCACGCAAGGCGGGATCGGTCCGGCCATCGAAGCGCGCTTCACCGACAGCGGTGACACTGTGGTGGGCCTCGATCTCAAAGACGGCTTCGACGTGCGTGATCCCGGCGCGTGCGCCGCCGAGGCGGCGCGCATCGAAGCCGAGGTGGGGCCGGTGGCCGTCCTGTGCAACAACGCGGGCGTGAGTGCGACCGGCGACGTGGTGACGTCGACCCCTGACGACTGGGAGCGGGTGTTCGCGGTGAACGTGTTCGGCACTGCGAACATGAGCCGCGCGTTCCTGCCCGCGATGCGCACACGCGAGCGCGGCGCGGTGGTGAACACCTGCTCGGTGGTCGCGTCGGTGGGGCTGGTCGAGCGGGCCGTGTACGGCGCGTCGAAGGGCGCGGTGCTCGCGCTCACGAAGGCGATGGCGGTCGACGAGCTGCCGTACGGCATCCGCGTGAATTGCGTGTCGCCGGGAACGGTGTGGAGCCCATGGGTGGAAGGGCTCGCACGCAACACGCCGGATCCCGATGCCACGATCGAGGCACTGCGGCGGCGCCAGCCGCTGGGACGCATGGTCGAATGTGAGGAGGTGGCCGCGGCCGTGCACTACCTCGCCGCCGACACGACCTTCACCACCGGTGCCGACTTCCTGCTCGACGGCGGTATCACCGGCGTGCGGGTCGTCACCTGACGATGGCCACGGCCGACCCGTTGCGCGTCGCGCTCGTGGGCGGGCCGATGTACGACCACCTCTACGCCGGATTTCCACTGGGAACAGTCGAGGTAGTTGTGCACGCCGACCACCCGACGCTGAATCGCCGCGTCGCCGACATGCTGCGCGCCGGCGAGCGCATCGACGTGCTCGCGACCCATTCGAAGTATGCGCCGTCGCAGGCGCAGTGGTTGCAGCCGCTCGAAGCGCTGATCGACCAGGCCGCGCTCGCTGAGCTGGCGCCGCGAGCGGTCGACCTCTGCCGCTTCGATGGTGCCCTCCTGTGCGCGCCGCGGCTCATCGACGTGCGCATCCTCTGGTACTGGCGCGAGCGCGTGGCGCGCGCGGCAGCGACGCCGCCCGACTCGTGGGCTGAGCTGGTCGAGTCCGAGGTGCGCTTCGGGTTCCCCGGCCGCGAATCGGGCTTGTTCGGCACGTTCTTCGAGCTCGTCGTGGGCAACGGCGGCGAACTCTTCGACGCTTCGGGTGGGCCGACGATCACGAGCGACGAGGCCGAGCACGCGATCGAGACGCTGCGCGCGCTCGCATCACGCGCGCCGGCTGACCTACCCGACTGGCACTACGACGAGGTCGACCGCGCGCTGCTCGACGGCCGCGTCGACGCGGCGGGAGTGTGGCCCGGCGGTTATGGACCTATCCGCGATCGGGCACGCGGCGCGATCGCACCCGCGCCCTATCCCGCGGGCAGCAAGCGCCGGGTCTCGTACGCAGGTTGTCACGGCTGGGCGATCCCGACGACATGTGCCGACGTGCCGCGCGCCGTCGCGTTCGTGCACGCGTTGATCGGTCGAGAGGCTCAGGCTCGCGACGCAGCCGGCGGGTCGATGTGCGCGCACCCAGACGCGCTCGCCGCAGTGCAACCCGATGACGCAATTGACGAAGCGCGACTGGCCATCACCCGATCCACCATCGCCGAGGCCATGATCACCTACCCGCCCCACCCTCGATTCCCCGAGATCGAAGACGCTGGGTGGTCGGCGATCCGCATCGCGATTCGCGGCGAGTCGACAGCACGGTCGGCGCTCGAAGCAGTGCAAGCCGTCGCCGAGCGGGTGCTGGCGTAGCTCGAGGTCAGCGACTTCGGTAGACGTCGGCTCGGTGCTCGATCCGCACCACGAGCACAGTCCGGTCTTGATCGACGATGCGATACACGATCCGATAGGCGCCCCGGCGGGCCGAGTGGTAGTCGCTGAGCTCGCGCAGGAGCGGTCTCCCGACGCGGAACGGTTCCTCACAGAGCGGCCCCACCATGAACTCCACGATCGCTGCGGCCGCGCGGCTCGGAAGGCGGGCGAGCGTGCGTTCGGCCGAAGCCGCGACGCGCAGCTCCCAAGTCATCGGCCGAGATACTTCGCCCGCAGCTCGTCAGCGGTCACGCGTTTGCCGTGTTCGATCTCGGCTTCAGCCTTGCGGATGGCGCGCATCGCCGCAGGGTTCGAGAGGATCTCGACGGTCTCCTCGAGCGCCTCGAGGTCGTCGGGCGACATGATCACGGCCGCGGCGCGGCCGTTGCGCGTGAGCACCACACGGTCGTGACGCGTCTCGACGCCATCGACGATTTCGGAGAGGCGCTTCTTGATCTCGGCGAGTGGCAGAGTCGAGTCGCTCATGACCAGAATTATAGTCAGATGGTGCTGGGAGGCGGCGGCTGACCGCTCTCTGTCGCCACGGGTACTGGCTGTGGCAGGATCGCCAGTGGAACTGGAACTGAGAACTGGAACTGAGAACTGGAACTGAGAACTGGGCTGGGGCAAGCACGGAGGGATATCGATGACCGCTGCCACTCGGCATGGATTGATCGCGGCGACGTTGGGTGTGGTGCTCGTGGTGGGTGCGATCGCACCTGGCGCCACGAGCGAGGCTGCGGCGCACAAGCCCGGCGACCGCGCCTACTACATCTTGCCGCCCGGCGATTACGGCGGGTTCCCGCTCACCGCGAACTCCACCGATCAGCTGCCGTTGTACGACGCGCTCACGCCGTTGCGGAGCAACGTCACCGACGCCGACATCTCGTCGGACTACATCCCCGAGAACTTCAAGCCCGTCGGCGCGACGCACGTGGAGAACACGGGTCATCCCGGCACGACGATCGTGTACGACTCGTACGGCATCCCGCACATCACCGGTAAGACGCGCCAAGACCTCGACTTCGGAGCCGGATGGGTGACGGCGCGCGACCGGATGCTCTTGCTCGAGCTCGGACGCGGGCCGGCACGCGTTGCGGTGGCCGACATCCCCGGCATCAACGCGTTCGGTCTGGTGACGAGCGGACAGTCGTTCGTGCCGAGCGCGCAGGTCGAGCAGATGGTGACGAATGAGGTGAATCTGATCGCCACCACCTATGGCGCGAAGGGCAAGCAGATCATCGCCGACGCGCAGGGCGAGGCCGATGGCATCAACGCGTACATCAAGGCGCACAACGTCGACGAGCCGCCGGCGACCGTGAACGACGTGATCGCGACGGCTGCGTTCATCGGCTCGATCTTCGGCGAAGGTGGCGGTGCCGAGGCGTCGAACGCCGAGTTCCTCTCGGAGCTGCAGCACGAGATGGGCAACTCCAAGGGTTACAAGGCGTGGTCGGACACGATGCTGCTCGACGACCCCGAGGCGCCGACGACAATCAGCCAGCACTTCAACTACCCGGTGCAGACAGGTGGTCCGGTGACCGGCAGCGAGTCGATCGACATGGGCTCGATCCAGTCGGTCAATCCCGTGCAGAGTGCGACGGCGAAGACCGCCGCGGCGGCATCCGCAGCCGCGACGACTGCGACCACCGCGACGAAGCAGCCCCTGTCGACTCCGCCGTACACCGACCCGACGTACCCCGCCGCGGGCCCGGTGCCGAACAAGCAGATCTCGAACTTCCTCGTGGTGAACCCCGAGCGTTCGGCCGACACCAACACGCTCGCAGTGATGGGTCCGCAGCTCGGCTACTACTACCCGGAGATCGTCGAGCAGGAGCAGCTCGACGGCCCCGGAATCCATGCGCAGGGCATCGGAGTGCCGGGCATGTCGATGTACATGCTCATCGGCCGCACTCAGAACTACGCGTGGAGCCTCACCTCGGCGTCGAACGATGTCGAGGATGTGTTCGCGCTTCCGCTGTGCAATACCGACGGGTCCACTCCGACGCGCACGTCGACGCACTACGTGTACAAGGGCAAGTGCACGGCGTTCGACACGGTGAACGCCGGAACACTCAACGGAAGCCCGGTCGTGTACCAGACATCGGTGCATGGTCCGGTGATCGGAACGGCAACGTCGCACGGCACGCCGATCGCGCTCGCTCGCCAGCGTTCGACATCGGGGCGTGACGGTCTGAACCTCGCCGCGCTCGACGACATGACTGACGGTGTCGCCACCACGCCGCAGAAGTTCTTCACTGCGGCGAACGAATTCGGCTTCACGTTCAACTGGGCCTATGCCTCACGCACGTCGACGGCGTACTTCTCTTCGGGTTTGTTGCCGCAGCGTGCCCCCGGCCTCGACCGTCGCCTGCCGACTCTCGGCACCGGCGCCTACGACTGGCGCGGCTTCCTCACCCAGGACCAGCACCCACACGCGGTCGCGGGCCCGAACGGCATCTTGTTGAACTGGAACAACCGGCCGGCGCCCGGGTTCGTTGCCGGCGACAACGATCCGCTCGGTGCGATCCACCGAGTGTCGATGTTCAACGGCTACAAGTCGAAGGTGACTCTTGCGCAGGACGTGGGCGTGATGAACAACGCCGCCACGCAGGACCAGCGCTCCCTCGTGTGGCCTGTGGTGAACAGTGTGTTGCAAGGCAGCGCGGCTCCGAACCGCCTCGACGCCCAGGTGCTCACGTTGCTGAATACTTGGGTCGCGGCCGACGCGCCCCGCCTCGATGCCGACAACAACGGCTTCGACGACAGCCCGGGTCCGGCGATCATGGACGGGGTCTGGACGGGAATCGCCGACGCGGTGATGTCGCCCGTGTTCAACTCGACCTCGCTGCTGAGCGACCTCAACTCCATTCGCGGCCTCGGCGGCGACGCGGGCCAGAGCTACGTGGACAAGGACCTGCGCCATCTGCTCGGTGAACCCGTGGTCGGCCCGTTCCACCTCGACTACTGCGGGAACGGGTCGCTCAGCGCGTGCCGGGCCTCGCTGTGGTCGGCGTTCAACTCGGCGGTCTCGCAGCTCGAGACGCAGTACGGCCCGAACCCCAACACGTGGCTCGAGCAGGCGTCGCGCACCGGCTTCACGCCGGGACTGATCTCGAACACGATGCGCACCACGAACCGTCCCACGTTCCAGCAGGTGATCGAGTTGCAGCGCCCATAGGTGACGCGTGCCGCGCCGCGGTACCGTGCGCGCCATGCGGTTCAACCACATGGAGCTCACGTTCGCTCGCGGCACGCTCACCGACGAGTTCCGCGACGAGGTCGACGCGTTCTACGGATCGGTGTTCGGGTGGAAGGCCAGCGATACGGACGTGGTCGGCCAGCGCTGTCACATCCTGTTGCCCGACGCCGAGCAGTTCATCCTGCTCGCTGAGAGCAGCAAACCGATCAGCTCACCCGGGTTCGACCATCTCGGTCTGCTGCAGGACACGCGCGCGGAAGTCGACTCGTTGCTCGACGCGTGCAAGCGGTATCAGGACAAGGACGACCGGGTGCAGATGCAGGAGTACGACGACCTCGTCTACCCGAACCTCACCGTGCACGCGTTCTATGTGAAGTACCTGCTGCCGATCTACTTCGACGTGCAGTCGATGGAACGCTCGTAGCTCAGGTGATGCGGTAGAGCGCGGCGGCGTTGCGGAAGAGCACCTTGTCGGCCACGTCGTCGTCGAGCGACGACAGCGCGGCGCTGGCATAGTCGCGCGGGCGCTGCGCCGGCGTGCACGGACCGGGGTACTGGCACGTGGGGTGCGGGTAGTCGCTCTCGTAGAGGACGTTGTCGGGATACTGCGCGATGGTGTCGAGCGCGGCCTGCTGTTCGAACCAGAAGCAGCCGAACACCTGGCGGCGGAAGTACTCGCTCGGGAGCAGGTCGTAGTCGGGGTGCTCGTCGCGCACGCCGCCATTACGCCATTGCCAATCGAACGTCTCGAGCAGGCCCGGTATCCAGCCGACGCCCGACTCCACCGACACGAATTTCAGCTCCGGGAATCGGTGACACACGCCGCCGAAGATCAGGTCGGCGATGCAACGCTGGTTGTCGAGGATGATCAACGACGAGGTGCGGGCGAAGTTCGTCATCCAGCCCATCTCGGCCGTGTCGACGAAATTGGTTCCCATCTGGCCACCACCGATGTGGAAGCTCACCGGCGCGCCGAGTTCCTGCACCGCGGCCCAGAGTCGATCCCAATGCGGATGCGCGAGCGGTGGTTGACCATGGTCCTCGGGCTGGTTGCAGAAATTGACGGCGCGGTGGCCGCGCTCGTGGCACCGCTGCATCTCGGCGATCGCGAAGTCGACGTCCCAGAAGGGGAGCGCGGTGACGGCGACGAGGCGGTCGGGCGCGACGTTGCACCAATCGGTGAGGAAGTCGTTGTAGGCGCGCACGCATCCGGCGACGAGCTCTTGGTCGCCGAGGCGAAGGAAGTGCGCGTTGCCGAACCCACCGACGTTCGGATACAGCACCTGCGCGTCGATGCCTTCATCGTCGAGGAACGCGACGCGAGCCGACGCGTCGTACATCGACGGCGCGATGTCGTCGAACGTGGGCGGCACCGACGCCGGCATCACGCCGTTCCACCCAGCCATCGAGTAGTAGCCGGGCGCGCCGATGCGCGTGCCGGCCGCCATCCACACGTCCTGCCCATTGATCCGCTCGATGTGGGGCACGTCGTCGTGGCGCTGCGCAGGGAAGCGCGCGGTCCACGTGTCGGGCGGTTCGGTGAGGTGCGTGTCGACATCGATCACGCGGTGCTGGTCGAAGAGGTCGGTTGCCATGGTGTTCCTCGCCGGAAGCAGGGTCAGAGACCTTTGGGTGTGGTGCCGATGATGCCGTCGCGTTCGAGGCGTGCGATTTCGTCGTCGCCGACGCCCACTTCGTGCAGGACCTCGTGGTTGTGCTCGCCCATCGTGGGCGCGTGCCGGTGGATCCACCGATCGACCCCGTCCATGCGGAACGGCAAGGCTGGAATCGGGTGCGGGCCGATGATGGGATGCTCGACCGTCTCGAAGAGGCCGCGCGCGTGCATCACCGGCTCCTCGTGCACGCGACGCGGGTCCCACGCGCGGGCCGCGGGCACGCCGGCGACGTGCAGGGCGGTGAGCGCGTCGTCGAGTGCGCGCTCCGATGACCACACGGCGATGACGCGGTCGAGCTCCTCATGGTGCTGGCGGCGGCCGCGATGCGACGCGAGCTTGGGGTCGCCGGCCCAATCGTCACGGCCGAGCGCGGTGCACAGGCCTTGCCACTCGCGGTCGTGGGTGACCGAGATTGCCAGCCATTCCTCGGTTTCCGCAGTGGCGTAAAGGTTCTGCGGCGCGGCGTGTGGGCTGCGATTGCCTTCGCGCTGCAGCCGCGTGCTGTACGCGGTCCACTCGATCGACAGTTCGGCCGCGATCGCGAGCGCGGCCTCGAACATCGGCGCTTCGACGAAGCAACCGGTGCCGGTGCGATCGCGGTGCGCGAGTGCAGCGATCGTGGCGAATGCTGCGTGCATGCCACCGTTCGGGTCGCACGGTCCGCGCTGGATGCGCGGCTGGTCTTCCGGGAAGCTGGTGAGCCAGGCGAGCCCGGTGAGCTGCTCCATCGTCTGCGCGAACCCTGGCCGGTCGCGCCACGGGCCGGTGAGCCCGAACGCGGGCATGCGCACGAGCACCAGGTTGGGGTTGCGCTCGTGCAGCACGTCCCATCCGAGATCGAACGACGCGAGCACGCGTGGCGTGAAGTTCTCGACCACCACATCGGCGGTGTCGACCAGACGTAACAACAGGTCGCGGCACTCGGCGTTGGCGAGGTCGAGCGTGAGGCCGCGCTTGTTCGTGTTTGCTTGCAGGAAGAACGCGCTGCGCTCCCACCATGCAGGCTGGTCGAAGAACATGCCACCGGCCATGCGCATGCCGTCGGGCCGCGTCACCGACTCCACGTGGATCACGTCGGCGCCCAGCGCCGCGAGCACTCCCGCGGCCGATGGGCCGGCCCACCACGCGGTGAGGTCGACCACGCGGATGCCGTCGAGCGGCAGCGCGCGATCGACCCGCGTCGGAGCGCTGGCCGTGGCGGGCACGCGTGCCGGTCCCGTGCCAATCGCGGGCGAGGGGCCACGCGGCGGCGCGGGCTCGTCGTCGATGGTCCACGGCCGCCGGGGTACGAGGAATTCGTTGTCGGGATCGGGCGAGTAGATGCCGCGATCCACGACGTGATCGATCGCGAGCAGCATTTCGGCGTCGCACACCGGCGCGCTCGGAATCCGAAACGCCGCGGCCTGCTCCACGATGTCGGCGGTGGTGTGCTTCGTGGTCCAGGCGTGCACAATCTCGTTCCATTCGTCCCAGCGCTTGACGCGTGCCGCCACCGCGGCGAGCTCGGGTTGCTCGAGCAGGTCGGCCCGTTCGATGAGCACGCAGAAGTCGTCGAACTGCTGGCGCGTGTTGGTGTTGAAGCCCACGTAACCGTCGAGGGTGGGCTCGATCGACGGCGTTTCGATCGTGCGCGCCGGGCCCGTCGGTTCCGGTCGGCCTCGCAGCGAGTCGAACAGGTCGGCGAAGTTGGTGCCGGTGATGCACGCCACGTCGATCTGCGCGACGTCGATGAGCCGGCCGCGTGACGTTCGCAGCGCGGCCGCCGCGGCGGTGGCGCCGTAGATGCCACTCACCCAATCGGTGATCTGGCCGCCGGCCTGGAACGGCGGCGCGGGCGGGCGCCCACGGATTGCGAGCGCGCCACTCTCGGCCTGCACCACGAGCTCGCTCGCAGGTCGGTCGGCGCCGTCACCGGTGAGGCCCCACGGTGTGATCGCGATCACCACGAGCTGCGGATGGCGGACGAACAGATCGGCGGCGTCGAGCCGGTCGGTGACGAGCACGTCGGCATCGGCGAGCAATGTGTCGGCGTCGTCGACGACCGATCCCATGCCGTGGTGCAGGTAGCGGAACAGCGCGCCGGTTGCCCCGTGCGGAACGTCACCATCACAGCGCCAACGCCGCAGTGGATGACCGTCGGCGGGCTCGACGATCGTGACCGACGCACCCGCGTCAGCAAGCACCCGGCAGCAATACGCCGCCCCGATGCTCTGCGCCGTCGCCACGACGGTGATGCCCTCGAACGGTTCGCTCACGCGAACCGGAGCCTAGGAGTCGGGCCCGGTCGCCGGCGTGGACGGGAAGAGGCGCTAGGCCCTTCCCTTGGTCGGCGTCTCGACGCTCCCGATCAAATCCTGCACCCAGCGCTCCGAGAACCCGGCGAGGAAGCCGAACGCGACCCATAGGTAAGTGAGCCCTGTCGGATCGGTGGCCGTGTTGCCCTTCGGGAGCGACACGAGGCCCGCCGAGGCGAACACGAAGACGACTGCCCCGAACACCGCCCCGATGACCACCCTCGACACGCCGGACCACCAGAGTGCGCTCTTGGAAGCAGCAGGGTCGACGCGCAAGGTCGAGTTGACCAACCGGGTCAACACGCTGATGCAGGCACCTACCGCGCCGGCAGCGACTGCGTAGGAGATCGACACGTCGTCAAGACGCGTGCTCGTCACCACCGATCCGATCGCCACAGCGAGCGCCACGACAACCATCAATCCGAGCACCATGCCAGTGAGGTAGGTGCTGCTCCCGGCGCCACGCGCTTCGCGCATCAGCGCTGCCTCGGCCACATCAAGATTCCCGTGCCCATCCCGAGCGGCCGAGTCTGCGAGCGCGACCTTTTGCTTACGCAGCTTTTTGGTGGCGCCACTGTCCGCTTCAGCCTGTTCGATCTTCGCGTCGAGCACGCTCATGTAGTCGACCGTGCCGAGAGCCGACTGCGCGATCGAGAACAGCTGGGTGCCAATCAGGAGCCGCCGACGGCCGATGAAGCTCGCGCGCTTCGTGCGCCGGTTGTGCTCGTCGCGCTTCCGGTGCTTCGAGTGCTGCGCGCGATCCGTGTGGTCCTTGCCGGCCTTCGTGGGCAGCAGAGCCTGGGCCTGGCTGTCGAGGTACTCGACGCGGCTGAGGACACCCGCGAGATACACGTTGCAGTTCGCGACTGCGCCCGCGGGATAACAAAGAACCACCCGGCCTGCGGCGGTCATCACCGCGGCCACGTGCATGTTGTCGCCGAAGTAATCCTCGCTGATCGTCGACTCGTGCCGCTTTTCCCAGGCTTTGCGACCTTCGCGATATTCACGATCGAGTCGCGGGCGATCGCTGTCGTTCGGCTCGGCGTGTTGAAGTGCGGTGTGCCTTGCCATGAGATCGGAGAGCGACACGTATTGATCTTCGGGTCCGGGGCCCTGCTCGCCCTGCGGTGGGTCTTGGGTCGTCCCGTCTGGACCCTTGTGTCCATTCGGCGGCGGGTGGTTCCCATTTCGCTTGTGTGCACCGTCGGTAGACGGCACCAATTCCTTCGTCCCGGCGCGCTGAGTCATGGCCACTCCCACGTTGTGGCGAATATGAACGATGGGCGCCCGTGAACCCGTTCGCGTTTTACAACGCGAACACGGTTGCGTCTACGTCATCGATCACATTCGGGAGTGGACCCGAGTTGTTCAGCCGCCGTCGCCGGCACCACCGGCGAGCGCGTCGCCGCTGTCGACGTTCGGCGTCGAGGCGTGCTCTTCGATCTGGGTCTCGAGCTCGGCGACCTTGGCGATTGCGGCGTCGATCTGCGCGGCGGCGTCTTCCGGCGCGGTGCCGTGTCGCTGCTGCACCACCAGGCGGCCGATGCTCTCGAACGTCTCGTCGAGCTGCTTGCGGGCCTTGGTCTCCTCGATCTTGTCCTTGGCGGCATCGACGCCCTGCTTGGCCTGTTCGGTGGCCTTGGTGGCGGCGTCCTTCACCTTGTCGAGAAGGCTCATGTGTGTCTCCCTCGTGGCTGGGTCGAAGTGGCGTGGAGCCTAGAGGTCTGCGCTGGCCGATGCACCGGAAGGTCCGACAGGCCGGCTTACACAGGCGATTCGAAGCGGCGTCGCAGCTCCTGCTTCACGACCTTTTGCAGCGTGTCGTTGCGGGGGAGCGCCTCGACGATCTCGAGCTGCTCGGGGATCTTCTGCTGCATGAGGCCGGCGGCGCGGCACGTGTCGACCATCTCGGCGAAGGTCAGCGGTGCGGCGGTTTCGGCCAGCTCCACCACCGCGCACACCCGCTCGCCGCGCTCGGGGTCGGGCAGCCCGATCACCGCCGCGTCGCGCACCTTCGGATGCGCGACGAGCACGTCCTCGATCTCGCGTGCGCTGATGTTCTCGCCCTTGCGGATGATCACGTCCTTGAGGCGGCCGGTGACCACGAGGTGGCCGTCGGCGCGCAGGTGACCGAGATCGCCGGTGTGGAAGAACCCGTCGTCGTCGAACGCGGTCGCGGTCTGTTCGACGTCGGTGTAGCCCTTGCACACCAATGGACCGCGCACGCAGATCTCGCCGTCGGCATCGGCTGGCAGCACCACACCGTCGGACCCGACGATGCGCACCTCGGCGCCGGTGACCGGTGTGCCGTCGGTGAACGCCAGCTGCTCGTGGGAGTGCGCGAAGCAGCCCATCGCGATCATCGGCACCTCAGTCATGCCGTAACCGTGAAGGATTGGCACTCCGAGCTCACGTTGCACGGCGTCGTAGAGCGCCGGTGGCTTTGATGCGCCGCCGCCCGAGAGCACACGCAACGTGGGGATGACCGGCGCCGAATCCCCGCTGCGACGTTGCTCGTCGAGGAACAGCGAGTAGAACGCAGTGCTGCCGCCCGCGACGGTCACACCGGTGCGGCGGAAGAAGGCGACGGCCTCCGACGGGACGAAGCGTTCGACGATCGCCGACGAGCAGCCCGACACGAGCATCAACACGAGGTAGTCGGGGCCGGCGATGTGCGCGAACGGGAATGCGATCGAGCCGACGTCGCCCGCGGTGTAGCCGATGGCACGCGCGAGTCCTTCGCCACCCGCGAGCAGGGTGCGGTCGGTGTGCCGCACGCCCTTGGGATCCGCGGTGGTACCCGACGTGTAGTAGATCCAGCGCACCTCGTCGCCGTCCGACGCGATGGGCGCGGGCGGCAACGTCGACGGGTCGTCGGTGTCCGACAGCGTCGCGGGATCGACGACCCGCGTAGGAAGCGCCAGCTCGTCGGCGAGCGCACGCGCCATGGCGCCGTACTCGAACCCGCCCCAACGCTCGGGCGTGAGCACGATCGCCGGGCGCAGCTGCGCCATGGCGAAGCGCACCTCGCGTTCGCGGTAGAGGTGCAAGATTGGGTTCTGCACCGCGCCGAGCCGGCTCAACGCGAGCAGCGTGACGATCGTGTCGATGCGGGTGGGCAGCTGCCACGACACCACCACATCTCGCTCGACGCCGATGGCCCGCAGCGCCGCGGCGCGCCGCTCGGCGGCATCGCGCAATCCCGCGAACGTGAGCGAAGCATCCGACTCGTCGAACAGCACGCGCGCATCAGGGCTGGACGCGGCCCGCCGTTCGACGAGATCCCACAACGTCGCCGCGCCGTACATGGCGTCGGCGTCTCCTGCGTCGTTCACGACGACTGCAACCCCACCTCGAAGGCGTCGGGGTCGGTATCGAGGTCGGCGGTGCGGCGCTGGTACTCGGCCATCGAGAACGGATATTGCGTCACGATGCGGCCGCTCGGCGACCGGTAGTAGCCGTTGCACGACGCGTTCCACACGCGCACGCCTGCGATTGCCTCCTGCACCTCTTCGTTGTACGAGTGCATCGCGTCGGGCCGCACGTCGATCCATGCGACGCCATCCGACGCGAGTCGGCGCACATGGGCAATCACGTGCTCGACCTGGGCCTCGATCATCGTGAGGATCGAGCCGTTGTTCGTGTTCGGGCCGTACAGCATGAACAGGTTCGGGAAGCCCGACGTGGTGATACCGAGATAGGCGAGCGGGCCGTCGTGCCAGGCATCGTCGATGTGGCGGCCATCGCGACCGACCACGTCGATCGCCGACAGGTACTTCGTGGTGGCGAACCCGGTCGCGAGAATCAGCGTGTCGACGGCTCGCTGCACACCGTCGACCGTGACCACGCCCGACGCGGTGATGCGATCGATCGAATCCGTGATGAGCTCGACGTGCGGCTCGTTGAAGGCCGCGTAGTACTTGTTCGAGAACAGCGGACGCTTGCAACCGTAGGGATGTGTGGGCACGAGCTTGCGGCGGACCTCGGGGTCGCGTACGGCCGCGATCGCGCCGAACACGTTGGCCTCGTTCTCGGCGAGCACATCGGGATCGGCGAAGGTCATGCCCTTGTTCGTGCGCTCTTCGACGATGGTGCGGAAGGCGAGCACCTTGCGGGGGTCGGCGCGGAAGCGATCGAGCTGGTCGTCGGTATAGAGATCGTCGACCTTGGGCTGCACCCAGTTCGCGGTCCGCTGGAATACGTACACCTGGCCGGCGGTCTTCACGATCTCCGGTATGAACTGCACCGCGCTCGCCGCGCTTCCGATCACCGCGACGCGCTCACCGGTGAGGTCGTGCGACCAGTCCCATTGGGCCGAATGCCACTTGGTGCCGGCGAACGTGTCGAGGCCGTCGATGTCGGGCCACGACGGCGCGCCGAACATGCCGATCGCGCTCACCACCACTTCGGCCTCGACCGTCGCGCCCGACTCGAGGGTCAGGGTCCACGATGCCGACGACTCGTGCCAACGCGCCGACGCGACGCCGTCGCCGAGACGGCAGTGTGGCCGCACGCCGAACTTGTCGGCGATGCCGCGCATGTACTCGAGGATCTCGGGCTGGGTGCCGTAAGGCTTCGACCAGTCGAGCTTGGTGTCGAACGAGAACGAATACAGCGCCGACGGCACGTCGCATTCGCAACCCGGGTAGGTGTTGCGCAGCCACGTGCCGCCGACATCGTTGCCCTTTTCGAGCAGCACGAAGTCGTCGAAGCCTTCGTCGAGCAGACGTTTGCCGGTGCACAGGCCGCCGGGCCCGGCACCGATGATCGCGATCCGCAACGGCCGCCCGCCCATGCGCAGTTCCTACCGGGTGAGATCGTTGATCACGGCCCGGCCGGTGTACTTACCCGCCTCGAGCTCCTCGAAGATCTCGGACACGTCCGAAAGCGAGCCGACGCGCGACACGTGCGTCTTCACCTTGCCGCGGGCCGCCAGCTCCACGAGCTCGCGCATCTCCTGCACCGTGCCGACGGCCGAGAAGATGATCGTGGGGTCGGTGAGGAACATCATCCAGGGGTTCACCTGGAGGTTCCCGGCTCCCGACGGCGGGATGCCGACACCCACGAACAGCCCGCCGCGCTTCAGCATCTGCAAACCGAGCTCGAAGCCTTCGATGCGCGCCGCATACACGAGCACCGCGTCGACGCCACCGAGCCCGAGCGCGAACATCGCCGCTTCGTCGGAACTCACGGCGTGCTCGGCTCCGAGCGAACGCACGAATTCGAGGCGCTCTTCGCCGACGTCGACGCCGATCACGCGGTAGCCGAAGGCGTTGGCGATCTGCACGGCGTAGTGACCGAGACCACCGGCCGCGCCGATGATCGCGATCGTGCGGCCCGGATACACACCGTGTTTCACGAGCTTGCGCAACGAGCTGAACGCGGTGAGCCCACCGCACGCGAGCGGCGCCTCTTCGTCACCGACCTCGTCGGGCAGCTTCACGAGCGCGGGCGCCCAGATCGCCATGTGCTCGGCAAATGTGCCCATCACCGTGCCGGCCTGCGCGCACAACCGCGGCTTGCCCGACAGGCAGTACTCGCACGCGCCGCACCAGTAGCCGCCGCCCGCGCCGCCGAGACCGAGGATCACGCGGTCGCCCACCGACACGTAGCGCTCGGCGCCCGGGCCGAGCGCCTCCACCACGCCGATGCCCTCGTGCCCGAGCGGCATGTCGCGCGGCAGCCCCGCCCAGTCGCCGCGCGCGAGGTGCAGGTCGGAGTGGCACACGCCGGCCGCGCTCAAATGCACACGCGCCTGATCAGGACCCGGTTCGGGCGTGTCGACATCGCGAACATGCACCTCACCCTGTTCCAGCTGAATCGCTTTCACGGTGAACCTCCTGGCGTTCCCCGGAGCATACGGGCGTCCTGCGACCCCGATAATCGGGGTCCCAGGACGCCCTTGTCGCTCAGGGCTGGGAGAGGATGAGGCCGCTGGTGGGGACGCCGGTGCCGGCGGTCACGAGCACGTGCTCCACGCTGTCCACCTGGTTGCACGATGTGCCCCGGATCTGGCGCACCGCCTCGCTGATGCCGTTCATGCCGTGGATGTAGGCCTCGCCGAGCAGGCCACCGCTCGTGTTGATCGGGAGCTCACCGCCGAGCGACAACCGCTCGATCGTGGCCCAGTCCTTGGCCTCGCCGCGGCCGCAGAAGCCGAGCTCCTCCAGCTGCATCAGCACGAACGGCGTGAAGTGGTCGTAGAGGAACGCGGTCGAGATGTCGGACGGCGACAGCCCCGACATGCGCCACAAGCGATCGGCGACCACGCCCATCTCGGGGAGACCGAGCAGGTCGTCGCGGTAGTAGCTGGTCATCATCTCGCCGTCGAACGTTGCGCCTTGCGCCGCGCCGGTGATCACCGCCGGCCGGTTCGGCAGGTCGCGCGCTCGCTCGGCCGACGTGATCACGAGCGCCACACCGCCATCGCTCTCCTGGCAGCAGTCGAGCAAACGCAGCACTGGCTCGATGATCCAGCGCGACGCCTGGTGGTCGTCGAGCGTGATCGGACGCTCGTAGAACCACGCGTCGGGATTCGTGGCCGCGTGCGCGCGGTCGACCACCGCGATGCGGCCGAAGTGCGCGTTGGTCACGCCGTAACGCTCCATGTAGGGGCGCGCGTACAACGCCACCCAGGCGGCCGGTGTCATCAACCCGAATGGCGCGTACCACGACAGCCACAGAGGGAGCTGCGTGGCCCGCGCGCTCATGTTGCCGAAGCGGTTGCCCGAGCGTTCGTTGAACGCGCGATAACACACGACCGCGTCGGACACTCCAGTGGCGACGGCCATGGCCGCGTGCATCACCGTGGCGGCCGACGCGCCACCGCCGTAATGGATGCGGTCGAAGAAGGAGACGTTGCGCATGCCCACGTTGCGCGCCACCTCCATCTCCTCGCTCGTGTCCATCGTGAAGGTCACGATGCCGTCGACGTCGTCGGGCCGCAGCCCCGCGTCGGTGATCGCGGCGAGCACCGCCTCGCACGCGAGTTGCATCTCCGTGCGGCCCGAATCCTTGGAGAACTCGGTCTGGCCGATGCCGGCGATCGCGGCGCGCCCCGCGAGACCCGCGCCGTTGGCGGCCGCGCTCATCGGGCCGCTCCGTCGAGCGGCAGGCAGATCGTTGCCGTGCCGCTCACGTGCTCGCCGAGCTCGTTCATCGCGCGCAGCTCGATGTCGACGAAGCCCTCGTTGCCTTCGTCGCGCAGCGCGGTGATCGCGCCGGTGTAGCTGAGCGTGTGCCCGGGATGCACGGGAACGCCGAGCCGGATCGCCAGGTGCGTGACCATGGTGTCGGGGCCGGCCCAGTCGGTGAGGAAGCGACTGCAGTAGGCCGTGTCAGTGAGGATGTTCATGAAGATGTCGGGTGCGCCCTGTTGGTTCGCGTAATCGCGGTCGTGGTGCACGGGCATGAAATCGCGCGACGCGATCGCGCCGGCCACCACGCGCGTCGGCGTGACGTCGATCACCATCGCCGGCAACTCGTCGCCCACGTGCAGTGCGCGCCAGTCGGCGTTCATGCTTGCCTCGCCTGCGGCACGAACAAGGGAAGCGTCACGTCGTTGTCGAAGTCCTCGTAGACGACCTCCACCGGCATACCGACGGCCACTTCGCCGGGTTCGATGCCGACGATGTTCGTCACGAGCCGAGTGCCTTCTTCGAGGTCGACCAACGCGACCGCGTACGGACCGTCGAAGCCGGGGAGCGGCGGGTGATGCGGAATCACGGTGCTGTACACGGTGCCGCGACCCGACGACTCGACGGTGTCCCACGTGAGGGCATGGCACTGCGGGCACATCGGGCGCGGCGGGTGCCGCAGCGTGCCGCACGCCGTGCAGCGCTGGATCAGCAGCTTGTGCGCCTTCACGCCGTCCCAGAAGAACTGCGTGTCGGCCGTCATCGACGGTGCGAGACGAAACGTCACGACGCACCTCCCGGTCGGAACTTGAGGATCCGGAAGCGCTGGCGCCCGACGACCTCTCCGTGCTGGTCGGTGTACGTCGTGACCCAGGTGATGAAGTGGCCCGCGCCGATGCGCGTCTTCTTCTCCGGCGATGCCGATTCGAGCACCGTCGTTGCCTCCACGGTGTCGCCTTCACGGAGGTAGCGCAGGATCTCGAACTCCGAGTTCGACGCGAGCGTGCCGACGAAGCCGGCCTGGTCGAGCACCTCGATCACCGACGCGCGCTTCGACTCGACCGGCGACCCACCGCGCTCGCGGATACCCGTGATCTGCGGTGTGGCCATCGTCCACGTCTGCAGCATCAGTGGCGGCGCGACGATGCCGCCGAAGCGTGACCGCGCCGCGGCGT
This sequence comes from Acidimicrobiia bacterium, assembly GCA_036501845.1. Lineage (GTDB taxonomy): Bacteria > Actinomycetota > Acidimicrobiia > IMCC26256 > PALSA-610 > JBBREP01. The sequence continues at coordinate 7,332 of DASXZO010000113.1, read as the reverse complement.
CGGGGTCGGTGTACACGGGGTTGCGGTCCTCGAACGCGGCCGCCCAGTGCCGGATCATCGGCTGGTTGACGGGGTCGGGACCGTGCGTCGGGCCGGAGTCGCTGATCGGCTGTCCGACCAGCGCTTGCAAGCTGTCGTCGAGCGTGGGGTCGCCCGGCATAGGTGTGGTGTCCTCTCGATCGGTAGGGGCCGCGGAGGATCTTGACCCGCTCGCCGCCACCCGTACAACCTTGGACCCATGTACGGCGCCGACGTCGATCTCACCGACCTCGAGCTCTATCGCGGCGGGTTCCCGCATGACGTGTTCCGCGCGCTGCGCCACGACGACCCGGTGCGCTGGCAGCCGTATCCCGACGGCTTCCGCTCGCCACCTGGTGAGGACGGCTTCTGGGTGCTCAGCCGCCATGGCGATGTGCAGGCCGCGAACCGCGACAGCGAGCTGTTCGTGGCGTTCGACGGCCCGCAGCTCAGTCATCAGCCCGAGATCCAGGGCACGATGCTCGTGAGCATGGATGGCCGCGACCACACGCGGCTGCGCCGGTTGGTGAGCGCCGGCTTCACGCCACGCATGATCCGCCGGCTCGACGAGCAGGCTCGGCGTTGGGCGGTGGCGATCGTCGACCGGGCTGTGGAACAGGGCGAGTGCGACTTCGTGGAGCAGATCGCGTACCCGCTGCCGATGAACATGATCGCGGACATCCTGGGGATTCCGGTGGAGGATCGCGAGCACGTGTTCGCGGTGACCGCTGAGTTCCTGAACGGCGGTGATCCCGATCGGGGCATCACCCAGCGCGAGCGTGTCGGCGCGCAGTTGGAGATGTTCGAATACGGCCAACAGCTCGGGCAGGCCAAGCGGGCCGAACCGCAGGACGACGTGTGGACACTCCTGTCGACGCTCGAGCTCGAAAACGACGACGGCACGCGCACCGCGCTCAGCGAGATCGAGCTCGACCTGTTCTTCATGCTGCTCACCGTCGCCGGCAGCGAGACCACGCGCAACGCGATCGCGCTCGGGTTGTGGGCGCTCTGGCAGCATCCCGACCAGATGGCGCTCCTGCGCAACGATCCCGGGGTGATGCAGACCGCCGTGGAGGAGATCCTCCGCTGGGCGTCGCCGGTTGCCTATTTCGGACGCCGCGCGGCGCGCGCCACCGAGATCCGCGGCGTGCCGATCGCCGAGGGCGACCGAGTGACGATGTGGTTCGCCTCGGCGAACCGCGACGAGGAGGCCTTCGTCGACCCGTTCCGGTTCGACCTCACGCGCACGCCGAACCCGCACGTGACCTTCGGCGGCGGGGGACCGCACTTCTGCCTCGGCGCGCACCTCGCCCGGCGCGAGATCACGATCCTCTTCGAAGAGCTGCTCGCGCGCACGCGCGATATCGATGTGCTCGCGCCGCCCAGCTACACGATGCTCGGCATCGAGAACCCGGTGCTGCTCGCAGCGAAGGCGCTCCCGGTGCGACTCAGCGCCAGCTGACCGGCTCGACGCTCACGCGAGCGCCGATCGCAGCTCTTGCGACGCGTTGTCGTCGTCGCACCAGACGATCACCCACGTGTGCTGCTCGCCGGCGCGTACCAGCGCCTCGTAGCGGTGGTTACCGTCCTGCAGGAGCAGCTGGCCGTCGCGCAGCTCGGCGAGCAGTGGAGGCGCGGTCCAGCCCTGGGTGAGGCTCGACTCCATCGCCTCCACGTCGTGCGCCCACTCGGCCGGATCGATACGGCACTTGGCGTCGGGCTCGGGACCGGCCAGGCGCACGAGCTGATCGAGCGGCACGCGCAGCGGTCCGAACCACTGGTGTGGGCGTGCAGCCAGGCCGGCCGCGAGCGTGGCGTTGTCGCTGCCGCGGCTCGCCAGATAGTCGCCGACCCATCGCGCGGTCTCGCCGGCCGCCGCGGCGGCGCGTGCCGAGGCGAGCGAGAACGATTCTTCGGCGTCGGGTTCGGCCTTCGTGCTCATCCCGGGAGTGTTTCCCCGCGACGCGCCAGTTCAGTCCGGCGAGCCGAGGAAGGCCTCGACCGCGTCGATCAACGCCGGCGCGTCGATCACGTCGGCGAACACGAGCAGGGTCGGCACCGGGAGGCCGCGCACGTCGTCGGCCCAGTCGAAAGGCCGGCGGTGGAGTTCGCCGGTTTTGTCGATGAGCGCAGGGACGCGTCCACGTCGGGCGCGATCTGCTGGTAAGCGGCGTACATCGGCGAGTGCTGCAGCACCTCGAAGAGTGTGCGATCCATCGTGTCGAGCCCATTGACTGGTGCGTAGCCGGCGCCGGTCGGTGTCACCATGATCGCACCTCGTTGTCGGCGGTAGACATGCTGCATGAGCGGACGGTTGGAAGGAAGAGTCGCCGTCGTGACCGGCGGTGGTGACGGTATCGGCCGGGGCATCGTGCGCCGCTTCGCGGCCGAGGGCGCCACGGTGCTCGTGGCCGAGATCGACGCCGAGCGCGGCGCCGCGGTTGTGCAAGAGTGCGCGGGCGACGTGCGCTTGCTCGCCACCAACGTGGCGGTGAAGCAGGAGAACGTCGCGATGATCGATTACGCGCTCGAGCAATGGGGCCGCGTCGACGTGCTCGTGAACAACGCGTGGGGCAATGGCGGCGGCATCAGCCGTGTCGAGCACAAGACCGACGAGGAGATGTTGCGCGGTCTGCACATCGGTTTTCTCGGTCCGTTCTGGGCGATGCAGCACGTGCTGCCGGTGATGAAGGACCAGGGTGGCGGCAGCGTGGTGAACATCTGCTCGCTCAACGGGGTGAACGCGCACATGGGCACGGTGCAGTACAACGCGGCCAAGGAGGCTTTGCGGGCCGCGAGCCGGACCGCGGCGCGCGAATGGGCGCCCTGGCAGGTGCGCGTCAACGTAATCTGCCCAGGAGCGAAGACCGCCGCGACCCGCGACGTGTTCCGGGCGCACCCAGAGCTCGAGCGGCTCGCCGACGCCAGCAACCCGATGGGCCGGCTCGGCGATCCCGAACGCGACATCGCGCCGGTGGCGTTGTTCCTCGCGACCGACGACGCGTGCTACGTGACCGGCAACACGCTGTTCGTCGACGGTGGCACGCACATCAACGGCGCGTCGTGGGCGCCCGAGCTCGAGGATTGATGGAGCCGGTCGAGCGGCTGCTCGCCTACGAGGAGATCCGCCAGCTCGCGGCTCGCTATGCGCTGGCGACGGATGCACGTGACCTCGACGCGCTAGTCGGCCTGTTCGTCGACGACGTGCAGGTGGGGCGTGATCGATCGGGTCGCGACGCGCTCCGCGGGTCGTTCGACGCGTCGCTGCGCGGGATCGGCATCTCGATTCTCAACGTCGGCACCCACGTGATCGACCTCGTCGACGACGACCACGCGACCGGTTGGGTGTACTGCAAGGGCGAGATCCAGGACGGCGACCGCTGGATCCACCAAGCGATCCTCTACCGCGACACCTACGAGCGTCGCTCCGGGCACTGGTACTTCGTCCGCCGCCGCCACGACCTGTTCTACGGCGCCGAAGTGGGGGTGAACCCGCTCACCCTGGCTCCCGCCAACTGGCCCGAGCATCACGACGGCATGGGCACCGCGCCCGAGCTCTTTCCCACCTGGCACGAGTTCTGGGGTTGACGCGAAGATCGGCCGATGCGCGATCCGGTGACACCGCCCTCGATGGCAACCGCGGCTCGTGTGCCGCCCGCAGCCACGTTCCGGCGCGACGCGCCGAATGTGATGATCGTGGTGTTCGACGACCTCGGCTTCGCGCACCTCGGTGCCTACGGATCCGACCTCGCCACGCCGAATGTGGACGCCCTCGCGGCACGCGGTGTGCGGTTCACGAACTTCCACACCACCGCAGTGTGCTCGCCGACTCGCTCGTGCCTGCTCACCGGCCGCAACCACCATCGCGTGGGGATGGGCATGCTCCCCGACCTCCCCACGAACTTCCCCGGCTACTCCTGCCGTTTCCCGCGTGGCGCCGGCACGCTCGCGCAGATCCTGCACGCCAATGGTTACGCCACCTTCTGCGTGGGGAAATGGCATCTCGTGGCACGCGACCAGCGCGTCACTGGTCCGTACGACATGTGGCCGACGGGGCTCGGCTTCGACCGCTACTACGGCTTTCTCAACGGTGAAACGAACCAGTGGACGCCGAACCTCGTGCGCGACACGAACCATGTGGAGCCGCCGCGCACGCCGCACGACGGCTACCACCTCGACGCCGACCTCGCCGACAACGCCATCGCGTACCTCCACGAATTGCGGCTGTCGCATCCCGACCGCCCGTTCCTGCTCTGGTACGCGTCGGCCGCACCGCACGCCCCGCACCAGGCACCACCGGAATGGATCGACCGCTTCCGCGGCCAGTTCGACGACGGGTGGGACGCCTGGCGTGCGGCGACGCTGGCGCGCCAGCAGCAGCTCGGCATTCTCCCCACCGACACGATGCTCTCGGAGCGCCCAGCGTGGGTCGAGCCGTGGTCGAGCATCGACGCACCACGCCGCCGGCTCTACGCGCGCATGATGGAAGTGTGTGCGGGTTACATCGCGCACGCCGACCACCAGCTCGGCCGGGTGTTCGACCATCTCGCCGCGACCGGCGAACTCGACAACACGATCGTGGTGTTCGTGTCGGACAACGGCGCGTCGGCCGAGGGTGGCCCGCACGGCACGTATAACCAGCTCGGTCACTACATCTCCGACGAGGCCGACGACATCGCCGACGAGCTCGCGCACATCGACGATCTCGGCGGGTTCCGGTCGAGTGGCCACTACCCGTGGGGCTGGGCGCTCGCCGGCAACACGCCGTTCCGACGCTGGAAGCGCTACACGTTCGAAGGCGGTGTGCGTGACCCCTTCGTGATCGCCGCGCCGGTGATTGCCGACGCGGGTGGGCAGCGCGATCAGTACTGCCACGCGGTCGACGTGTTGCCCACATTGTTAGAGCTGTGCGGCGTCGACCCGCCTGCGGAGCTCGGCGGCGTGCCGCAACTCTCGCTCGACGGCACGAGCCTGGTGCCGGTGTTGCAGGACGCGCACGCGCCGACGCCGCGCATCACGCAGTACTACGAGTGCTGGGGCAGCCGCGCGATGTACCACGACGGTTGGAAGGCTGTGACCAACCACGTGAACCAGCTCACGGCCGCCGAACGCGATGCGCTCACCGGCAGTCACGACTTCGCCGACGACACATGGGCGCTCTACGACACGCGCACCGACCCCACCGAGTCGCACGACGTCTCAGCCGAACACCCCGACCGCCTCGAGCAGCTCGTGACGCTCTGGTTCGCCGAGGCGGAGCGCAACCAGGTGTTCCCGCTCGACGACGGTGCAATGCATCGGATCGCGCACATGCACGTGCCGTGGACCGCGTATCGCCCGACCTTCCAACTGCGGGCCGGCGACAAGGTGCACGAAGTGGCTGGGCCGAACATTGCCGGCGGCTTCCGCATGGTTGCGGCGTTTCGCGACGGCGTCAGTCCAACGAGTGCAGTATCGGGCGCAGGACGCGGTGCCGATGCCGCGGTGCTGTGTGAGCAGGGCGACTGGACCTCGGGCTGGGCCTGGTATCTCGCGGGCGGCTCGGCGCAATGGTGCATCGCGGGGAAGGGCGGCGTCCACGGTGTGCAGGGTGCGCTGCCTCCGGGCGCGCAGATCGTGGTTGCCGAAGGCCGCCTCGTCGACGGCGCGTTCGAGGTCGCGCTCGCGGCCGACGGCGTGGAGCTTGCGCGCCGCCAGCTCGACGTGCACCCGCCACTTGCCTGGTCACCCGACGGCGCGTTCCTCACCGTCGGCTACGCGCGTCCTTTCCCTGTGAGTGACGACTACGAACCGCCGGCGGTCGCGCCCGCGTCACTCGTCGACGTCACGATCACCGTCGGCCCGTTGCCACCGCTCGACGTGGAAGCCGAGATCGCCCGCATCTTCCGCCACCAATAGCTGCCGTCCCATCACTCGCGCGCCGCGGCTGCGTCTCGGCGTACTCTGCCGGCACCGAGCGTGCAACGGGAGGGATCCCATGGCCTTGTTCCGGCGGCATCACGATTCGGACACTGATTCCAGCAGCGGTTCCCGCGTTCGGCCTGCGCAGCGGACCGACCACACGGTCGACGGTCTCGAAGCGTGGGCAGCTGCGCAGGGCTGACAACCCGTCTCGTTCGACGCGCCATTCGGCAAGCATCTCGAGGACGACGTCCACGAGGTGACTCGCATGATGTACGGCGTACCGCGCCGCGGCCCGATGAACTCCGCGTCCGTGGTGGGCAACACCGCGTTCGGGTGACGCCTTTCGTGGCGCGGCAGCCGGTCGCTCGGTGACGATCGCTAATGGCTTCACCTACATCCAGGCGGCGACCACGAGCCTGAAGGGCATGACGTGCAAAGTGTCGATCGTCGCGATCGAGCTCGCCACGATGCTCCCAATCATGGAGATCCAGCCGCGGTCGTTCCCGCTGCGCAGCCGGATCGCCGACCTGCCAACCGGCGATCCACTGTTCGACGAGAAGTACCTCGTGATGGGTGCGCTGATCGGGATCCACAGCGTCGCCGACGTGCTCACCGCCGACGTGCGTCGCCGCATCAGCGCGCGCGACGACTGGTTCTTCGTGATCGGTGAGTACCTGTTCGGGTGCATCACCAAAGGTGGGTTCAAGACCGTCGACGACGTGAAGGCCGGCATCGCCGCGGTCACAGGCCTCGTGGGCGCGTTCCCGTCGACGGTGGTGCCCGCCTCGGTCGACCGCTCGGTGGACGACCTGGTCACGCGCATCGACAAGATCAACACCGTGGAGGACGCACTGGCGTTGCTCGAATCGCTCACACCCGACGATCGCGAGCGCCTCGCCAAGTCGGATACGCCGCTGGCCGCATTCGCCGACGTTCGCACCCCCGACGAGGCCATGGAACGGCTGCAATCGCTCCCCGTCGACAAGCGCATTCAGGTGCTGGCGCTCTTCCAACGAGTGGAAGACCAAACCGGCAACTGACAACTTCGGCGCATACTGCGCTCCCACGCTCGTCCCTCCGCTGCGGTTCGCTTCCTCGAGCCGGCCCCCGACACTCGTGCTCACCGTTCGATGCCGCGCGTTATCCGTCGGGTGGTGGGTGTCGCGCGGGTGGGTTGAGTTTCCGTTTGCCGTTGGGGAGTCGCGGTCCGTCGGTCCAGTGTTTGTAGGTTTGAGGTCGTGGCAGTGCCCGCATTTGAGGGCGACGTCGTCGACGCTGGTGGGCCATCCTTGACGCCGCGTGTTCAAGGTTGTCGCGCCGGGGGACCGCCCCGATCGCTCACACGCATCGGCCCTTCGCAGCGCGCGTGGCTCGCTGGCGCTCGCGTACCGCGCTCCCATGCTCGGTCCG
>DASXZO010000112.1:0-10252 GCA_036501845.1 Acidimicrobiia bacterium | reverse complement strand
GAACCTGCATGTGGGCAACGCCGTGTCGACAGTGATGACGCCGGTGGCGCCCGCGCACGCCTGCCCCGCGCCGTGGACCTGTGCCGACATCGGCAACCCCGCGCCCACAGGCGACACCACCACGTCGAGCGGCGCGCTCGTGCTCGCGGGTACCGGCACTGGATTTGCGCGTGGTCCGCTGCCGACCACGAACAACGACTCGTTCCATTTCGTGTATCAGAACGTGTCGGGAAACCATTCGCTCAGTGCGCGTGTGTCCACCTCCACGGCCACGTCGACCGCGCAAAGCGGTGTGATGATGCGGGCCAGCACCGCACCCAGCGCGCCGGTGTACGCGGCGTATCTCACCGCGGGCGGCTCGGTCACGGTCGAGTGGCGTCCCTTCGACGGCATCCTCTTCCGCTATCCGAGCAGCGTGCCGGGTGTGAAGTCGCCTGCGTACCTCAAGGTCACGCGCACCACTCAGGCGAGCCCGGCGGCCACGATCTTCACCGCCTACACGTCGGCGAACGGCACCACCTGGACCAAGGTCCCTGCGTCGGCCGTCGCGATCAACATGGGAAGCGGCTCGTACCTGGCTGGGTTGGCCGCCACATCGGCGTCGTCGACGGCCACCACTGCCTCCACCTTCGGCAGCGTCAAGCTCTCGTAGGTGCAGGCCTAGTCGGTCGCGTCGTTCACGAGGCCGAGCGCGGCCAAGGCAGCGACCAGTGACCGCAGGACTCCTGCGGGGTCGTCGGTGGTGTCGCCGCTCACCGTCGGTTGGCCGGTTGCGCTCGCGCCGTAGAAACCGATCCGGCCGCCCGCGTCGTGCACGAGGTCGCCGCCCGCCACATGGAGACTCCCTCGCATGAGGCGCAGCCGGTTCGTGCCCACCTCCTGGTCGACGATCACCAACGACCCGGTGCTGCCCGACGGTGCGAGCGAGTAACTGCCGACTGCCCCGGACAGGTTTTGCACGCCGAGCAGCGTGAGGTTGCCCTGCACCGAGGGGTCGACGGCGAGGCCGTACGTTTCCGAGGGCGAAGGATTCGGTGGGTACGGAGGACCCCACGTGCTCTTCTGCACCGAGCCGCACTCGATGCCGTTCACCACTGCATGATCGGTGGGCCCGTACGTGTTCAACGTGCCGTCGAAGTACACGTCGCTCGCGGCCTGGAGCTGTCCGTTGTTGTGGGCTGCCCACGCCGCGCCGACGCTGTTGACGAATCCCAACACGTGGATGCCGTTGCGTCCGTTGAGGTCGGCGAGGATGCCGACGAGGTTGTTGGCGATCACGTTCGTGATGCGGATGCCGTCGCGGCCGTTGCGGCTGCAATGCGCTCCGGTGAGCACCGCCTCGGAGTGGTCGACGACCAGTCCGTCTTGCGCGTTCAGATCGCAGGTGACGCCCGTGTACCGAACTTCGCGCATCGCGTACGACACCCAGATGCCGTGCACGCCGTTGTCGTGCGCGAACACATTCGCGAGCTCACCGACGCGCGTGACGGTGCCGTCACCGGTGATGAAGACGCCCATCCCGTCGCACGCGCCCACCTCGATGTCGTGGAGCGCCCAGTTGGCGCACCGGTGAAGCTCCACGCCGTGTGCTGCGCCGGTGTGCCCTTGATGCGACTTGTTGCCGTCGATCGCGAGCGCGCGCACGGCGATACCAGGGTTGCCATTGGTGACGTCGGCATTGCGGATCACAGTGGTGTCGGCGCCGTTGGCCAGGCGCAGCACGGTGGCGCCCCGCCCCGCGCCCACGAGGTGGCAGCCGCTGCGCATCTGGATGGTCTTGCTCACGGCATAGCTGCCGCCCACGAGTTGCACCACGCCACCGCTTGCGGGGAGCCCGTTGAGCGCGGCTTGGATCGCCGCGCCGGTGAACGTCGACACGACCACGGTCGGGCCCACGACGCCTTCAGTGGCGGCCGCGGCAGCGGTCCCCGGTGCGAGTGCCGCGGCGCCGAGCGCCCCGCCTGCGAGCACGGCACCGCGCGAAAGAAACGACCGCCGCCCGAGGTCGCGTGCCGGATCCCACGTCCCGCGGTCTTCCATTCCTCCACCGCCCACTGAGCGCGACGCTATCGGCGCCCCGGGCGCCACGCACAGGTCGGTGTGTCGATGTGACAACCGCCCGTACAATTGGGCAATGGGAATCGACGCCGAGTGGCTCCGCGCCCACATCCGTGAGCTGCCCGACCATCCCGAGCCCGGCGTGTCGTTCAAGGACATCACGCCTCTGCTTGCATCCACCGAGGCCTTCGCGGCCACGATCGACGCCGTCTCCGAGCCCTACACAGCCCCAAATTCCGAGCATGGCGAGATCGACAAGGTGATCGGCATCGAGGCGCGCGGCTTCATGATCGCCGCGCCCGTGGCCTACCGGCTCGGCGCCGGTTTCGTGCCGGTGCGCAAGGCCGGCAAGTTGCCGTGGCAGGTCGAGTCGGAGGCCTACACGCTGGAGTACGGGGCGGGGGAGCTCGAACTGCACCGCGACTCAATAGCCGAGGGCGAGCGGGTGTTGATCATCGACGACGTGCTCGCCACCGGTGGCACCGCATCGGCATCGGTGCGGCTCGCCGAGCGGCTCGGCGGCAATGTCGTCGGCCTGGGATTCCTCATCGAACTCGCCTTCCTCGGCGGCCGTGATCGTCTCCCGGGTCACGCGATCCACTCCCTCGTCCGATACTGAATGCAACCGCTATGACCGCGACCACCACGAGCACCGCAGCGCACCAAGGCCCGCTCGACCCGGGCCGTGGTCACGACGCGCTGCTCGTCGGTCTGCTCACGCACTACCTGGCTCGGCATCCCGACGCGTCGACCACACTCATCGAGAGCGCGTATGCGGTGGCCAAGGAAGCGCATCGCGATCAGGTGCGGCGCTCGGGCGACGCCTACATCACCCATCCTGTGGGCGTGGCGTCGGTGCTCGCCGACCTCGGCCTCGACGACACCACGATCGCCGGCGCGCTGCTGCACGACGCGGTGGAGGACACACCGATCACGCTCGCCGACGTCGAACGCGGCTTCGGCCCCGAGGTCGCCGCGCTCGTCGACGGCGTCACCAAGCTCGATCGCATCCACTTCGACACCAAGGAGGCGCAGCAAGCCGCCACGATGCGCAAGATGCTCGTGGCCATGGCCAAGGACCTGCGCGTCCTGCTCATCAAGCTTGCCGATCGCCTGCACAACATGCGCACGATCGCGTCGCTGCCCGACGAGAAGCAGCAGCGCATCGCGCAGGAGACGCTCGACATCTACGCGCCACTCGCGCACCGCCTCGGTATCGGCGACGTGAAGTGGCAGCTCGAAGACCTCGCCTTCGCGGTGCTCTACCCGAAGCGCTACGCGGAGATCGCCGAGATGGCGGCCGGCCGCGCACCGGGCAGCGTCGAAGAGATCGAAGAGGTGCTCGACGAGGTTCGCCAGCGGCTCGACCAGTTGCACATCACGGCCGAGGTCACCGGCCGGCCGAAGCACTACTGGTCGATCTACGAGAAGATGGTCGTGCGGGGCAAGGAGTTCGACGACATCTTCGACTTGCTCGGCGTGCGTGTGGTGGCCGACAGCGTGAAGGACTGCTACAGCGTGCTCGGCGGTGTGCACGCCACCTGGCGTCCGGTGCAGGGCCGCTTCAAGGACTACATCGCGATGCCCAAGTTCAACCTCTACCAGTCGCTGCACACGACGGTGATGGGTCCGAACGGCCGGCCGGTGGAGTTCCAGATCCGCACCCGCGACATGCACGAGCGCGCCGAGTTTGGTGTGGCCGCGCACTGGGGCTACAAGGAGAACGGCTCGCCCGACTCCGAACTCGACTGGCTCGCGCGCATCGTCGACTGGCAACAGGACACCGACGACCCCGCCGAGTTCATGGCGAGCCTCAAGCTCGACCTCGACCAGGACGAGGTGTTCGTGTTCACGCCGCGCGGGCGCGTGATCACCCTGCCCACCGGCTCGTGCGCGGTCGACTTCGCCTACGCGATCCACACCGAGGTCGGCCACCGTTGTGTCGGCGCCAAGATGAACGATCGGCTCGTACCGCTCGACACGAAGTTGCAGTCCGGCGACACGGTCGAGATCTTCACGAGCAAGGTCGCGGCCGCGGGCCCTACGCGCGACTGGTTGCAGTTCGTCGCCTCGCCGCGCGGCAGGAACAAGATCCGCCAGTGGTTCTCGCGTGAGCGGCGCAGCGACGCGATCGAGAACGGCCGTGAAGAGCTCGAGACGGCGCTGCGCCACGGCGGGCTCCCGGTGCACAAGCTGCCGGCGCTCATCCTCCGGCGGGTCGTCGAGAACCTCAACTACGCCGACGTCGACTCGCTCTACGCCGCGATCGGCGAGCACCACGTGTCGGCCAAGGCGGTGGTGCAGCGCATCCAGCGCGAGCTCTCGGGCGGCGAAGCCCAAGTGCCCACCACCGCGCGCCGCCCACCGCGCCCGCACCGCGCCGGCGACGAGGTGGGCGTGCACGTAGAGGGCCTCGACGACATCTTCGTGCGCCTGTCGAAGTGCTGCACTCCGGTGCCCGGCGACGAGATCATGGGTTTCGTGACGCGAGGACGCGGCGTGTCGGTGCACCGCACCGACTGCGCCAACGCATTGAGCCTGCGGAGCCAGGGCGACCGCGTGATCGACGTGGAGTGGAACCGCAACGCGCCGGCGGCCTACGTGGTGTCGGTGGTGATCGAAGCGCTCGACCGCTCGAAGCTGTTGCGCGACGTGGCCGAAGTGCTGTCGGAGAACCACGTGAACATCCTCGGCTGCACGTCGAAGACCAAGGCCGACCGCATCGCGCACATCCGCTTCGAGTTCGAGCTCGCCGAGCCCGACCACCTCGACGCGATCATGGCCAACATCAAGCAGGTCGACGCCGTCTACGACGTCACGAGAGTGCTCCCCGGAGTGCGCACGACTATCTAGTGCCTCGCCTGCGCTCGGCGGCGAGCTCGCTACGCACCGATCTCGCTCCTTCGTCGCTCCTCGGCTGCTCCGGTCGCCGCGCCTGAGCAAGGTCCGTCACGGTGCTTTTGAGGCCGTGCTTGTACTTACGGCGCCGGTAGCCTCGCATCTTCATGGCCCCCGGCGACGCATCCCGCCCCGGGCGTGACGTGTTCCGGGCGCCCAAGGGCACGCGTGACGTGCTCGCGCCCGAGAGCGACGAGTGGATCGAGATCGTCGCCACGTTTGCCGAGCGCGCCGCGCGCTTCGGCTACGGCCTGGTGGTCACACCGATCTTCGAGCACTACGAGGTGTACGCGCGCGTCGGCGAGAGCACCGACGTGGTGTCGAAGGAGATGTACGACTTCCTCGACAAGGGCGGCCGCCGGCTCGCGTTGCGCCCGGAGGGCACTGCGGGAGTGGTGCGTGCCTACGTGGAGCACCGGCCCGCGTCGCCGTGGAAGGCGTGGTACGTGGCGCCGAACTTCCGCTACGAGCGTCCCCAGGCCGGCCGTTACCGCCAGCACTGGCAGCTCGGCGCCGAGGCGATCGGGAGCGACGACCCGCGCGTCGACGTGGAGATGATCGACCTGCTGGCCGGCCTCTACCGCGCCCTCGGCATCGCCGATGCCCGGCTGTTGCTGAACTCGATGGGCGACGCCGACACGCGGGAGCGCTACTCGGCGGTGCTGCTCGACTACTGGCGCGCCCACGCCGATGTGCTCGGCGCCGAGCTCGAGCGGGCCGAACAGAACCCGTTGCGCATCCTCGACTCGAAGCACCCCGACTGGCAGGAGATGATCGGCCGGGCACCGCAGCTCGGCGAGCACTTGAGTGACGCCAGCGCGGCACAGTTCGAGCAGGTGCAAGCGGGACTGCGCGACGTGGGCATCGCTTTCGAGATCGAGCCCCGGCTCGTGCGCGGCTTCGACTACTACACCGCAACCGTGTTCGAGTTCCAGAGCGACGCGATCGGCGGCGCGCAGAACGCGCTCGGCGGCGGCGGCCGCTACGACCGCTTGAGCGAGGAGATGGGCGGTCCGGCCGCGCCGGCGATCGGCTTCGGCACCGGCATCGAACGCATCCTGCTCGCACGCGCGGGCTCGGGAGTCGATGCGGCGCGGCTGTTCACGGGCGGTCTCGACGCGTTCGTGATCGACGCGGTCGACACCGGCGACGCCACGGCGTTGCTCCACGAGCTGCGCGAGTTCGGCCTGCGCGCCGACCGCTCCTACGGGTCCGGTGGCGCGTCGCGGTCGATGAAGAAGCAGTGGGGCGCGGCCGACAAGTCGGGCGCTCGCTACGCGGTGATGCTCGCGCCCCGCGAGCTGGCCGAGGGGCACGTGGTCGTGAAAGACCTCGCGTCCGGCGAACAGATCGAAGTGCGCCGCGACGACGCACCCGCCTGGTTACGAATGCACACCGAGGAGAAGACCGAACGATGATGCGCACGCACCGGCCCGGCGAGCTGTCGGTCGGCGACGTCGGGAGCACCGTCACGATCTGCGGGTGGATCGCGCACCGTCGCGACCACGGTGGCGTCGCCTTCCTCGACCTCCGCGATGCAACCGGCATCGTGCAGGTTGTGGTCGACCCGAACGAGGCGGGGCTCGAGGGTGTGCGCCACGTGCGGTCGGAGTGGGTGCTGCGCATCGTGGGTGCCGTGCGCGAACGGCCCGAGGGCACGGTCAACGAGCAGATGCCCACCGGCCAGATCGAGATCGTCGCGAGCGAGATCGAGGTGCTGAGCGAGGCGGAGCCCGTGCCGTTCCCGCTCGACGACCGCATCGACGTCGACGAGGCCTTGCGGCTGCGCCACCGCTATCTCGACCTACGGCGCGCGCCGATGCAGGCGAACCTGCGCGCCCGCGCCGCGGTCAACGACGCGATCCGCACGGCGATGGCCGCGCAGGGCTTCGCCGAGATCGAGACACCGATGTTGATCGCGTCAACACCCGAGGGCGCGCGCGACTTCGTGGTGCCGAGCCGCCTCCACCCGGGCGAGTTCTACGCGCTGCCACAGAGCCCACAGCTGTTCAAGCAACTCCTGATGGTCGCGGCCTTCGACCGTTACTTCCAGATCGCGCGCTGCCTGCGCGACGAAGACCTGCGGGCCGACCGCCAATTCGAGTTCATGCAGCTCGACATGGAGATGAGCTTCGCCAGCCAGGAAGACGTGCAAGAGGCCGTCACGGTCGCGGTGATGGCTGCGGCTACCGCGGTGCGGCCCGACGACGTTCCCGACACGGTGCCGCGCATCACATGGCACGACGCGATGAACCGGTTCGGTTCCGACAAGCCCGATGTGCGGTTCGGCATGGAGCTCGTCGACCTGTCGAGCGTGTTCAAGAGCACCGAATTCCGTGCGTTCCAGGGCGTCGAGTGTGCTCGCGGCATCTGCGTGAAGGGTCAGGGCGAGGCGTCTCGGAACGTTGTCGATGGTCTCGTCGATCGGGCCAAGCAACTCGGCGCGGCGGGCCTGGTGTGGATGCGCGTGCGCCACAGCGACGGCGCGGTCGCGCTCGAATCGCCGGTGGCGAAGTTCTTGTCTGACGGCGAGCGCGACGGCGTGATCACCACACTCGGTGCCGAGCCCGGCGACCTCGTGTTGATTGCTGCGGGTCCGTGGGCCACCACCGTGTCGGTGCTCGGGCAGCTGCGTCTCGATCTCGGCCGCCCGCCGATCAACGAGGGTGGGCTCCACTTCCTGTGGGTGGTCGACTTCCCGCTGTTCGAGGGAATCGGCGACGACGGCCGTCCAGTACCCGCGCACCATCCGTTCACGTCGCCCCACCCCGACGACATGGCGCTAATGGATTCCGATCCGCTGCTCGTACGATCGCAGGCCTACGACCTCGTGCTCAACGGGTGGGAGCTCGGATCGGGCAGCGTGCGTATCCATCGGCGCGACCTGCAGGCCCGAATCTTCGAGTTGCTCGGGATCGACGCCGAGCAACAGCAAGCGAAGTTCGGATTCTTGCTCGACGCCTTCAAGTACGGACCGCCGCCGCACGCGGGCTTCGCCTTCGGCACCGACCGGCTCGTGGCGATCCTCTGCGGCGAGGAGAACATCCGCGAAGTGATCGCCTTCCCGAAGACACAGTCGGGCGCCGACCCGCTCACCGGCGCGCCGAGCCCGATCGACCCCATCCAGCTGCGCGATCTCGGGCTCACGGTTCGCAAGAAGTGATCACCGGGTCGCTCGACGGGCGTCGGTTCCGCAGCGATCGGGGCGTCGTCGCCGACGTCCGCGAACACGACGGCGTGGTGTGGGCCGACCTGCACAGCGGCGATGTGCTTCACGGCCATGCCACCGGGATCCGGCGCGGAGACCACATCGAGTACGGCTACGTGCTCACGCGCGCCGGCGGCGTGAGCACCGGCGGGGGCGTGCTGCGCGGCGACGCGTCACTTCACGAGATCGGCCTCGCGGGCACCGTGTTGTTCGTGTGCACCGGCAACTTCTACCGGAGCCGGTTCGCCGAGTTGCTGTTCGAGTCGCGAGCCGATGCTGCGGGCCTCGACTGGCGCGCCGAATCCCGCGGCCTGCGCGCGTGGGCGCATGGCGCGCGTGGCCGAATGTCGCCGCACACGTTCGAGGCGTTGCAAGCGCGGGGAGTGCGCGTGCCGCATCGAGCCATGCGGTCGCCCCACCTGGCGACACCTACCGACTTGGAGGCGGCGTCGCTGGTGATCGCGCTCCACGAGCAGGAGCACCGGCCGCTCGTCGAGCAATACCTCGACTGCTTCGTCGACCGTTTCGTGTTCTGGTCGGTTCCCGACGTGGACGAAGTCGACCCGGCGGCCGCGCTCCCGGAAATCGAGCGAAGGGTTGACGCACTCGTCGCCGAACTCGCAGTGCCCTTGCTGTGAACCGTGCGATCGGCGTCGGGTCACGCTGGTGACACGCGTAGACGCATCGCTCGCGCGGCATCGCGGAGGCGGACGTCCCACACCGCGAATATGAGTCCTGCATCACCGACCGCGAGGGCACTCGCGAGGTGCACCGCGTCGGCGCCTCGCAGACCGCGCTCGGCGGCGAGCGACCCGGCGTGCTGAGCAATGGCCGCTGTGAGTTCGACGGCGCGCGTCGCCGACCAGAACTCTTCCCACGACGCTTCCGCGGCGGCGAGCGCACCCGAGGTCAAGCGACGATCGCGGCGCGCGGCCGCGAGCGCTGCACGCACCTCGGGATACGCGAGACGGCTGCTGAGCGCGGCGTCGCAACCGTCCCAGAGTTGGGCCGCCAGGTCGCTGCCGTCCTCGTCGACGAGGAGCTTCACGAAGGCGCTGGCGTCGAAATAGGCGAGCGCCACCTCAGCGACGCTGCGCGCTCACCAGATCCGACACCGATCCACTCGAGCGGACGCGCCGGCGCCCAGCAGCCGTAGGCCGGGGCGAACCGGGCGGCCGACTAATCAGGCCCTCGCGTCCAAGCCGTTCGAGCACGGTCGCCGAGTCCAACCCGACGAGCCGCGCCACGGGTACGCCGCGATCGGTGACGACAACCTCTTCGCCAGAGCGGGCGCAGTCCAACCAATCCGCGAGGTGGGCCCGGAGCGCGCTGATGGTGACGTCCATGCGACCAGCGTACACAATGGCTGTTGGCGAACTGTACAGATACGAGTTTGTTCAGTGTGCATCCCGGTGCGTGAACCGGGGAAGCGCCGCGAACTCCGGGTTCCGTAGCCTGCTCGGATGGATCTGTTTGCTTCGGCGGTGGAGGAGCGGCTCTCCAAGCGCGCGCCGCTTGCCGCGCGGCTGCGGCCGCGCAAACTCGACGAGGTGGTGGGCCAGCGCCACCTGCTGGGCGAGGGCAAGCCGCTGCGGGTGCTGATCGAGTCCGACCGGCTCTCGTCGGTGGTGCTGTGGGGGCCGGCCGGCACGGGGAAGACGAGCGTCGCCCGCCTGGTCGCCGGCGCCACCAGCAAGTCGTTCGAAACGCTGTCGGCCGTGAACGCCGGAGTGAAGGACGTGCGCGAAGTCGTCGAGCGGGCGCGCGACCGGCTCGGGCAGCAGGGCCGCGGCACGATCCTGTTCCTCGACGAGGTGCACCGCTTCAACCGCACCCAGCAGGACGCGCTGCTGCCGCACGTAGAAGACGGTTTGCTCGTGCTCATCGGCGCGACCACCGAGAACCCCTACTTCTCGCTCACCGGTCCGTTGCTGTCGCGCTCCACGCTGTTCCGCCTCGACGCGCTCGAGCCGGCCGATCTGGTGACGCTGCTCGAGCGCGCGCTCGGCGATCGCACGCGTGGCCTCGGCGACGAACCGGCCGAGATCGAACGGGAGGCGCTCGAACATCTCGCGACACGCGCCGAGG
>DASXZO010000111.1:0-15811 GCA_036501845.1 Acidimicrobiia bacterium | reverse complement strand
AGCTCGGTGATCGACACCTCGTAGGCCTCGATCACCGGGTTGGCGAGGATCACCTCGCACATCTGGCGCACTTGCTCTTCGGCTGCGGCCGCGTCGGAAGCCTCGACCACGAGGCGGATCGACTTGCCGATCTTCAGCTCGCTCACGTTCGACCAGCCGAGCGCGGGCAGCGCCCGCTCGACGGTGGCGCCCTGCGGGTCGGCCACGCCGGGCAGATGGGTGACGTCGACCCGGGCTTCGAAGCGTGTCATCGAGTGCATGCTACGAGCGGCGACAAGACGATCAGGCGTCGTCGTCGCTGTACCAGTCGTCGAACGACAACCCGGTGAGCATCTCGTACACCTCGACGTAACGGTTGCGCGTGCTCTCGATCACCTCGGCCGCGAGCGACGGTGCCGGTGGTGTCTTGTTCCAGCCAGTGGCTTCCATGTAGTCGCGCACGGGCTGCTTGTCGAAGCTCGGCGGCGGCCCATCGCCCGACCAGCCCGCCGGCCAGTAGCGCGAGCTGTCAGGAGTCATGCACTCGTCGATGAGGATCAATTCGCCGTCGCACTCACCGAACTCGAACTTCGTGTCGGCGAGGACGAGGCCGTTCGCATGCGCGTGCGCCGCGCCCGACTCGTAGAGCGCGATCGACACGTCACGGACGCGGTCGTGCAGGTCGGCGCCCACGAGATCGCGCGCCTCCGACAGCGTCAGCGGCTCGTCGTGGCCGGCCTCGGCCTTCGTCGTCGGCGTGAATCGCGGCTCCGGAAGCCGGTCGCCCTCGTGCAGTCCGGCCGGCGCCGACTCGCCGTTGATCGTGCCCGCGCGCTGGTACTCCTTCCACGCCGACCCGAACAGGAAGCCGCGTACGACGCACTCGAGGTGCACCGGGCGGGCGGCCTGCACGAGCATCGCCCGCCCCGCCACGTCGCCGGCGATCTCCGGGAAGTCGGTGGGATCGGCCGAGATCACGTGATTCGCCACGATCGACGCGGTGTGGTCGAACCAGAACGTCGACAGCGCGGTGAGCACGCGGCCCTTGTCGGGGATCGGGTCGGGCAGGATCACGTCGAACACGGAAACCCGATCGGTGGCGACCACGAGGAGCCGGTCGTGGCTCACCTCGTAGAGCTCGCGCACCTTGCCCGAGTACACGTGCTTGAGAGCAGTCATTGCAGTGGAGTCCGCTCCATCTCGTCGATCGCGTCGAATGTTCGCCCGACGTGGCCGAGTGATCGCACAAGATCGAAGCACTCGTCGAGTCGTTCGTGGGTGAGGTGTTTGGTGACCTCGGGGTCGTCGCCAAGCACGTCGCGGAACATGCGCCGGGTGTCCCACGACGTCATCGCCGCGCGCTGCACGATTCTGTACGCGTCGTCGCGGCTCGTCCCGGCTTCCACCAGCGCGAGGAGTACCGGCTGGCTGAAGACGAGCCCGTAGCTGGCGTCGAGGTTCTCGCGCATGCGCGCCGCGTCCACCTGCAAGCCCGACACGATCGTTGTCGCCTGCACAAGCACGTAGTGCGCGAGTTGCAGCGAGTCGGCAAAGATCACGCGCTCGGCGGAGCTGTGCGAGATGTCGCGCTCGTGCCAGAGCGCGACGTTCTCGAGCGCCGGCACCACGTTGCCGCGCAGCACGCGCGCGAGCCCGCAGAGCTGCTCGCTCTTGATCGGGTTGCGCTTGTGCGGCATCGCCGACGAACCCTTTTGCGCGCCCATGCGGAAGGGTTCCAGCACCTCGCGCACCTCGGTGCGCTGGAGGTGGCGCACCTCGAGGCCGATCGTCTCGCACGTGGTGCCGATGGCCGCGGTCACGTACATCATCTCGGCGTGGCGGTCACGGGCAACCACTTGCGTGGCCGGCACGGGCTGCAGACCGAGGTGCTCGCACACGTACTGCTCCACGCTCGGATCGATGTTGCTGTAGGTGCCCACCGCGCCGCTGAGCTTGCCCACGGCCATCATCGTGCGGGCGCGCGCGATGCGTTGGCGATCGCGACGCACCTGCAGCGCCCACAGCGCCGGCTTGGTGCCGAATGTGGTGGGTTCGGCGTGGATGCCGTGGGTGCGACCCACGCACGCGGTGTCGCGATGCGCCCGTGCAACCTGCACGAGCGCCTTCTCCAGGCGTTCGGCCGCGCTCGCGAGCACGTCGAGCGCCTGCACGAGGATGTGGTTCTGCGCGGTGTCGACCACGTCGGTGGACGTGAGCCCGTAGTGCACCCACGCGCCCGCCGGCATTCCCACGCTCTCCTGCACCACGTCGACGAACGCGGCGACGTCGTGGTCGGTGACCTTCTCGCGCTCGAGCACCGCGTCGACGGTGAAGGCGCCGCGCTCGCGGATCGCGCGCGCGTGCTCCTCCGGCACCACGCCGATCTCGGCCCAGCCCTCGCACGCCAGCACCTCGACCTCGAGCCAGGCACCGAGCTTGGCCTCGTCGGTGAACAGCGCGGCCATCTCCGGTCGCGTGTAACGCGGGATCATCTCCACCCCCGCTCGCCTGCGGCTCGCGCCCCGAGGGGCGTCTGGACGCTCGCTCCGCTCGCACCGCGCCGGATCGCTCCTCCGTCGCTCTCGGACGCCTGTCGCATCATGGCCTCCGCGATATCGCTGCGGAACTGCATACCGGGCCAACTGATGTCGTCGATGGCCGCATAGGCCGCGGCACGCGCCTCGTGCACGTCGCGACCCGTTGCCGAGATGCCGAGTACGCGACCGCCCGCCGTCACGATGTCGTCGCCGTCGCGCCGCGTGCCCGCGTGGAACACCACCACGCCGTCGCGCGCGCCGGCCGCGTCGAGCCCTTCGATCGGATCGCCGGTGCGCGGCGATGCCGGGTAACGCTCGCTGGCCAGCACCACCACGAGTGCCGCATCGTCGGTTTCGCGCACCGGCGTGAGCAACCGCCCGGTGGCGGACTCGTGGAGATGCGCGAAGAGATCGCTCTCGATGCGGCGCACGAGCACCTGACATTCAGGATCGCCGAAACGCACGTTGTATTCGAGCACCTTGGCACCGTTGCTCGTGAGCATCAGCCCGCAATACAGCACCCCGTGGTACTCCGCGCCGCGCCGTGTGAGCTCGTCGAGCGTCGGCAGGATTGCGCGGTCCATCACCTCGGCCACGAGCGCATCGGTGACTACTGGTGTGGGCGCGAACGCGCCCATGCCGCCCGTGTTCGGTCCGGTGTCGCCGTCGCCGATCCGCTTGTGGTCCTGCGCGCAACCGAGCACCAGCGCGTCGGTTCCCGCGCACAGCGCGAACAACGACAGCTCGGGGCCGTCGAGACGCTCCTCGATCACGCATGTGCGGCCGGCGTCGCCAAACGCCGCGCCCGAGAGATAGCTCCCCACTGCATCGACCGCTTCGGCCCGATGGCCGGTGACCACCACACCCTTGCCCGCGGCGAGGCCGTTGGTCTTCACCACGTAGCGACCGTCGAGCGTGTCGAGGAACGCCGCGGCGTCGGATTCCTGACCGGCCTGGAACACCGCGTGGCGCGCGGTCGGCACGCCCGCGGCGACGAGCACGTCCTTCATGAACGCCTTGCTGCCCTCGAGCTGGGCCGCCGCGGCCGACGGCCCGAAGCACGCACGGCCGCGAGCGCGCACCGCGTCGGCCACACCGTGCACGAGCGGCTCTTCGGGCCCGACGACAACGAGCGCCGCGTCGACCTTGTCGGCGAGATAGGCCACCGCATTGGCGTCGTTGGCGTCGACCGTGATGCATTCGCCGATGTCTTCCATGCCCGGATTCCCGGGCGCGGCGATCACTTCGTCGACGCTCGAGGAGCGCGCGAGCTTCCACGCGAGCGCATGCTCGCGACCGCCGGCGCCGACGACCAGAACCCGGGTGGGCATCTCCTGTGTCTACCCCGCGTCCGATGCTGCGCGCGCGGTCACGCGGCTCGACCCCCGCTCGCCTGCGGCTGGCGCCCCGAGGGGCTCATGCTGCGCGCGGAAGTACGACGGTCTGGGCGCGCTCGGGACCTACCGACACGAAGCTCACGTGCACGCCGGTGTACTCCTCGACGAACCGCACGTAGTCGGCCGCGGCGGCCGGAAGGTCGGCGAGGCGCTCGGCCTGCTCGATGTCGACGCCCCATCCGGGCAACGTCTCGTACACAGGACGCACCTTGTGCAGCACCGACTGGTGATACGGCACGTGCTCGTAGCGCTTGCCGGCGTCGTCCTCGTACGCCACGCACACCTTCAACTCTTCGAGCGGCGACAGCACGTCGAGCTTGGTGATCGCCAGCTCGCTGCACGTGTTCAGCCGCGCCGCGTGCTTGACCATCACGAGGTCGAGCCAGCCCGGCCGCCGCCGGCGTCCCGTGTTCGTGCCGTATTCGTGGCCGCGATCGACCAGCAGGCCACCCTCGGCGCTCTGCAAACCGAGCTCGGTGGGGAACGGGCCGCTGCCGACGCGTGTGGTGTACGCCTTCACGATCCCCACCACCCGCTCGATCGCCCGCGGACCCACCCCGGCACCGGCACACACGCCGCCCGACACGGGGTTGCTCGACGTGACGAAGGGATAGGTGCCGTGGTCGAGGTCGAGGTATGTGGCCTGGGCGCCTTCGAACAGCACCCACTGCCCCGCGTCGAGCGCCTCGTGCACGAGGTGCACCGTGTCGTCGATGAGCGGCTCGAGGCGAGGGAGCATCGCGAGGTAGCGCTGCGCCAATTCGTCGCCGTCGACCGGAAGGCGGTTGTACACCCGGGTGAGCACGAGGTTCTTCTCGCGCAGCACGAGATCGAGCTTCTCGCGGAAGATCTTGGGGTCGAGGAGGTCCTGCACGCGCAGTCCCACCCGCAGCGCCTTGTCGGCGTAGGTGGGGCCGATGCCGCGCTTGGTGGTGCCGAGCTTGTTCTTGCCGAGGTATCGCTCGGTGAGCGCGTCGAGCTCCTGGTGGTACGGCATGATCATGTGGGCGTTGCCCGAGAGCCGCAGCCGGCGCGTGTCGACGTTGCGTGACTCGAGCATGTCGAGCTCGTCGATGAGCACCGCGGGATCGACCACCACGCCGTTGCCGATCACCGGCACCACCCATGGGTAGAGCGCGCCCGACGGCACGAGCTGCAACTTGAACACCTCGTCGCCGACGATGATCGTGTGGCCGGCGTTGTGCCCGCCCTGATAGCGGACGCACACCGAAGCTTCCTTGGCGAGGTAGTCGGTGAAACGACCTTTGCCCTCGTCGCCCCACTGCGTACCGACGATCACTGCGCCCGGCATCAGGCGCCTACTCGACGTACGAGTGCCCAGAACGTGAACTCATTGGGTGTCACGTTGGGAGCACGATACTCGACGCCACCCTCGTCCTCCCAGGTGATTCTCCCGGTGGTCCCACAAACCGGTGACTTGCCCACTGTTTGTGGGACCACGGCGCGGATCGCGCGTGTGTTCGAGCGCGTCGCTACCATGTGCCGTGGCCGGAAGGGAGGGCGCGATGGCGCGGCGACGCGGGACCACCACCTCCAACTTCGGGGTCGGTGCGCGCGAGAGTCACGACGCGTCGGCCTTCTACGAACGCTTCCACCCGCCGGCGCTCTCCGACGACGACACGGTGCTCGAACCCGACAAGGTCACTGCGGCGATCGGCGACCCGTTCAAGCCGCTCGACGCGCGTCATATGGACGACGTACCTGACGGCTCGGTCGCCCTGGTGGTCACCTCGCCGCCGTACTTCGCGGGCAAGCAGTACGAGGAGGAGCTCGACCGCGAGGGCGTGCCGGCGTCGTACTTCGAATACCTCGAGATGCTGCGTGACGTATTCGCCGAATGTGCGCGCAAGCTCGAGCCCGGCGGGCGTATCGCCGTGAACGTGGCGAACCTCGGCCGCAAGCCTTACCGCAGCCTCTCGGCCGACGTGATCCACATCCTCGAAGACGACCTCGGCCTCCTCCTGCGCGGCGAGATCGTGTGGCAGAAGAGTGAAGGCGCGAGCGGCAACTGTGCGTGGGGTTCGTTCCGCAGCGCCACGAACCCGGTGCTGCGCGACATCACCGAGCGCGTGGTGATCGCTTCGAAGGGACGGTTCGATCGCGCGCTCTCGGTGAAGGAACGCGAGCGCGCGGGCCTGCCGCACGTGACCACGATCAAGACCGACGACTTCATGGCCGAGACGCTCGACTTGTGGGAGATCCCACCCGAGAGCGCGCGGCGCGTCGGCCATCCGGCACCGTTCCCCGTGGAGCTGCCCGAGCAGCTCATCTGGCTCTACACCTTCGAGAACGATCTCGTACTCGACCCCTTCGCGGGAAGCGGCTCCACCCTGGTCGCGGCCGCCCGGAACAGCCGCCGCTTCGTCGGCTACGACCTCGACGACTCGTATCTGGCGATCGCGCGCCGTCGTGTGGAACAGGAGTTGGCACCGGCTCACGCCGCGCCCGCCTCGCGAGCCACGCGCAGGAAAATCGAGGTTCCGGCCGACGCGCTCGTCGACGGCGACGACTTTCAACGCAAGGCGTCACAGCAGGGCAAAGCCGCACAAAAGCTTGCGGAAGAGATGCTGCACGAAGCGGGGTTTCGCAACCCCGAGCGCAACGTGCGTATCCGCGGCACCGGCGTCACCGTGAACTTCACCGCCCGAGACGCGAACGAAGAGGTGTGGTACTTCGACGTGTCGGGCGCGTTCACCAGCCACCGCGGCGGCCTGTTGCGTACCGACACGGTGTGGAAGTCGTTGGGCCGCGCCGCGGCCCTCCGCCAACAGCTCGGCGGTGTGCCGCTCGTGTTCCTCACCAGTCACCTGCCGCGCCGGCCGAGCGAAGGCGACACCGCACTCCGCGCCGCGGGCCGCGCCACGTTCTTCGACGCGATCTGCATGCTCTCGGACGACGATCGCGAGCGCCTCGCGCTCTACGCCAAGGGCGGCCACACCGACCGGCCCGAACCAGGGTTCTGGTCCGAGGCCGAGCTCGACGCCTGACGCCGCGTGGCCAACAGCCTCACCGAGATCAGCGAGATCGCAACTGCACTCGGCATGCTCGCGCCCGATCTCCACTCGGCCACGCGCTGGAAGCCGCCGGCGCTGCACAACGTGCCCGACGATGTGTGGCAGCGCCTCATCGAAGCGCACCGGGCCGGCGACCATTACTCGACGTTCCGGTCGGCGTTCGCCAACGGCCAGACGTTCCTGCGCGCGGTCGACGGCTTGCGCGGCCGACCGCCGCGGCTCGTCGAGTGGAAGGGACCGCAACAGCCACCGGGCGACGACGTGATCCCGTGCGATCTGCGCATCGACCACGTGTACCTGGTGAGCTGCAAGTACCTCTCCCACGTGCTGCTCAACGCGGGTCCGGCGCGGTTGTTCCACCGCTTGCTCGTCGGCGAGGAACGCACGAGTACGAACTGGTTCAGCACCTGCGCACCGCAAGAGTTGCAGTCGCTGTACCGGAGCGCCGTCGAGGCCACATCGGTGACGCTGTTCCCGGATGCGGTCGACGACATGACGCGTGCGCATCAAGCGGCTCTCCGAGATCGCTTACGGCCGCGGGCCTGGCCCGAGCCCTGCCAGCCCTTGTGGATCGCGCTCGTGCGAACCGTCGCCAACGAATCGGCGGCGCGCTGGCGCGCGGCGATGCCCAACAACCGCGATCAATTACGCGTGTTGTGGCGCTTGCTGCGAATCTCCGATGCGTCATACTTCGTGCTCGGCGCCGAGCGCTCGGACTCGCTGCGGTTGCGCATCGACTCGGCGTGGGATTGGCACCAACAGTACGAACTGCGGGCCTTCGAGGTGTGCGCGAAGGATTCCGGTCAGCCCGAGGTGGCGTGGCACGCGGTAATACGCCGGCGCGACAACCGAGAGACGCGCGACGTGGACGGTCACGTCGAGGTCCGCTGGAGTCACGGCCGCTTCAACGGCGCGCCCGAGGCCAAGGTGTACCTCGACACGCCACTCTCCGCAGTGCCCGGTTACAACCCGCTCAATTGATCTTGCGGATGAACACGTCGCCGGCGCTGTTCGTGTCGGCGGGAATCAAGTTCGTTGCGGTCGAGTCGAACAGCACATAGTTGCCGCCGGCACTCACCATGCCGTCGCTGCCGCCCGCAGTGGGAGGCTTGCCTGTGTAGGTCTGATCGACACGCGTCGTCGTCCCGGCCACGAGATCACGAACCCACACGCCGAGTGAGTTCTTGTCGATGACTGACCCGGCCTTGTTCTCGCACATTTCCGAGAACACGACGTAGCGCCCGTCGGCACTCATGCTGCCGTCGTTGGCCCAGCACACGGGCTTCGACGACGGCACTCCGACACTGACCAGCTGCGTGGTTCCCGCCACACGGTCACGGACGAAGATGGCCGATCCCTTCGGTGGCGTCTGCGCCGTGCCTCCCGGCAGCATGTTTGCTGACGACGACCAGAACTCCACGTAGCGGCCGTCAGCGCTCATCGCGAGGCGAGACGCATTGCTCGCGATCTGCGGGCCGGTCTCCTGCGCACCCGAGGGCGTGACATTGACTCGTTCGGTCGATCCGCTCACCAAGTCGCGCACGAACACGTCGGGATAATTGTTCGTATCGCCGGCCACGAGATTGCTGGCGGCGGAGATGAACGCGATTTGGGAGCCATCGGAACTCATTGGCGTGTACGGCCAAGCTTGCATCGAAACCGGTGCGACGGCGGCGGTGGATCTCGCGACGAGATCGCGCACGTAGAGCTCACCCCGGTTCTCGAACGCGAGATAGCGGCCGCCGGGCGAGAGGCCGCTCGCGTCGCTGGCGCCCGGCGCGGCCGTGCCATCGGGCAGCACGCTCGCGAGCGTTGTCGTTCCCGCGCTGCGATCACGTACAAATACGGCGATTGACGCGCCGGCCGGCAGGAGCTCCGCCGACGTAGTGGCGAACGTGATGTCGTTGCCGTCGCTACTCATGAACTCGTAGGGCGACTCACTGCCTTGACTGAGCTCGCTGCCGTCGTTCGCGACATCGATCCGCTCGGTGGTCCCGCTCGTCCGATCGCGTAGGAAGAGGTCACCGGCGTCGTTGTTGTCGTTCGGCACGAGATTGAAGGCGTCGGATTGGAACAGCGCGTCACGGCCGTCGGGGCTCACGGATGACGCGATCGAGCCGTAGCCGAGCTGGCACGTGATCGAGTCGGCCACCTGGCCCTCGGAACCATTTCCGGCGACGCTCACCCGCTCGGCCGGATAGGTCGGTGGCGGTGCGGTGCCGGCGTCGTCGAGCACGGTCACCGAGCCGTCGGGTGTGACGACGTCGGCGTTCCCGACCTGCACCGTCAGGCCTTCGAAGAACTGCGTGACCGCGCTCGGCGCAGTGCCAGCGGGAATGAGAATGACGAGCGTGGCGGACTGCTGACCGGGGCTGAAGGTGACCGTGCGTGTCGGTGTGGCACCGAACGCAGCGTTCGCCTGCGGGGTGCCGCAGGCGTAGAACACGTTCACCACCACGGGAGTCGTCTCGGGGTCGGAAAGCACTACCGGCACGTACGCGTAGTGCTTGCCGGCCTGGGCTTCCACGACCGTCACACTGCCGAGCGAGACGGTCGGCTCGGGGGCACCGTCGGAATCGTCGTCGAGGATGGTGACCGTGCCGTCGCGCGCGTCGGTGGCGCCCTGCACGTTGCTCAACGTGACGTTGATGGTCTCGTCGGGCTCTTTGAACCCATCGCCCAGCACCGTGACTGCGATGGTTTGCGACACGTTCGTGCCAGCGAAGCGCAGCGTGCCGGTCTTGGCGGCGAAGTCGACACCTGGGGTCGCCGTGCCTCCGCTCACCGTGTACGTGGCCGTGACGACCGCGCGGCGCGCGAGCGTCGATGAGAGATCGACTGGCACCTGCACGGTGACCGAACCCGAGTTGCCCTCAGGAACACTGACGTCGCCGACGCTGAGCGTGAGCCTGCTCACAGCGTGCGCGGCATGCATTGCCGGCGTCACACCTACCAACGCCGCCGCAACTACCGCCACCGCGAATCGACGAAACCCCATTGAAATACCCCCTACCACACGAGCCGCCGACAGGCTACGGACGGGGCACGGCGACGCGCAACCAATGACGCCCATAACTCTCGAGGCTGCGCTACAGGCGGCGTTCGTTGGCCCAGCGGGCGAGCTCGTGGCGGTTCGAGAGCTGGAGCTTGCGCAACACCGACGACACGTGCGTCTCGACGGTTTTCACCGAGATCACGAGGTCGCGCGCGATCTCCTTGTAGGTGTAGCCGCGGGCGATGAGCCGCAACACCTCTTGCTCTCGTTGGGTGAGCTGATCGAGTTCCGGATCGACCGCACCCACCGGCGTCGACGCGAAGGCATCGAGCACGAAGCCAGCGAGGCGCGGCGAGAACACCGCGTCGCCCGCCGCGACACGTTGGATCGCGTCGGCGAGCTCGGCGGGCGTGATCGACTTCGTCACGTAGCCGCGCGCGCCGGCACGGATGATCGCAATTACATCGTCGGCCGCGTCGGAGACCGAGAGCGCGAGGAACAGCACGTCGGGGTGCGTGGTGTGTACGTCGCGGATCACGCGCGCACCCCCGCCTTCCGGCATGTGCACGTCGACGAGCACCACGTCGAGTGCACGTTCGCGGATCATCTCGATCGCAGCACCCACCTCCGACGCGGTGCCCACAACCTCGATCTCGCCATCGAGTTCGGCGCGCACGCCCGAGAGGAACAGCTGATGGTCGTCGACGAGGAAGACGCGCACGGTCACGGGTCTTGCCTCTTGTTCGTTTCGCTCACCTCGAGCTCGCGGCGCGGGCGGGCCCTGGGGATCGTGAGCTCCACCTCGGTGCCCTCGCCTGGCGTGCTGCGCAGCGTGGCCGCACCGCCGTGGCGGGCCATGCGCCCCCTGATCGACTCGGTGATCCCACGCCGGTCTTCGGCCACCGCGCCGGGATCGAAGCCGGTCCCGCGATCGCGCACGTACACGCGCACCGTGTCGTCGTCGACCTCGCAGTAGACGTCGACGGTATCGGCACCCGAGTGGCATTGCGCGTTCACGATGGCTTCCCGCGTCGCGAGGAGCAGCGGCTCGAGCGCGGCATCGTTCGTGCAGTCGCGTACCTGCACCACCTCGACGGCCACGCCATGCAGGTCTTCCAGCTCGCCGGCGAGCTCGGCGATGGCGGCGCCCACGGTGCCGGGCGCGGTGTCGGTGGACGGCACGGGCTGTCCTGACTGCAGCCAGGTACGGAGCTCGCGTTCCTGTTTGCGCGCCAGGCGCATGACTTCGCGCGGGTCGTCGGCGCGGCGCTGCACCATCGCCAGCGTCTGCAGCACCGAGTCGTGGAGGTGCGCGGCCATCTCGGCACGCTCGCGCTCACGGATGCGCGCGCGCCGCTCGGCGACGAGCTCGCTGCCGAGCCGGCTCAGCCATGGACCGAACACCAGGGCGAGCCCC
The DNA here is from genome assembly GCA_036501845.1 of Acidimicrobiia bacterium. Lineage (GTDB taxonomy): Bacteria > Actinomycetota > Acidimicrobiia > IMCC26256 > PALSA-610 > JBBREP01. The sequence goes on along the minus strand of DASXZO010000111.1, from coordinate 4,451 downwards.
GAGATCACCACGAGCAGTGCCAGCAAACCGTCACGCAGGCTCGCCCACGACGACGTCGACGCCAGCAGTGCGGTGATGCCGCCGAGCACGAGGATCGTGCCGACGGTGGCGCGCAGCACGAGGCCGCGGCGCGTGCCGAGCGCGCCCACGGCTTCTTGCGCCGCGGGAGGCAACCAGTCGGGGAGATCGGCGGGGCGGATCTCTTCGTCGCCGCCGGGCCAGCGCAAGAGCAGCGCGAGCCCGACGCCGGCCACCACGATCGGGAACACGATGCTGCCAGGCAGCGAGAAGCCGAAGCGCGCGACCGCGAGCAGCGCACCGACGATCACGGCGACGAGCGCGACCACATCGATCGGGTCGTGCGGCGCGAGCCGGCGCAACACCGGCGGGCCGCCGGCGTCGTCGGGCAGCACGACCCACGCGATCACGTACACAGCCACACCGATGCCCATCAGCCCGGTGAGCACGAACACCGCGCGCACCACCCGCGCCGGCGCGCCGGTGGCGTGGGCAAAGCCGGCCGCGACACCGGCGATGCGCCGCTCGTTGGTGCGCCGTACGAGTGTCGGCGTCGCGGCGGTGCTCACCTCATCAGGATCGCACGGGCCGCGGGCCCCAGCGGTCGGGAACACCCCGGATTGGCGTTGGGCCCTCTCGGGGACAGTTCAGGGTCGTCCCCGATGGCTGCGACCGGCCGCGGGGCCGACGATGTGATCATGGACACGACGATGACCGATACCGCACCCCCGCCTCCGCCCCCGCCGTCGCAGTCGACCGCGCCGCCGCGGCCCGGGCGTCGCCTCACCCGCAGCCGCGACGATCGCGTGCTCGGCGGAATCTGCGGCGGGCTCGCGCACACCTACGGCTGGGATCCCGGCCTGGTGCGGGTGATCATCGCCGTCGCGGCCGTGGTCACCGGCGGCGCCATCGCGGTGGCGTACGGCATCGCCTGGCTGGTGGTGCCCGAGGAGGCCACCGGCGTCACCGGCGTCGACACGTTCCGCGGTCGTCCGCTGCACCACGCCCGCGAGAACTGGGCCCTGCCTGTGGGTGTGCTGCTCGTAGCAGTGGGCATGCTCGGCGTGGCGCACCGCTTCGCCTGGCATCCGTTCTCACAGCTGTTCTGGCCCATCACGTTGATCGGCGGCGGTCTCGCGGTGCTGCTCGTGCGCCATCGCGATCCGGCCTTGACCGACGGTGTCGCACCAGACAGCGACACGGGCACCGATACGGGCTCCGACGACGTCACACCGCCGACGGACGACACGCTCGTGACTCCAGCCGTTGGTGACGCGCACAGCGATCCGTTCACGCCGACGACGGCCGGCACCACTGTGACGACTCCAACCGTGGCGGAGACCGCGGCCTTCGCAACAGCCGAACCGCTCACGGCCCCGCAACCGACGGTGCGGGCCTACGAATCGCACGGGCCATGGCCCACTGGAGAGCCCGTCGTCGACACACCACCGCGACCGCGGCGCGAGCGCAGCATGCTCGGCCGGCTCACCTGGAGCGCGCTCCTGCTGCTCGCGGGCGGCGCGGCGTTGCTCAACGCCACCGGCGCGGTCGACGTCGACGCCGGCTTTGTGCTCACCCTCGCGCTCGTGCTGGTGGGGCTCGCGCTCGTGCTGGGCGCGTGGCTCGGGCGCTCCCGTGGCTTGATCGCGCTCGCACTGCTACTCGTGTTGGCTTGCTCGGTCGACGCCGCGCTCGACGTCCCGATCAGCGGCGGCATCGGCGAACGCGTCTACCGAGTGCAAGACGCCAACACCGTCCAGCACAACTACGAGCTCGGCATCGGGCATCTCGTGGTCGACCTCCGCAACGTCACCACAGCCGATCGCACGCTGCACCTGAACGCGCACGATGCAATGGGTCAGCTCGTGATCGATTTGCCGCAGGACGCCGCGCTCGACATCCGCACCCGGGTCGGCGCCGGCGACGCGCAGGTGCTCGACGAGCCCGACAGCAACGGCTGGCGCGTCGACCAACGCTTCCACGTGGCGGGCACTGGCCCACACTTCGTCATCGATGCACGGGTCGGCTTCGGCCAGATCCTCGTGCGAGAAGGATCTGCGTCATGAAGCCGCATCGCACCGACCTCATCTCACTCATCGCGGGACTGTTGTTCACCACGCTCGGCGTGATGTTCGCCCTCGACCGCCTCGGTACGGTCACCATCGACGTCACGTGGATTCCCGCGATCGTGCTCGTGGGCCTCGGCCTCGCCGGCATCGCCACCGGCCTCCGGGCGTCCTGGGACCCCGATAATCGGGGCGCCAGGACGCCCGATGACGACTCGATCGTGACGACTCGCTCGTGATCGGGACGCCAAGCGTGCCGGCGACCTTCCTGGTCGCACTCTCGGCCCGCTTGGCGGCACAATCGCAAGTGGGCCGGCGGCGGTGGCGCTCCGAATGTGAGCCCGATCAGCCGATGATTTCCGCGCCCACCACGTCGTCGAAGACGAGGTGGCCGTCGGGGGCGGCGTCGACGCTGACGGTGTCGCCGGGCTTGTAGGTGCCCTGCAGGATGCCGAGCGCGATCGGATCGGCCACTTCCTTCTGCAGCACTCGCTTCAACGGACGGGCGCCGTAGTCGGGGTCGTAGCCGGCACGGGCGATCCAGTCCGTGGCCGCCGGAGTGAGATCGAGACCGAGGTCGCGCTCGGCCAACCGGGCTCGCAGCAGCTCCACCTGCAGCTCGACGATGTGATGGATGTGCTCCTCGCTCAAGCGGTGGAACACCACGATCTCGTCGACGCGGTTCACGAACTCGGGCTTGAAGTGCGAACGCACCGCAGCCATCACCGCGTCGTCGGAACCACCGGCACCGAGGTTGCTCGTCATCACGAGGATCGTGTTCGTGAAGTCGACGGTGCGACCCTGGCCGTCGGTGAGACGGCCGTCGTCCATCACCTGCAACAACACGTTGAACACGTCGGGGTGAGCCTTCTCCACCTCGTCGAGCAGCACGACCGAGTACGGACGACGTCGCACCGCCTCGCTGAGCTGACCGCCCTCCTCGTAGCCGACGTAGCCCGGAGGCGCGCCGACGAGGCGCGACACCGAGTGCTTCTCCATGTACTCGCTCATGTCGATGCGCACCATGGCGCGCTCGTCGTCGAACAGGAACTCGGCGAGTGCACGCGCGAGCTCGGTCTTGCCCACACCGGTGGGCCCGAGGAACAGGAACGAGCCGATTGGGCGGTGCGGGTCGGAGAGGCCGGCACGCGAACGGCGGATGGCGTTGGCCACCGCACTGACCGCGGGGTCTTGGCCCACGACGCGCTCGTGCAACAGCTCTTCGAGCTTCACGAGCTTCGCCATCTCGCCTTCCATCAGGCGGGTGACGGGTACCCCGGTCCACTTGGCCACGATCTCGGCGACGTCTTCGGCGTCGACCTCTTCCTTCAGCATCGCGGTGTCGCGTTGGAGGTCGGCGAGCTTGACCGTGCTCGCTTCGATCTCGCGTTCGAGCACCGGAAGGTGGCCGTAACGGATCTCGGCGGCGCGCTGCAGGTTGCCTTCGCGTTCGGCCTGCTCGGCGTCGAGCTTCATCGTCTCGAGCCGCTCCTTGTCGGCGCGGATCGCGGCGATGGCTTCCTTCTCGGACTGCCAGTGCGCGACCATGCCGTCGCGCTCCTCGCCGAGCGACGCGAGTTCTTCCTCGAGTGCAGCGAGGCGGCCCTTGCTCGCTTCGTCGCTCTCCTTGCTCAGCGCGGCGCGCTCGATCTCGAGCTGGCGGATGCGGCGTTCGACCACGTCGATCTCGAACGGCATCGAGTCGATCTCGATGCGCAGGCGCGACGCGGCCTCGTCGACCAGGTCGATCGCCTTGTCGGGTAGCCGCCTACCCGTGATGTAGCGCGAGCTGAGCATCGCCGCGGCCACGAGCGCGGCGTCCTGGATGCGCACGCCGTGGTGCACTTCGTAACGCTCCTTGAGCCCGCGCAGGATCGCCACCGCGTCCTCCACCGACGGCTCGCCCACGTATACCTGCTGGAAGCGCCGCTCGAGCGCGGCGTCCTTCTCGATGTACTTGCGGAACTCGTCGAGCGTGGTGGCGCCGATGAGCCGCAACTCGCCGCGCGCCAGCATCGGCTTGATCATGTTGCCGGCGTCCATGGCCCCTTCGGCCCCGCCGGCACCCACGATGGTGTGCAGCTCGTCGATGAAGGTGACGATCTCGCCCTCGGCGTCGGTGATCTCCTTCAGCACTGCCTTCAGGCGCTCCTCGAATTCGCCTCGGTACTTGGCCCCCGCCACCATGGCCGACAGGTCGAGCGCCGCATGGACCAGCTCGAGATCGAGAAGCTGGCCCTGGCCAAGGAGACCGACCCGGCCTCGCTCGAGCGCCTGGCCAAGCTCGAGGCCGAGCTGGCCGATCTGGCCGAGCAGGCCGGCGCCCTCAACGCCCGTTGGAACAACGAGAAGGAGGCGTCCGGCGAG
>DASXZO010000110.1:0-29633 GCA_036501845.1 Acidimicrobiia bacterium | reverse complement strand
CGTCGAGGCCGCGCCCTACCTCAACGGCATGGCCGAGGCCGCGAGCGAGTTGCGGCGCCAGGCGCTCGACTGCCTGCGGCGCGGTGAGCTCGACCGGGCCGAGTCGTTGCTGGTCGCGATGGACGACGTGTATTCGATGCTCGTCACGATCGACTATCCCGATGCCGTCACCGGTGGCCTGCGCCGCACCACCGACGCGCTGCGCGCGGTGCTCGAACGCACCCGCGGCGACCTCACCACCACGATGGTCGCCGCGCGTTTGCAGGCGTCGATCGAAGCCGAACGCGCCCGCCGCGACGGCGACTGAAGCATCGCCGCCGCGGCGGGGTGCCGGAGCGAGTGTGCCGGAGCGAGTGTGCCGGCGCGAGTGTGCCGGCGCGAGATGTTCGAGGGGGATCAGTGTGATGCCGCGCCGGTTCGCACCGAACTCTGGTCGCCGCTCGAGCTCACGTTGATCGCCTCGATCGTGGTGTCGTGCACGGAGCCGTCGCTCGTGGTGCCGCGTGTGTGGAGACGTCGTTCCAGCGTTCCCACGCACGCGTATAGGCCTCGGCGAGCAGGTCGTCGGCCTCGCCGAGATCACCCACGGTCGCGAGCACCGCGCCGAAGCAGCGGTCCTCCGTGTCGAGGTAGAACTCGTCGAATCCCCTGCGCTTCACGTGGTTGTCACGATCCGCACGGGCGTTTCGTTTACTCGCTCGCGCCCGATCGGCATGCGATCCCAGCCCGGTCTCAGAAACGCCCGGTGGTAACTTCGTCGCTCCCTCCGGGGGTGTAGCTCAGCTGGCAGAGCGCTACGTTCGCAACGTAGAAGTCGGCGGTTCGAATCCGCTCACCTCCACTTCGTCGTGGGCACAACGCTGATAGAGCGCGCAACCTGTGCCGCGAGTCAGCCCGCTCGTCTGAGCTGTATTGGCGCTCGACGTTGCTCTGCTTTCGGACGCACCTCACCCGGGCCGACACTGCGGCGTCGGCGTGTGGGCCCCGCCGGAACTCGGCAGGGAACGCTGAGGGAACGTGCCCTTCGTACCGTCAGCTCCGGCAACGGAGCACGGACGAAAGGGCGACTCGTGGGCGGTGCTGTTCAACAGCTCGGCGTGGCAGGCGATGGCCGAGTCGGCGGCCGGCAGCGCCGCACTCGCCGATGCCGATCTGGCTGCGGCACGCCAGCGGTTCGAGGCTGCCCGCGCCCGTTACGAGGCGGCCGGCCAGCCGTACTGGACCGACCGAGCGGGCCGCCTCGCGGCGCTCGTACCGGCGTAGCCGACGGCCGCACGCACCACCTCGGGGAGGGAACGGCCAGGGAACGCGCCATTCGTACGGTCTGCACGACAACGGGACGCGACGAAAGGATGTCCGATGTCGAAGCAGACGAATGGTACGAGGACGCGCGCCGGCCGAATCCTGCGGTCGCGCGCCGTCATCGGTTCGGCCGGGTTGGCGCTCGGCGTAGTCGGCGCCGGCGGACTGGCGTGGGCGTCGATCCCGAATACCTCGACCGGCGTGCTCACCGCGTGTTACTCCAAGACGGCATCGATGAAAACCCTGCGGGTGATCGATGCACAGTCGGGCAGGAAGTGCCTGGGCTCCGAGAACACGGTGACGTGGCAGACGAAGGGCCAGACCGCGGCACAGGTGGCGGCCGCGGTCGCGGCGGGCGGAGGCGGGAACCCGAACAAGTGCACGGTGGCAACGTTGTGCTGGCCAGTCGCCAACGTATTTGCCAGTCCGAGCCTCGGCATTTCACAACCGGAGAGCGTCGTGTCGGACGGCAGCCACATCTGGATCGGCACCAGCTCCAACACGATGGTCGAGCTCGAGGCAGCAGACGGCGCGTTCGTGCGGACACTGTCGAGTGGCAGCTACGGGTTCGCCGGACCCCATGCACTTGCCTTCGACGGCAGCCACGTCTGGGTCGCAAACAGTTCCAACTCGGTGACTGAGTTCAACGCGAGCGACGGCTCGTGGGTGCGGACGCTGTCCGGTGGCAGCTACGGGTTCGGCGATCCAAACGGGATCGCGTTCGACGGCAACCACATCTGGGTCACGAACGAGCTCGGGAACTCGGTCACCGAGCTCAATGCGAGTGACGGTTCGTGGGTGCAGACGGTTTCCGCGCTCAGCCCGTCTCCGTCCGATGATGTGACCGGCATCGCGTTCGACGGCAGTCACATGTGGATCCCGACATTCAACGGCTACCTGATCGAGTTGAATGCGAGTGACGGTTCCGTGGTGCAGACGTTCCAGAGCGGATTGTCTTCGCCTATAGGCATCGCGTTCGACGGCAGCCACATCTGGATCGCAAACCGGTTCGGGAACTACCTGACCGAGCTGAATGCGAGCGACGGTTCGTTGGTGCGGAACGTGTCGGGAGCCAGCTACGGGTTCGACTCCCCCGACGCGGTCGCGTTCGACGGTAGCCACATCTGGGCCGAGAACCACGACGGGAACTCGCTGACCGAGGTGAATGCGAGCGACGGTTCGTTGGTGCAGACGTTGTCGGGTTCCAACTACGGGTTCGACTCCCCCGACGGGATCGCGTTCGACGGCAGCCATATCTGGGCCGTGAACTTCGACGGAAACTCGGCGACCGAGGTGGCGGCTCGGTAGCGGTCCCTCGCTCGCCTCATGACAGCCTGCGGGCGTGTCCACGAAAGCGGTGGACACGCCCGCAGGTTCGCGTCGCGCCAAGGCGCGTGCGCGCTCCGGTGACGCCCGGCGCGACGGGCGGGCTCCGCCTGCCATGACGGCTCGGCATCGGCGAACCGTGACGAGCAGCGGGGAGTGGTGAAGACCCGGCGGAGACGCTGTCGCAGGGTGCTGCCACGATGGATCGACGCCGCCGCCAGCCCGACCACCGTCGAGGTCAGCACGGGCGCGCCAACGCGAAGGAGATCACCGTGACCGCGATCGTCAATGACATGCCAGATCGAGACGAGCTGTGGGCGTTACACGACCATCCGGATCGCCAGCTCGACGAATATGCATTGATCTTCGCGTGCAACATGTGTCGCGGGGCACTGGTCGAGCGTGGCCAGCATGAGCCGCGCTCGCTGATCGCCGTCAAGACCGAAAGCGACCGTCTTCTTGTGACGGCCGATCTTCTCGCCGAGGTGTTGGAGGGTGACGCGAAAATCTCGGCACTCGTGTACATCCAAGGCGACCGGGTTCGGGAGCTGTATGTACCAACGAGTGGCTGGCTGCCCCCACGGCAGCGCTGGAGGTCGTCGCGATGTGAGGAAGATGATCGAGCCGCGGGTCGTACGCCGAGGCGATACCGCGTCGCCCGCCGCGAGTCGGCGGCCGCACGGGCGCGCCGGGCGAGCGAGTGGGAAGCGCCGAAGCCGCCCGCAGAACCGCTGAAGATGGTGGCCCTCGGCACTTCGACTCGGGCTGCCCGCGAGAAGTACCGGTCGCTGGTCGCGGCGGCCGCCGAGTTTGGCCTTCGTGCGGGGCGGCCGCTCGACCGCGATCTCATCGCGCTACTGCTGGCCGCGACCGAACTCGGCCATCGCGACGACATATCGCCCACGCGCTGGAGCCGCACCGGCGTCAACGAGTTGCTTTCGATTCATGTGTTCAATTGGTGTTCCCTCCACACGGCCAAGGTTCCTGATCGGCTCCCGGAAGCGCTGTGGACCTACCTCGATTTCTTGTTCGCCGCGGGCAGGATCCACCCGCTCAGTGAGCCCTTGCTGGAGCTACGCAAACCGTTGCGTTGCTACTGCGGGCTCGATGAGAACGGTCAGCGCGATCCCGGCGCCGAACGCGTGCCGTGCGAGTGTTATGTCGAGTACCGCGGCCCCACGGCGGGAAGCGTCAGGCGGCCAGCGTGTTGAGCCCGGACTCGAGACGGCCCGGCGGGACCGCCGAGTCGTAGCTGCTGCTGGCGCCGTTCCCGGGCGAAGTTCCCAGATGTTCGGGACACTCGTCAGCGGACGGTGGGACACTGCAAAGATGACACTGAGCGAGCCCGGTCGATGCCGGTGCCCGGCTGCGGCCGGCTCGTCTCACTGGAGGTCGTCATGTCTCGCTCCCGCAACTACGTCGTAGCCGCGGCGCTCGCCGGACTGCTGTCGCTGGCGAACACCATCGTGGCTTTGGCGTTGCTCCCGCAGGGCGCTCACCACATCAACCAGAGCAGCAACCAGCCGCCGTACGCCGTGATCCTCATCGAGGTGGTCGTGGGCCTCACGGGCATCATTGCGGCGTATGGCGTGTTCCGAACGCAGCGCTGGGGTGTGGTGCTCACGCTCGTGTTCATGGTCGTGAACGTGCTGATCTCGTTGCCCGGTATCCCGTTCGGCCCCACTGCGTTCGACAAGGTCAGCTCAGCCGTGGCGCTCGTGGTTGCCGCGGCCGTGATCTGGTTGCTGCTGCGCCGCGACACGAACGCCGAGCAGCGAGTCCAGATCCCGGCGTGACCACGGTGGACGAGGGCCGGCGAGCTCGACGCCTCTCGAGCTCCGCGCACGCCAGCCGCGGCGCGCGGTGGTTGGCGTCGACGCTCGTCGCCCTCGTCCTCCTCGGCTGGGCCGCGAGCGTGTACATCCTCGTGCTCACCGCCGGCGGTCTGCGCGACACAGGCTCGCACGTGCACTGGTGGGCACACGTGATCGCCATCGTCGTGATCGTGCTCACGGTCGAACCGCTCCGTCGATGGTTGCGCCCGTCGGTCGACGACATCGTGTACGGCCACCTCGACGACGGCTACACCGCGATCACGGAGCTGAGTCGCCACATGGACGTGATGCCCTCGCCAGAAGCGATCAGTGGGGATCCGTCGCTGGCACAGATGATTGCCCGCACCTTGAACGTGCCGTACGTGGCCATCACCGACGGTGAGATCGAGACCAGTGTGCACGGAGCGCAACCGTCCGATCGTCCGCTCGCCGACGTGCCGTTGACCTACCAGGGCAGCGAGGTCGGGCACCTCTACGTCGCGGCCCGCCACCCTGGAACCACGCTCTCGAACCGCGACCTGCGGCTGCTCTCCGACTTGGCCCAGCAGATCGGCGTCGCCCAATACGCGATCCGTGCCTCCGAACAGTTACAGGCTTCACGCGCCGCATTGGTCGCCGCGCGCGAGGAGGAGCGTCGACGCATCCGCCGCGATCTGCACGACGGGCTCGGTCCGACGCTTGCGTCGATGAAGTTGCAACTCACCGCGGTGGCGCGCCTGCTGGAACCCGAACCGGGTCGCGCGGCCGACCTCCTCGACGAGGTCCGCAAGAGCATGGACGAGACCACGGTCGACGTGCGCCGCCTCGTCTATGGGCTGCGGCCTCCGCTCCTCGACGAGCTCGGTCTTGTGGCCGCCTTGCGCAACCATCCGGCCACCCAGTCGGGCCTCCACGTGACCATCGATCCGGAGCAATTGCCCGAGCTCCCGGCCGCCGTCGAGGTGGCGCTCTACCGGATCGCGTCCGAAGCGATCCATAATGCCGCGCGCCACTCTGGTGGCCAGCAGTGCCGGGTGTGCATCGACGTCACCACGAACGAGGTGCACATGCGCGTCTCAGACGGCGGACGCGGTCTGCCCGAGCATTTGGTCGACGGGGTGGGGATCGCGGCGATGCGCGAACGGGCCGCCGAGATCGGCGGCACTGTCGAGGTCACGAGCGACGACGGCACCACGGTTACCACCGTCGTGCCGCTGCGGTCACCGGGTTCGTCATGACCGACGTGACGCGAGTGCTGATCGCCGACGACCACACGTTGTTCCGTCGCGGCGTGCGTTCCCTGCTCTCGACCGTTCCCGAGATCGAAGTGGTGGGGGAGGCGTCTGACGGCGAGTCCGCCGTCGCGCTCACCGAAGAACTCGCGCCCGACGTGGTGCTGATGGACCTCCAGATGCCGGGCGGTGGCGGACTGGCAGCGATTCGCCTGTTGACCGAGCGCTCGCCCACCGCCAACGTGCTCGTCGTCACGATGTCGGAGGACGACGACTCGGTGTTCGCGGCCATGCGCGCCGGCGCTCGGGGTTACGTGTTGAAGGACATGGACGCCGAGGATCTCGCGTCGGCGATCATCGTGGTCGGACGCGGCGAGGCGCTGTTCTCGCGCAGCATCGCGGCTCGGATGATGAGCTTCTTCAGCGAGTCGCACACGTCAGCCCGTCCATTCCCTGAGCTGACCGGCAGCGAGCACAAGGTGCTGCAGCTGATGGCGAGCGGCGCGAACAACGCGGCGATCGCGGGCGAGCTGTCGCTGTCGCCCAAAACCGTGCGCAACTACATCTCGAACATCTTCCGCAAGCTTCAAGTGGCCGACCGATCCCAAGCCATCGTCATCGCCCGCGAAGCCGGAATGGAACGGCCGTAGATACACCGCGAGCGCGCCGGCGAAGTAGCCGCGATGAGTTTTGAAGGCCCGGGAAGTCTCATTGGGCATGGAGACGACGAACCTCGCTGAAGAAGACGGCCTGCCCGCGCTCGACTGGTCAGTGGTCGAGACTCAACTCGCCGACGTGCGAAAGCAGGACGACCCCCGGTCACCGGACCGCGTGACGTTCTGGCTCACCACCCTCAACGCCGACGGCAGCCCGCACGTCACGAGTGTGGGCGCGCTGTGGCACGCGGGCTCGGCGTGGTTCCAGACCGGCGACGCCACGCGCAAGGCGAAGAACGTCGCTCGCGATCCACGCTGCACGGTGAGTGTTGCCACCAAGAACTTCGACGTGATGGTCGCGGGCGAGGCCCGGCAGGTCACCGATCCGAAGATCGTCGCCGAGATCGCGGCGTTGTGGGCGAAGGGTGGGTGGCCCGCCGAGCCCGACGACTCGGGAACCGGAATCACCGCGCCGTTCAACGCGCCGACGCTCGGCCCGCCGCCGTGGCACGTCTACCAACTCGCGCCGCGCACCGCGACAGCCGTCGGCACGAACGAGAACACTGCCGGCTCCACGCGCTTCCGCTTCTGAGTGCGCCGGTCACGGACCGTGGCGTGGCCGTTTGTATCGCCGGTGCTCCGGGCGGCCGGCGAGGACGCGGCGATGCGAGATCATGCGGCATGATGAGGGCGTGACCCATCCCCGCGTGCTTGCGCAGATGGACGCGTTCGGCGTCGACGTGCTCGTGCTGTGCGGCGAGAACAACGTCGCCTACGCGACCGGTCGCGTGGCCCGTTCCCACGAGCCGGCGCGCGGCAGTGCCACGCGTACCGTTGCCGTGCTCACACGCGACTCGGTCGACTTTCTCACGCCGGCGCCACTCGATTTCGATATTGGCGCGCGTGAGCTCGCGAGCGCGGTCGATGATCATCGCGGTGTGGTCGCGGTTGACGAATGGCCGTCGCTCGCGGTGCGCGACGCACTCCGCACTCGCGCGCCCGTCGACGCGTCGACGCTGCTGTCGCAAGCGAAGATCGTCAAGACGCCCGACGAGGTGGAGCGCATTCGTGCTGCGCAACGCTGCAACGAGCAGGCGATGGACGCGGTGCGGCCCATCGCGGTGCCGGGCGCGCGCCAGACCGATCTCACCGCCGCGTTCTTCCGCGCGGTGTTCGAACTCGGAGCCAGCGGGAACACCGTCGATCCCGTGTGGGACCTCGTGCCGCGCTCCCGTGCCGAGCTCGCTTACACCGCCACCGGCGATCTCCCCTTCCCGACGCCCACGACCGATCTCGTGCTCGCACGCGGCGACGTGTGCTTCACCGACGCGGGCATCGACCTCAACGGTTGGGCATCCGACGTCGGGCGCACCTGGACGATCGGCGTCGACCCCGACGCGCGCCAGCTCGACCAGTTCGAGCGTTGGCAAGCGGTGTGCCACGCGTGCGAGCGCGCGATCAAGCCGGGTGCGACCGCGGCCGACGTGGCGCGCGCGGCAACCGATGCCAATAACGGTGCGCGACCGTGGTTCCCTCACCTCTACGTGGCCCACGGCGTCGGCACCGACAGCGCCGAGCTGCCGTTCTGCGGCACCGATCTTGGTCCCGAGATCGAAGACCAAGTGGTGCTCGCCGCCGGCACGATCCTCGTGCTCGAACCGGTGATCTGGGACGAAGGCTACGGCGGCTATCGCTCCGAGGAGATCGTGGTGGTCACTGACGACGGCTGCGAGCGGCTCACCCACTACACGTACGCGCCCTACGCCTCATGACCGTCGCCACAGGATTACCGCGGGTGCTCGACGCGATGGAGCGCAGCGATGTCGACGTGCTGTTCCTCGGACGCGAGCCGAACGCACGCTTCGTCACCGGCGCGGCACGCCTGTATCTCGCCAGCGAGCGAGCCTTCGCGCCGGGTTGCGTGGTCGTGCGCTCGACCGGATCGGTGCATCTGCTGTCGGTGGGCGACGCCGGGATCCCGCAGGATCTGCCGAACGAACGGCTCTACTCGATCTCGTGGAACCCCGCGACGTTGATGGGCGAGATCGCGGCTATCCCCGGCGTTGCCGCTGCGCGGCGCATCGGTGTCGACGGCCTCACTCCGCTGTTCGAGAAGCTCATCGACGGCTACCTCGCGACGCCCGAACTGGTCGACGGCGAGCGCATCCTGCGGGCCACACGGCGAGTGAAGACCGACGACGAGATCGATGCGATCCGGGCCGCGGTGGGCGTGGCGCACATCGTCATGGCCGCTGCGCTCGCGGCCGCAGGTGACGGCGCGTCGGACGCGACGATCGTGGCTGTCGCGATGGAAGCGATGGCGCACGAACACGTGACGACGCCTGCATTCGAGCCCGTGGTCACGCGTGCTGCGGGCGCGACTGGGATCGATATCGGTGTATTACGAGAGGGTTGGGAAGGCGGGCTCGCGCGCAGCGAACCGTCGACGCCGGCGCCGCCCGAACACGAGCAGGCCATCGAGCGTTGCACCACGGGCACGCCGGTCGAAACGATCGCGCCCCACGGGCACGCGCATGGTGTGGGCCTGGGCTACGAGGTGCTCGAGCCGGGCACGCAGCTCGAGTCGAACATGGTCGTCTCGATCGCCCACGGCCTGGTGCGCGATCTCGTTCTCGTGACCGATGGCCGCCCGACGGTGTTGACGGCCTGAAGCTGCCGCGTGACCGCACGCTCAGTCGCGTGCTGCCACGGCTTGGTAGCGGGCGACAGTGAAGGCGATCATCACGGGCACGATCGTGGCAAACACCACGATGCCGAGCGTGAGTGCGATCAGCGGGCTCGCGGGCGTGTGGTTCTTGGCGAACGCCCACTCGATCATCCCGGCCTGGATCACGTAGGCCACGAGCGCTACGGCGAACACCTGGTTGAACCGGAACCAGGCGAACGGGCGGATGCTCACCATCATCACGATCGCAACGAGCTCGAGGGCGACGGCCACAACTTCGAGCACCATCGGCAACGCCACCGACGGGCGACTCTGAGCCTGCGCGGCGAGGATCACGCCGCCCGTGACGGCGAGCGCGAGCGACGCCATGGAAACGCCCACAACTGGAGGGAGCTTGCGTGCGAACGGCCGCACCGGTGCGAGGTCGGCGACGGTCATCGTGAACCCACCCGCGTCATGATCACGAGCGTCGCGATCTGCAACACACCGGTGATGCCGGCCGTATAGACGAAGCGTTGCATCAGCTTGCCGATCACCTCGCCGTCGGGTTGCGGCTTCTTCATCTCGAAGAGCACCGCGACGTTCGCCGGTTCGAGCACGCCGAGTGCCACGACCGCCATGATCCCGACGACCACCATCGACACGACGAGCCATCCGTGATTCGGGTTGCCGGAGATGAGATTGCCGTAGTCGAGCGCGAGCTGGAATCCCGCGGCGAGCGTCATCAACACGACGGTCGGCATCAACAGCAGCATCTTCGGCATGAACTTGGCCGAGAACTCGGCGCGCGCCGGCAGTGACAACCGCCCGATGATCGGGCCGAGGATGAGCCCGACGTAGAGATCGACGCCGGTCCACATACCGCCGCCGGCGACGTGCGAGAACGTGAGCGCCCAGCGCGAGTTCGAAGCGATCGCGTAGATCACGAACCCCACCGCGATGGCGACGAATGGCAGTCCGATGCGCGGGACGATGTTGATGTCCATCTGCGGTGGGCCATGGCCCTCGGGCGGGCCGCCGACGGCAGTGGGTGCGGTCGCAGTCTGGCTCATGGGTGCTCCTCGAACCGGCGTGTCCCACCCGCCACGAATGTACGCCGCGTCGGCACGGCTACGCACGACCTCGAGCGCAAGTTCACCGATTGACCTGGGAACATTCGCCGCGGTCGGGTACGCCGGTTGACGTCTGTCCACGGAGAGGAGAAGTCATGACCGCCACGCACACCTGGCCTGCGACGCCCACCCGCACGGAAGCCAATGCGGTAGCACGCGTACGGACCGATCCGGCCTACGCCGCATTCTGGCTGTTGCGCATCGGGTTCGGTGCGGTGCCGATCATCGCAGGCATCGACAGTTACTCGAACAAGCTCGTCGACTGGCGGGAGTACCTCTGGGTCGGCGTCACGAACAACCTCCACCTCAGCGCAACCACGTTCATGCACGTCGCCGGCGGAGTGGAGATCGCTGCGGGGCTGCTCGTGCTTTTCGCGCCGAGAGTCGGAGCGATCGTCCTTGCCGCGTGGCTCACCGGCATCGTGGTGAACATGCTGCTACTCGCCCACGACGAGCACGAGTACTGGGACATCGCGCTGCGCGACGCCGGTCTCGCCGTCGGTGCGGTCGCTCTCGCGTTGCTGGCGTGGAATTACGACTCGCACCATGCGAGGCAACAGCGCAGCTGATCACGCTTTGTCCGCATTGCTCTCGGGTTTCCGCCGAGCGTTTGTGGATATCTCGCTCGAACAAACGCCCGAATGAGTGGCCCGCGAATTGCGTGTGGAGGGTCCTCGATTTCGCGGCGCGTTCCTCGTAAGTTGATGCCGGGTCCAGGTATGGCCGAAGTCGCGCCACTCGCGCTCGGTGGGGGTGCGCGGGTGGAGTGGGGCTTGACCTTCGTGGGGCAGGTCGGGTGCCTGCCTGGACCCAACCAACTTCTGCCGGGCACGCGCACCTCGTGCCATACTTCCGGCCGTGCGGTCGCAGAACCGTTGCCGGCGATGTCGATGAGCTCGCCCGAGCAGCCCGGCGACCCCGCCGAAGACCTCGTCCGTCACGCTCGTGAGGAATTCGAGCGCGCCGATCGCGAAGTGACCGAAGCCGTCGACGACGCGGTCGAGGAAGCCGACCAAGAGTTCGAGCAACGGCTCCCGCGCACGGCCAGGGTCGCGCGGGTCGCGGTGGCGGTGCTGCACGAGCAGAGTGCGGAACAGGTGGGCTTGGCCGCGTCGGGCGCGGCGTTCTGGCTCGTGATCTCGGCGCTGCCGACGGCGATCGCCGCGGTGAGCGTGTTCGGGCTCGTCGTGAGCCCCGAACGGGTGGCCACCGACCTCGGCGACCTCGCGAGCGCGGTGCCTGGATCGTTCGGGTCGCTCTTCGCCCAGCAGCTGCGGCACGTGGCCGAGAGCGACCATGCCGGGCTCTCACTTGGCCTTGTGGTGTCGCTGATCCTCGCGATCTGGAGTGCGTCAGCCGGCGTGTACAACCTCGATCGGGCGATTCGTGAGTCGTACGGGCTGCGGCCGCAGCGCTATGTGGAAGCCCGCAGCCGCGCGCTCCTCGGCGCGATCGGCGCGGTGTTGCTGTTCGGAGCGGCCGCCGTGATCACGTCGACGGTGGTTGCCCAGTCGTCACCGTTGGTTGCGATCGTCGGCGCGCTGGTGGCACTCGTGGCCATCACCGTGCTGGTCGCCGCGCTCTACCGCTTCTCGGTGGGCAGTCACCTCACGCCGCGCGCACTCATGCCCGGCGCGATCGCGTCGGCGATCGGTGTGGTGCTCGTGACCTTCGGCTTCGGCGCCTACGTGGCGGTGTCGAAGCGCTACGCCGCGGTGTACGGCGCGTTCGCGGGCATCGTGATCGGCATGCTCGCCATCTACCTCGCCGTGTATGTGGTGCTCCTCGGCGCGGTCCTCAACATGCAGCTCGCGGGCAAGCGCAGCACCTAGCTCGCCATCGCGGCCGGCGAATTCACGACAGTGTGTCGAGCCAGGACGCGAAGCCGAGACGGTCGAAGGCGGCCAGCTCGCGTTCGAGCATGGTGCGGACGGTGGCTTCGCGTTCGGTGAAGCCGCCGAGCCCCACGGCAACCACGCCGACCATCAGGGGTTGGAGCGCGAACGATCGGTATTGCTCGCGCGTCAGCTCGGGCTCGAGCCTCACGCCTCGGGCCGCGAGCTCGGCGAGGTAGTGCTCGATCAGCGCGTCTTCGTGCGCGGCGAGCAGATCGGGCTCGAGTGAATGGATGAGGAAGTACGCGACGTCGCGGATGCCTTTCGACCAGTGCACGCCCTGGAAGTCGAGCAGGCCGACCCGTGCGCCATCGGGCGTGGCGTATTCGAAGCAGTTCGCGAGGTGGCTGTCGCCGTGCACCAGCGTGAGCGGGTCGCGATACCAGTAGCGGAGGAGCGCGTCCCAGTTCGCGAAGGCGCGCCGGCAGGTTGCCGCGTGGTCGGCGGTGAAGAGCTCGGGCGCGGCACGGTGCGCGCGGTCGACGGCCATCGTGTTCAACGCGATGGTCACGGGCCGCTGGCGCTGAGGCAGGAACGGATGGAGTGCGAGCGGGAGAAGTTGCTCGCGCTGCGCCGGGTCCCAGCCGTGGAACGCGGCGTGGAGCTCGGCGAACGCGGTGAGGCAGCGGCGCGCCTGGTGGGGCGTTGTGCCGGCGGCCATGTCGCGGTTCTCGAACAATCGCGCACCCGGGAGCTCTTTGATGTTCTCGAGCAGGAGCACGAAGCGCGAACCTCGCCGCTCGACCGCGAACACGCGCGGCACGCGCACGGGAACGTGCGGAGCGACGTCGCGGCAGAAGGTGCATTCGAGGGCCCAGAAGCCGAGTGCGTTGGCGAACACGCGCGGCGCGAGCTCGCGGGCGGGCAGCTTGGCGTAGAGCGTGCGGACATCGCCGTCGCGGCCTTCGACCTCCACGAGGAAGTTCTGGCAGTTGCTGCTCTCGAACCGCTCACCGGGGAGGCGGGCGGCGCGCACCTCGGTGCCGAGCAGCGCGCTCAGCACATCGGGCCGCGCGAGTTGCTCCGGTGTGCGCGGCAGCGCGCGCCCCAACGGCTGGCGCACGGCATCGAGCCCGACGAGCCCGAACGCTCGTGCCGCGTCGGCGCCGAGCCGTGCCGAACCCACCCATCGCGCATCCATTGCCGGAGCTTGCCACGGCGCCGAGTGTGGAGCGCGGCCGAGCCGGTGCGGGAGGCGACCCACACGCGCTAGACACGCGGAGTGATGGACCGGCAGTTCGATCTCCTGGACGGCGGTTGGTACGCGAGCCGCCCCTACGACGACTGGGCGTGGATGCGCGAGCACGCGCCGGTGTACTGGGACGCGCGCAATGCGGTGTGGGCGCTCACGCGCTACGACGACGTGTTGGCTGTCGAGAAGAAGGCCGCGCTGTTCTCGAGCCAGCGCGCCCCACGGCCGCACGGCGACCATCTCCCGATGATGATCTCGATGGACGAGCCCGAGCACACTCGACGGCGCAAGCTCGTGAGCCGCGGGTTTACGCCGCGGCGAATACGTGATCATGAAGCGACGGTCCGCCGGATCTGCACCCACATCATCGATCAGGTCGCACCGAAGGGCGAGTGCGACTTCGTGTGGGACATCGCCGCGCCGCTGCCGCTGCTGCTGATCGCCGACATGCTCGGCTTCCCGCCCGAGGCCTACGACGACCTGTTGCGCTGGTCCGACGATCTGATCCGCGCCACCACGTCGGAGCCGTCGCCCGAGGTCGCGCTGGCGGGCATGGAAGCGGGCATTGCGTTCCGTGCGTTCCAATTGGAGGTGATCGCCGACCGCCGGGCCAAGGCCCCTCAGGACGATCTCGTCAGCGTGCTCTGCCACGCCGAGATCGACGGCGAGCGGCTCGACGACGAGTCGATCATCATGGAGAGCCTGCTGATCCTGATCGGCGGCGACGAGACGACGCGCCACGTGATCACCGACGGCATGCTCGCGTTGCTCGAGTACCCCGATCAGCGGGCGATCCTGCGCGACGACCCGAACGCGATCGAGATGGGCGTCGAGGAGCTGCTGCGTTGGGTGTCGCCGATCAAGAACATGGCGCGCACAGTGACGCGCGACATCGAGCTGAGCGGTCAGACGTTGCACGAAGGCGATCAGCTCATCCTCATGTACCCGTCGGCGAACCGTGACGCCTCGGTGTTCACCGATCCCGATCGGCTCGACGTGCGGCGCGATCCCAACCCGCACCTCGCGTTCGGGTTCGGCCCGCACTTCTGCATGGGCGCGTCGCTCGCGCGCATCGAGTTGAAGGTGATGTTCTCGGAGTTGTTGCGCAGGTTGCCCGACCTGCACCTCGCCGGCGATCCACACCCGCGCCGTTCGTCGAACTTCATCTCCGGCCCCGAGGCGATGCCGGTGCAGTTCACGGCGATCGCTCCGCTCGGCGCCAAGGCTTGAGCCAGCGCGTCTCGGCTTGGCCTTCGGCCGCGGCGAGCAGCGAGAACGAGGTTGCGCCGTCGATCGACTCGCGCACGATGTCGGCATGGCCGGCGTGGCGTGCGGTCTCCTGGATGAGGTGCAGCAGCACCCACCGCACCGACCAGGCGTCGACGTCGGCGGGGAACCACGGCACGCCCCTCGGTACCGGCACGGGCAGGTCGAGATCGAGCTCGCCAAGCGTCTCGTCGGTCTCGCCGCACGCCACGTCGTAGCCGGCGACCAAGCCGGCGAGCGTCTCGCCCGGCTCCATGCGAAAGAGGCTCGAGACATCGTTGGTGGTGAGCCGACTCTCACGCTGCAGCGTGGTGTCGAGCCACGAGCGCTCGACCGCGGTGCAGTGCTTGATCAGGCCGCCGACGCAGAGCGGGCTCGCGCTCGGTGCCCGCGCGGCCTCCTTGTCGGTGAGACCGTACGCCGCGGTCCGCAACCACATCCGCTGCTGGGCGAGGTAGGCGCAGAGCGCGTCGCGCTCGTCGCCAACGGGGCGGACCAGACCGGGCATGGGAGCTCCTCACGGGCGTTTCGGATGCGAAACCGGCTCAGTATCTCCGCGTCAAACCGGTCGTGGTGTGTCCGGGTTTCGTGGAAGGATCGACTGGTGCGCGCGGACCGGCTCGTGGCCATCCTCATGATGCTGCAAACGCGCGGGCAAGTGACCGCAGCCGAGGTGGCCGCCGAGCTCGAGATCAGCGAGCGCACCGCGCGGCGCGATCTCGACGCCCTGGCGGTGTCGGGCGTGCCGATCTACTCGGTGCAGGGCCGCAATGGCGGTTGGCGGCTCGCGGGTGGTGGGCGCACCGATCTGAGCGGGCTCAACGCGGCCGAGGCACGCGCATTGTTCCTCGTGGCCGGTCCCTCGTCGTCGGCTACTCCCGAGCTGCGCGCCGCGCTGCGCAAGCTCGTGCGCGCGCTGCCCGAACCGTTGCGCGATTCGGCGCAGACCGCGTCGACCGCAGTAGTCGTCGAGCCGCATGGTTGGGATCAGTCGCCGCGCGCTCGTCGAACACCGCCGCACCTCGATGCCGTGCAGCGCGCCGTGGTCGACGGTGAACAGGTGGCGCTCGGTTATGTGGCGCGCGACGGCGCGTCGACGACGCGGGTCGTGCATCCGCTCGGCCTCGCCGCGAAGGGCTCGGTGTGGTATCTAGTGGCCAACACCGACAGCGGTTTGCGCACGTTCCGCGTCGATCGCGTCGCGTCGATCGAATCCACGGGTGAGAAGGTGGTGCGGCCCGACGGGTTCGATCTCACCGACGCATGGCGGCTCATTTCGGAAGAGGTCGATCAGCGCCGCACACCGCTGCGAGTGCGCGCGCTCGTCGAACGCGACGCGCAAGACCTGTGCCGCTGGATCTTCGGCACGCGGGTGCAGTTCGGTGCGGCGCGGGGCGACGGCCGTATCGAGGTGGAGCTGCGTGGCCACAACGTGGCGGCCCTTGCGGGCGAACTTGCCTCGTTCGGTGGCGCCGTTGAAGTGCTCGACGCGCCGGAGGTTGCCGCACGACTGGCGCGTATCGGTGCCGAACTCGTCGAGCGCTACGCCTGAGCAACCCGAGTGGAACGCGCGCTCAGTGCAGCGCGAGCAGCCCGATGCCGAGCGTCGCGAGACCGACGCCGTAGATCCGCTCGAGCCGTGTCGACTGTGTGCGCAGCGCGACGCGTGCGCCGGCGCGTGATGCGGGAATCGAGGTGAGCGCGATCGTGAGGGTGACGGCCCAGTCGATGTGGCCGAGCATCATGTGCACGATCGTGCCCGGCACCGCGAGCACTGCCGACACCGCGAGGCTCGCGCCGAGCGCGGGCTTGATCTGCAGGCCGGCCACCGTGAGGTAGAGCGGCGCGAGCAGGAAGCCGCCGCTGTTCGCGAGCAGACCTGCGGCGAGGCCGACGATCAGGCCCACGAGCAGGAGACGGCTCGATGACGTCTCGTCGTCGTCGGGATAGGCGGCTTCGTGGTGGTCACGTCGCAACACGATGCGCAGGCCGATGACCGCGATGATCAACTCGGTGAGGGTCACGAGCACGCCGCCGCTGATCCATCGGGTGGCGATGGCGCCGGCGACGGTGGCGGGCACGCCGGTGCAGAGGCTCCAGCCGACTACCCGGCGGTCGATCAGCCCGGCGGCGCGGTAGCGATCGGCAGCCACGAGCGTGCCGGGCACGGTGGCGGGGAGCGGCGAGGCCACGGCGGCGATGGCCGGCACGCCCACGAGGTGGAGCAGCGGCGTGGCGATCGCCGAGCCGCCCTTGCCGAACAGCCCGCCGAGGAAGCCGACGAGCACGCCGATTGCCGCTATCGCGAGGAACTCCACTCCTTCATTGAACGGCAGCTCCAGCGATACGTCCAATACATAGTTCGTGCGTGATCCATAAGTAATTCAGATATCTAGCCGACGCGGACGACGGCCGCTCCGGTGAGGCGGTCGTGGGCGACGTCGGCGAGCGCATCGGGCACCGCGTCGAAGCCGTATTCGGTGACCCGCACGCGCAGCTTCGACGCGGCCGCGAGCTCGAACAGCGCGCGGCCGTCGGCGCGGGTGTTCGCCGTGGTGCTCGTGAGCGTGCGTTCCTGGAACAGGTGGTGTTCGTACTCGAGCGGGGATGTCGGTGAGGTAGATGCCGGCGATCGACAGTGTGGCGCCGCGGTCGAGCGCGGCGAGGGCGGGTGGCACGAGGGTGCCGACGGGTGCGAACAGCACCGCGCCGTCGAGCTGCTCGGGCGGCGCGTCGTCGGCGCCGGCCGCGGAGTGGCAGCCGAGGTCGAGCGCGAGTTGCTGCGCGGCGACGGAACGGGTGAGCACGTGCACGCGCATGCCCTGCGCGAGCGCGATCTGCGCCGTGAGGTGTGCCGATGCGCCGAAGCCGTAGATCCCGAGCGCACCGCCGGGCGGCACACCCGCACGGCCGAGGGCGCGGTAGCCGATGATGCCCGAGCACAGCATCGGCGCGGCGTCGAGATCGTCGAGCTCGTCGGGGAGGGGATACACGAACGCGTGATGCGCGACGGCGTAGTCGGCGTAGCCACCGTCCACGTCCCAGCCAGTGAACCTCGGCGTGACACAGAGGTTCTCGTCGCCGCGCCGGCAATAGGTGCACACCCCGCACGTGTGAGCGAGCCACGGCACGCCGACGCGTTGACCAACGTCGAGTCCGGCCACGTCGCGTCCGACCGCGTCGACGGTGCCGACGATTTCGTGGCCTGGCGTGCGATGCACGTTGGCGTCGCGCGGCGGCAGGTCGCCCTCGGCGAGGTGCAGATCGGTGCGACACACGCCGCAGACGCGCACGCGCACGAGCACTTCCTCGGGTCCAGGTGTCGGCGGGTCGCGGTCGACGCGTTCGAGTGGCTTCGAATCGATCGGTCCGGGACGGGCAACGACCCACGCGCGCATCAACGCCAGCCTCGCGCCCCCAGGAGTGTTGCCATCACACAGTTGGCTCGCCGACGATGTCGCGCTCGCGCTGGGTGTGGATCAAGCCGACGTTCTCGGTGAGGAGCAGCGCGGTGATGGTGGCGAGGAGCGTGGTGGGGAGCAGGCGGATGCTCGACATGCCACTCACCACGAGAGCCGAGCCGATCGGCGTCTTGGTGACGCCCGTATTGGCGGCGGCCATCAGCCCCACGATCATCACCACTTCGTTCGTGCCGGGGAAGATCACGTGGAAGGCGCGGCCGAGCGCGCATCCCATGAAGAACAACGGGATGATGAATCCGCCTCGCCATTCCGACGAGAGCGTCACCGATGTGCCCGCCAGTTTGGCGAGCGCGGCGAGTAGGAAGAAGGCGACCGTGCCGTCGTGGTGCGCAAGGAGCGTGTTGATTTGCGCCTCGCCGAAGGTGAGTGAGTAGGCCGACGCGAGGCCGAGCGCCGCGAGCGTGAGGCCGCCGATCACCGGTCGGAAACCCGGAGCGATCCGGCGCATGCCCGCGCGCAGGGCGGCGTTGAGGTAGGTGAAGATCACCGCGACGAGCGCGCCCGCCACGCCGGCGAGCAACGCCCACGCGAGATCGATCGCGTGGATCGCGCCAGGCGCCGGCATGTGCCAGACCGGCCGCAAGCCCACTGCCGCGATGCACACGTAGACCGCGTAGCCCGCGAGTGACGACAGGATCGCAGGCACGAGTGCTTCGTAGTACTGCAAGCCGCGGCGGTGCAGCAGTTCGAGCGCGAACACCGCCGAGCCGAGCGGAGTGCCGAACAACACCGTGAAGCCCGCGGCCATGCCCGCGATCGTGATGATGCGCGACTCGGCCACACCCAGGCCGGTGCGCCGCGCGCCCCATGAGGCGAGCGTGCCCGTGGTCTGCACCATCGGAGCCTCGGGGCCCATCCCACCGCCGGATGCAATGCACAGCCACGAGATCGGAATGAGCGATCGCAGCGTGCGCACGTCGGTGCCGGTGCCCGACACATGAATGTTGTCGACCATGAGCTCGACGTCGCCCGGCGACCCCACGTAGCGCGTCACCACGGCTGCGAACACGCCGACGCCACCGAGGATCAGAAAGCCGATCGCGCCGCTCCAGTGGGTAGGCCACAGCACGTGCTGCAAGAGGTGGATCACCAGCAGGTAGGCCGCCCCGACGAGACCCGACGCCAGACCGACGCCCACCACGAGCGCAGCGACTCGCGGCGGTAGACCCAGGACACCACCGTCGAAGAAGCGAGTCGGCCCACCTTCGTGCACGAAATACATCGTAGTACGATCTAATCGTGCCCAGACAGCGTGTCATCACTGACCGCGACTACCAGGCATTGTCGGGCTTTCGCACCGAGATGCGCCGCTTCCTGCACTGGAGCGAGGAGACGGCGCGACAGGCCGGTCTCACGCCCGCGCAGCACCAGTTGCTGCTCGCGGTGCGTGGTCACGCGGGCGACGACGGCCCCACTGTGGGCGATGTCGCCGACGCGCTCCTGCTGAAGCACCACAGTGCGGTCGGCCTCGTCGACCGCGCCGCGAACGCCGGACTCATCACGCGCCGGCGCGACGCGAAGGATCACCGCATCGTGCGACTACGGCTCACCGCCGACGGCAGCCGGCGTCTCGCCCGCCTCAGCCTGCTGCACCTCGACGAGTTGCGGCGGTTGCGCCGCAGCGGGCTCGACGTGCTCGCGGGCTGATGCCAGGCACGCGCTCGCGCTCGACCTATTCGGCGCGACCTATTCGGCGCGCCCGAACCAGCGTTGGCGGCGCGTCGCGCGGAACTCTTTCTTCGCCGCGGCAAGCGCGAGCGACGGCTCGTTGTACACACCGGTCGGTGACGGGCCGCCGAGGAAGTTGACGTCGAACTTGGCCACCTCGGCGCCGCCGAACTCGATGTAACAGGTGGCGATACCCGGGTAGGGCGGAGGCTCTGCACCACCCCGGTAACGGTGCACGAGCACGTCGGCGACGGTGCCGGCTTCGCCCTCGGCGATCACACCGACCCGCGGCACGGGCGCGCTCGTGACGTCGCCCACCGCGTACACGCCCGGAGAGCGGGTGGCGAACGTGGCCGGGTCGACGGGGATCCACCCGTCGACCGCGAGACCCGACGCCTCCACCACCGGCGGCGCACAGTGCACCGGAACCCCCAGGAAGAGGTCGTAGGAGATCGTGCGACCATCGCGCAGCGTTGCGACGTGCGTGACGGGATCGAGACTGGTGACGACCGACTCGGGCCAGAACTCGATGCCGCGCTCGGCGAGGCCGCCGAGGATGCCGCCCGACGCGTCGCTCGAGATGGGGATCGGCACTTGCATGGGCGTGAGCACGCGGATCGACGAGTTCGAGCGCACGCCGCTGCGTTCGAGCGCGTCGTGCAACATCATCGCGGTTTCGTAGGGCGCGGCCGGGCACTTGAAGAACGGCCCGAGGATCGCGATCACGGCGTCGCCGCCGGGAAACTCGGCGATCACGTCGCGCGCGGCCGCAGCGCCCTGCACCGAGTAGAAGTCGTGGCCGTCCTCGAGCAGGCCTGGTGTGGCCTCGGGCGCGAGATCGGCGCCGAGTGCCACCACCAGCACGTCAGCGTCGTACGTGGCACGGTCGGTGGTGACGCGCTTGCGCTCCGGGTCGATGGCGACCACCGCTTCTTGGCGGAACGTCACCGACGGCTTCACGATGTCGCGATAGGGCATGCGCACCGCATCGAGCGAATGCCGGCCGAACATCACGTCGAGCTTCGAGTAGCCGAACACGAACGCGTCGTTCTTGTCGATGAGGGTCACGTCGACTGCGTCAGGAACCTCGTCCGACAGGCGCGACGCGAGCTCGAGCCCACCGAAGCCGGCTCCGAGGATCACCACCTTGTCCATCGCGGCGACGCTAGGCCGCTGAGCAGGGGAGTTGTGCCGGCCTTGATGTTCATTTTTGTAAAACAGCTGTATTCAAACAACCGGGAAGCTCGGTTGAGGAGGACTGCTGTGCGTGTAGGACGCGTCGTCGGGGCCATGCTGTCGGTGGCGATCACCGGAATGCTCGTGGGGGTGAGCGTGGTGCCCGCGGGTGCCAACACCGACACCACGAGCAATGCGCCGCTCACGTGCACCACGAATCCGAACGTGGGGAACCAGACCGAGGATTGGAACTCGTCGGTCACCGACGATCACGACCCCGCGGCCGTCGGCGACGCGATCACGTACACGTTCGTCGTGCCGTTCAAGGAGGCGGCCACGCCGGTGAGCGCGAGCTACCGCGGCGGTTCCACCTACTACAACATTCCCGCCGGGTTGAAGGTCACGTCGGTGTCGACGCAGGCCCCGTCGGGTGGCTCGCAGTTCCAGTCGACCGCCGCGATCCAGGGGACGCAGATCGTGGTGACCAGCACCGCGAACGTGCCGATCGACGGCACTACATACCCCACACCGAACCTGATCGTGAACGGCACGGTGCTCGCGGCGGCCGCTGGTCCGGGCATCAATTGGGCGATCCCGACGAAGGTGGTCGGCAACGCGTTCGTGAACGGCATCGGCACCATCACCGCCACCTGCACGCCGAACACGCCATCGACGATCATCGCCAGGACGACGGTGCCCGGTGCATCGACCGGACCGACCGCGAACAGCAAGGCGCTGACCGTGTCGTCGGGTGTGGCCACGAAGATCACGCTCTCGGGCAGCTCACCGAAGGGCTACCCGCTGACCTACAGCATCGGGACGAAGCCCGCCAACGGCACACTCACCGGCACTGCGCCGGCCGTGACCTACACGTCGAAGTCGGGTTACGTGGGTGCCGACAGCTTCACCTTCACCGTGAACGATGGTCATGGCGGCACCGCAACCGGCACGGTCACGCTGAAGGTCGTTGCCGGCGCCGTGATCGACCGCACACCGCCGACGATCACGTTGACGAGCCCGATGCACGGTGCGGTCTACAGCCCGACCGACGCGATCACCGCTGCGTTCTCGTGCGCCGACAGCACCACGAGCGTCGCGAGTTGCACGGGCACGGTGGCGGACGGCGCGGCCATCAACCTCGCGGTCGGCGTGCACACGTTCACCGTGCAAGCGGTCGACGCGCAGGGCAACAAAGCGCAGAAGCTCGTGTCGTACCGAGTGATCGACCCCACAGCGGTGGCGCAGTCGTACACCGGATCGTCGGCCAACACGCTCGCGATCACGTGCGACAACTCGCTGCTCACTCCGGCGACGTTGCCGCTCGCAGTGGGTGCGCCGACGCAAGTGCCCGCGGGCGGCTCGTTCACGATGAAAGCGGCGACCGGTCAGCAGAGTGTGCCGATGGACATCGAGTACACCAACCTCGTCTACACGCTCGCGGCACCGACGGGCGCCACGATCACCGGCGCGCAGGTGATGGCGGGAACGGGCAGCCCTGCCGCGAAAGCTGGCGCGACGGCAACGGTGTCGGGCGGCAAGGCCCTGCTCACGGTGCCCGGCCCGATCGACGGTGCCACCACCGCGGCCACGAACTTCGTCGCTCCCACCATGCTCGTGACGATGACGGCGAACGGTGCGGCCACCACGAAGGTGACCACGACGTTCGCGTCGTTCGTGTTCACACGGGGCATCGCGGGCCTTCCGGCACCGCCGGCACCCGCGCCGCCGGCCACGCAGACCGTCACCTGCCCGGTCACGAGTCCCACTCCCACGCTCACCAACACGACGATCCTCGACGTGACGCCGCCGACCGTCACGCTCTCCGCACCCGCGCACGGTGCCGTGTACAAGGTGGGTCAGAAGGTGGTCGTGAAGTACTCGTGCAGCGACGCGGTCGGCTTGGCGTCGTGCAAGGCCACGCAGGCGAACGGCGCGGCCGTGCCGACGAGCAAGACCGGCAAGTTCACGTTTGTGGTCGATGGCATCGACAAGGCCGGCAACCACACCCAGGCGTTCGCGTCGTACAACGTGATACCTGCGTAAGCGATTGGGAGCGCATGCCGCGGGGCACAACGCCCCGTGGCATGACCTCCTTCGGATACACGCTGTCGTCGGAAGAGACCGCGCCTCGCGATCTCGTGGCCCACGCGCGCCGCGCCGAAGAGACCGGTTTTGACTTCGTGTCGATCTCCGATCACTTCCACCCGTGGCTCGAAGCGCAGGGTCACAGCCCGTTCGTGTGGGGCGTGCTCGGTGCAATCGCGGCGTCGACCGACCACATCGCGGTGGGCACCGGCGTGACCTGCCCGATCGTCCGCCTCCATCCGGGCATCGTCGCCCACGCCGCGGCCACTGCCTCGTTGCTGCTCGAAGGCCGCTTCTTCCTCGGTGTGGGCACGGGCGAGGCGCTGAACGAGCACATCTTCGGCGCGCGCTGGCCTCGCCCCGAGGTTCGGCGTGAGATGCTCGAAGAGGCAGTGGAGGTGATCCGCGCGCTGTTCACCGGTGAGACCGTGGATCACCGCGGCCGCTACTACGAGGTGGAGAACGCGCGGCTCTTCGACCCGCCGGCCGGTCCGCTGCCGATCATCGTGTCGGGCTTCGGAACCGCGGCCGCCGAGCTCGCTGGACGAATCGGCGACGGGCTCTGGGCGAACAGCGCCGACAAGGAAATCGTGAAGTCGTTCGAGCGCGCCGGCGGTGCCGGCCCGCGCTACGCGCAGCTCGACCTCTGTTGGGCGGCCGACGCGGCGAGCGCGCGCCGCACGGTGCGCGAGGTGTGGGCGAACGCGGCGGTGCCGGGTCAACTCTCGCAAGACCTGCCCACGTGGACGCACTTCGAGCAGGCGACCCAGAACGTGACCGAGGAACTTGCCACGGAGTCGGTGCCCTGCGGTCCCGACATCGCCGGGACGTTGGTCGACAGCGTGCGCGCGTACGTGGACGCCGGTTTCGATCACCTCTACTTCCACCAGATCGGCCCGGACCAGGCGGGTTTCTTCGCGTACTGGGAGCGCGAGCTTCGCAGTGCGCTGCAGTCGGAGGTACGCACCGCAGCGTGACCACCACGACGCTCGCCGATCTCCGCGAGTGCCGGCTTACGTGGTCGGACGACCTTGAGCCCGGACTGCGACGGCGCCGCGCCGGCCGTGGCTTCACGTACCTCGATCCAAGCACCGACCGCGCGGTGCACGATGCGGTGACCCTCGATCGCATCCGCGCGCTCGCGGTTCCCCCGGCATGGACCGACGTGTGGATCTGCGCCGACGCCAAGGGCCACTTGCAGGCCACCGGGCGGGCGCGAGGTGACCGACGCGGTGAAGGCGGTCAGCGGCCCGGGTGACGCGTGCGACCAAGGCGACCCGGGCGGCCTGATCACTCCTCGTTCAGCTCGACGTTCTCGCCTTCTTCGGACCGGCCCTCTTCCATCAGCTCGAGCTCGAACGTCTCGCGTGAGGTGGTGGAGTCGGGGTTCTCGGACTTCGCTTCGTCGGCGAGTTCGTCCACCGTCTCGCGCCCGTCGTTCGGTTCGGCCTTCGGATCAGCACTCATCGTTGTCGTCCCTCCGGGAACTCGGCACCGCGTTCTACAGCTCGCGCGTGCGCCACAGGACAGCGGCCAGCACCACGCTCACCACTGACACCGTAAGTCCGACAATCCACCCGGACACATTGTTGGCCACGAGCAACGCGCCGAGCACGGTACCGATGGCGAGTACCCCGACGGTCGCGACGATGCGTACGAACACCGACTCGAACGGCCGGCGCGGTGGCTCCGACGGTAGCCAGCCCTCCTGATGGGCGGCGTCGGGCGCCGACGCCTCCGGGGTTGGGACGGCAGGGGTTGGCACGTCAGGGGTTGGGACCTCTGGTTCGGTCTCGCGACTCGTCTCGGCAGACGTTCTGTGCGAAAGGGGCTCCGACATGCGATGGGCTGTACCCGTTCGGGCGGGACGTCAGTCGGGGAGCTGAGGGACGCTGAGCGCGGGCGCCCGGCCCAGCTGCACCGCGCGGGTGAGGGACGCGCGGCCGAAGCGGTCGTGCACCTCGTCGAGCGCTCGGTCGAGGTGCACGCGCCGGTGCTCGAACGGCAGCGTGAGCTGCACATGATCGAGGCTGCTGAGTTCGGCCACCGAGAGCCCCACGAGCGTGAGCCCGCGCCGCTCGATCACCGGCCAGGCGGCGTCGACGAGTGCGCGTGCCGCCGCGAGCACGGTGTCGGTGTCGGCCGTCGCGCAGGGGAGCGTGTGCGATCGCGTCGCGCGCGTGAAGTCGTCGAAGCGCAACCGGATGATCACGGTGCGGCCAGCGCGCGACGCCTTGCGCATGCGCCGGGTGACTCGGTCGACGATGTCGACCAGCACCGCGTCGATCTCGGCGCGGTCGCGGCGCGCCCGGCCGAGCGCGTGCTGCGAACCGATCGATGCCCTCCGCTTTCCGACGACCACTGGTCGCGGGTCGTAGTTGTGCGCGAGCGCGTGCAGGTGCCGGCCCGACGCGCCACCGAGCATCGCGACCAGCGCCCCCACGGGAACCCGCGCGACGTCGCCGACGGTCTCGAGCCCCCGAGCGTGCAGCTTCTCGGTGGTCTTCGGCCCGACGCCCCACAGGCGCTGCACCGGCAATGGCTGCAGGAAGTCGAGCTCGTGGTCGGGTTCGACCACCAGCAAGCCGTCGGGCTTGGCCACGCCGCTCGCGACCTTGGCGAGGAACTTCGTGCGGGCGACGCCGACGGTGATCGGCAGTCCGACGCGTTCGGCCACCGCGAGCCGCAGTTCGCCGGCAATTGATTCAGGTGTGCCGCGCAAACGCCACAGCCCGCGCACGTCGATGAAGGCTTCGTCGATCGAGAGACCCTCGACCACTGGGCTCGTATCGGCGAATACCTCGAACACCGCCTTGCTGGCGTCGGAGTAGGCCGACATGCGCGGCGGCACCACGACCGCGTTCGGGCAGAGCGAACGGGCCTGGCGGCCGCCCATCGCGGTGCGCACGCCGAACGCCTTGGCTTCGTAGCTCGCGGCGAGCACCACGCCGCCGCCCACGATCACCGGCCGGCCGCGCAGCCGCGGGTCGTCGCGCTGTTCGACCGAGGCATAGAACGCGTCCAGGTCGGCGTGCAGAATCCCGGCCGTTCCCTCGTCAATCACGTACACATGTTCGCATAGGGGCCCGACAGGACCAAGCGCTCGCGCTTCGGTCATCATGGAGCCGCTGGGCGCTCGAGAATCGTTCAGCCCCCGAGGAGGCGCTCGGCGCTGTCGTCGCCCGGAATCGGCAGGTGCACCACGATGCGCTGATCGGGCTCGCCCACCGGCACGAGTTGCTGGGTCTCGAATTCGAGCCGCCCGGCGCGGGCGTGGTGGAACACGCGGCGGTGGGTCTCGAACGCGCCGACGTCGTGACGCGGCCACCACTGCGCGAACTCGTCGCTCTCGTCCT
This sequence comes from Acidimicrobiia bacterium, assembly GCA_036501845.1. Classification (GTDB taxonomy): domain Bacteria; phylum Actinomycetota; class Acidimicrobiia; order IMCC26256; family PALSA-610; genus JBBREP01. Next base: position 3,385 of record DASXZO010000110.1, on the reverse strand, counting down.
GCAGGCGGGCGACGAGTCGCGCGACGGCGGGGTCGTCGCGCCAGGGGACGATCTCGGCGCGGAACTGCGAGAGCACGCGTCGGGCCTCGTGCTCCCAGTTGCCGATCAACGCACGCGCGTCGGCATCGGCGAACACGATCCACACGAGGTTGCGGTCTTCCACATCGAGTGCCAGCACCGGAGGGAACAGCAGCGCGAACGGTTCGTTCCACGCGATGAGATCCCATCGCGCCCCGAGGAGATACGCGGGCGCGGGCGCCAGCGAGTCGAGTAGCCGCACCACTGCCGGTGAGGGCGCGGTCGCGCCGGGCCGGATCGGTCCGCGCTGCGGATGACCTGCGAGCGCGAACAGATGGTCGCGCTCCACGTCGTCGAGCCGCAGCGCGCGCGCCAGCGCGTCGAGCACTTCGGCCGAGGCCTTGATCGGTCGCCCCTGCTCGAGCCACGTGTACCAGCTCACTGACACGTCGGCGAGCAGCGACACCTCTTCGCGACGCAGCCCCGTGGTGCGCCGGCGTTGTCCCGCGGGCAGTCCGACGTCGGCCGGCGTGAGCGCGGCGCGCCGTGCCTTCAGGAACTCGGAGAGGTCGGCTCGACTGCTGATGGATGACATTGCAGCAAATCCCGCGGCGCCCAGCCTGGTACTTCTGCTCCCAGGATGCGCCCGCTCTGGCGCGGTCGCCCGACGCGCCGTGCAATGCAACCATGCGCGTGCTGCCCACGTCCACGATCCGCGACCTGCTCGCAGTGACCGAACAACCCGGGATGCGTTCGCTCGCCGGCGGTCTTCCCGAGCCGGCCCTGTTCCCCACGCAGCGCCTGGCCCGAGCGGCCGAGGCCGTGCTCGGGGCCACGTCAGGTCTCGCGGCCGGCGCGCTCCAGTACGGCCCCACCGACGGCAGCCGCGCGCTGCGTGAGATCCTCGCATCGGCTGGCGCGCTGCACGGGCTGCCGCCGAGCGACCCCGACGCGTTCATCGTGACCACCGGTTCGCAACAGGCGCTCGACCTTGTGGGCCGTGCGCTGCTCGACGACGGCGACACGGTCGCGGTCGACGACCCGTGCTACCTCGGCGCGCAGCAGGCGTTGCTCCTGTCGGGCGCGCGACTCGTGGGGATTCCCGTCGACGACGGCGGGATCGACGTGCACGCCCTCGCCCAACGGCTGCGCGCCGGCGAGCGACCGCGCCTCGTGTACACGGTGCCGAACTTCCAGAACCCCACCGGCGCGGTGCTCACCGCGGCGCGACGGGCCGCGCTCGTGGAGCTCGCCCGCGAGTACTGCTTCGTGATCGTGGAGGACGACGCCTATCACGCGCTGTGGTTCGACGCGCCGCCGCCCGCGCCGATGGGCGCGCTCGACGACGACCGAGTCGTGTCGGTGGGGTCGTGCTCAAAAGTGCTCGCGCCCGGACTGCGTGTGGGCTGGATGCGCGCGCCGTTGTGGCTGCGCGACGCGCTCGTGCGCGCCAAGCAGGCATGCGATCTCCATACGTCGACGTTCACGCAGGCGTTGGTTGCTGACGTGCTGGCAGATGCATCGTTCGTCGACGCGCATCTCGCTCGCATCCGGGCCACTTACGCGCCGAAGGCCCACGCGCTCGCTGCCGCGCTCGACGGGTGGGGTGACGGTCCGCCCGCTCGGGGCGGGATGTTCCTGTGGCGACGCGTGCCTGGTGTCGACGCGGAAGCACTGCTCGAGCGGGCGATCTCCGATCGGGTGGCCTTCGTGCCCGGCGGCGCGTTCGCGGTGGAGCGGCCGTGGAACGAGCACCTCCGACTGTCGTTCGCGACGTTGCAGGTGGCCGAGCTGGAGGCCGCCGCCGACGCGTTGCGCCAGTTGGTCACCCACTCCGCGGTCTGATCCGATCACCCGGCCGACCGGCATGCTCGCGGTGATTTGAACCGCGCGGCGGTGCCGTCCGTACCGTCGGCATGCGCCTCCGTGCTCGCGTGTCATCGTTCGCCGCGGTCCTGTGCGCGTGCACGTTCGCGGTGGTCGCCCTGCTCGGGGTCGGCGCGGTGAGCGCGCCGCCCGCCAACGCGGCCACCACGGTGGTGCACCTCAGCAGCGCGTTCGTGTTCAGCCCGGCGGCCGTCACGATCCATGTGGGCGACACCGTCGAGTGGGAGCACGACAGCAGCACCGTGATGCACACGGTCACCGCCGACGACGGCTCGTTCAACTCCAGCCCGAGTTGCCCGGCCACCCCGTCGAACTGCCTCGGCGCCAACGCAACCTTCTCGCACACCTTCAGCACCGCGGGCACGTTCCGCTACTACTGCAAGATCCACGGCGCACCGGGCGGCGTCGGCATGTCGGGCACCATCACGGTGCTTGCCGCGACGCCGACGTCGACCACGCCGACCACCTCCGCAACGGGCGCGACAATCCCCCAATCCACCGGGGGAGCCCCGACAAGCGCCGCGCCCGGAGCCACGGCCGCACCGGCGGCGACACCTTCGGCCTCACTCCCCCGAACCGGGTCGAACACGGTGCCGCTCCTCCTCGCCGGTGCGGCCGCGATCGCCCTCGGCGGCCTGGCGATGACCACCCGGCGGCGGGCTCGCCCGACTCGCTGAGGCCGGCGAGCAGCAAATTTCACGCTCCGTGAACCCGGCCGCTCCCTGATCCGTAGTCAGGGCCATGCAGAGTCGCGCACGTATTCGGTCCGGTTTCGTTGCTCTGACGCTGGCGTTCCTCGCCGGCCTGAGCGTTCTCGTGGTGGGGGTGGCGCAGAACACGGCGTCGGCCGCGCCCACGACTCACACGGTGAACATCAGTAGCTCGACGTTCTCGTTCGCGCCGTCGACGATCACCATCAATGTCGGCGACACGGTCAAGTGGGTGCACGACAACAGCCCGATCGGACACAGCGTCACGGCCGATAACGGCTCGTTCGACTCGAGCCCGCATTGCAGCGGTACGAACGAGTCGGCGTGCCTGGGCGCGAACGCCACCTACTCGCACACGTTCACCACGGCCGGAACGTTCCGCTACTACTGCCGCATCCACGGCGCACCGGGCGGCGTGGGTATGTCGGGCATCGTCGTCGTGAAGGCCAGCACGAAGAGCACGCCGAAGATCACCGCGGTGAACCCGACCACGATCAAGCACGGCGCCAAGAACGTGAAGTTCGTGATCACCGGCACCGGCTTCGTCACCGGCATCAAGATCAAGATCTCCGGAGCCGGCATCACGATCACCTCGCCGCACCGCGTCGACGCCGATCACTTGCAGATGATGCTCACCGTCACGACAACCGCGGGCAAGACGGCTCGGAGCGTGACCGTCACCAACGTGGACGGCGGCACCTTCACCAAGGCCGCCGCGCTCAAGGTCACCTGACGCCCCACGCGAGCCCGGCCCACTATGCGTCGTTTTA
>DASXZO010000109.1:0-12291 GCA_036501845.1 Acidimicrobiia bacterium | reverse complement strand
CTTGAGCGCCGCCGGCAGGTTCACCCAGAGCTGGACGCCGTGGCTGCGGCCGCCGGCGCGCAGCACGCGCTCGGTGGGCACCTCGTCGTGCAGAATGCCCCCGCCGGCGGTCATCCACTGTGTGTCGCCTTCGCCGATCACGCCGCCGCCGCCGTTGGAGTCGTGATGCGAGATCTCGCCGTCGATCACGTACGTGACGGTCTCGAAGCCACGATGCGGATGCCACGGCGCGCCCTTGGCCTCACCGGGCCCATTGTCGACCGGGCCGAGCTGGTCAAGCAGCAAGAACGGGTCGGCGGCATGCATGTCGAGCGCGCCGGGGAAGGGGCGCCACACCTCGAACCCCGCGCCCTCCACCGCGAACTGGGCCGGGACCACGCGCGCGACCGATCGTGGCGTTGCCGTGGCCGCGGGCGCGGCGATGCGGGGGAGCACGAGCGGATTGTCGACGGTCACTGCGGGCATGGCTGCCACCTCCTGGTCACAACGTCCAACATTGTTGTACGTGCAACTATTCCGCCGCGCTACGGGACGGCGCTCAGGGCAGATCGAGCAACGACTCGTCGAGCGAGCCGATCGACGGCGCGCCGACGAGCGTCATGGTGCGCACCATGTCGGCGCGGAACCAGTCGAGCACGCGGTCGACGCCGCGCTCACCCGCGGCGCCGAGGGCGTAGAGATACGCGCGGCCGGCCATGCACGCCTGCGCGCCCGCGGCGATCGCTTTCACGATGTCGCTGCCACGCCGCACACCGCCGTCACAGATGATCTCCACACGGCCGCCGACCGCATCGGCGACCGGTGCCACGAGTGTGAATGGTGCCGGCGCGCCGTCGAGCTGGCGGCCACCGTGGTTCGAAAGCGCGATCGCGTCGACGCCGCTGTCGGCTGCGAGGCGCGCGTCGTCGACGGTCTGGATCCCCTTCACCACGATCGGGCCGTCCCAGATCGAACGGAGCCACTCCACGTCATGCCACGACAACGCGGGATCGAACTGCGTGTTGATGTAGTCGGACAACGAGACGGGCGACGCGCCGTCCCCCACGTCGCGCCCCACCACGTTGGCGAAACGAATCGGCTCGCTGCGCACGAATGCCCATGTCCACGCCGGATGGAGTGCACCGTCGACCAAGGTGCGCGGTCCGATCGACGGCGGCAGCGAGAAGCCGCGCCGCACGTCGCGCTCGCGCCGACCGAGCACGGCCGTGTCGACCGTGAGCACCAGCGCCTCGTAACGCGCCGCCGCGGCGCGGTCGACCATCTCCTTCACCATCGCCCGGTCACGCCACGCGTACACCTGGAACCAGAGTCTCCCGTCGCTGACCGAGCGCACCTCTTCGATCGAGCGCGTGCTCAGTGTGGAGAGCGTGTAGGGAAGGCCGGCGCGAGCGGCCGCGCGCGCCACGGCGAGCTCGCCCTCAGGATCGGCGATCCGCGTGAAGCCAGTGGGCGCAAGCACCAGCGGATAGGTCAGTGGCGCGCCGAGGAGGCTCGACGCAATGTCGATCTGCTCGATGCCGCGGAGCACCCGGGGCCGGAACGTGGCCGCCGCGAAGGCGCGTTCGTTGGCCGCGAGGGTGCGCTCGTCCTCGGCCGCGCCGTCGATGTAGTCGAACACGCCTCCCGGGAGCCGCCGTTTGGCGATGCGGCGGAGATCGGCCACCGAGGCGGCGCGCCGGAGCCGGCGCTCGACCGGATCGGTCTCGATCCGCTCGAAGCGCACAACCGACCGGAGCGTCTCGAACACTGTCGGCACCGTAGCGAGCGGTGCCGCCCCGCCCGGGCAACCCTGCAGGTGGCAAAGACTGTGTGAGATCTGTGCCAGAGCCGCGTCTGGCCTGGAAATGGTCCCAGCCGCGCTTGTAGCGTGCGCGCCCAGCGGGCGGAGGAGCGGATGCCTGGGCGGGTCAAGTCGTGGCCGGTGGTCGGCCTATGCCTCACGTTGCTCGCGTGGTGTGGCGCGCCGGGCACCTTGAGTGCGGCCGACGCAGCTCCGCGCGCGGCCGCACCGGCTGCCGCTTCGGGCCCTACGGGCACACCAGGCGCGGCGCCGCTCGGCACCACCGCCTACGCGATCCCCACTACCGGCGCCTATTTCGTGGCGCCCACCGGCAGCGACAAGGCGGCGGGCACGCAGGCCGCGCCGTGGGCGACGCTGGGCCACGCCTTGGGCACTGCGCCCACGCACTCCACGATCGTGATGCGCGCCGGCATCTATCGCGAAGCCGACATCATCAACAGCAAGGCACTCACGGTCCAGCCATATCCGAATGAAGCGGTGATCGTCCGCGGGTCGAACGTCGTGACCGGGTTCGTGCAATCAGGCACCACGTGGGTGCTCAAGAACTGGACGTATGAGTTCCCGCGCCAGAACGCGCGTGCCGTCGACGCGCAACATCCGCTCGCGAACGCGCCCGACCAAGTGTTCGTGGACGGCGCGCCGCTCACCCAGGTGGCGAAGGCGAGCGCGGTCGGTGCCAAGTCGTTCTTCGTCGACTACACGGCGCACCAGCTCGTGATCGGAATCAATCCGACCGGGCACACGATCGAGGCGTCGACCAAGACGGTCGGGCTCCACCTCGAGCACGCCACTGGCACCATCGTGCGCGGCGTCCAGTTCGACGAGTTCGCCACGCCGGCGAGCACACACGGCGCCGTGCTCGACAGCTCGGGTGGCGCCACGTTCGAGAACGACTGGTTCCTGAACAACGCGAGCGCCGGCCTCTCGATCGAGGGACCGAACACGCTCGTCACGCACGACACGATGTCGAACAACGGCCAGTTGGGCGTGCATGCGAACCAGGCCGACCACCTCCACGTCACCGAGACGGAGGTGAAGCAGAACAACACCGAGGGCTTCGACGAACACGAAGAAGCCGGCGGCATGAAGCTTTCGAGCTCGAACGACGTGCTCATCGACGACAACCTCGCCGACGGCAACTACGGCAAGGGGATCTGGTTCGACATCGCGTCGCTGCGCGCCACCATCGTGCGCAACCAGGCCTATTCGAATCTCGACGAAGGCATCCAGTTCGAGATCTCGAGCGGTGCGGTGATCGCCGGCAACGTCGCCTGGCGCAACAGCGGCGGCGGTATCCGTGTGATCGAGTCGCAGCACGTCGACATCTACAACAACGTGCTCTACAAGAACCAGAGCGCGGTCGACGTGTGGGAGGGCACCCGCCCCCAAAACGTCGCCGACGTCACGATCCGCAACAACGTGATGATGGACGGCACGACCGGCGCGACCTCGCTGCTCGACATCCACGACTTCACGAACAAGCTCACCGGCGCGCAGATGGGCGTGTCGACCGACGCCGACGCGTTCTGCCGGACGGCGGCGACGCAACCGCCTCAGGTCGCGGCGTGGGCGAACGGCGCTGGGAAAGGTCAGGCGCGCTACACGTCGGTGACCGCATTCGCCAAAGCGACCGGCAGCGACGTGCACGGCATCGCGTGCGACGGCGCGGCCGCCGCGAAGATGCTCATGAACGCGCCGGGCGGCAACTTCGCCCTCGCACCAGCCTCGCCCGGCAACAACGCCGGCGTGGCGTTGCCGTCGAACGTGGCCAACGCGTTGAGCGTGTCGCCCGGCATTCCCGTGAACCTCGGCCTGCTCGGGCCGGGCGCGGTGCACGGGCCCGGACCGACCGTCACATCCGACCCGTCCGATGTGAGCGTGCTCGTGGGCCAGACGTACTCGATGAGTGCCGCTGCCTCGGGCTCGCCCAAGCCCACCGTGCAATGGCAGGTGTCGCCCGATGGCGTGACCTTCACCAACATTCCTGGCGCCACATCGACGCGCTACACGGCGGTGGCGGCGGCAGGTGACAACGACAAGCGCTTCCAGGCCGTGTTCACCAACAGCGGCGGGGTATCGATCTCCGATGCCGCGACGCTCACCGTGAGCACCACGGCGGTGAGCGTGGAAGACCCGGGCACGCTCGTATGGGGCCAAGCGCTCACGCTGGTGGCCGACGCGTCGATGAGCGGCGTTCCGGCCGCCAATGTCACGGGCTCGATCACGTTCTACGACGGCTCGACGAAGGTCGGCACGCGCACCGTGCGCGCCGGTGTGGCATCGATGGTGACCAAGCGCCTCGACGCCGGTGGTCACAGCTTCGTGGCCACATACACCGTGTCGCGCACGACAGTGACGTCGGATCCCACCGACGTGCAGATCACTCCGGCCGTCACGGCGATCACGTTGTTCCATATCGACCACAAGACGATCGTGTCGGGCTCCCCGCTCACGATCACCGCGAAGGCCGATGTGGTGGCTCCGTCGGCCGGCGCAGTGATCACCGGAACCATCAGCTTCTACGACAACGAGACCCTGTTGGCCACGGTCGACGTCACCACTGCGGGGCGCGCGGTGCTCACCACGTCGGCGCTCACGAGCGGCACGCACTCGCTCACCGTGGTGTACGACGGCGACAACGCGAACTATCAGCCGAGCCCGGAGTCAGCGCCGCTCATCGTCACCGTCCAGTAGGCGCGTGCGCGGCGCGGCCGGGCGCGACACACGTTCACCGGAGTAGACCCTGATCCATGGGAGCGGTGGACGGTCTGAAGGTGGTGGAGGCGGGCCTGTTGGTGCAGGCGCCGCAGGCCGCGGCGACGCTGGCCGAATGGGGCGCCGAGGTGATCAAGGTGGAGCTCCCCGGCTTCGGCGACCAGGCCCGGTGGCTGCCCGTGCAACCCGGGGATCGGCGCAGCGCCTACTTCAGCGCTGTGAATCGCGGAAAGCGCAGCGTGACCGTCGACCTGCGTACGCCGCCCGGGCGCGAGATCTTCCTGCGCCTCGTCGAGTGGGCCGACGTGGTGCTCACCAACTTCGTGCCCGGCACGATGGAACGTTGGGGGCTCGACTACGAGACGCTCGCGGCCCGCAATCCGCGCGTGGTGTACGCGTCGGCGAGCACGTATGGGTCGGTCGGTGCCGACGCGACGCGCGAGGGAGCCGATCTCGCGGGCCAGGCGGCCGGTGGTCTCATCAGCACCACCGGCACACAGGGCGGTGATCTCACGCCGATCGGCGCGACGATCGCCGATCACATCGGCGCGCAGAACCTGCTCGCCGGAATCCTCGGTGCGCTCCTGGCGCGCGAGCGCACCGGTCGCGGCCAGGCGGTGAGCACGTCATTGCTCGGCGGCCAGATCTGGGCCCAGGCGAGCGAGTACACCGCGTCGCTGCTCACCGGTCGCGCCAACGGCCAAGCGAATCGAAGTCACCCGCTCATCCCCGGCCTCTACGGGATCTTCCGCACCGCCGACGGTTGGATCGCCGTGGTGGGTGTGGTCGGGCCGCAACGCTCAGCCTTCTACGAAGTGGTCGGCCACCCGGAGCTCATCGAACAGTTCGCGCAGTTCTATTACTGGGACGACGAGAAGGCCGCGCTGTTCCCGATTCTCGACGCTGCGTTCGCCACCGCCACGACGGGCGAATGGTGCGCGCGACTGGCGGCGGCGGGCATTCGCCACGCGCCGGTGCGCGACCACGCCGAAGTGATCGCCGACCCGTCGGTGTGGGACAACGGGTATCTCACTCGCGTGGAGGGCGATGCCGTCGTGGCGGTGCCCGTGCAGTTCAGCGCCACGCCCGGCGCGCCGCCTGCGGTCGCACCGGAGCTCGGCCAACACACCGAAGAGGTCCTGGTCGAGCTCGGTTACACGTGGGACGACATCGGCCGTTTCCAGAACGAATCCGCGATCTGAGTTACGAAGCCGACGGCGCACGGGTTACGCGAACGGTGAAGCGGGAACAACAAAGTCTCGCTCTTGGCCGTCAACTGTTGCACGCATGGAGGCTTCGTCGTGGTCGATCTCGGAGGCAGGAAGTTCGCGTTTCTCGTGGCGAACGAAGGCGTTGAACAAGTGGAACTCGTCGAGCCGTGGAACGCGGTGAAGCGCGCGGGCGGCGAGCCCGTGCTGATCGCACCCGAGGCCGCCACGGTGCAGGCCTTCAACCATCTCGAGAAGGGCGACACGTTCACGGCATCGATCGCGGTCGGTTCGGCCCACGTGGCCGACTACGACGGCCTCGTGTTGCCGGGTGGTGTCGCCAATCCCGATCAGCTGCGGATGAAGTCCGAGGCCGTTGCCTTTGCGAAGAGCTTCGTCGACGCAGCCAAGCCGATCGCCGTGATCTGCCACGGCCCGTGGACGCTCGTAGAGGCCGGCGTGGTGCGCAACCGCACGCTCACGAGCTGGCCCAGCTTGAAGACCGACATTGTCAACGCCGGCGGCCACTGGGTGGATCGCGAGGTGCAGGTGTGCGAGGGCGCCGAGAACGTGATCGTGTCGAGCCGGAAGCCCGACGATCTCGACGCGTTCTGCAATGCCGCGCTCGAAGTGTTCTCGCGCCCGACGCCGGCGCACGCCGCGGCGTAACCGCTCGCGGTCGAGCGATTCACACCGCCGGCGCCTCTGAGTTCCCCGGCGTCGGGATGCGCGACCGCTGTTGCGCGGGTCGCGCCACACCGTCGGCCTGCGACAGTGTGGCGGCGGTGGTGATGATCGCGGTGTGCGAGAACGCCTGCGGGAAGTTGCCGAGCATGCGTTTCGCAGTCGGGTCGTACTCCTCGGCGAGCAGGCCCACGTCGTTGCGAAGCGCCAGCAACTTCTCGAACAAGGCCCGCGCCTCGTCGGTGCGGTGCATGAGCGCGAGCGCGTCGGCGAGCCAGAACGTGCACAGCAGGAACGAACCTTCCTGGCCCGGCAACCCGTCGACGTTCGATTCCGTGCGGTAACGAACCACGAAACCATCGTCCATCAGCTCGCGCTGGATCGCTTCGACGGTGTTCACGACGCGCGGATCGGTGGCCGGCAGGAATCCGACGAGCGGGATGTTGAGCACACTCGCGTCGAGATGCTTCGACCCGTAGGACTGCATGAACACGCCGCGGTCGTCGACGCCGTTCGCCAGCACCTCGCGGTGTATTTCGTCGCGGAGCCCGATCCAGCGGTGCAGCGGCGCATGGAGACGATGGAGTCGCGCCGAACGCACGGCGCGGTCGACCGCCACCCACGCCATCACCTTCGAGTGCGTGAAGTGTTGCCGCTCACCCCGCACTTCCCAGATGCCCTCGTCGGGCTGACGCCAGGCTCCTTCGAGATACTCGAGGAGCGAGGTCTGCAGATCCCACGCGTGATCCTCGGCCGCGATACCGCTCACCGAGGCCTGGTACATGGCGTCCATCACCTCGCCGTACACGTCGAGCTGGAACTGCCCGTAGGCGGCATTGCCCACACGCACGGGCTTCGAACCTTCGTAACCCGGCAACCATTCGAGCTGCATCTCGGTGAGACGCCGCTCGCCCGCGAGCCCGTACATGATCTGGAGGTCGTCGGGATCGCCGGCGATCGCGCGCAACAGCCAATCGCGCCACGCCGCGGCCTCGTCGGTGTGACCCGCAGCCATGAGCGCCATCAGCGTGAAGGTGGCGTCGCGCAGCCAGCAGTGGCGGTAGTCCCAGTTGCGCACGCCGCCGATGGCTTCGGGCAGCGACGTCGTGGCCGCGGCGCACAGACCGCCGGTCGGCTCGTACGTGAGGCCTTTCAACACCGTGAGCGAGCGACGAACCTCCGACCCCCACTCGCCCACATACTTCGTCTGGCCCGCCCAGTCGCGCCACCAGCGTTCGGTCTCCGCGATCGCGACTGCCGCGTCGATGTCGCCATCGTCAGGGTCAGTGTGCGACGGGTGCCACGAGAGCACGAAGGGCACCTGGTCGCCGGCAGCCACCGAGAAATCGGCGACGCTCGTGCGGTCGTCGCCGTCGCCTCCGCCCCGCACGTGCACCGGTGTGCGCAGGCACAGCGCATCGGGGCCGGCTACGGCACGCAACGTGCCGTCGAGGTTGCGCACCCACGGAACCACTGCGCCGTAGCCGAAGCGGATCGTGAGCTCGGAGCGCATCGCCACGCGACCGCGCCGGCCTTCCACCAGACGCACCACGTTGAGGTGACGGTCGCGGGCGGGCATGCAGTCGATCACCGCCACCTCGCCGTCGTCGCACTCGAACACCGTCTCGAGCACGAGCGAGTCGCCCCAATACTGGCGCCGCACCCGCTTGGGCTCGCTGGCCGGAGCGACGAGCCAGCGGCCATGGCGGGGCTCGCCCAGCAGGGCCGCGAAAACGGCAGGTGAGTCGAAACGGGGGAAGGTGAGCCAGTCGATCGAACCGTCGAGGCCCACGAGCGCCGCCGACTGCATGTCGGACAGCAGCGCGTAGCTCTCGATGCGCGACGCCAAAGCCGTCTCCGATCGTGGGGCGCCGCCGTGTCGGGCGCGGCTGCGGCGCACGATAGACGGGCCGCGATCGCCACCCTGGCCGCCTGGGACCACCGTCGGACCACCCACTTGACCAGTCAGTCCGATTTTTCAGGAAATCAGGTTTGGAGCTTTCGCGGCCGGGGGAGACCGATGGCTGTCCGGAGAGACTCCGCCCCTTCCCGGATCCACGAACTGCCTGATCGGCGCTCGGTCCCGCCCCCCAGCCCCTTCCGAGCATTCGGTCAGACAGTGAATCTCATCGGCGCCCCCCGCAAGGGGGGCGCCTTCTTTTGTGCTGTGGGTATTTCTCGTGGGGCGACTGCCACGGAGTGCAGTGGTTCCCCTAGCCTCGGCGCGGTCACGTTTCGCGCCGTTCGTGACTGTATGCGGGCAATGCGGGCGGGCACGGGGGCGGCCAGCGGCTCCTGATTTCAGAGGGCGAGGAGACACAGCGATGCATGTCGCGCGGCTCGTGGGCGTTGGGGTGTCGGTGGCGGTTCTGGGGCTTTTGAGCGTGATCGCGCCGGCCGGGGCCAAGACGGTGGCCAAGCCCACCACGAGCACCACTCTGGCGCCGAAACCCACGACCACCACGACCACCACGACGGTTGCGCAACCCGCCACGACCGCCACGGTTGCGCCTTCCACAACCACCACGACCGTCGCTCCGGCGCGCAAGGCGGCTGCACCTGCCGTGACTCCGCCGGCGCCGGCACTCGCCGCGGGCACCGCACGCACGTTCACGGTCAACTCGGCGGCCGACAGCGGCGACGCCAAGCTCAACGGCGTGTGCATGACCGGACGCGCCAATGAGTGCACGCTGCGCGCCGCGGTCCAGGAAGCCAATGCCGCGAACGGACCGGTCACGATCGCGTTCGCGATCGCAGGCACGGGCGTGCACACGATCCAGCTCAATAGTCAGCTCCCGGCGATCGCGAATCGCAAGTACGCCATCACCGTCGACGGGTTCACCCAGCCCGGCAGCCGGGCGAACACCGATGCCGTCGCCGACAACGGGGTGCGCACCATCGAGATCGTGGGCAAAGGGCCTACGGGTTTCCAAGGCTTCGTGATCAACACGCCGAACAACACGTTCCGCGGCCTCGACTTGCATGGCTTCCGGCGCGCCTTCGAGATGGGCGAGGTGTCGTCCGACCGCAACACGATCGTCGGTGACATCATCGGTCTCACGCCGAGCGGCGCGTTCGACCCGCACCATCAGTTGGTGAACGGTTCGTCGTGCGTGGAGATCGCGGGCGGCGCGCACCAGAACGTGATCGGCGCGCCCGGTAACGCCGCGCGCAACACGATCGGCGGCTGCTCGCACCACGGCATCGCCACCTACAACTTCCCGACGACCGACAACACGATTCAGAACAACATCATCGGCCTCGATCCCACGGGCAGCCAGCGGCGCGGCGACTCGGGCTACGCCATCGACATCAACACCGGCACGCAACACACGCTCGTCGGCGGGACCGGCAGCGAACAGCACAACGTGTTGTCGGGGAACGACGGCAATGGCATCGAGATCTCGCACGAGCATTCGACGATGTTCAACGAGATCATCGGTAACTACATCGGCACCAACCTCACGGGCACGGCCGCGAGCGGTCTCACGCAGAACGACGCGGCCGGCGTGCATCTCGAGGGCAAGGGCAATTGCGAAGGCAAGCCGTGCCCGCCCGACGAGAACCACAACCTCGTCGAGGCCAACGTGATCGCGGGTAACGGTGGCCCAGGCGTGCTGATCGACAAGGGCGCGAACAACGACACGGTCACCGACAACCTCATCGGCATCCTGCTGAACGGTGCGTCGGCCCCGAACCAGGTGGGCGTGTTCATCGAATCCGGTGCCTTCTCGAACATCATCGGGCCCGGCAATGTGATCGCGAACAACGCCCACGCGATCATGGTGCAACCGACGCTGATCAGCCCGCCGGTGCACACCCCGCAGCCCACCAACTTCAACCACTTCACGCGGAATTCGATCTTCAACTCGACCAACGCGCTCGCGATCGATCTCACACCGTTCGGCAAGGCGAACACCAACGTGGGTGATCCCGACACCAACGAAGGCGTGCGCACACCCACGATCACGCAATCCGACCGCTCGACCACCACGGTGAAGACGTGTGCGGGATGCGTGGTCGAGTTGTTCCTGTCGTCGCGCGGCGCGGGTTTGGGTGGCCAAGGCAAGACGTATCTCGCGACAGCCACCGCATCGTCCTCAGGCGTGGCCACGTTCGCGTCGCCGAGCGCGGCATTCGGCCACACCGTCACTGTCGACACGACCACACCGAAGGGCAGCACGAGCGAGTTCTCGGTGGGCAGTTGGATCCACTGATCGCCCCGTCCCCGTAGCATCCACCACATGACCGAGCCGCTTCCTGCGCGCGCTCGTGTCGTGGTGATCGGCGGCGGCGTGATCGGTTGCTCGGTCGCCTACCACCTCGCCGCCAACGGTTGGAACGATGTGCTCGTGCTCGAACGCGACCGGCTCACGTCGGGCACCACCTGGCACGCAGCCGGCCTCGTGGTCACGTTCGGTTCAATGTCGCAGACATCCACGGAGATGCGCGTGTACACGCGCGACCTCTACGCACGGCTCGAACAGGAGACGGGCGTCGCGACGGGATTCGAACCGGTGGGGTTCATCGAGCTCGCCGCTGATCGCGACCGGCTCGAGGAGTATCGCCGGGTCGCCGCGTTCAACCGTTTTCACGGCGTCGACGTGCACGAGATCTCGGCGAGCGACGTGGCCGAGCTGTTCCCGCTCGCTCGCACCGACGACGTGCTCGCGGGCTTCTACGTAGCGGGCGACGGGCGTGCCAACCCGGTGGACGTGACGATGGCCCTCGCCAAAGGCGCGCGGCTGCGCGGCGTGCGGATTGCCGAACAGGTCGCAGTGGAGCGGGTGCTCGTCGACCGTTCGGCCGCCGGTCGGGTGGTGCACGGCGTGCGTACCGCCCAGGGCGACATCGAGGCGGAGTATGTCGTGAACTGCGCGGGCATGTGGGGTCGTCAGCTCGGCGAGCGCGACGGCGTGTCGATCCCGCTGCAGGCGGCCGAGCACTACTACCTGATCACCGAGCCGATCGACGGGGTGCACCGCTCGCTACCCGTGCTCGAAGACCCCGCGTCGTTCGGCTATTTCCGTGAGGAGACGGGCGGCATCCTGCTCGGACTGTTCGAGCCGGTATGCGCGCCGTGGATGGTCGACGCGGTTCCCGACTCCTTTGCATTCGGCACGATCGCACCCGACTGGGATCGCATGGGTCCCTACGTGGAGACCGCGATGCGGCGCATCCCGGCGGTGCAGGACGCGGGCGTGCGCACGTTCTTCTGCGGGCCGGAGAGCTTCACGCCCGATCTCTCGCCCATCGTCGGTGAGGCGCCGGAGATTCGCAACTACTTCGTCGCGGCCGGGCTGAACTCGATCGGCATTCTCACGGGCGGCGGTATCGGCCGCGCGTTGGCGCAATGGATCGTGGATGGCACGCCCGACGTCGACGTCACGGGCATCAACATCGACCGGCTGCACCCGTATCAGGCGACGCCCGAGTACCGGCGCACGCGCACGGTCGAGTCGCTCGGCATGGTCTACCTGTGTCACTACCCGACGCGGTCGATGCTGACGGCGCGCGGGGCGAAGAAGTCGGCGCTCCACGATCGCCTCGCCGCGTCGGGGGCCTACTTCAGAGACGTGAGCGGCTGGGAGGGAGCCGACTGGTACGCGCCGGCGGGGATCGAAGCGAAGGTCGACGGGTTCTCCTGGGGACGCCAGGAGTGGTTCCCGTACTGGCGCGCGGAGCACGAGGCGGCACGCGAAGGGGTCATCGTCATGGACATGTCCTTCATGTCCAAGTTCATCGTCCAGGGGCGGGACGCCGGGCGGATCTTGAACCACATCTCGGCCAACCACGTCGATGGCCCGGCCGGGATGATCACGTACACGCAGTGGCTGAACGAGGGGGGCACGCTCGAGGCCGATCTCACGGTCACCAAGCTCG
>DASXZO010000108.1:0-120428 GCA_036501845.1 Acidimicrobiia bacterium | reverse complement strand
GGGGTGCCAGTAGGTGTGATGGTGGGGGTGACGGAGTCGATGAGGGTCGTGGTCATTGGGGCTCGCTTTCGTCGGCGGCCGGCTCCGAACCGGCCCTTCACCCCTGACCACGAACGGGGTGCCCGCCAGAGGACACCTCGTCGAGAAATTTCTTCACCGCCCGATCAGCGAGCCGTCCATTGGGGGTGGCCGACGTCGTCGAGGCGCACTATGCGGCCGTGCAGGCACACCTCCCGGAACTGGTAGAGGGCCGCCGCCGTGGGCGGGTTGATCCACTCACCCCGCACCGGCATGTGCAGCAGCGGCCGTTCCGGGTCAACACCTGGGCTGCGGCGCGGCGCCTCCGGATGATCCAACTCGGCGACGGGCACCATCCAGGCTTCGTGGACCTCGAGCGCGTTCGGGCGGAGCTCTACCGGCCGTTGGCTCCACAGCACCACGGGGGTCATCGCGAAGCCCGTGAGCGTCACGATGTCGTCGAGGGCGCCGAGCACCGACTCCGGGCCGAGTTCCACGCCGAGCTCTTCGTGCAGCTCGCGCCGTGCTGCGTCGGCCAATGATTCGCCCTCGTCGAGCGCACCGCCGGGGAGGGCGTACTGGCCGGCGCCGCGGCGCAGTTCCCACGATCGTTGGGTGAACAGGTAGCAGCACTCGCCGTCCGCGGGAACGAGCACGATCGCCACCGCGGCCCGCCGGGCCGCGTCGTCGTGCGAACGGCGATCGAAGCGACCGAGGTTCTCGCGCACCCGGTCGCGGAGCGCGTCGTCGTGCTTGCGCTGCACC
This sequence comes from Acidimicrobiia bacterium, assembly GCA_036501845.1. GTDB lineage: Bacteria > Actinomycetota > Acidimicrobiia > IMCC26256 > PALSA-610 > JBBREP01. The sequence goes on along the minus strand of DASXZO010000108.1, from coordinate 119,645 downwards.
ATCGTCTGCACCGTAGCGATGGGTAAAGATGGGGGCATGGTTGCCGCCGACGAGCCGTACTACCGGCGCGATCTCGCGCTGGTGCACCACCTCGGGTTCGGTTTCCACGCCGACCTGTGCGCGCCAGGAATTCTCGCGTTGCTTGCCGAGGTGCGCGCCAAGAGCGGCACGGTGGTGGAGCTCGGCTGTGGAAGTGGGTTGCTCACGCGCTATCTCGTCGACGCCGGTCATCGTGTGATCGCCACCGACGCGTCGCCCGCGATGCTCGACCTCGCGCGCGAGTACGCGCCGGGCGCGATGGAGCACCGCGTCGTCGCGCTGCCCGACGATCCAATCCCGGATGCCGATGCGATCGTGTCGATCGGTCACGTGCTGAGTTACCTGCCCACGGAAGACGCGCTCGACCGCGCGCTCGTCGCTGCGGCGTCCGCGCTGCGACCCGAGGGAGTGCTCGCGATCGACCTGTGCGACTTCGACTGGGCGCGGTTGCGCCCGCAGTCGGTATCGCAAGGTCGTGTGGGCGACGACTGGGCGATCGTCAGCATCCAGAGCTCGCCCACATCCGATCGCTACGTGCGTGAGATGACCACGTTCTTGCGCAACGACGACGGCACCTGGCGGCGAGACGACGAGCGCCACGACAACGTGTTGATCGACACCGCGCGCGTTCCTGCGTTGCTCGCAGAACATGGGGTGGATGCTCGTGTCGGCGCCGCGTTCGGCGGCGAAACCTTGCCGCCCGGGCTGATGACGATCATCGGGATGAAGCGCGCGTGAGCTCCGACGTGTTCGCGCCGATGGTCGACGACCTCTGGGCGCAGCACACCGAGCTCGAGATCCTCCTGGTCGACTGCGAGCCCGACGATTGGCACGCGCCGACGCGTTGCGACGGTTGGGACGTCGCCGACGTGGTGTTGCATCTCGCGCAGACCAACGAGCTGGCGATTGCCAGTGCCACGGGACGCTTTGCCGAGGTGGCCGACGACTTCGCGGTGACGTTCGTGGCGAACGGTGACGCGGAAGCTGTGCGCTCGATCGACGACGCCGCGGCGGTGCGCGTTGCCCACGAGCGCGGCGGGCCTGACACCCTGTTGCTTGCGCGATGGGAACGATCGGGCGACGAGCTGCGCGCGGCGTTGCTGGCCTGCGACCCGCACGCGAGAGTGCAGTGGGTCGCCGGCGAGCTGTCGGCGCTCACCCTCGCCACCACCCGGCTCGCAGAGACGTGGATCCACACCGGCGACGTTGCCGAGGCCGTGGGCGTCGAACTCCCGCCGTCGGATCGGCTTCGTCCCATCGCTCGCCTCGCCTGGCGCACGCTGCCCTACGCCTTCGAGCGTGCCGACCGATCCCTCTCGGGACCGGTGGCCTTCCTGCTCACCGGTCCGAACGGAGATCCGTGGTCGTTCAGGCCGGCCGACGACGCGGCCACCGTGATTCGTGGGCCGGGCGCCGATCTGTGCGCAGTCGCGGCACGTCGCGTGGCGCCCGATACCACCGCGTTGGTGGGCGAAGGCCCCGACGCCGACGCCGTGCTCGAACTCGTGCGCACGTACGCGTGAGCACGCGATGAACCTTTTGCCGCGGCCCGAGCTGCTCGTGTGCTGGGTGCGCGATCACGCAACGCCGGGCGCGTCGATCGACCCGCTCGACGACGGCCACGTGCTCGTCGCGCGTCACACCGCCGATGGTCGTCGTTTTGTCCGCTGCTTGCGCTGCGACACCTGGATGGTCGTGGCCGCACCCGAACCCGGCACGACGATGCGCGTCGAAGACGTTGCCGAATTGGAGCGCCCTCGGCGCGGGCGCGCACTCCGCCAGGCCGTGGTGATCCGCGTGATCGCGGTCGACCGCACGTTCCACGCGCTCGCGTCGCTTGCGGTGGGAATCGCGGCGCTCGCGGTGCGCTGGGATCTCAGCGGCATTCACGCGTGGGCCGAGCACACGCTGAACACGCTGACGCAAGCCGCCAACGGTCACGGTGGGCTCGACAGCCACTCGCTTCTCGCGGGACTGCTCACGCACGTGGCGAACCTGCGCCCGCACTCATTGCTCGTGCTGGCGTTGTTCGCGCTGGGCTACGCCGCGATCTCGATTCTCGAAGCGATCGGCCTGTGGCTCGAACGGCGCTGGGCCGAATACCTCACTGCAGTCGCGACTGCCGTGTTCCTACCGATCGAGATCCGCGAGCTCGCGGAACGGGTGACGTTCCTGCGGGTCGCCGCGTTCGTGATCAACCTTGCGATCCTGGTGTGGATCGTGTGGGCCAAGCACCTCTTCGGAATCGGTGGCCCGCCGCCCGAGCCGGAAGTGCTGGAGCTGGACCCGTTGCCGGAGCTCGCACCGGCGCGCGGCTAGTGGTGTGCGCCGTGTTTCGTCAGCGCTTGGTCGTCGGGAGCGGCACTGGTGCGGGCGGCGTTGCGCAGCCGGACGGTGTGGTCGTGGGCGGCGTCGTCGTGGGCGGGGTGGCCGCGCCCGGCATCACGATGCGGCCGGCACAGCCGTAGCCCGAGAAGGTCGCGTCGACCGTGGCGGTGCCGCCGTCGGCGTAGTGGTCGGTGCCCTGCGATTGGCGCACGAAGCCGTTGCCGTCGATCGCGAGCACGATCGTCGACGACGTGTAGTGCTGTTCGCGTGCCACTGCGAGCGAATCGGTGATCGTCTTGGTTTGCTCGGCAGTGCTGCCAGGGATCGTCGAGTAATCCATGATGTCGAGCGTGATGCTGTAGAGGCGCACCGGCACGCCGCCGACCGTTCCGGTACCGATGTAGGAGCCGTCGGTGACGTTGCGGCGGTCGAGCTCGAGGTAGCCGAGCGGGCTGCCGAGCCCGCGCATCGCCGACGATCCCTCGCGCGGGCCGAGCGTGGCTTCGACGAGGTTCGCGAAGCCCGACAGCGAGTTGCTCGCGCCTTCGTTGCCGTTCGGCTCCAGTCCGTAGTTGGCGCCACCCGTTTCCCACAGGTGGGTGCCGTCGTTGCGCGTCGACACCGCGCCGAGCCCGGGCACGATCGATTCGTTCGTGCTCGCGGCGGGCGCGGTGTTGATGATGCCGTGACCAGTCACGTGCGGGCCCTGCGTCTGCGCCTGGTGGCACACCGTGATGCTGTGCGATTGGACGGTGACCGGTGGTCCGTGCACGGGGGAGGATCCGCGCAGTATCGACCCCGAACCGTTCGCGCCCGTGATCTGTTCGGTGTCGCATGTGGGCTTCGGCGGGTTCGGTGACGGCTGCTCGGAGATGTCGAACGACGTGTAGAGGCTGCCGCTCGCCGCGGTCTTGGTGAGCGCGCCGAACACCGCGTTCACCACCGTGGGGTTGAGCGTGTGGTGCGGAGTGACCGTGCGCACTTCGTGGTGCGTCGGCGGCTTGCGATGCGCCGCGGTGGTGCGATGCGGTGCCTGCGTGTGGTGGTGGTCGGACAGCGGAATCGCCACGAGCGCGCCGCATACGGCAACCACGAGCGCGACGGTGAGTGCGCGCGCCCGCCGGTTGCCCGACGGTGCCGGAGACGGCGACAACTCGACGACGTCGATCGGTGCCGGTGTGTCGGGCCGAGAAGAATCCTGTGCCACGGCGACCCCCAATTGTTCGCGTGCACTCCTGAGACGAACGAGCGTACTCAGAAGGTTCCCGGAGCCCAATGAACCACGCCGGGTCCGGCGCGAGCCCAGTTCTGCCCGCGTGCGCCAAGCCTTGTGGATCAGGGTCTCAGTACTTCAACCTCACAACGAACGCCCGGCGCGGCGGCGAGCCGCGCATCGCCAGTCACAAGAGGAGCCTCGAGCAACTCTGCGAGCGCGACGTACGCGGCGTCGTACGGCGTGAGATTCGCGCGGAGTTGCCAGCACCGGTCGCCGAGTGGCCGGTGCGACGAACGCGCGATAGGTGCGCGCAGAAGGTCTGCAACCGCTGCGCTTGCCGCCCGGGCCCGCACCGTCCCGCGGTCCACATAACGGCGCAGCACCGACATCACTTCGAGATCCAGAATCTCAGGCGCGGCCAGGTCTTCGTTCCGCAAGCGCCTGCGCGCGGCGTCGCCGTCGCGACCGTCGTCGACCAAGGCCACGGCCATCACGCTGGCGTCAACGACGAGCACGGTCCTCCCGCACCGTCTTCGCCGCCTGGGCGAGACGGAGCGAGCCTCCACTGCGCGCCTCGGCGCGATCGAGGATCTCGTCGAGCGTGGGTCGCTTCGCCTCCTCGATCAGCCTCGACCGCAAATACTCCTGCAATGACTGGTGCGCGGCGGCCGCGCGCAGCCTGAGCACTGCGTGCGTTTCCTCAGGCACATCCTTGATCTGCACGCTCGGCATGGCGCCAATGTAGCGCCAGTCACGCCAAAACGCATGTGTCGCTCGGCAGGTTTCTGAAACTCGTGCAACTTCGCTTGCAATCCGAACAGGTGTTCGTTATCATGGAGCTATGCCCACCGGAGTTGGGCCGGCGACGAGGGCGGTCGAGCAGATCGAGAACGCGGTCAACGAGTTGGCCGACGAAGAGGTCGTGGGCCGCTCGCTGCGTGACGAGTTGGTGGGGTTGGAGCGGTCGCGTGCGCGGTTGGATGCGCAGATCGCGCGGCGGCTGGTGGAGTTCCAGTCGTCGGGCGAGTGGGCCACGGAGGGTGCGCGGTCGGCGGCGGGGTGGTTGGCGGCGAAGACGCGTTGCACGTCGCGGGTGGCGAATCATCGGATGCACGTGGCGCGCCAGCTCGACGAGATGCCTACCGCGACCAAGGCGTGGCGTGCCGGGGAGATCGGTAGCGAGCATGTGGCGGTGATGGCGCGCGTCCGCAGCGCCGCACGTGCGAACCAAGAGTTCGCGGTGTTCGAACCGGCGTTGTGTGACGTGGCGAAGGCTGGCACGCCCGATGATGTCGCACTTGTGGGACGACGTTGGCGGGATGCGGTCGATGCCGAGTTGGGCCGCGACGGGAGCGGTCACACGGCGGATGAACGTGATCACGATCAACGGGCTCTCCACTTCTCGCGCACGAGTGAGGGCGTGGGCTACATGGATGCGCGGTTCGATGCCGAAGGTGCCGAGGTCGTGGAGCACGCGATCGACAAGATGTACGCGCGGTTGCATCAACGCGACGATCCGCGTTCGCCCGCGCAGCAGCGGCACGACGCGGTGGTCGAGATCATGCGGGAATGGAGCGACGACCAGCCGCGCGGCGGGAACCGTCCGCACGTGCTGCTCGTCGAGGACGTACAGACCAGGCAGGGTGACGCGCTCGGGCGTTGTCAGAGCGCTTCCGGGTACCAGATGTCACCCGACACGATGCGCCGCCTGGCGTGCGACGCGATCACCCAGGCCGTGCTGATCCACAACGATGGCGTGCCGCTCGCCATGGGCCGCGAGGAGCGCACGTTCACGCCCGACCAGTACCGCGCCATGGTCGTGCGCGATGGTGGCTGTCGCTTCCCCGGCTGTGATCTCGGACCGCGCCACTGCGAGGCGCATCACATCACCACGTGGGAAGACGGTGGGCTCACCGACCTCGAACACGGGATCCTCGTCTGTCGCGGGCGCGGCCACCACCGGTTCTTGCACGAAGGTCACGGTCGCGTCGTGGGCAACGCCAACGGCACGCTCGAGTGGTATTCGAGCGATGGCACCTGCCTCGGTACCAGCCACCCACAACGCCCGCCCGACAAGATCATCACCCAACAGGGCAAAGACGCAGCGGCCGTACGCGCCCGGGCCTACGCACTCTGCAACAGAGCGCTACCCGAGCAAGCCGCCTGACCGGCTGCGCCGCGATCAGCGATCAGCGGTCGCCCGGCGGGGTCGAGCGGAGTCGCGCGGTCAGCGCGGCGATGTCGGCGCGGTCGTACGAGAGATGCGGGCGCTCGGTCTTCGCCGGGAGGTGGACGATCGAGAGCCCGGGGCGCCACTCGTGCCTCGGGCGGATCGGTCGGCGCTCGAACCCGCCGCCACAGTTCGGGCACACATTCATGAGCACGGTGTCGACGCACGCGGCGCAGAACGTGCACTCGTAGGTGCAGATCCGAGCGTAGGGCGAGTCGAACGGAAGGTCGGCGTCGCAGTACTCGCAGTTCGGGCGCAACTCGAGGGCCATCAGGTGAACGTACGCCGGCGCCCGCACCGTGTTGCGTCGCATTTGAAACCGGGCCGGGCAGGTTGACGAGGGGCCCTGCCCGACCCGGTGATTGCCCGGCGTGGGCGAGGGGAACGGGTGTCTGCCGCGCGCCGAGGGGTCTCGATTGTGGAAGGGAGGTGGGAGAGGGTGCGCTCGTCCAGGTAGATCAGGAGGCGACGGCGCGGGCAGCGTCGAGGTGGCGTTGCATCGCCCAGTCGATCGCGTCACGGCACAGCTCGGACGAGAACCCGATGCGCGCGAGTGATCGTTCGGTCAGGTCGGGGCTGTCGCCTTCGCCGAGCAGGCAGAGCGCGATGCGGCGCGCGTGGCCGCGTGCGCTGTCGTGGATCGGTCGAGTGAGTTGGGCTTCGGCCCATTCGTGCTGCAGCGCGCGCACGGGTTCGGGAAGCCGGCGGATGTGGCGGCGATTGATCGCCGGCAGGTAGCGGCGGATCAGTACGCCGGTATTGGCGGCTTCACCCGCGCTCGCCGGCGGCTCGCGCACGAGCAGCGAGAACTGTTCGAGGCGGCGCAGTGAGCGTTGCAGCGGCGCGTTCGGCGACGTGCTCTCGCTGATCCCGAGCGCCGAGGCCAGCGCGCTCGCCGGCACCTCGAAGCCTTCGGGGTTGCGGTCGAAGCCGTCGGCCATGCGCCGCAGCAACAACAGGCAGGTAGGTCCGATCGTGGGCAGCCAGAACGTCTCGCTGTACCAAGACCGCGGGTCGTGGCCGAAGGTGTCGGTAGCCGGCTCGAGCAGCGGCCGCACAGCGAGCGTCTCCATGACTCGTCACTCTGCCATGCGTGTCAAGTTGTGTCAAGATGTCTCATGATTGTTTATACTGCGACCTCGATCGCGGATTGCGGCACGGGCGCGCCCCGCCGGTCGCGGCATCCACGAACCCGCGAGTCGCTCGGCACCGACGGTGGGAGACGGGCCGACCCATCGTCGAGTCGGCGCTGACGGCGGAGTTTTGCTTCGGTTTTGCAAACGGGTAGGCGAGGTGTTTGACCTGGATGTACGGCTGTCGCATTGATGCAACGGGCGTTGCGCGCTATTTCAACATGCTTGACGTCTCGGCCCCTGCTGCGTAGACCGCAGGTCACATAGCAATTTTGGCGGTAGGCGCTCTGGGCGGCGTGCGCGGATTTGGGGGTTTGGCGTGGCGCGTCGTCATTGGGTTCGTCCTGTTCTGCGTGTGCGCGTGATCAGCGTGGCTCTTGCAGTCGCCGTGTTTGCGAGCCTTCTCGCACTCATTCCATTGTCGAGTGCAACGAGCAAGCCACAGGTAAATCCCGCGAATCCCGTATCGAACGGTAGTTACGGTTACGATGCCGGTCAGCCGAATGGGGATTTTCTCGGCCCATAGTAGTTTTGCGACTGGCGCGCTTACGTGACCAATGTGAGATATCAAACGTGATTTACGAAGACAGCGTTCGCCTGGTCGTGGCTGTTAACTCACCGGATTACGGTAGTATTGGTCTCGCGGTAGTCTTTGGATTGCTTGCTGTGGCCTCTCGGCGGTGGTACCGATGGGTGCACCGGACTCGACCGCGCGGAACAATTCCTAAAGTGGTGGACACATCGACGTGGGCGGCGCCACTCGTCTGCGCGACGGCGGCCATCGTTATGCTGATCATTGGTTTGATTCCACTGTTTCGTAATGCGGGATAAAGCGATCGGCTGCACGCCTGCTCATATCAAAAGGTATTGGCTCGCAAAGTGATGATGTGAAGGTCATGCGGCTGACCGGACCCAAACAGCACAGCCGATATGAAATTTGGTTGTGGAGTGCTCTGCTTGCCGTGGTGGCAATCTTGGTGGGTTGCGGTGGCGCGCCCGAGGGCGTGCACCATATGTCGGCTCAAGCGGTGGCGATCGCAGCCAAGGACTTGCCAACCGGTTGGAAGAGCTGTGGCTCGCTTACGGCCGGGCATGAACAGAGCGACCGGTTCTGGCGATGTGTTGGCCTGAATGCGCGGCAGGCCGATGTTCCTACCGAGGTTGGGCCAACGTGGTTCGACGATCGCGGCCATGTCGTCGCTTCATCACTGCTGCGATATGCATCTATGGCCGCGGCCAGTTCGGCATTTGCGGCGGTGTCTGGCCATAAGGGTCGCCGATGCTATCTCGCTTTCCTACAAGACGGAGTCCGACAGAACCGAGATGTCGTTTCTTCGACCCATTGGAGCATGATTCTCACGCCCGGGTCGAAAAAGACGTCGCAAACTAGGGTACTCACGACCTACGCGGCAGACTTTGCGGATATCGGCCCTCAACACGTCATCCGTTATTTCTTCTGGATTCGATCGGGATCTGCAGTGGCAACGCTTGAGCTGTACTCCGCGGGTAGCGGTGTCAATGTTCATCTAGAACAGAGGTTGCTCGCGACAATTGGTGAGCGTCTACGGCTCTGCGCCAAAGACAGTCGTTGCCTTCCGGGCGTAATTTGAATCGGAGACCGAACAAGAGCGCCTGAGCGCGCCGAACGGCACGGACAGCCCCGGTGCCTGGTCATAGAAATGGTGGAATCGGGTGGTGGCGCGGCGGGAGATCCGGATCGGTGGCGACGGCTATGGCGACCCAACCGGCTCGGTCGACGCCACTGACGGGATCCGCCGGGCTGATGCGGCCGCGGCGCGCCACGATTGCGACCTCGTGGTCGACGGCACGTTCCGGGTGCACTGCCCGCCGCCGTGGCTGGGCGAGCCTCGGATGCGTGCCGCGGTGCAGTTCACCGCGCCGCGTGTGATCGGTGAGCGTGGGAACGCGCGCGTCTTCCTCGACGACGATCAAGCGCCGGGTGCGCCCGGCGACGTGCTTGCGGCTGTCGCCTTCGCGCAACATCGTGACGGCTTCGTGATCCGCGACGTCACGTTCGACGCGCGCGCCGCGCATCAACCGGCGGGCTTCGTCGCCCACGCGCTCCGCCTGCAACGCTGCCGCGACTCCGACGTCACTGCAATCGTGAAGAACGCGCCGGGCAACACCACAAAAGGTCACGGCGAGACGTTTCACTTCCAGGATCTCGGTGGCGAAGGCGGCCGCTTCTCGATCGAAGCGATCAGCGACGATGGCGGGCCGACCGCGACCGGCATTGTGGTGCAGATGCGCGCGCCCGATGCGCGCCCATGGCTGCTGCACGATTGGCACGCCGAGGGCATGCGCGGCCAGGCGGTGGGCACGTTTCAAGGCGGCATCGGTGCGATTGGTCCCGGCGTGGCGCGCAACTGTGGTGGTGCGGGCGTGAACATCGAAGCCGGGCCGAAAGGAACGAGTGCCATCACCGTCGGCGATCTCCGTGACGAGCGCGCGACCGTCGCAGTCGTGGCGTGCGACCGTGCGGTCACCGTGAACGGCAACGCGCCGCGCGGCGCGCGCCAGGTGGGTCCGGTCGACGTGTCGGGCCTCGTCGCTACGGACTGCGGCCGCGGCGTGTGGCTCGTGAACGAGCCGTGCGGTCCGGTGCGGCTCGATCGTGTGTCGATCGTGCGGCCGCGCGTCGCTGCGATCGACCTCGGCGGCGGTGAGCTCGCAGCCGAACGCGCCGGCCTGCTCACCGTCGGCCGCTCCCGCGTGGAGCTCGACCGATCGAGCGGTGCGGTGGCGATCAAGGGTGGCCCGGCGCCGTCACACTGGGCGCTCGACGTGGTGTCGGAGTAGGACGGGCCCAGCGGCGCGCCCGTAAAGTTCGGGCATGACCGGGTCGGACGCAACGTACGGGTACTGGCGGGAGCTCGCGGCCAAGGAGTTGAAGGGCGCCGACCCCGACTCGCTCGTGTGGCACACGCCCGAGGGCCTCGACGTGAAGCCGCTCTACGTCGCCGACGACCTGGAAGGCCTGCAGACCACCGGCCAGCTTCCCGGCGTGGAGCCGTTCGTGCGCGGGCCACGGGCCACGATGTACTCGAACCGGCCGTGGACGATCCGCCAGTACGCGGGCTTCTCCACCGCCGAGGAATCGAACGCCTTCTACCGCGCCAATCTCGCCGCCGGGCAGATGGGTCTGTCGGTGGCGTTCGATCTCGCGACCCACCGCGGCTACGACAGCGACCACGAGCGTGTGGTCGGCGACGTCGGCAAAGCGGGCGTGGCCATCGACTCCGTCGAAGACATGAAGATCCTCTTCGACGGCATCCCGCTCGATCGCATGAGTGTGTCGATGACGATGAACGGCGCGGTGCTGCCGGTGCTCGCCGGTTACGTGGTCGCAGCCGAAGAGCAAGGTGTCGCGCAAGAAGCGCTGAGCGGCACCATCCAGAACGACATCCTCAAAGAGTTCATGGTGCGCAACACCTACATCTACCCGCCGGCACCGAGCATGCGGATCGTCGCCGACATCATCCAATACACGGCGACGCGCATGCCGAAGTTCAACTCGATCTCGATCTCCGGCTACCACATGCAAGAGGCCGGTGCGACGGCGGTGCAAGAGCTCGGCTTCACGCTCGCCGACGGCTGGGAGTACGTGCGCGCGGCTACCGAGCGCGGTCTCGACATCGACGCGTTTGCCGGTCGCCTGTCGTTCTTCTTCGCCATCGGCATGAACTTCTTCATGGAATTGGCGAAGCTGCGCGCGGCGCGGCTGCTCTGGGCTCGCATCATCCGCACGTTCGACGCCAAGAAGCCGGCATCGCTGATGTTGCGCACGCACTGCCAGACGTCGGGCGTGTCGCTCACCGAACAAGACCCGTACAACAACGTGGTGCGCACCGCGTACGAGGCGATGGCGGCCGTGCTCGGTGGCACGCAGAGCCTCCACACGAACAGCTTCGACGAGGCGATCGCGCTTCCCACCGAGTTCTCGGCCCGCATCGCCCGCAACACGCAGCTGATCCTCGCCGAGGAAACCGGCGTCACCCACGTGGTCGATCCGCTCGGCGGTTCGTACTACGTGGAGGCGCTCACCCAGCAGCTCGCCGACGCGGCATGGGCGCTCATCGAAGAGGTCGAGGCGCTCGGCGGCATGACCAAGGCCGTGGAGTCGGGTATGCCGAAGTTGCGTATCGAGGAGTCGGCCGCGCGCCGCCAGGCCGCCGTCGACCGCGGTGACGAGACCGTGGTGGGCGTGAACAAGTACCGCCCCGCGAGCGAGACCACGATCGACGTGCGCGACGTGGACAACACGGCAGTGCGCGAGCAACAGATCGCGCGCCTGAAGCAGTTGCGCAGCACGCGTGATGCCAAGAAGACCGAGGCTGCGCTCGAGGCCCTGCGCAAGGGCGCGGCCGGCGATGCGAACCTGCTCGAGCTCTGCATCGACGCGGCACGCGCTCGCGCGACGGTGGGCGAGATGTCGTCGGCGATGGAAGACGTGTTCGGCCGGCACCGTGCGTCGATCCGCACGCTCTCGGGCGTGTGGGGCGCCGCGTACGAAGGTGACGACGAGGTCGACCACATCCGTGCCGCGATCGACGCGTTCGCCGAAGCCGAAGGCCGCCGCCCGCGCATGCTCGTGTGCAAGCTCGGCCAGGACGGCCACGACCGCGGCGCCAAGGTGATCGCCACCGCGTTCGCCGACCTCGGCTTCGACGTCGACGTCGGCCCGCTGTTCCAGACGCCCGAGGAGGCGGCGCGCGACGCGGTGGAGAACGACGTGCACGTGGTGGGCGTGAGCAGCCAGGCCGCGGGCCACAAGACACTCGTGCCCCAGCTCATCGAGGCGTTGCGCAAGGAAGGCGCCGGCGACGTGGTGGTGGTGTGTGGCGGTGTGATCCCGCCGCAGGACTACGAGTTCCTACGCGGTGCGGGTGTGGCGGCCGTGTTCGGCCCGGGCACCAACATCCCCGAAGCCGCCGGCAAGATCGTTGCGTTGTTGAGTCGCCGCGACGCGGCCTGACCACGTCACGAGCAGCACGATCACGAACCAGCCGGCCCACATCGCGGCGCGCACGCCGTCGGCGAACGCGTTCCAGCCGCGGTAGGTCGCGACGTCGGACGGCCCGGTTGACGAATGAACCAGCGCGTTCACGTGCACATTCGTCGCGAACGACGCCACAACGAGCGCCATCACTGCCCACCACAAGGCTGGCTCGAGCTGCCTCAAGCTTGGCCCGCGCACGCGAGCGCCGGGCCAACCCGGGATTGTCGAACGACCGCGCCGGAGCCGCGTCCACGCGACACTCACGACGAACCACACGATCACGAGTACGAGCGCGACCCTGCTCGCACCTCTGAGGTGGCCGATCATGCGCGGCACTGCGGTCGGGTCGGTCGCGGTGTCGGCGGCGATGCGCTGCTGCAACCGGCGCTCGTCGAGATCGAGCACGAGCTGCACGATCGTGTTGAGGAACAGGGCGAGCGTGAGCGCGGCGACAAGCACTGCGCTGACGCGAGCGGCCTTGCCCGGGGTCGGTGCCGGCAGCGGCGACGGCGGTGGCGGGGGCGGGAAGGTGGCGGGTCGCGCCGATGCCACATCGACCATGCGGGTGGTATCGGCGTGAGTCCGGGGCGCCTGGATCAACATCTGCCCGCCGCGGCCAGGGCGCGAACGCGCAAGTGCCCCGCCCGACGGGCTTCGTTGCCGTCGGACGGGGCACCGTGCGAGGAGCGGTCAGGCGACGCTCGGGATCGCCTGGGCCGTCCGCTTGGGGCTGTACTGGTAGTTGGTGATGAGGCTCACCGCGAGCACCGCGATGCCCATCACGATGTAGAAGGCGGTGAGGCCGGCGTCGCCGCTGTGGAAGTGCAACGCGAACGGGGCGACGATCAGCAGCAGCGCAGCGAGATAGTCGCCGGCCGAGTGCACCGGGAACGGCAGCACCTTGGCCACGCCGAGCGGGTACTTGGTGAGCATGCTCACGGCGAGCACGGTGAGCCCTACGACGATGCCGGTTGCCTTGGCGCCCGCCGAACCTGTGGCCGCGAGGCCCACGATCACGAGCAGGGCACCGACGGCATAGTCGGCGATGGCGTGGAACCACGCCGGAAGCAGACGGACGAGCGACATGACAACTCCTCGGGTGTTGCGTCGCAGCTCGTCGATGAGCTGCGTTCACCCGGTATTCGCTGTGGCCGCGCGCGGGGATGTTCAAGAAATGTGATGACCCAACCAGGCGATCACGTCGGCGGTGACCTCGTTACGATTGGTCTCGTTCAGCAGTTCGTGACGGGCGCGGTCGTACCACTTGGTGGTGAGGTCGGTGAGGCCCGCCTCGCGGTAGCGCTGGGCGACGAGGTCGACGAGCGCGAGGCCGCCCGCGAGTGGGTCGTCCGAGCCCGAGATCATCAACAACGGCAGGTCTTTACGGATCTGCGCGAGCACGCTGGGATCGGCGGCGCGCGGCGCCTCGACGGCCATTCCGCGCAACGATGCGTTCGCAACACCGAAGCCGCACAGCGGATCGTCGACGTACTTGTCGACCTCCGCGGCATCGCGACTCAACCAATCGAACGCGGTGCGCGCGGGCTCGAACGGCGCGTTGAACGCGGTGAGGTCGGCGGGAGAGTCGTCGGCGGGAACCGCGCCGGCGAGCGCGTCGACCGCGCTCGTGCCCGACAGGATCGCCGCGCGCATGGTGTGAGAGTGGTCGAGCAACAGTTGCTGCAACGCGAACGATCCCATGCTGTGCGCGAACACCGCACGCGGCAGGCCGCCGGTCTCGGTGTCGATCTGCTCGCCCACGAGGCGCATGTCGTCGACGAGCGCGTTCCAACCGCCGGCGCCGAAATCGCCGAGCTCCGACGCGTCGCGTGCGGTGTGCCCGTGCCCGCGATGGTCGTAGCCGTACACCACGTAGCCGGCGCCGACGAGCGCCTCGGCAAAGCGCGCGTAGCGCGCCGAGTGCTCGCCCATGCCGTGCGCGATCTCGACCGCGGCCGTCGCGTCGCCAGGCTGTGTGCCGTCACCCGACCAGCGGCGCGCGAACAGCGCCAGCCCGCCCTGACCCTCGAAGGTGAAAGTGCGTTCTTCCATACCCGCCATCATCGCCCGTGCGCCGGGGCGGGCGCCGCAACTACGCTTCGGCTCGGGCTGGCCGAGCTGGGGATGTGGCGATGGCTTCGGTGGAGATCTTCGTGGACGACGCGGTGCGGGGGAACCCGCCGTTCGTCTGTGCCAAGACGGGTCAACCCGCCGACGGGCTCCAGCGGATCGAGCAGAAGATCGGCGGCCCGAGCGCACTGCTGGCGCTGCTCGTGTTCGTGCCGATCGTCGGTTGGTGCTTGCTGCTCGAATTCATCGCCTTCTCCGCGGGTCGGGCCACGCTCACCGTGCGCGTGCCCATCTCGCGCCAGTCGCTGGCGACGCAGCACTACTGGCGCCGTTGGTGGATCGGCGGGTGGGCGGCCGTTGCAGTGTTCGTGGTGGCGGCGATCGCACGCGCGCTGCACGAGCCCCCGTGGATGTGGCTCGTGTTCGCGGCCGCGGCGTTCGTGGTGGCCATCGCGGCCTACGCGGCGATGTGCGTGTCGATGGTGCGAGTGCGTCTCGACGCCTCGCGCCGGTGGGTGACGCTCAGCGGCGTCGATCCGGCGTTTCGCGACGCGGTGCTGGATCAGCGGCGCGGCATCTCCGAACCTCATTCCGTCTGACGCCCGACCGATACCGTGGCGGCGATGGTTCGCCCCGCCCGAGCGCGCGTCCGGTGACGGCCACGAACGAACTCGCCGAGCGGGTCCTGGCCGGCGACCGCCGCGGGCTGGCGCGGGCGATCACGCTCGTCGAGTCGACGCGCGCCGAAGATCGCCAGGCCGCGACCGCGCTCATCGACACGCTGCTGCCGGCGACCGGTGCCGCGACCCGCGTCGGCATCAGCGGCGCGCCGGGTTCGGGCAAGAGCACGTTCATCGAGGCGCTCGGCACCCATCTCGTCGAGGCAGGCCACCAAGTGGCCGTGCTCGCGGTCGACCCGTCGAGCGCGCGCTCGGGCGGCTCGATCCTCGGCGACAAGACGCGGATGGAGGAGCTCGCGCGCTCGCCGCACGCGTTCATCCGTCCCTCGCCGAGTGGCGGCACGCTCGGCGGCGTCGCGCGCCGCACCCGCGAGGCGCTGCTCGTGTGCGAGGCCGCGGGCTTCGACGTGGTGCTCGTGGAGACCGTCGGCGTCGGCCAGAGCGAGGTAGCGGTGGCCGGAATGGTCGACTGCTTCTGCTTGCTGCTCGCCCCCGCGGCTGGCGACGAGCTGCAGGGCGTGAAGCGTGGCATCGTGGAACTCGCCGACCTCATCGTGGTGAACAAGGCCGATGGCGCGCTCGAAGCAACCGCCCGCACGACCGCGGCCGAGTACGCCAACGCAGTCCATTTCCTGCGGCCCCGCTCGATGTCGTGGCAGGTGCGCGTACTCACCTGCTCCGCGCTGGAGCATGACGGCATCGACGGCATGTGGGACGCGGTGGGCGAGCACCAGCGCGCGCTCGACCAGTCGGGCGAGCTCGGCGGGCGGCGTGCCGACCAGTCGAGCCAATGGATGTGGTCGGAGATCACCGACGGGCTGCTCGATCGCCTGCGGGCCGACGGCGATACCCGCAGGAGTGCCGAGCTACTCGACGCCGAGGTGCGGGCCGGGCGCGTGTCAGCGACCGGTGCGGCGCAAAAGGTTCTCGAAGGATTCCTGACGCCTGAACGCTGAGCGGACCCAGCGGAGGCGGTGTGGGGAGGTTCGCCAGGCCGGTGGTGCCGTGTCGCGGTGGGGGCGGGTTCAGCTCGCCCGGCGGTGACCGGGCGGCTCGGGCGGCGTGACCTGCGACAGGATCGCCCGGGCCTGCGCCACGCCCTCGCGGCCGATTTCCCGAGTGTGGGCGTCGAGGCGCCAGTTCCGTGTGCGGCGCGCCGCGGTCGACTCGCCAGGGTGGCGTCGGGCCGTGGCCGACCGGGACCCGCCGGAGCCGGCGATGAGCTGGAGTTGGACGGAGGAGCGCTGACCGGTACCCATGATGAGAGTGTCCCACGGGGTTGCGACAACGAAACCGTGGTGCCTGAACGAACCCCGACCGGCGCGGGTCCATTCCCCACAAACGGGTCCCGCAATCGGTGTGGGCGTGGTTGGTGTGGCGCACGGAGGCATGGTCCAATTGAGTCATGACCGCCACCCAGATTCCCCTTGCCCTGCACCGCGGCGAGTCGGAGCTCCCGTTCGTCGACCTCGGCGACGGCAGCACGCTCCAACTGCTCCAGGTCGATGTCGATGCCGGGCTGTGGGTGATCCGCACCCGCTTCCAGCCCGGCTACCTCGTGCAGACGCACAAGCACACCGGTGAGGTGTTCGCCTTCACGCTCTCGGGCAGCTGGAAGTACGTCGAGTACCCCGAGGTGAACACGGCGGGCTCCTACCTCTACGAGCCCGCAGGGTCGATCCACACCCTCACGGTGCCGGCCGAGAACACCGAACCCACCGACGTGTGGTTCGCGATCTACGGCGCCAACCTCAACCTCGATGCCGACGGCAACATCACGAGCATCGTCGACGCCGGTGGCATTCGTGACGCCTACTTCGCGCTGTGCGAGATGCAGGGCTTCGATCGCCCCGACGTCATCGGCTGCTGATGTGACCGACCTCGTGTACCTCGACCACGCGGCGTCGACGCCGATGCGGCCGGAGGCAATCGCGGCGATGCTGCCGTACCTCGCCGACCATCCGGCCAATCCGTCGGGTGGTCACGACGCGTCGCGCGCTGCGAAGACCGCGCTCGAAGCGGCGCGCGAGAACGTGGCCGACGTGCTCGGTTGCCGTCCCGACGAGGTGGTGTTCACAGGCAGCGGCAGTGAGAGCGACAACCTGGCCGTGAAGGGCGCGGCCTGGGCGGCGCGTGCACGGGGCGCCGGCGAAGGTGCGGTCGTGTCGGCCATCGAGCACAAGGCGGTGCTCGGCGCCGCGCACCGGCTCGAGGCCGAAGGCCATCACGTGTGTGAGGTGTTGGCGACGGCGAGCGGTGCGGTCGACCTCGAGCGTCTGCGAACCGCGCTCGACGGCGCCGGCGCACACGTGGCCGTGGTGTCGGTGATGACGGTGAACAACGAGACCGGCACCGAGCAGCCGCTCGCCGACGTCGCGACGATCGTGCACGACCGCGCGCCGAACGCGGTGCTGCATACCGACGCGGTGCAAGCACCTCAGTGGGTCGATCTCGCCCGGCACGCGGCGTCGGGTTTCGACCTCGTGAGCCTGTCGGGGCACAAGTTCGGCGGCCCGAAGGGTGTCGGTGTGCTCGTGCGGCGCAACGGTGTGGAGCTCACGCCGCTCGTCGAAGGCGGCGGGCACGAATGGTCGTTGCGGGCGGGAACGCAGAACGTTGCCGGCATCGTGGCGCTCGCCACCGCGCTGCGTGTCACCCACCACCAGCGGGCCGAGGAATGTGCACGCATCGCCGGTCTGCGCGACCGGCTCGAGGCCGGCGTGATCGATCGGATTGGTGGCGTGGTGGTGAACGGCGATCGCAACCGGCGCGTCGCCGGTGTGCTGCACGTTGCGATCGAGGGTGTGGAAGCCGAGACGCTGCTCGTGGCGCTCGACGCGGTGGGCGTATGCGCGGCGTCAGGAAGCGCGTGCTCGTCGGGCGCGATCGAGCCGTCACACGTGCTGCTCGCAATGGGCATGGATCCAGTGCGCGCCCGCGCATCGATCCGCATGAGCCTCGGTTGGGCCAGCACCGATGCCGACATCGATGCCGCGATCGAGCGCATCCCGGCCGTGGTGCACCGCTTGCGCGAGCGCGCGGCATAGCGACGCGGCATCGAGAACGGACCTGGTGATGGCGCGCGTACTCGTAGCAATGAGCGGTGGTGTCGATTCGTCGGTGGCCGCCGCGCTCTTGCGCGCGCAGGGCCACGACGTGACCGGCGTGACGTTGAAGCTGTGGGGCGGCGCGCAGGACTCAGGCTGCTGTGCAGTGTCCGACGTGGAGGACGCGCGCCGGGTGGCGGCCCAGCTCGACATCCCGCACTACGTGTTCAACTTCAGCGACGACTTCACTCGCAACGTCGTCGAGCCGTATGTCGACGCGCATGCAAGGGGCGCCACGCCGAACCCGTGCGTGGCGTGCAACCGCACGATGAAGTGGGGCCGGCTCCTCGAGCGGACGCGCCAGCTCGGCTTCGATCGGCTCGCGACCGGCCACCATGCCCGCCTCGTCACGACGCCGCATGGCGCGCGCCTGGCGCGAAGCGCCGACGCGGCCAAGGACCAGTCGTACGTGCTCGCCCTGCTCGACGCATCGCAGCTCGCCGACACGATGCTCCCCCTCGGCGATCTCACCAAGACTGAGGTGCGTGCCCACGCGGCGCAACTCGACCTCCGCACCGCTACGAAGCCCGAGAGCATGGACGTGTGCTTCATCACCAAGGGCGGCCGCCAGACCTTCCTCGACACGCGCGTGCCCCGCGCGCCCGGACGCATCGTCACCGCGGGCGGCGTCGACGTCGGTGCCCACGACGGCATCGACCGTTTCACGATCGGCCAACGGCGCGGCGTCGGCGTGGCACTGGGCGAGCGGCGGTACGTGATCGACGTGGATGCCGCGACGAGCACGGTCACCGTCGGCGAACGGCGCGAGCTCATGCGCGATCGTGTGCAGCTCGACGACGTGGTGTTGCTCGACAAGCCCACGAACGAACAGCCGCTCACCGCGCAACTGAGCGCGCATGGCGTTCCCGTTGCCTGCACCTTCCGGGCGCACGACCGCGTCGTGCATTTCCGCGCGCCCCAACCGCGCGTCGCGCCCGGACAGGTGGTGGCGCTCTACGACGGCGACGTGGTGGTCGGCGGAGGGATCGCCAGCCCGACGGGTTGACCTGACGCGCTGTGGTGCGCTGGTCAGCTCGACTTGACCGCGCCGACGTGCCGTTCGGCCGCGATCGCGAGCACCGACGACGGACGTTGAGGCGTGCACCACACGCTCGACGCCTCGCGTGTCGCCGCGCCACCGCGGCCGCGCCGCACGGTGAACGTGCCGGGCTCGTCGAGCAGGATCACGATCGCGCCGGCGACCGCACCGAGCCGGGCGTCGACACCGTCGACGCGCCCTCGAGGAGGCGCGTTGTGCAGACGAAGAATCTTCTCGCGCGGAAGCAGCACGGGATCAGGCAGCGTGAGCGGGTCGGACAGCGCGAGACCGGCAGGTACGAACACGAGGAATCGCCCCGTCAACGAATTGAGCGACCGGAGCAAGAGCGCGGCGAGCGGGAGCCCGACCACGAGGCACACGATTCCCCACACGGTGCCGCCGTTGGCAAGCAGCAACGGACCCGAACTGATTCCGGCCGCGGTGATCGGCACCACGATCGCGAGCAGGAGACACAGCGGCGGGGGAGTGCGGAGCGGGCGCCGCACTTCGTCGCCGTACGCGGCGGATTGCGTGCAGGCCTCCGCGACGGAACCGTGCAAGCAGCACACAGTGGCTGCGATTGCATGCACGACGGCCAGCACGACGATACCGAACGTGGCCCATCGCACTGCGACGATCGTGATGATCGCCGCGCTCGGTGCGACCACGCGCAACACGGTGAACGACCACGGATGCACCGCGACGAGCGCGACGAGGCCGGCGACCCACGCCGCGTAGAGCAGCACTGCGGCGGTCATCGCGGTTGCGGAAGGCCATGTTCCGATCGCGTCGCGCAGCACGAAACCAACGCTCAAGGGCAACAGGAACCACAACACGCGGGCAGGCCAGAGCACGGTGCTTCGCTTTCGAGCACGAACGAGGGCGTTCGTATACTACGAAGCTTCATGGGTCGGGATCGGATGCGCGGAGGCATCGCCACGGCGATCGGCTCGTTGCCACACGTCGATGCCGTCGAGGCGGCACAGCTCGTGCTCGCCGCACTGCCTGACCTTCCTTGCGCACCGCAATTACCAGGCCGCTCGCCGCACGAAGGCATGCTCGCCGCCTGGTTGCGCGCGTTGCCCGAGATCGAGGTCGACGCCGAAGCGAATCTGCGGCTGCACACACCCGATGCAGAATCTTCCGGCCCCCGTGCCGTCATCGACGCGCATTTCTCCGACGACGCGCACGGCGGCTTGCTCACGTTCCTCGACGTCGCGGCGCAACGCGAAGAGCGGCCGCGCGCTGTGAAACTGCAGGTGACCGGACCGCTGACGCTGGGGCTCGCGCTGCACGATCTCGGAATGGGCTCGAACCGCGCCTTCGGCCGCGCCGCGCAGTGCTCGGCAGCGTGGGCACGCGCGCTGCTGCAGCTCGTGCACGAACGGCTCCCCGACACCGAAGTGGTGCTGTTCTTCGACGAGCCGGGCCTGGTCGCGTGGACCGGCGACAATGCGCCGCCGCTCGACGAAGAAGTCGCGAGCGACTTGCTGTCGGCCACGCTTGCGAACGTCGACTGCATCGTGGGTGTGCACGTGTGCGGCGCCGGCGCGCTCGACATCGCGCTCGGAGCCGGACCCGACGTGGTAGGCGTCGAGGCCAAGCCATGGGTGGTGGGGCACGCCGTCGCGCTCGCGCGGCTGCTCGATCGCGGTGGCCTGCTCGCGTGGGGCGCGGTGCCCACCGATCGTCCCATCGGCGAACAGGGAACGCCGCTCTGGAAGGCGCTCATCGACCTGTGGTGCGAGCTCACGCGCCGCGGCTGCGATCCGGTGAAGCTTCGTACGCAGGCCTGGGTCACGCCGGCATGCGGTCTGGCCCGTCATGGTGCCAGCCAAGCCGAGCACGCGCTGCGCCTCAGCGGCGAGCTCGCCGAGCGTGTGCACGGCCAAGCCGTCGCCACTCGCCTCGGCGTCGGCGCGTGAATATTGCTGCGCTTCAATCGCGGTACCGGCAGCTCCGCTGGCGCTCCGCTTGCCGGTCCCGCTCGTTCAGCTTCGCTGCGAGCTCGCTCCACGCTTAGTCGCTGACGCTCCTGCGCCGCTCTTCTCGCCGCCTTGGGCGATACGTCGACTACACGTAGGTCTGTCCGAGCCTCTCGGTAGATTCGAGCGCGTGGCCGCGTCGAAGACGGTGATAGAGCGCGTGGGCGCGCTGCGGCGCGAGATCACGCACCACAACGACCTGTATTACGGCGCTGATGCGCCCGAGGTCACCGACGCCGAATACGACGCGCTCGTGCGCGAATTGGTGCAGCTCGAACAGGAGCACCCTGAGCTCGTCACTGCCGACTCGCCTACGCAACTTCCCGGTGCCGCGGGCGCGAGCACGTTCGCCCCCGTGCAACACATCGTGGCGATGCTGTCGCTCGACAACGCCTTTTCGCTCGATGATCTGCAGGCGTGGCACGACCGCATCGCCAAGCTGGTCGACGAACCGATCGAGTACGTCACCGAACCGAAGATGGACGGCCTCGCCATCTCCACGCTCTACGAGGACGGGCGCTTCGTGCGCGCCGCCACCCGCGGCGATGGCCGCGTGGGCGAGGACGTCACCGAGAACGTGCGCACGATCGCGGATCTGCCCAAGCGGCTCCGCGGTCGCAACCTGCCCTCACGCGTCGAGGTGCGCGGCGAGGTGTACATGACGCTCGACGCGTTCACCGCGCTCAACGCCGCGCAGGTCGCGGCGGGCCGGCCGCCGGTGGTGAATCCGCGCAACGGCGCGGCGGGGAGCCTCCGTCAGAAAGACGCGTCGATCACGGCGTCGCGCGGCCTGTCGCTCTTCACATATCAACTCGGGGTGCTCGAGGGCGGGCCGCCTTTGCGCACCCATCACCAGACGCTCGAGTGGCTCACCGACAGCGGCTTCGCGGTCAACCCGAACATTCGCCGCCACACGGCAATCGAGTCGGTGCACGACGAATGCGCCTCGTTGGAGTCGCGCCGCCACAGTCTCGGCTACGAGATCGACGGCGCGGTGGTGAAGGTCGACCGGCTCGACCAGCGCGCGGAGATGGGCTTCACGAGCAAGGCGCCGCGCTGGGCGATCGCCTACAAGTTCCCGCCCGAGGAGCGCACCACGCTGCTGCGCGACATCCACGTGAGCATCGGGCGCACCGGTCGCGCCACGCCGTTCGCCATGCTCGAGCCGGTGTTCGTGGGTGGTGTCACCGTGTCGACGGCCACCTTGCACAACGAAGACGAGGTCGCGCGCCGCGACGTGCGGCCCGGCGACACCGTGGTGGTGCGGCGCGCCGGCGACGTGATCCCCGAAGTGGCCGGCCCGGTGCCGGGGAAGCGGCCGAAACGCAGCAAACCGTGGGTGTTTCCGTCGGAGTGCCCCGACTGCGGCCAGCCGCTCGTGCGGGCCGAGGGCGAGGCCAACCATCGCTGTGTGAATCTCGACTGCCCGGCGCGCCAGTGGTCGCGCATCGTGTTCTTCGCCAGCCGCGGCGCGATGGACATCGAAGGCATGGGCGACGAACGCGTCGGTCAGCTCGTCGACGCCGGTCTGATCGTCGACGCGGCCGACATCTACTCGCTCACGCCCGAGGCGTTGGCCGCGATGCCGCGGCTCGGCGACAAGTCGGCGAACGCGCTCGTCGACGCGATCGCCGGGAGCAAGGAACGGCCACTCGCGCGCCTGCTCGTCGGGCTCGGCATCAAGCACGTCGGCCCGAGCGCAGCGCAGGCATTGGAGCGCGCGCTCGGTTCGGTCGACGCCATCGCCACCGCGTCACTCGAGGAACTCGTCGCCATCGACGGGGTCGGACCGATCATCGCCGAGAGCCTCGTGTCGTGGTTCGAAGACGAGCGCAACCGCGCCTTCATCGAGAAGCTGCGCGCCGCGGGCGTGAACTTCGCGGCGCCCGAACGAGCCGACGCGGGCCCGCAGCACGCGCCGACCATGGCCGGTCTCACGTTCGTGCTCACCGGCTCGATGGAAGCGCACACGCGCGAAGAGGCCGCGGCCGAGATCGAGGCGCGGGGCGGCAAGGTCACGAACAGCGTGTCGAAGAAGACCAGTTACGTGGTCGCCGGGGAGAGTCCGGGGAGCAAGCTCGCCAAGGCCGAGTCGCTCGGCGTCGAGGTGCTCGACGAGGCCGCGTTCGAGGCGCTACTTCGCGCCGAGTGACTTTCTCAGCCCACCTTGAAGGTCCAGCTGAAGGTGCGCGCGTCGGTGCCGCTCGGGCCTTCCCGGATCGGCCAGAAGTGCAGCGAGAGGGTGTGGTCGCCCGGTTCGGTCTGGGTGAATTCCTTTCCGGGACCGGGGCGCCAGATGATGGCGTTGTTGGCCTTCTCGATCGGGTCGTACTGATCGTCGGGCAGCGGCGTGCTGTCGAGCGTGAGCTCGCCGGTCCAGCCCGGGGCGAGCTGCGCACCGAGCTGGTCCTGAGGCCGCACCAACTGGCCGCGCGGCGGGAACAGCTCGAGGAGGCCCGACGGGAGATCCGGCGTCGCGGTGGTGCTGCGCGTCGCGTGGGTGGCGATGACTGCGAAGTTCAGCGCCAGCAATACGCCGAGCACGATGATGATCGTGCGCTTCAGGTTGCGCGGGGGACGCGCCGGGCGCGAACCCGCTCCCTGGGGCGGTGACACTGTCGAGGTCACGTCACCGACGGTATCGCCGCCACCACCATGGCACCGAGTCGGTCGTGTGCCCCAGTACCGTGGTCGCCACAATGGCCCTCTCGGGCACCACTGATCTCGCCGGCCGCATGCTCGACGGCCGCTACTTGCTGCGCGCACCGATCGGTACGGGCGCGAGCGGTCGCGTCTACGAAGCCCACGACGTGAAGCTGCGTCGCCGCGTGGCCGTGAAGGTGCTGCACGAGGCGCTCGCATCGGACGCCGGCTTCCTGCGCCGCTTCCAGACCGAAGCGCGCGTCGCCGCGTCGCTCCACCATCCGAACATCGTCACCGTGCACGACTGGGGCGCCGACGGCGACCTTCCCTACATGGTGCTCGAACTGCTCGAGGGCGGCAGCCTGCGTTCGATGCTCGACGCCGGCACCACACTCACCGTGGCGCAGGCCGCGCATGTAGGTCGCGACGTGGCGCGAGCACTCGACTACGCGCACCGTCGCGGCATCATCCACCGCGACGTCAAGCCCGCCAACCTGCTCTTCGACGAGCACGGTGGTGTGCGCATCGCCGACTTCGGGCTCGCGCGAGCCCTCGCCGAAGCCAGCTGGACCGAACCGGCGGGCGCGCTGTTCGGCACCGCGCGCTACGCGTCACCCGAGCAGGCCCTGGGCACGCAGCTCGACGCCCGCAGCGACATCTACGCGTTCGCGCTCGTGATGGTGGAGTCGGTCACGGGCACCATCCCGTTCGCGGCCGACACCACGATCTCGATGTTGAGTGTGCGCACCCAGCGTCCGCTCGTGGTCGATCCGCGGCTCGGCCCGCTCACCGCGGTGCTCGAGCGTTGTGGCCGCGTCGATCGCGACGACCGTTATCCCGACGCGGGCACGCTCGTGGCCGCGCTCGATGACGCCATCGAAGCGCTGCCGCCACCCGCGCCGCTGCAGCTCGTGGGATCGCGCGATGGCAGCGATGCCGACCCCACGCGAGTCGTGGCCGAACCGCGCGCGGTCGATTCGGCCATTGGCGTGGAAGGCGTGATCGACCTCGTCGATCTCGCCGAAGATGACGCCGCCCACTACGGCGACAGCGACGACGACGCGGTGCGACGCCGCACTCCGGCGAGCGCGCTGTTCGACCAGGACGCGTGGCGTTCGACGCCCGGCGTGGGTGCCGACCCGACAATTGCCGGCGATGCGTTCGTGGTGGAAGCCGAGCGTGACGACCCGTCCGTCGCGCCCTACGAGCCCGGGAACGGTTCCGTCCGGTCGGAGCCCGAGGTGGTTCCCGAGGCGCCGCTCGAACCCAGGTACCGCGGTGAACGGCGGCTCGTGCCCTACGTGGTCGCGTTCCTCGTGGTTGCGGCGATCGTCGGCGGGGCGATCTTCTTCGCCAACATGAAGAGCGCGATCTCGGGCGTGTTGGTGGGCCACTACCAGGGGCTCGACCAGGCCGCGGCGGCCGCCAAAGCGCGCGAGCAGGGCTTCGCCGTGCATCTCGTCGACGCGCACAATGCCGCAGTGGCCGGCACCGTGTTCGACCAGGTGCCGAAGCCCGGCATCAAATTGGGTAAGGGCGATGCGCTCAACCTGTCGGTGTCGCTCGGCCCGGCGAAGGTGCAGGTCCCGGCAGTGGTCGGACTCACCGAAGCCAAGGCCGAACAGTTGCTCACGAGCCGCGGGTTCGTCGTCAGCCCGTCGCCCACCAAGGTGTACGACAACACGAACAAGTACGCGGCCGGGATCGTGATCCACAGCCCGAGCGACGGCCAGTACCTGTTGCCCAAGAGCCCCGTGACGTTCACCGTGAGCCTCGGCCACGCGCCGGTGCAGATTCCGTCGTCGCTCCAGGGTGTGCCGTACGCGCAGGCGAAGGCGCAACTCGCGAACCTCAGCTTCAACGTGGTGCGCGCCGCCGACCAGAACTCGGAGACGATCCCAGCCGGCGACGTGAAGTTCGTGTCGCCCACCGGCACGCAGCCGTACAAGTCGGCGGTCACCGTGGTGGTGAGCAAGGGCCCGGTGTACGTCGCCATCCCGCCGGTAGCAGGCAAGGGTATCGACGCTGCGTGCCGGGCCATCACCAACCTCGGCCTCCAGTGTTCGGGTTCGAACTACACGCCCGGCGCGACGGTGAAGTACTCGACGCCGGCCGCAGGCAAGCTCGTGCGCCTGCACACCGTCGTCACCCTCGTGTTCTGAGTGTCATCGTCGCTCTGAGCGCGTAGCCACGAGCGCACCTAGCATTCCGCGCATGGGTGCACTCGAAGGTCGTGTCGCAATCATCACTGGCGCAGGCGGCGGCTTGGGCCGTGAGCACGCGTTGCTGTTCGCAGCCGAAGGCGCCAAGGTCGTGGTGAACGACCTCGGTGGCGACAGCCACGGTGGCGGCGCGAGCGCCACGCCCGCGCAAGAGACCGTTGCGATGATCGAGGAGATGGGCGGCGAGGCGATCGTCAACGGCGCCAACGTGGCCGACTGGGACGCTGCGCACGCGATGGTGCAGCAGGCGATCGACACGTTCGGCGACCTGCACGTGTTGGTGAACAACGCCGGCATCCTGCGCGACCGCGTGATCGTGAACATGACCGAGGCCGAGTGGGACGCGGTGGTCACCGTGCACCTCAAGGGTCACTTCGCGCCCACCCAGGCGGCCGCGGCCTATTGGCGCGAGCAGTCGAAGAAGCTCGCCGAATCCGGTGGTGACGCGCCCGACCGGTCGATCGTGCACACGAGTTCCACGTCGGGCATCTTCTCCAACCCCGGACAGGCCAACTACGGCGCGGCCAAGACGGGTATCGCCACGCTCAGCCAGATCTGCGCCAAGGAGCTGGTGCGGTACCGCGTGCGCTCGAACGCGATCTGCCCCGGCGCGCGCACCCGGCTCACGCTCGAGACGCCCGGACTCGGCGATCGGGTGGGCCCGCCCGAGGATCCCGGCAAGTTCGACATGTGGGATCCGGCCAACGTCTCGCCGTTCGTGGCCTATCTCGCCTCGGAGCAATGCGCGATCACAGGCGAGACGTTCATCGTGCAGGGCGGCCGGGTGCAGCGGGTGCAATCGTGGACCGGCGTCGAGCAGATCGACAAGGACGATCGCTGGACGGTCGCCGAGCTCGCGGCCCGCGCCGGCGACCTGCACGCCCGCACGCGTTCATAGATCCGTAGATCCGTCCCGCTGCCTCTGTCCGGTTGCGGCGGGTTCGAGGTGTTCGCGCACCCATAATGGGCCGGGCGACCTATTGCCACGCTCCGTGGTCGATTCCATCATCGAATGCGATGCGCCGACCACGGTACGGGGGCACCAGCAGGCCTCCGCTCGCGCGACCCGGGAACGGATTCGGGCGACCCGTCTATCCCGGTCCCCGGGACCATGCGCCGCTTCCCAGCGCCGACGAGTGGCGTCGTGCCCTCGACCGCTGGTCGGTGGACGTCGACCTCGTGACCGCGGAGCGCGGCGAGACCTAACCGCCCACCGTGGGCTATTCGGTGACGGCTTGGATGGCTGTGGTGAGGTCGGGGCTCGGGCCGCCGCCGGCCTGCTGCATCATCAGCTTGGTCATGTCGCCCTGCACCTTGACCTTGCCGGCCATGAACGCCTGCATCCCGGCCTGCGGGTTGTTGGCGACGAACACCTCTTTGGCCGTGGCGTAGTCGGTGGTCATGGTGACGTCGGCGCCTTCACGGTGCCCGCCGCCCATGAGGGCCTTCCCGTCGACGTTGCCCATGTGCATCGACTTGTCCTCGCCGAACGGCGTGTCGGTGACCACGAGGTTCACCACGACGTTGCCGTGCGGCGCTGCGCCGCCGGTGTCGGCGTGCTCGGCCATGATCTTCTCGACCGCGCTCACCCACTCGTCCGAGAGGAACGGGTACTTGTCTGCCACGACACCCTCCTGATGGATCCTCACCACGCCTCGTTGGCGCTGGCGCGCTCGGCGGCGCCGCAGCGTAGCGTTTCGCCCGTGACCACGGGCTCGGCGACCTCGCGAGGCGACCGTATCCACAGTCGCGAGCGCAACTCGAAGTGGCGCAATCCGCCGCTGCGCATCGAGATGTCGGAGTGCATCAACTGCGATGCCTGCCTGCGGCATTGCCCATCGCAGTTCGGCGCCATCTTCAATCACGGGCCCGACGTGGTGATCATCGCCGAGCTCTGCTCGGGCTGCGACAAGTGCCTGCCAGCCTGCCCGGTCGACTGCATCTACCCCGACCCGGACTGGAAGCCCTCACCGGCGGCCTGGTGGACCTTGCCCGACAGCGCCCGCGACCCGTACTGAATCGCTGCGGGTCCGTTCAGGGAGCATTCGTAGACTCCGCGCCGTGGCCGAGGAAACGCCTGCCCTGACGCGTGCCGACGTGGTGCACGTCGCTCGCCTTGCCCGGCTCGCGCTGAGTGACGAGGAGATCGACGAGCTCACGCCGCAGCTCGCCGGCATCCTCGCTCATGCCGCGCAGATCGCCGCGCTCGACACCGGCGACGTGCCGCCCACGTCGCACCCGTTGCCGCTGGTGAACGTGCTGCGCGCCGACGAGCCGCGGCCCTGCCTCGACCGGGACGAGGTGCTCGCCGGCGCGCCCGAGGCGGTCGACGACCGTTTCCTCGTGCCCCGCATCCTTGGAATTGCCCCGTGACTCTTTGTGCCGCCTTCGGCAGCACGGCGAGCTCTCTGCGGCCCCATGTCGCTCCTTCGTCGCTCCTGGGCTCCTCCGATCGCCGCGCCCACGCGAGAGGGTTCCACGATGGTTGACCACGCCGTCGACATCGCGGCCGATGTACGGGCCGGGCGGCGCCGCGCGCGTGACGTGCTCGAGGAGCACTTGGCGCGCATCGACGGGCGCGAGGCCGATGTGCACGCCTTCAATACGGTGATGGCCCACTCGGCCCGGGCCGCAGCCGACGTCGTCGACGCAGCCGTCGCGCAAGGCGACGACCCGGGGCCGCTCGCCGGCGTACCGGTGGCGCTCAAGGACAATCTCTGCACACGAGGCGTCGCCACCACCTGTTCTTCGCGCATCCTCGAGGGCTGGCGCCCGCCCTACGACGCCACTGTCGTCCAGCGGCTCGCCGGCGCCGGCGCGGTAGTGGTGGGCAAGACGAACCTCGACGAGTTCGCCATGGGGAGCTCTACCGAGAACTCGGCGTTCGGACCCACGCACAACCCGCACGACCTGGCGCGTGTGCCCGGCGGCTCGTCGGGTGGGTCCGCGGCCGCGGTCGCGGCCGGGTTCGCGCCGCTCGCGCTCGGCTCCGACACCGGCGGGTCGATTCGCCAGCCCGCAGCGCTCTGCGGCGTGATCGGCATGAAGCCCACGTACGGCGCGGTGTCGCGCTACGGGCTCGTTGCCTTCGCGTCGTCGCTCGACCAGATCGGCCCCTTTGCAAACGACACGCGCGACGCCGCGCTGCTGCTCGACACCATCTGGGGCCACGACCCGTGCGACTCCACGTCGATCGCCGACCCGCTCGAGCCGATCGGTGCCGGTCTCGATCGCGGCGTGTCGGGCCTGCGCGTGGGCATCGTCGACGAGCTCACCAACGCCGATGGCATCGCGCCCGAGGTGCGCGCCGCAGTGGATGGCGCGGCCGAGGTGCTCGAACGAGCCGGCGCCAAGCTCGAGCACGTGTCGGTGCCGTCGACGATCCACGGTCTCGACGCCTATTACGTGATCGCACCGGCCGAGGCGTCGAGCAACCTCGCGCGCTACGACGGCGTGCGCTACGGCTACCGCGCCGCCGGTGCTGCCGACGTGAGCGAGATGAACGCGGCCACGCGCAACGCCGGTTTCGGCCAAGAGGTGAAGCGCCGCATCATGCTCGGCACGTACGCGCTGTCGGCGGGTTACTACGACGCGTACTACGGCCAGGCGCAGCGAGTGCGCACGTTGATCGTGCGCGACTTCGCGCGCGCCTACGAGCAGTTCGACGTGCTGCTCTGCCCGACCACACCCACCGTCGCGTTCGAGATCGGCGCCAAGACGGCCGACCCGCTGGCGATGTATCTGTCCGACGTGTGCACGATTCCTTCGAACCTCGCGGGACACTGCGCGATCAGTGTGCCGTTCGGCGTCGATCCGGTGCACGGCATGCCGATCGGAGTGCAAGTGCTCGGGCGAGAGCTGGCCGACGCGCTCGTGTTCCGCGTGGCGCACGTGCTGGAGGCGGGACGATGAGCACCATCACGAGCACGTCGGGCACGGAGTGGGAGATCGTCAGCGGGCTCGAAGTGCACTGCGAGCTCGCCACGGCCACCAAGCTGTTCTGCGGCTGTCCCAATGAGTTCGGCGCCGAACCGAACACGCACGTATGCCCGGTGTGCCTCGGCCTTCCGGGCTCGCTGCCGGTGTTGAACGAGCGCGCGGTGGAGTACGCGCTGCGAGTGGGTGAGGCGTTCGGGTTCGACGTGCCGCCGCAGTCGATCTTCCACCGCAAGAACTACTTCTATCCCGACATGCCGAAGAACTTTCAGACCACGCAGTACGACGAGCCGATCTGCGTGCGCGGTTCGCTCGATGTCGACGGCGAGCGCATCGGCATCACTCGCGCGCACCTCGAAGAGGACACCGGCAAGTCCACACACCTCGGTGGCGCGGGCGGCCGCATCCACGGCGCGTCGCAGTCGCTCGTCGACTACAACCGCGCCGGCGTGCCGCTGCTCGAGATCGTGAGCGAGCCCGACATCCGCAGTGCCGAACAAGCCGCGGCCTACGTCGACGAATTGCGTTCCACGCTGAAGGCGATCGGTGTGAGCGACGTGAAGATGGAAGAGGGATCGCTGCGGGTCGACGCCAACGTGTCGGTGCGGCCGGTTGGCTCGTCGGCGTTCGGCACCCGCTGTGAGATCAAGAACCTCAACTCCTTGAAGTCGTTGCGCGACGCGATCGAGTACGAGGCCCGGCGCCAGGCCGATCTGATCGAGGCGGGCGACGAGGTGAAGCAAGAGACGCGCCTGTGGAACGAGAACCTCGGCCACACCGCGTCGATGCGCTCGAAAGAAGAGGCCTACGACTACCGCTACTTCCCCGAGCCCGATCTCGTTCCGGTCGCGCCCGACGACGCCCTGCGCGCGCAGGTGCGGGCGTCGATGCCCGAGCTCCCCGCGGCGCGGCGATCGCGGCTGATCGAGGAGTGGGGGATCGGCGAAGCCGAGGCGCACACGCTGCTCGACGTCGACGGCCTTGCCGACTACGCCGAAGCGGTGCGCGCCGCCGCGCCCGTGTCGGTACCCGCACGCGACATCACGAATTGGGCCACCCAAGACGTGCTCGCGGTGGTGCACGAGCACGCGGTCGCCCTCCACCTGCTCGACCCGAGCGCGCTCGCCGAACTGCTCACGCTCGTGGCCGACGGCTCGCTGTCGCGCAACCAGGCCAAGGACGTGCTCGAGGAAATGCTCGTCGAGAACAAGCGGCCGTCCGACATCGTCGCCGAGCGCGGACTCGTGCAGGTGAGCGACACGGGCGCGCTCGACGCCGTGCTCGACGAGGTGTTCGCGGCCAATGCCGACGCCGTCGCCGAATGGCGGGCCGGCGACGACAAGGTGCGCAAGAAGAAGCGCGGCTTCCTCATGGGCGAGGCCATGAAGGCCCTCAAGGGCCAAGGCAACCCCAAACTCCTCAACGACCTCCTCGACACCAAACTCACCACCTCGTAGCCAACCTCCCCCATTTCCATAGGCCCGCTCGAACTGGGTGGTGCCTTCGGCGCGAATAGTCGATGGGGAGAACCAATGAGTGAAGCGTGGCGTCGAATGCTTGCGGTCGCAGAGTCGCAGTACGGCGTGCTGACGGTTGCCCAAGCGGCGTCCGTGGGCGTCGCCGAACACAAGGTTCGGTATCAGACGCATGTCGGTCGTCTGGAAGTCGTCCGGCCCGGAGTTCTCCGAGTCGCCGGCGCACCGCTGACGCCCCGGCAACGGGCGAAGGCGGTCACGCTCTGGCTCGGGCCGGACAGCGCGATCTCGCACGAGACGGGCGCGCGGTTGCTGCGCCTCGACATGGCCGCGACAACGCGCGACGTTCATGTGTCGGTGCTCGGCGATACCTCGAAAGCGCGCCGCGCCGCCGATGTGGTGGCGCACCGAACGAGGCTGCTGCCAGATCGCCATCGCATCTTCGTCGACGGGATACCGGCGACGGCCGCGGCCCGGACGGTGATCGACCTCGCCGGTCAGTGCGACGGCGAAGAGCTCGACGCGCTCGCCGAGAGTGCGCGCCGATTAGGACTCATGTCGATCGCCGAGCTGGAGCGCACGATGGCCGACTGTGGTCAACGTCGCGGCAGGGCATCGGTCGCCCGGTACCTCGATTACCTCGGCTCGCACCCGGCATTGGAGTCGCGACTGGAGGTACGAACAGCTGGCCTACTCCGAAGAAGCGGCCTCGAACCCTGGGTCGGGCAGCATCGGATACGCGCGGCGGACGGCCGTGTGTTCCGTGTCGATTTTGCGTGGCCGGCTCGTCAGCTTGCTGTCGAGTGCGATGGCTACCGGTGGCACGGCCGGTATGCGGTGTGGAAGCGAGATCGGCGGCGGATTGCTGCCATCGAGCGACTGGGGTGGCGCGTGCTGATCGTCACGTGGGACGACGTGACTCGGCATCGGGCCGAGACGGTCGACCGCATCCGTCTCGCGCTGTGCACCGGTTGAGTGGTGCTTTCGGCGCGAACAGTCGATGGGGAGCACCACTCAGTTGGTGTGCGGGCCATCTGAGGATGAGGATGGCGACGTGAGTGATGCAGCGGTTCGGACTGGCGGTGGGGATGTGCGCGGCGCGGTTGATGGCGACGGCGTGACGCGGTGGCTCGGCATTCCGTATGCGCGCGTGACGCGCGGCAGGCCGCCGCGACCGGTGGAGCCGTGGACGGGCACCCGCGAGGCGGTCGCGTTCGGTGCCGCGTGCCCACAGCCGGCCGGCGGCGACCTTGTGCCCGGCGCCGCGCTCGGCGCGCCGACCGACGAGCAGTGCCTGTCCGCCAACGTGTGGGCGCCCAGTGGCGACGGTCCGCATCCGGTGTTGGTGTGGATCTACGGCGGCTCCTTCCTCACGGGTGCTGCGTCGCAGGCGATGTACGACGGCGCCGCGCTGGCCCGCCGGGGCGCCGTGGTGGTGTCGCTCAACTACCGCGTCGGACCGTTCGGCTTCCTCGCGCCGACGCCTGACCT
The DNA here is from genome assembly GCA_036501845.1 of Acidimicrobiia bacterium. Classification (GTDB taxonomy): domain Bacteria; phylum Actinomycetota; class Acidimicrobiia; order IMCC26256; family PALSA-610; genus JBBREP01. The sequence continues at coordinate 87,031 of DASXZO010000108.1, read as the reverse complement.
CGCCGAGCGGGGCTGGATCGCGAACTGCGGGCTCCACGACGTGGTCGCGGGGCTCAGCTGGGTGCGCAGAGAGATCGCCGCGTTCGGTGGCGACGCGACCAACGTGACCGTGTTCGGCGAGTCGGCGGGCGCCGGCGTGATCGCGCACCTGCTGGGCGCGCCCGGGCGCGCCGAGCTCTTCGACCGCGCGATTTTGCAGAGCGCGTCGACCGGCCGCACGTTCGATGCGCCGACCGCGACCTTGGTGACCGACGCCTACGTGCGCGCGCTCGGCGGGATCGACGCGCTGTTCGATGCCACCTCCGAACACCTGGTCGACGCGGTGAGCAAGGTGATGACCGATCCCGCGGTGTTCGGTGCGGTCGGTTTCATGCCGTTCCACCCCGCGATCGACGGCGTGCTCGTGAGTGAAGCACCGGATCGCGCCGTGCAATTGGGCACGCACCGAGGCGCCGACCTGCTCGTGAGCGTCACCCGCGACGAGATGACGCTGTTCGTCGACGCCGCCACAATGGAGCCCGAACGCCTGCGCAAACGCGTCAGTCGCTACGCGGCGATCGGTCTGGACGGCGCCGATGAGATCATCCACCGCTACGACGACCACCTGCGGGCGTCGGGCCTACCGCACGAACCCGTCGACGTGTGGGGCGCGATCTACTCCGACCGGGAAATGGCGATGCCCACCCGGCGTTACCTCGACCACGCCGCCGAACATCACGACGCGGTGTACGGCGCCTACGTCGACTGGTCGGCGCCCCCACGTGGCGATGGCCGGCCGCTCGGCGCCGCGCACGCGGTCGATCTTCCGTTCACGTTCTCGACCCTCGACGTCGAAGGCTGGCGCGACTTCCTCGGCGCCACCGGCGGGCGCGCAGCCGCGGCCGATCGCCTCGCTGCGTATCTCGGTGACGCATGGGTCGGGTTCGCCGGCGATGGCGACCCGGGTTGGACGCGCTGGCGCGAGGGACGGGCCATGCAAGGCCTCGGCGACACAGTGCGTACGGTCGCCGACCCGATCGGTGTTCGCGTCGCTTTGTGGGACGGCATCGAGTGACGACGCGACCGCGGTCGTATCTCTTCCCGAAGATCGATCGCGTCGTCCATGGCACGGGCGCGATCGATCGCGTGCCGCGCATCGTCGACGAGCTCGGACGCACTCGCGTGTTCGTGATCACGAGCCGCACGCTCGCGAACACGACTCCACTCGTTGCCGACCTCGAGGCGATGCTCGGTGCGCGCCGTGCGGGCACGTTCGTGGGCATCGGCCAACACGCGCCGCGCACCGACATCGACGCCGCCACCGACGCGGCGCGCGCCGCCGGCGCCGACCTGCTCGTCGGGTACGGCGGATCGTCGGTGACCGACGGCACCAAGATCGTCGCACTCGCGCTGCTCGACGATCGCCCGCACGATGCGATGCCGCAGATCCTCGTGCCCACCACGCTCTCGGCGGGCGAGTACACGCCCGCGGCCGGGATGACCGGCGACGTAACCGGCGTGAAGACCTACGTGGCCGATCCGCGGATGGCGCCCTTCGCCGTGGTGCTCGACCCGGCGGTCACGCTCGCCACGCCGCCCGAGCTGTGGTTGTCGTCGGGCGTGAAGAGCATCGACCATGCGTGCGAGACGGTGTGGGGGCCGCGCGCCCATCCGTTCACCGACACACTTGCCCTCGAAGCGTTGCGGCGTCTCACCGCGGCGCTGCCGCGCACGCAGGCGCAGCCCGACGACCTCGACGCGCGCCTCGAATGCCAGCTTGCAGCGTGGATGTCGATGGCCGGCGTGGTGAACGTGCAGGTGTACCTCTCGCACACGCTCGGCCACCAGATCGGCGCACGCTGGGACGTGCCGCACGGCATCACGTCGGGCATCACGCTGCCGCCGGTGATGGAGTTCCTCACGCCGCGATCGCCCGGCGCGGTCGCACGCGTCGCCGAAGTGGTCGGTGGTGCCGACGGCCTGCGCGCGCTCGTGGCCGGGCTCGGCCTGCCGGTGCGCCTGCGCGACGTCGGAGCGCGCCGCGCCGAGATTCCCGACGTCGCGAGTGCCGCGTACGAGGCGGGCCGGGCGAGCGGTTTCGGTGGCGACGTGCCCGTCGAGGATCTCGAACAACTCCTCGAGGCGATGTGGTGAAGGTGGTCGTCAGTCGCTGAGTGCCATGGCCCGGTCGCGCAGCTCGGCCTTGGCGACCTTGCCGCCGCTACTGCGCGGTAGGTCGCCTTCGACGAGCACGAGGTATTCGGGCCACAGCTCCTTGCCCACACCGCGCGGTTCGAGATGTGTGCGCAACTCGTCGAGCGTGAACGACACGCCGGCATCGACGGCGCAGAACACGCACACCCGCTCGCCGAACACATCGTCGGGCTTGGCGACGACGGCGGCGAGCAGCACACCGGGCATCGTGGCGCACTCCTGCTCGATCACCGCGGCCGACAGATTCTTGCCGCCTCGGATCACGAAGTCGCTCGTGCGGCCGACCACGCGCAACACGCCATCGTCATCGAGGGTGCACAAGTCGCCGGTGCGCATCCAGCCGTCGTCGGTGTAGAGCGCGGCGTTGCCCTGGTCGTCGTCGTAGTAGCCGAGACAGGTGACGGGGCCTTTGCACGCGCCGATGCCGGGTCCGCCGGCCGCGGTCACGTCGGCGCCGGTGTCGGAATCGAAGAGCCGCACGTGCATCGAGTCGATCACGTGCCCGGCGGTGCTGAGGCGCACGAGATCCGAGTCGCGCGCCGTGGTGGCGCTCAAGGCGCCGGTCTCGTTGCTGCCGTAGAACTGGAGCACCTGCGACCCTGTGGCGCGCTCCCAGAGCTCGGCCCGCTCGGGCGGCACCATCTCTCCGCCCGTGAACATCACGCGGAGCGAGCTGAGGTCGTGCTCCACGAACGCCGGTGAATTGAGCATCATCACGAATTGCGTCGACACGGCTCCAAGCACCGTCACGCGGTGTTGCTCGATCGCACGAATCGCCGCGGCGGCGTCGAAGCGCGACAAGAGCACGCACGGCGCACCGAGGATCGCGGGCGTGAAGTGCGCGGTCCAGAGCCCGAAGCCGAACGGTGCCGGCAGCAGGCTCATGAACACGTCGTCGGCGCGCAGCTCCCCATTTGCCACCGCGAGGTCGTGGAATGCGAACCACCGCGCCTGGTTGTGCATCACACACTTCGGCAGACCGGTGGTGCCCGACGTCGAGTTCAGGAACCACAGCTCGTCGGGTGTGATCACTCGATCGGGTGGCGGCGCCGCGAGCGGTTCCCCCGTGCTCTCGGCATCGTCGTCGAAGTCGTCGAGGGTGCGAAGCACCGCGACGGCACCAGTCCGCTGCACGAGATGTTCCACCTCGCGCGCGCCCGCTCGCGGCCCGATGCCGACGCCCACGATTCCTGCCCGTTCGCACGCCAACATCGCGACGTGCACGTCCGGTCCGTCGGGCATGTGAATCGCGACGCGCGCGCCTCTCGGGTGGCGAGCCGCAAGCATCGCGGCGATGGCGTCGGCTCGGACGTCGTAGTCGCGCCACGCCAACGTGAAGTCATTCGCCGCCTCGACAATCGCGAGTGCGTCGGGTTGAGACCGCGCGTGGGCGGCGACGACGCTCGAGATCGTCGCCGTGGCGACCGCTCCCGTCACGGCAGGCGGAACAACGACATTGCGTTCTTCGAGCACATCAAGTCGGCCTCGCCATCGGGTACACCTGCGATGGCGAATTGCTCGGCGAGGCGAGGCTGGGTGTCGGGCCACGTCGAGTCGGCGTGCGGGTAGTCGCTCTCCACGAGGATGTGATCGACACCGATCACGTCGCGCGTGAGGAAGCCCGACGCGTCGTCGATCGCGCAGAACCAGAAGTTGCGTCGCAACACGTCGGCCGGCGTCATGTCGACGTCGCGCCACGTGGGCAGATAGCCGAGCTGGTACTTGAAGCAGTGGTCGAGCCGGTCGAGCAGTCCGGCCACCCAGCCGATGCCGCCCTCGGAGAGGCAGATCTTGAGGCGGGGGAAGCGAACGGGAACCTTCGAGTACAGCCAGTCGACCGCCGCGTACATGCCGTACGCGAAGAACAGCACGGCCACGGTCTCGGGCGGCGCGTCGGGCGCGGTCATCGGCGAGCTGCCCGACGAACCGACGTGCAGGCACACCACGGTCTCGGTCTCCTCACAAGCAGCGAAGAGCGGATCCCAGTAGCCGGTGTGGAGCGACGGGAGCCCGAGCTTCTCGGGCGCTTCGCTGAACGTGAGGGCGCGAAACCCGCGCGCCGCGTTGCGCCGCACCTCCTCGGCGGCGAGCTCCACGTCGGGCAGCCATGTGATCTGGTTCGGGATGAAGCGGTCGGGGTGCGCGCCGCACCACCCATCGAGGTGCCAATCGTTGTACGCGCGCATCGCGGCCAGGCCGAGCTCGGGATCCTTCGGCCACGTGGTGAGCCGCTGACCGACGAAACCTGGAAGGAACGACGGAAAGCACAGCGAACGGTCGACACCGTTGGTGTCCATGTCGTTCACTCGCGCGTCCACGTCCCACGCGCCGCGGCGCATCTCGTCGAAGCGCGTCGGTTCGAAGCCGTACTCCGAAGACGGCCTCCCCGCCACCGCGTTGAAGCCCACGTTCGGCAGGAGCTCGCCGTTCCACAGCCATGCCTCACCGCCATCGTCGGTGTCCACCACTCGTGGCGCGGCATCGGCGAACTTCGCGGGAAAGCGACCCGCGAACGCGTCGGGCGGTTCGACCACGTGATCGTCGACCGACCAGATCGGACGGACGCGTTCGCGCGCCTCGGGTTCGGGTAGGAACGTGACCGCGGCGCGCCGGCCCGTGTTGCCGCCGAATGCGGCCGACGAAGCGAGATCCTCGAGCGACAAGCTCATGTCCACCCCCAGGGGCTCACGTGAGTACTTCCGGTTCGCGTGCGAGCAGTTGGCGCACCGCGCCGCCCCAATACGCGGGTGGCGCGTTGCGCACGAGTTCGGCCTTCAGCGCGGCACGTCCGGCGATCGGCAGCTCTCGTAACTTCACGCCGGCCTGCAACGCCTCGACGGTCGCCCGGCTTGCCCGTTCGAGCACCACGGCGCGGTAGCAGGCGATCGCAAAGTCGGAGCCGGTCACGATCGCGCCGTGGTTCGCGAGGAGCGCCGCCGACGCGGCCCCAACCTGCGCCGCGAGCCATGCACCAGCGTGGCTCGACTCGACGGTGCCGTCGTACTCGTCGACGAACACCATTTCACCGTCGAGCAGCGCGGCGTTCTGGTGGGAGATCACCGGCTCCATGCCCGCGCACGCCAGCAGTGTGGTGTGGTGCGGATGGTTGTGCACCACGACGCGCGCGTCGGCACGTGCACGATGCAACTCGGTGTGCAGGTGCACGGCGGGGGTCACGTCCCAACCTCCGGACACGACAGCGCCGTGGGCGTCGATGCGCACGATGTCGCGGGTGCGAACCTCTTCCCACCACATGCCCCAAGGGTTCACGAGCAGGGAGCCGTCGGGGGCCGCCACCGTGATGTGGCCCGACAGGTTTTCCCGCCACCCCTCCGCCGCGAGAATGCGGAGCGCGCAGGCCAGCTCCTGCTCCGTGGTGAGCGTGCGCCCGATGCCGGGCATCGACCGCGGCCACGCTCCGGCGGGCTCGTCGTTCACGGCGCGCACCATATGCCCTCGGTGTTTCGATTGTTTATCCTCCCGTGCTCGTGAACACCTTCAGCACCGAAGTACGCAAGCCATGAGCGCGCCACTGCGGCTCGGCGTGATCGGCTGCGGCACGATCGCGCAGGCGCACGCGGTCGCCATCCGCTTCAACGCCGAGGACGGGCTCGTGCGCTGCGTCGCCGCGGCCGATCCCGATCCGGCCGGAGTCGATCGCTTCGTGGCCATTGCCGGCGACGTGGACCACCGTGGCCCGAACGGTCACGACGTGATCGACAACCCCGACGTCGATGCCGTGGTGCTGATCACGCCGACGCGCTTCCATCGCGAGTACGTGCTCGCCACGTGCGCCGCGGGCAAGCCCTTGTTCACCGAGAAGCCGCTTGCACCGACGTTCGAGATCGTGCGCGAGCTGCGCGACGCCGTGCGCGACTCAGGGATCGCCGCACAGGTGGGCTTCCAGTCGCGGTTCCATCCGATCGTTCGATACCTGCGCGATCTCGTGCAGTCGGGCGAGCTCGGCGCGCCGATGGCCTACACGTTGCGCGACGACCAGTACTGGCCCACGGGCGACATCGTTCCGGGTCATTCCAACTGGCGCTCCGACGTGGCGGAGGCGGGTGGCGGCGCTCTGCTCGAGCATTCGATCCACTCCTGCGACGTGTTGGCTTGGTTGTTCGGCCCGGCTGCTCGGGTGTACGCCACGAAGCGCAACGTGTTCGGTTATTCCGTGGAAGACGTCGCCGCGCTCACGATCGAGCACGACAACGGCGTGGTGGGCAATCTCGTGACGGTGTTCAACGGCGTCGTCGGCCGCGAGGAGCGCCGGCTCGAGGTGTTCTTCGAGCGCGGTTCGGTGGAACTCACCACCGACTTCGTCGTCGGCGCGCCCGAGGATTCCTTGCTGGTGCAGCGGCCCGGCACTCCTGCGGAACGCTTCGACGTCGAGCGGCTGCGCCGCGAAGCGTTCGCGCGCGACGGCTGCGATCCCGACCGGCAGGTGTTCGTGTATCAGTACTTCGCGCACCGGGCGTTTGCCTGTTCGTTACGCGATGGCAACGCGCCGTCGCCCGCGCTTGCCGACGCGTACCAAGCCCACGCGATCGTCGAGGCGGGCTATCGATCGGCCGCGACGAAATTGCCGGTGGAACTGTCGTCGTTCGCCTGACGTTCGACGCGACAAGCGCAGTAACATTTCGCGCCCTGCCAGCTTGCGGCCACGCGGCCGGGACGGAAGGACCTTGCTTGATGACGGACGGCGAACGCGCGCTTGGACTGCTCACCGTGTGCGAGTTCTGGGGCGCGAGTCACATCGATTCTGTGCCGCTCATGGAACGGGTGCTGCCCGAGGCCGTCACCGCCGGCCGGCTGACCCTGAAGGAGCTCGTGGTGCACGAGTTCGAGCCCATCGGGATTTCCGCCGTCGCCATCCTCGCCGAGAGCCACCTTTCGATCCACACCTGGCCCGAGCACGGCTACCTCGCCGTCGACCTCTTCACCTGCTCCGACTCCGCCGACGTCGACGCGATGCTCGATGTGCTGCGCGACGCGTTCACGCCGGAGAGGGTGGAGCATCGTTCCTTCGTGCGCGGGAGTCGGAACAGCTTCGAGATCGATCGCTTCGAGGAACGCGAGCCCGGGAGCGCGTCGCACACCTCGTACGACATCGAGCGCTCGCTCGACTTGAGGCGCAGCAAATACCAGGAGATCGCGCTCTTCACGTCGCCACGAGCGGGCCGGGTGTTGGCACTCGACGGCATCGTGCAGATGACCGACCTCGACACGTTCGTGTACCACGAGATGCTTGCGCACCCCGCGCTGTTCGCGCATCCGGCGCCGAAGCACGTTGCGATCGTCGGTGGTGGTGATCTCATGCTCGCCGCCGAGGTGCTGAAGCATCCCGACGTCGAAACCGTGCACGTCCACGAGCTCGATGGCGAGATCGTCGAGGTCGCGACGGCTCACTACGACGCGGCGCGGGCTGTGCTCGGCGACCCGCGTGTGGAGTTGCACATCGGCGACGCGTTCGAGACGATTCCGCTGCTCGACGCGCCCGTCGACGTGGTGATGATCGACCTCACCGATCCGATCGGTGCGGCCGCGCGCCTCTTCGAAGACGACTTCTACGCGCTGTGCGACCGGGTACTCAGCCCCAACGGGTTCGTCGTGGCGCAGACCGAGTCGGTGCACTTCCACCCCGACGTGGTCGCCGGGTGCTTCGACACGCTCGCTCGCCGCTTCGAACACACCGACCTGTTGTGGACGGCGATCGCCACGTACCCCGGGGCGTTCTGGACGTTCGTGATCGCCTCGCATGCGCTCGACCCGCGTGTCGTGCGGCGCACGCCCGAAGTGGAGACCGGCCTCTACGACTCGAGCGCACACGAGTGGTTCTTCGTGCCCGCACCGGTGCGGCGCAAGCTTCTCGGCACGTAGCGTTTCGGCGGTGACCACCACGCCCCGCCCACAAGGACTGCCGGCGCCGCTGCCGGGCGACGCCGTCCGGGTGGTGCTCGACCCTGCCGGTACGGGGTGCATGCTCCCAGCCGACGCCTACACGAGCGACGACGTGTTCGCCTGGGAGCGCCGGCACTTCTTCGACCGCGCGTGGGTGTGCGCGGGGCGTACCAATGACCTCGTGGGTGCCGGTGCGCGCCGCGCCGTGCGCGTCGGCAACGAGGAGGTGCTGCTGGTGCGCGGCACCGACGGCGTGCTGCGCGGCTTCTACAACGTGTGCCGCCACCGCGCGCACGAACTCGTGCGGTGCGGTGGCCCTACTGTCACCCGCGGCGCGATCCACTGCCCGTACCACGCGTGGACCTACGCGCTCGACGGCAATCTCATGGCCACGCCGCGCTTCGAACCACCGCCGTCGTTCGACGCCGGCGAGTACGGCCTCGTGCCGATGCGGCTCGAGGAGTGGCGCGGCTTCGCGATGGTGAATCCGAGCGGCGACGCTGCGCCGCTCGCGACGTACCTCGGTGCGTTCGACGAGTTGCTCTCGCCGTGGCAGCCAGAACGGCTCGTGACGGCCGCGTCGCACGAGTACGTGTTGCGTGCGAACTGGAAGCTGTCGGTGGAGAACTACGACGAGTGCTACCACTGCTCGGCGATTCATCCGGAGCTGTGCATGGTGAGCCCGCCCGACTCCGGTTGGAACCTCGAGCTGCCCGGCACGTGGGTGGGCGGTTGGATGCGACTCGCCGACCACGCGGTCACGATGTCGATGGACGGCGCAAGCGGCGGCGTGATGCTCCCTGGGCTCACGGACGAGCAGCGCCGCACCGTGCTGTACGTGGCGCTGTTCCCGAACCTGCTCGTGAGTGCGCATCCCGACTATGTGATGACGCACCGCATCGAGCCGCTGTCGGCGGGCGAGACGCGCATCGAGTGCAGCTGGATGTTCGATCCGGAGGCCGTCGCGCGCGACGACTTCGACCCTTCGTACGCGGCCGACTTCTGGGACGTCGTGAACCGCCAAGACTGGGACGCGTGCGAGGCAGTGCAGCGCGGCGTGAGCTCGCGCGGCTACCGACCCGGGCCGTTCAGCGTGCGTGAGGACGCGGTGCAACAGTTCGTGCAGCTCGTCGCCCGGGCGTATCTCGCGGGTGACCTCGTGTCCTGAACGGGGTAGAACGAACGCCATGGCTTTCGACTATCTCGATCTCTACGGCCGCAGCAGCGATTGGGCGGTCACCAAGGTGCAGGGCGCAGCGACCAAGCTCGACGCACCGTCGCCGTGCGAAGGATGGAGCGTGCGCACGCTGCTCGACCACATGCTCCAGACCCAGCGATTCTTCCTCGCGCAAGCGTGTGGCGAGCAGGCCGAACTCACTCCGGAGCCGCCCGCGCTCATCTCGGACGATCCGGCCGGTGACTTCACCGAGGTGCGCGCCGAGATGCTGAAGGCTTTCGGCGCGCCGGGCGTGGTGGACGCCACCGGCCCGATGCTCGGCATCGCGTTCAGCGATCTCCTGCTCCACGGCTGCGATCTGGCGCGCGGGAGTGGCCAGGACGACACGATGCCCGCCGGACTTGCCGATGCCGCGTACGACACGATCCACGGGCGCTTCACCGACGAGCAGCGCAAAGGCGTGTTCGCGCCAGAGGTGAAGGTGGGCGACGACGCGTCGCCGCAGCAACGCCTTCTCGCCTACACCGGCCGCCAGCCCTGAGCCGGCGGTATGCCCGACGAGTTCGAAGGCGATCTCGCCGGTGCCGTGTTTTGGGGCGCCGACCTCAGCGGCGCGCGCTTTCGCGACGTCGACCTCACCGGCGCCACGATCACGCACGCGTGGTTGGCCGGCGTCGAGATCGATGCGTTCGTCGATCGATTGATCGTCAACGGCGTGGACGTCACCGCCTACGTGAACGAGCACGACCCGTGGTATCCGCTGCGCGCGATGCTGCGCCCCGTCGACGCGGCTGCGATGCGGGCCACCTGGTCTGCGCTCGAGCGCGAGTGGACCATCACGGTTGAGCAGGCGCATTCCGTGCGCGACGACGCGCTGCACCGCCGGGTCGACGACCAGTGGTCGTTCGTCGAGACGACGCGCCACCTCGTGTTCGCGATCGACAAGTGGTTCACCGCGCCCGTGCTCGGAGCCGGCTTCGACCCGATCGGCCTACCGAACACAGGATCGCTCGACTTTCCGTGGCCCGATCTCGACCTCGAGTGCACGCCTTCGGTGGTCGAGGCACTGGCCGTGCTGTCCGACCGCTCGACGCGCGTCGGCGCGTTCATCGACTCCATGCACGACGTCGATCTCGATGCGCCGATCGAGGTGCTCGAAAACTGTACGAACCCGCTTCGCGAATGCTTGTTCACGGTGTTCGAGGAAGCGTTCTGGCACATCCGCTACTCGCGGCGCGACCTCGCCGCGCTCGGCGCCGCTCCGTAGAGAGCGCGCTCAGAAGTGCCAGCGGGTGGGGGTGCCGGTGAAGTCGGCCTCGTCGAGCCCGATCGCAACGAGCGGAGCGATCGTGATCACCGCGTTCACCTCGGGGTCGAAGAAGTCGAGCTCGTACTTCGTGTCGTACTTACTGTTGGTCGCGTCGAGGAACCTCTGGCGTGAGGGCTCGTCGCGCAGCACAGTTGCCGTGCCTTCGACGAGCACAGGCTCGTAGGCATTGTCGGTGGCGACCGTGCAGCGTGGGTCGCGTGCGAGGTTGGCGTACTTGCGTGAGCGCAGGCTCGTGCTGCACCACACGGCATCGTCGAGCCACGCGCCCCACACCGGCATCACGTGTGGCCGCCCGTCGGGCCAAGTGGTGGCGAGCCAGTAGTGGTGCGATGTCGTGAGGCGTTCGGCGGCCCAACTCCAGTCGAGGAGGCCTTGGCCCTCGTCGGCCGCGGCCACGCCGTAGGCCGGCATGTGCGGACGATCGACGCGTTGCGGCTCGCGGCTCACGCCGCGGAGTCTCGCGCGCTCAGCGTTCGGTGTGCTCGACCGCGGCGACGGCGTCGTCGAGAATCGCCACAGCTTGGTCGGCCTGCTCGCGTGTCACCACGAGCGGCGGTGCGAGCCGCACCGTTCGCACGCCGCAGGTGAGCACGAGCAGCCCGCGCCGGAAGCACTCCTGTTCGACCGCGTAGGCCGTGTCGTGGTCGATGAAGTCGACGCCGATCATCAGGCCGCGACCGTGCACGCCCGGCACCGAGGCGTGGCCGTCAGTCATCCGCTCGAGCCCGGCGAGCAGGTGCGCGCCGACGTCGCGCGCGTTGTCGACGAGCGGCACGCCTTGGTCGCCGTGCTCGACGAGGTCGAGCGTGGCCAGCGCGGCCTCGCACGCAACCGGGTTGCCGCCGAACGTGGAGCCGTGCGCGCCGGCCTCCCATTGCATGATCTCGTCGCGAGCCACGATGGCCGCCAGCGGCAGTCCGCTCGCGATGCCCTTGCCTACGAGCAACAGATCGGGTGCGATGCCCTCGTGGTCGACGGCCCACATGCGGCCGGTGCGACCGACGCCCGATTGCACCTCGTCGGCCACGAGCAGGATGCCGTGCTCGTCGCAGAGCGCGCGCAACTCCGCGAGCCAGCCGGCCGGCGGGATTACGTAGCCACCCTCGCCTTGAATCGGTTCCACGAAGATCGCGGCGACATCACTCGGCGGCGTGAGATGCGTGAGGATCGTGCGCTCGATCTCGCCGGATTCGCCGTAGGGCGCGTGGAACACGCCCGGCATCATGGCGCCGAAGCCGCCGCGATAGCGCGCCTTGCTCGCGGTGAGCGCGAGGCTCCCGAGCGAGCGTCCGTGGAACGCGCCGTGGAATGCGATCACGTTGGGTCGCCCGGTGTGCTGGCGCGCGAGCTTGATCGCTCCTTCCACCGCTTCGGTGCCCGAGTTGGCGAGGAACGTGCGCGTCGCGCCCATTCCCGCCGGCGCGCAATCCGCGAGCCCTTCGCACAGCTCGATGTACGACGGGATGTACCAGTCGCTCGAGCAGTAGTGGAGGAGCGCGTGGCTCTGGCGCTCGATGGCCTCGACCACGCGCGGATGGCAGTGGCCCGTACTCGTGACCGCGATACCCGCATTGAAGTCGAGGTAGCGGTTGCCGTCGACGTCTTCGATCACGAGCCCGTCGCCGCGTGCGGGCACGAGCGGGTACACGCGACCAAGCGACGGACTTGCCACTGCGGCGTCGCGCTCGATCCATTCACGCGCCCGTGGCCCGGGAAGCTCGGTGACCAGGCGCGGCGCGGCCGAGTCGGCGAGCCGGTCGCTGCGGTTGCGGTTCGAAAGCGGAATCACAGTCATGAGATCACCTGATCGGCCAACGCGGACTCGTGGTCCGAGGCGGGTAGAGACGAGCGCGCACGTGCAGCAAGCGCGGTTCGCGGCTGCGCACCGCGTCGGCGAGCGCGTGCGCGTATTGCTCGCCGACGCCGTCGACGGCGCTTGCGGCGATGCCAAAGCCCTCGGCGACGCGCACGAAGTCGACGGGTGCGAGCTCGCAGCCGTCACGCGCGTCCTGCGGCCAGCGGAGCATGCCATAGCCGCCGTCGTCGACGACCACGATCGTGAGCGGTGACCGCTCCTGGGCGATGGTGGCGAGCTCACCGATCGCGAACAGTGCGCCACCATCGCCGATGAACGCGGCACTCGGCCGCCCGGCGGACGCGGCGCCGACGCTCGCGGGCAACGCCCACCCGAGCGTGCCCCAACCCATCGGGTAGTGGAGACCACGGGCGCGATGGACGGCCATGTGACCTGCGAGCCAGTAGCCGGCGATGCACATGTCGGCGAACACGACCGGATCGTCGTGCGCGTGCAACACGGTCTCGGTGCGCTCGAGGAACTCGACGCTCTCGGTGGTGTTCGGGTCGGCGCGCAACTCGTCGCGCACATCGCTACCGAGTGCGTCGAGATCACCGAACCACGGTGCTCGCGGCGCCGCAGGCGCGCGCAGGTCGTAGCGAGCGAGCCCCGCCGCGTCGAGCTTCACCACGTGGTCGAAGTCGTAGTTCTTCGTGGCGTCGGCGGCATCGATGTTCACCGCGACGCGTGGCCGTGGAAACGCCAGCGCCCAGTTCATCGTGTCCATGGCGTCGAGGTCGGAACCGATCACGAGCGTGGAATCTGCTTGTTCGATGAGCTTGGTCACCTGCGGTTCGTGCGGCGGCGCGGGCACCAGGTGGGGGTGGTCGGCGGGCAGCACGCCGCGCGCCGAATAGGTGGTGATCACCGGCGCGCCGAGGTGGCGAGCGACGCGGTCGATCGCCTCGGTGGCGCCCTGCGCTCCGCCACCCACCCACATCACTGGTCGCTCACCGAGCGGCAGATCGATCGTGCGGTTCACGCCCGCGAGCGCAATGTCGTGCACGTCGGCCGGTTCGGCCGGTGCGCCAAGGTGATCGGTGGGCACTTCGAAATACACGGGCGAGCGCGGCTGGAGCCGAGCCTGCATGACGGCTTCGCCGATGTCGCGCGTCCGCAGTTTGGTGACCGGCGCGAACAGGCCGGCTTGGTCGGTGCATTCGTGGAGCACGCCGCGGTACACGCCCTCGCGGCGCTGCGTGCTCGGGATGTCGGTGGCGATCACGAGTACCGGGCTCTTGCTCGCCCACGCCTCGCCGACTGCACCCAACGTGTTGGCGGCACCGGGTCCGGTGGTCACGAGCGCCACGCCGAGGTTCCCAGTGGCGCGCGCGTAGCCGTCGGCCGCGTAGGCGCAACCCTGTTCGTGGCGCGAGCCGACGATACGGATCCCAGCGGCCGCGAACGCGGGCCACAGCGCCATGTTGTGCACGCCGGGCAAGCCGAACGCGATGTCGACGCCCGCGCGCCGAAGCGCGTCGGCGATCGCTTCGGCGCCGTTCATGCGATGGCGTCCCGGTTGTCGATCTGGGCGCGCTGCAGCCGTCCCGAGAAGTCGATGTAGACCGACTTCGTCTCCGAGAACTGCTCGAGGCCGCGGGTGCCGGCTTCGCGGTAGCCGTTGCCGGTGTGCTTGTTGCCGCCGAACGGCAGGTGGATCTCGGCGCCAATCGTGGGCGCGTTCACGTAGACGATCCCGGTGTCGATGTCGTGCACCGCGCGCATCGCGGCGTTGACGTCGCGCGTGTACACCGCGGCGGATAGGCCGTATTCGCAGTCGTTCACGGTGTCGATCGCGTCGGCAAGCGAGTCGACCTCCACCACCGCGAGCACCGGCCCGAACACCTCGTTGCGGGTGATGAACGACGACCGCTGCGCGCCCCGCAGGATCGTTGGTGCGAAGAACGCACCGCCGTCGCAGCCTTCGACTTCCACCGGTGCACCGCCGCACACCAGCTCGTTGCCCTCGCCGACCGCGCGCTCCACCATCGATCCGATGCGCTCGAGCGCTCCGGATGTGATCACCGGGCCGACGTCTGTGTGCGCGTCGAGCGGGTCGCCGAGCCGCAGCTCGCCCGCGCGCTTGGCGACGGCGCGCACCAGCTCGTCGGCCACGCCTCGCTGCACCACAAGGCGCGATGTCGACGTGCATCGCTGGCCCGACGTGCCGAACGCGCCGAACAGCGCGCCGTCGACCACGAGATCGAGATCAGCATCGTCGAGCACCACCATCGCGTTCTTGCCGCCCAGCTCGAGCGACACGAGGCGCGGCCCGGTTTCCATCGCCGCCGCGGCGACGCGCCGGCCCGTGGGCACCGATCCCGTGAACGACACCGCCCGCACACCGGGGTGCACCGTGAGCGCCGCACCGACCTCACCGAAACCGTGCACCACGTTCACCAGCCCCGCAGGCACGCCCGCGTCGGCGCAGGCTTGCACGAACGCATCGCAGCATGCGGGCGCGAACTCTGACGGCTTGATCACCACGCCGTTGCCCGCGAGGAGGGCCGGGAAGATCTTCCACGACGGGATCGCCACCGGGAAGTTCCACGGTGTGATCAGCGCCGCGACGCCAATGGGGTGGCGGGTGGTGAAGCCGAGCTTGTCGGGCATCTCGCACGGATGCACCGAACCCCACGACGCACGACCCTGGCCGGCCACGTAGGCGGCCATGTCGATCGCCTCTTGCACGTCGCCGCCGGCTTCCACGAGCACCTTGCCGGCTTCACGGGTGACGAGCGCGGCGAGCTCGGCCTTGCGCGCCGCGAGCACCTCGCCGACCGCGGCGATGATCTCGGCGCGCGCCGGCACGGGCACACGGGCCCAGTCGCGCTGCGCGGCCGCGGCGCGCTCGACTGCTCGGTCGACCGCGGCGGTGTCGTCGATGGGGAACGTGCCCACCACCTCGGCCGGCCGGGCCGGGTTCGTGCTCTCGAAGGTGTCACCCATGTTGTCGACCACCGTCCGGTTGTCGGGCCGTCTGTTCCGAAGAGTCCATCAAGTGTAACGTGCGTTCCGTGCCCCCAGAATCGCCGGAACCGCGGTCGGTACTCGATCTGATCGGCGAGGCGGCGCCCCGTTTCACCGTGGCCGAACGGCAGGTGGCGAGGGTGGTGGCCGACGATCCGAAGGTGGTCGCCTTCGGCACCGTGGCCGAACTGGCCGAGCGGTCGAGCACGAGCGGCCCCACGGTGCTGCGCTTCGCCGCCAAACTCGGGTTCGCGGGCTTCGTCGAGCTCCAGGCCGCGGTGCAGGAGGAGATCGCCGACCAACTGCGGCCGGCCACGCAGCGCATCCGCGAGCGCTCCACCGGTGACGTGCTCGCGCAGGTGCTCCACGCCGACCTCGAGAACGTGCGCCGCACGATCGAGTCGATCGACGGCAAGGACTTCCGCGACACCATCGAGCTGGTTGCCGATCGCCGCCACCGCGTGTTCGTGCTGGCTGGAGAGCTGAGCGGCGCGCCGGCGCGCGTGCTTGCGCAACAGCTCGACCTGTTGCGCGACGGCGTGCTCTTGATCGACGCGCCGGGCCCGCGTGTGTCGCGTCAGCTCGTCGATCTCGACCGCGGTGACCTGCTCGTGGTGCTCGACCTGCGGCGTTACGAGCGCTGGATCCTCGATGCGGTGGCGCGAGCCGACGAGCGGGGCGCGCTCGTGATCGCGCTCACCGACAGCCGGCTTTCACCGCTCGCCGCGCAGGCGCGCTACACGTTCACGATCGAGGCGCGCGGCGTCGGCCCGTTCGACTCGGCCGCCGGCGCGATGGCGTTCGTGCACGCGTTCGTGGCCGCGGTGGCGCGCCGCCTGCGCCGTAGCGCCACCGGCCGCCTCGACGAGATCGAAGCGTCCTGGTCCGGCGACCTCGTCGGCTGAATGACAGCGAAGCTGGCTACATCGACTACTCGTTCGGACGCGGCGAACGCAGCCGCGCAGGAGCGAGGCACGAGCGACTGAGCCGCGGAGTGAGCTCGCCGTGGAGCTGAATGAGTGGGACCGGTAAGCGGAGCGCCAGCGGAGCTGCCGGTACCGCGACTGAAGCGAAACCTAGAAATTCGTGATGGCGCCCATGTCGGCGCCTTGGGCCAGCTTGGCGTACTTGGCCAGGAAGCCGCTCGTGTAGCGCGGTTCGGGGAGCTTCCAGTTCTCCACCCGCTTGGCGAGTTCGGCCGAGTCGATCTCGACGTCGATCGTGTGCGCGCCGGCATCGATCACGATGCGGTCACCGTCGGCCACGAACGCGATCGGACCACCGTCGACGGCTTCGGGCGCCACGTGGCCCACACAGAATCCGTGGGTGCCGCCCGAGAAGCGACCGTCGGTGACGAGCGCGGTGTCGGCACCGCGACCCACGCCCTTCAGCGCGCCGGTGACCGCGAGCATCTCGCGCATGCCCGGCCCGCCCTTCGGGCCCTCGTAACGGATCACGATCACGTCGGCCGGCTCGATCGAACCGGCCAGGATCGCCTCCATCGCCGCGTCCTCGCCGTCGAACACTCGGGCGCGGCCCTCGAACCGGAGCTGGTCGATACCTGCCACCTTCACCACCGCGCCGTTCGGTGCCAGCGAACCGCGCAACACGGCGATGCCGCCCAGCGCGTGGATCGGTGCGTTGAACGGATGCACCACGTCGCCGTCGGGCGCGGGAGGGTGGATGGCGGCGAGGTTCTCGGCGATCGTCTTGCCGGTGACCGTGAGGCAGTCGCCGTGGAGCACACCCGCGTCGAGCAACATCTTCATCACCACGGGCACGCCGCCGACGCGGTCGAGGTCGACCATGTGGTACTTGCCGTGCGGCTTCATGTCGGCGACGTGCGCGACGCGTGCACCGACGTCGTTGAAGTCCTCGAGTTGCAGCTCCACGCGGGCCTCGTGGGCGATGGCGAGGAGGTGCAGCACTGCGTTCGTGGAACCGCCGAGCGCCATCACCACGGCGATGGCGTTCTCGAACGCGTCCTTGGTCATGATCTGGCGGGGGCGCAGGTCGAGCTCGAGCAGGTTCATCACCGCTTGGCCCGACTCGTATGCGAAATCGTCGCGGCGGCGGTCGACGGCGGGGGCCGACGACGATCCCGGGAGCGCCATGCCGATCGCTTCGGCGACCGACGCCATCGTGTTGGCAGTGAACATGCCCGCACACGAACCTTCCGTGGGACACGCGCGCTTTTCGATCTCGCCGAGCTCGTTCACGCTCAACGTGCCTGCCGCGCACGCGCCGACGGCTTCGAACACGCTCACGATGTCGAGCGCCTCACCGTTGTGGTGGCCGGGCAGGATCGACCCGCCGTAGACGAACACGCTCGGCAGGTTCACGCGCGCCGCGGCCATCAGCATGCCGGGCAGGCTCTTGTCGCAACCGGCGAACGTGACCATCGCGTCGAGGCGCTCGGCGTGCATCATGCACTCGATCGAGTCGGTGATGATCTCGCGGCTCACCAACGAGCCGCGCATGCCTTCGTGGCCCATCGAGATGCCGTCGCTCACCGCGATCGTGACGAACTCGATCGGGAAGCCGCCCGCGTCGCGCACGCCCACCTTGGCTCGCTTGGCGAGCCGGTCGAGGGGCATGTTGCACGGCGTCACCTCGTTCCAGCTCGACGCCACGCCCACCTGCGCCTTGTCCCAGTCGCCGTCGGTCATGCCGACGGCGCGCAACATCGCTCGCGCCGGCGCGCGGCCGTTGCCGTCGGTGACCTCGTGACTGCGCGGTTTGTTCGTCATCTCTCGCCTCTTGTTCGCGGTCGTCGGCTGGCGCCGAGCGTAGCCAGCGAGTGCGTTCAGGCGTCTTGGAGATGGCGGCGGAAGAAATCGAGGATGATCTCGGCGCGCTGCACCCGATGCTTCGGTGCCCCATGACGCGACAGCTCGTGGCACTCGCCGGGGAAGCGCCAGAACTCGGGCGTGCGCCCGAGCATCCGCAGCGTCACGAACAGCTCTTCGGCCTGATTGATCGGGCAGCGGAGGTCGTTCTCGCTGTGCAAGATCAGCAAGGGCGTGTGCATGTCGCGCACGTACGTGATCGGCGAGTGGCGTAGGTAGGCCTCGGGCTTGTCGATGTGCGACGCGCCGATCTCGGTGCGGAACGCGCTCGCAACGTCGGAGTTGTGCTCTTCGGTGAGCAGGTTGTTCACCGATCGCTCGCTGCACGCGGCGCGGAACCGGTTGGTGTGCCCAATGATCCACGACGTCATGTAGCCGCCGTAGCTGCCGCCGAGCACGCCGACGCGGTCACCGTCGATCCACTCGAACCGACCGACGGCAGTGTCGATGCACGCCATCACGTCGTCGTAGTCGATGCCGCCCCAGCCGGTGCCGGGGTCGGTGGCCCATTCGGGCCAGCGGATGGCGCGGCCCCACGCTTCGCTGTAACCCGACGAGCCGCGAGGATTGCAGCACACCACGGCGAAGCCGGCGCGGAGTTGCATCTGGAACTCGTCGAACACGCGGTAGCCGTACTGCGTGAACGGTCCACCGTGGATGTTCAACAGCGTGGGGAACGGGCCGTCGCCCACTGGCCGGTACGCCCAGCACTCCACCAGTTCGCCGTCAGAGCTCGTGGCCTCGAAACGGATCGGTGTGACCGGTTCGCTGCCGATCGCCGTGCTGAAGCGCTCGGTGGCGTTGGTGATCGCGCGCAGTTCGCCGCCGGTGGACGCCGCGGCAATGTGCAATTCGGCGAGCGAGTCGGCGGCGCCGATCACCGCCGCGAGTGTGCCGTCACGCCGATCGAATCCGTTGACGGCGCGCGGGCCGTCAACCAGGTATTCGAGCTCGCACGCACCGCCGCCCGGGTTCACGACGAGCACACTCACCAGGGGGACGGCCCCTGCGTCTTCGAGGTTGAACAGCAAACGGGCGGGCCCGTCCCACAGCGGCGCTCGGGCACCGGGATAGGGCGCGCAATTGCGATCGAGCTGCTCTGTGCTCGACTCGCACGCGCCGGTCGCGACGTTGAACACCACGAGCCGGCCGTGTCGGGGCGTGTCGAGTGGAGTGGGGTCGCACAGCGCCGCGATGCGCGCGCCGTTGGGCGCCCACGAGAGGTGGCTGTAGCACTGACCGGGTTCGGTGAAACGCTGCGGCTCGTTGGGTGACGCCGATTCGTCGGCCTCGGCGTCGACGATCCAGATGTCGTTGGCGAGGTCGAAGTCCCAGGTGTCGTGGCGGGCTTCGCAGTACGCGATGCGCGTGCCGTCGGGCGACCAGGCGAACCCGCTCGCGCCCGGCCCGTCGCTCAGCACACGGGGTGCTGCATCGCGTTCGGCCGCGACCACGAAGAGGCGCGCCGGGCGATCGAAGGTGAAGTCTTCGCCGTCTTCGCGTGTGTAGAAGTGTGTGATGTGACGCGCCGGCGTGTCCTTCGCCTTACGGGTCTCTCCGGGCGCTCCGTAGTAGGCCGGATCGGGTTGCCTCGCGATGAACGCGAGGCGCGTGCCGTCGGGCGACCACTCGAGCTCGCTGGGCGGCTCGGCCAGAGCGCACACCGTGACGGGATCGACCGCGGCGTCAGCATCGGTGGCGCGCACGAACACGATCGACGTCGGTTCTTCGTCGTCGCCGTTGCGCGGCTTGCGCAGCACCGCGAGCGTGGTGCCGTCGGGTGACCAGCGCGCGAGCGAGGTGTCGGCGTCGCCGCCGGTGATGAGTGCGCGTCGCACGCCATCGAGGTCGGTGACCCACGCCGCGGTCACGTAGCGATTGGCGTCGAGCTCGACGCACTGTTCCGTGTACGACACGAGCGCCCCGCCCGGAGCGACACGCGGATCGTTGATGTTGATCAACGCCCCCACGTCCGTTGGTCGCATGCCGTTCACGGGAAACTCACCCTACCGCCATGTCGGGTACCCCAAACTTGTTCCGGAACGCGCCGAGTGCCGGCAACTCGACTACTGCAAGGTAACCGCTTCGCGCACCATGCCGCTGCGGGCGTGCGCGGCAACGCACGTCACGGTGGTGCCACGTTGCGCGGTGACGAGCCACTCGGCAACCGCACGGTCCGGCGTGGTGTCCGAATGCGAGCCGAAGTCTCCCACCATCGTCGTCACGAACGAGCGTCCCTCGAGCTGGCCGAGCTCCACCACTGCCGCGCCCCGCACGAGTGAAGCGTCGTCGGGGAGCTCGATCGTGGCCAGCACCGGCTGGGCGATCTTGCGTTCCACCGCGCGCTGCGTGACGTTCGTGGGCATCCACCCGTCGTTCTCGACGACAAGCCGCACCCGCCACACGTCTGCACCGATCGACTCGACGAGCACGTCGCGCGTTCGCAACGACGGCGTCGCGAGCGCGCAGAAGATCTCCCAGTCGGCGTGAGGCGCGACCTCGCGCTCGAGCAACTCGTCGGGCGGGTTTTCCCAGAACCGGAACGAATCCCAACCGCCGAGCTCGATCGTTCCGAGTTGCGGATGCTCGAACGGGTACCAGTCGACGAAGCCGCGACCGCCGAGCTCGGTGTCGCTGTAACGGAGCAGCGCGATGTCGTCGGCGATCGGATGGGCGTCGAACCACTCGACAAGGTGGTACTCGGTGATGCCGGCGCGCGGGATCGGACTCCAGAACTCGGTGGTCCATCCGTACGCGCCGAGATGGTCATACGCCCACGTGTCGGCGCCGCCGGTGATCACGTCCTTCGGGTCGTAACGGAAGTCGTGGTACACGCTCACGTGCCGGTAGCCGGTGAGCTCGGTGCCGCGCGCGCCGAGCTGCTTGTAACGGCGCAGGTCGGCAGTGGGCATTTCGTCGTCGGGACGGTCGTCGTACGGGCGCAGCAACGCCGCGCTGAACGTGTGGTGCGCGAAGTAGCAGCACACGTTCGGTCGCGCCACGAGCGCGTCGGCGAGCGCGCGTGTCTCGGGCTCCGACAACGGGAAGGCACCGGCACCCTGTTGCTCGCCATGCACGCGCCACCCCGCGGGGAACTGGCGGTTGAGGTCGAGACTGCGCCGCTCGGGCGCGATCGGGATGGTCGCGCCGTCGTAGTCGCGGATCGTGCCTTCGTAGAGCAGCCGGAAGTAGGGGCCAGCACCGTGCTCATCGGGAGCGCGCGCCACCATGAGCCGCGCGTCGTCGGCGCTGATCTTCCACGCACCGTTCGGGTCGGGCACGCGCATCGTGAGGACTCGCCCGTCGCCGTCGACGTCGCCCCCCACCAGCCCGGGGGCCTCGTCGACGCGCGGCCACGTGCGCACCGAACTGCGCAGATAGGTGGGTGGTGTCGCAAGTGCGAGCTCGGCTCCGTCGGGATTCACGCGCGGCATCACGTAGAAGGTGCGCGTGTCGACGGCGCGGGTGACCTGCTCGTCGGCGCCGTGCGTGGTGACGAGCTTGTGCACGAGGTAGAGCGCGGCCACGCACCCCGTGTGCTCCACGGAGTGGATGTTGGCGTCGACCCACACCGCGGGCTTCTCGTGGTGCGGCCCGGTCGCCTGGTTCGTGATCGTCGCGAGCCAGAGGTCGCGGCCTTCATACGACGTGCCGACACTCTCGAGCGTCATCAACGTCGGGTGCGCATCGGCGAGCGCCCGCAATGCGCCCGTCAGCTCGTCGTACGTATAGAGATGGTCGAACGCGATCGCTGTACCAGCCACGATTCGACGCTACCCATATCTTGGACGCCAGCCGAGCGACCGCGAGCCAGTGTCATTGGGGCGGCGAAGCCGGAGCGAGGGAAAGCCCACCGGCTCGTGAGCGAAGCGAACAAGAGGTAGGAGATGCCTGAGTGCATCGAGGTGGAGGCGGCGCGTGTGGTGATCGACGAGCACGCGGTGGGGCGCACGATCGCCGGCGTGGTGGCCAACGATGCGTGGTATCTGAAGCGCGGCACCACCAAGGCACAGCTCGCCGGGGTGTTGAAGGGCGCGCAGATCACAGCCGCTCGCCGGATCGGGAAGCAGCTGTTGGTCGATACCACTGCGGGCACGCTTGGTCTGCACCTCGGGATGAGCGGCCGCGTGATCGTCGACGGCGTGGAGGCCGGCGACCCGTTGCTCTACGCGAGCAACCGCGACGTGCCGAAGTGGCGTCGCTTCGGGCTGCGCTTCGCCGACGGCGGTTCGCTCTGGCTGCGCGACCCGCGGCGTCTCGGCGCGGCCGAGCTCGATCCCGACGAGAGTCGCCTCGGTCCCGACGTGATGTCGCTCACCCGCGCGCAGCTCGTGGCCGCTCTCGGCTCGTCGCGCGCGCCGGTGAAGGCGGTGCTCATGGACCAGGGCCGCATCGCCGGGCTCGGCAACCTGCTCACCGACGAGGCGCTCTGGCGTGCGGGCGTCGACCCGGCCCGGGCCGCACTGCTGCTCGACCACGACGAGCGCGCCGTGCTGCACCGGGCGATCCGCACGACCGTGCGCGTATGTACGCGGCGCGGCGGCTCGCACACCGGCGACCTCCACGATGAGCGAGGACCCAACGGCCACTGTCCGCGCGACGGCGCCGAACTCCTGCGCCGCACCGTCGGCGGCCGCACCACCTATTCCTGCCCGATCCACCAAACGTAACAATGTGCTATTGTCCAGATCCAATGTTCCGTGCCGCCGACCTCCTCGTAGTAATCACGTAGGCGCACGGCTTCAACGCGTTTCCGTGCGCCCTCGCCCCTCCGCAACCGGAGGGGTTTTTCTTTGCCCGAACACCGGCCCGACCGGAGGACAACATGAAGCTCACTGGGGCTCAAGCACTGATCAAGAGCCTGGAGATGGAAGGCACCGAGGTCATGTTCGGCCTCCCCGGTGGCGCGATTCTCCCCGTGTACGACCCGCTGATCGACAGCTCGATCCGCCACATCCTCGTGCGCCACGAACAGGGCGCGGGTCACATGGCGAGCGGTTACGCGCACGCCACCGGTCGTCCGGGCGTCGCCATGGTGACGAGTGGTCCCGCGGCGACGAACATCGTCACCCCGCTTGCCGACGCCTACATGGACAGCATTCCCATGGTGGTGATCACGGGGCAGGTCGCCTATTCGGTGATCGGCACGGACGCGTTCCAGGAGTGCGACACCGTGGGCATCACGATGCCGGTCACGAAGCACAACTGGCTCGTCACCGACGCGCGCGACACGCCGGAGATCATCCGTGAGGCGTTTCACGTGGCCACGACCGGCCGTCCTGGTCCGGTGCTCGTCGACTTCCCGAAGGACATCGCCAACCAGACCATGGACTGGTACTGGCCGGAGTCGGTGGATCTGCCGGGTTACAAGCCCACAATCAAGGGCCACCCGAAGCAGATCAAGGACGCCGCGCGGCTGATCAACCAGGCGAAGCGCCCGGTGATCTATGCGGGCGGCGGCATCTTGAAGGCGCGTGCCGCTGAGGCGTTGCGCGCGTTCGTGGAGCTCACCGGCGCGCCGGTCGTGACCACGCTGATGGCGCGCGGCGCGTTCCCCGACGAGCACCCGCTGTGCCTCGGCATGCCGGGTATGCACGGCAACTACACCGCGATCACGTCGATGCAGAAAGCCGATCTTCTGATCACGCTCGGCGCTCGCTTCGACGACCGCGTCACCGGCAAGGTGGGCGCGTTCGCGCCCGACGCCAAGATCATCCACGTCGACATCGACCCGGCCGAGCAGGGCAAGGTGCGCCGCCCCGACGTGCCGATCGTGGGCGACTGCCGTCTCGTGATCGAAGAGCTGGTGAAGGCGGTGCGCGCCGAACAGTCCAAGCACGACGCGCCCGACACGTCCGAGTGGATCACCCAGATCCGCCAGTGGCAGGAGCAGTACCCGCTGCACTTCGAACAGCTCGAAGGCGGGCCGCTGAAGCCGCAGTACGTGATCGAGAAGCTGCGCGAGAACACACCCGACGACTGCATTCTTGCGTCGGGCGTGGGTCAGCACCAGATGTGGGCGAGCCAGCACTGGAAGTTCCACCACCCCTACACATGGGTCAACTCCGGCGGTCTCGGCACCATGGGCTATTCGGTGCCGGCGGCAATCGGCGCCAAGGTCGGTCGACCCGACCGCATGGTGTGGGCCGTTGACGGTGACGGCTGCTTCCAGATGACCGCGCAGGAACTCGTGACTGCAACCGCAGAGCGCATCCCCATCAAGGTCGCGATCCTCAACAACGCGTACCTCGGAATGGTGCGCCAGTGGCAGGAGCTCTTCTATCAAGAGCGCTACAGCGAGGTGTACCTGTCGCCCGACCTGCCCGACTACGTCAAGTGGGCCGAGGCGATGGGTTGCGTCGGCATGCGCGTCGACAACGCCGACGACGTGGTGCCCACGATCGAGAAGGCGAACGAGATCGACGACCGCCCTGTGGTGATCGACTTCCGCACCGACTATCGCGAGAAGGTGTATCCGATGGTGGCGGCCGGTACGTCGAACGACGACGTCATCCTCGACCCGGCGATGGACCGCCCCGGCGGCCGCGACTGATATGGGCTTCAATGCGCGTCACCACATTCTGTCGGTGCTCGTCGAGAACAAGGCGGGCGTACTCACACGCGTCGCAGCCTTGTTCTCGCGACGCGGCTTCAACATCGTGTCGCTCGCGGTGAGCCCCACCGAAGAAGAACGCTTCAGCCGCATGACGATCGTGGTCGACGCCGACGAGAGTCCGCTCGAGCAGATCGTCAAGCAGCTCAACAAGCTGATCCCGGTGATCAAGATCAGCGAGATCGCGCACGACGCGGGAGTCGAGCGCGAGATGATGCTCGTGACGGTGAAGGCGTCGCCCGAGGTGCGCTCGCAGCTCACCGACCTCACCGCGATCTTCGAGGCCAAGATCGTCGACGTCGGTTACGAGGCGCTCACGATCATGGTGTCGGGCGACCCCGACAAACTCGACGCCTTCAGCGACCTGCTGCGCCCGTTCGGCATCGTCGAACAGCAACGCACCGGCCGCATCGCCATGCCGAAACTCGCCCGCGCGCCCGTGAAGCTGCGGGCCGTGCGCACCGCCCGCGCCTAGCGGCGATAATTGCCAACCGGTCGATCCCAGGGAGACGTTCGATGCCCGCAACCGTCTATTACGACAAGGACGCTGATTCGTCGCTGCTCGCGGCGAAGAAGGTCGCGATCCTTGGCTACGGCAGCCAGGGCCACGCCCACGCGCTGAACCTCAAGGAGTCGGGCGTCGATGTGCGCGTCGGGCTGCGCGAGGGCTCGGGATCGAAGGCGAAGGCGGAGGCCGCGGGCTTGAAGGTGCTGCCCACCGCGCAGGCCGTCGCCGAGGCCGACATCGTGATGGTGCTGTTGCCCGACACCGAGCAGCGCCACGTGTACGCCGAGGACATCGCGCCGAACCTGCAGCCCGGCAACGCCATCGCCTTCGCGCACGGTTTGAACATCCACTTCAAGCTGATCGAAGTCCCCGAAGGCGTCGACGTGTGGATGATCGCGCCGAAGGGTCCGGGACACCTCGTGCGCCGCACCTACGAAGAGGGCGGCGGCGTGCCGTGCCTCGTGGCGGTTGCGCAGGACGCCACCGGCAAGGCGAAGCAGACCGCGCTCGCGTACGCGCAGGGCATCGGCGGCACGCGAGCGGGTGTGCTCGACACCACGTTCAAGGAGGAGACCGAGACCGACCTGTTCGGTGAGCAGGTGGTGCTCTGCGGTGGTCTCGTCGAGCTCATCAAGGGCGGTTTCCAGACGCTCGTCGAGGCGGGCTACCAGCCCGAGTCGGCCTATTTCGAGACGTTGCACGAGGTGAAGCTGATCGTCGACCTCATCTACGAAGGCGGCATCGGTGCCATGCACTACTCGATCTCCGACACTGCCGAGTACGGCGACTACACGCGGGGCCCTCGCGTGATCACCGACACGACGCGCGCCGAGATGAAGAAGATCCTCGGCGAGATCCAGAGCGGCGAGTTCGCGCGGGAGTGGATCGCCGAGAACGACAACGGCCGTCCCAACTTCAACCGCTACCGCGACGACACCAAGAAGCTGCAGATCGAGGCGGTCGGTGCCGAACTGCGGGCGATGATGCCGTGGATCTCGGCCGGCAAGCAGCGCGTGCAGGACGCCAGCGGCGGCTGACACACTGGCGTCGTGCAGGTCTCGCAGCTCTGGCGGTATCCGTTCAAGTCGGCGCAAGGCGCGCCGGCGGCGTCGCTCGAGCTCGCGAGCGGCGGTGTGGTGGGCGACCGCCATTGGGCGCTCATCGACGCGGGCGGTCGGCTGTGCTCGGCCAAGCGCTATTCGAAGCTCCTGCTCGCGACCGGCCGTGACGACGGCGCGCTCGCGCTCGACGACGGCACGGTGCTCACGGACGACAGCGAGTTCTCCGAGTGGCTGCACACCGCGGTGCATCGCGCCGAGATCGACGCCGACGCGCAGGTGGAGTACGAGATGACGTTCGAACCGCCGAACGATGACGCCGAGTACTACGCGATCCCCGCGCCTCCGGGGCGCTTCGTCGACCTCGCCGATGTGCACATCGTGGCGTCGTCGACGCTCGCGCACCTTGCGTCGGCGCGACCCGACCTCGACTGGGACGTGCGCCGCTTCCGCCCGAACATCGTGGTCGAGACCGATCCCGAGAGCGAACCGTTCGTCGAGGCGTCGTGGGTGGGCCGCGAGATCGCGGTGGGTGAAGCTCGTGTGCGAGTGGATCAGGAGACCGTGCGCTGCGCGATGCCGTTGCGGGCCCAGCCCGGCGGGTTGGAACGCCAGGCCGAGATGTTCCACGCGATGGACGCGGCCCACGCGAACCACGTCGGCGTGTACTGCACAGTTGTTCAGCCCGGCATCGTGCCAATCGGCGGCCGCGTCACCTTCGACTGAGGGCGGGGCGGACTATTGCTGTTGTGCGCCGATCGTGGTGGCGATGTCGGTCGCGTGATTGAACACGCCGGCGAGGTGGCTCCCGATCGTGCAATTCAAGACGGGGGCGACCCCTTCGGCGTGCATGCCGCCACCAGCACCGGCGACGACCTGGCTCGGCGTGGCATCGGCCCAGGAGCCAGGGATGGCGCACTGCGCGGGGTTGAACACGCCGTCTTGGCTGCTGCCCCAGGTCTCGACGTTGACGTCGGGTCGGCTGGCGACGAGTTGCGCGTTGGTCTCCGCCGTCGTGCACCCCGAGAAGTGGATGACGTTGCAGAGCACCGTCGCGTCATCGCCTTGCTGCGGGCCTTGGTTCGGCGCCGTGATGTTCCAAACCGCGGCCATCTGCGAGGCCGCGGAAGTCGGTTTCGGAATGAACGCGCACGCGGTTGAAGGAGCCTGTTGCGCGAGGTTCGTGATGTCGGCGGCGGGGAGCCCGCCCAGTGGGCCGTCGATGGTGATCACGTTCACGACGCGCGAGCCCTTCGCGAGCGGGGTCGTTTGCGCGGCGAGCATCTGGAATGCGAGCGCGCCACCTTCGCTGAGGCCGACCAGTGAGATGTCGGAGTTGGCGGTCGCGGACGCGACGTTCCGCACCATCGTGCGGAGCAGGCCGGTGCTCTTCGTCAGCGATTGTCCGGTGTCGGCGCAGGTGGACGCGTTGGGGATCCACGCGTGCGTCGTCTTGTCGATCTTGCCGCCCTTGTAGCTGAACCACGGCATGTCGTCGGCCGCGTAGCCCTCCGACGAGAGCGCGCTGCGGATCGGATCGAGGGAACCGGTGAGGTCGGCGCAGTTGCCCGGGCTGGTGCACGTGACAGAGGTGGACGCGCCGTTGACGAAGATGACCACTGACCGTCGATGGAGGCCGAGGTCGATCGACGCGGTCCCGGCGATCGTGCGCGTCGCGATCGTGACCGTGATCACCGCCGATCCGGAGCGAGTCGACGTCACTGCGGATGCGCCGTGCCCGTTCGCGTCGAGCGCGATCGAGGCGGGCCGAAATGTGAGGTGGCCATAGCTCAGCGGTGTCGACCAAGCCGCGCTCAACCGCGCTCGTACGCCGCTCGCGGGCGCGCCGCCGACCGACGCGTCGATCGAGAGCGATGCGCTGTCGCGCCCGTCAGCGCCGATCGAAGTGCGATTGAGCGACAACGTGATCGTTGCCATCGCGGGCGGCGGCGTAGCGCCCACCGGCGCCGCCGACGCAGAAGTCGCAACAATCAGTGCGGCGATGGCCGCGCACGGCGCGAGCACCCAACCACGGAAGCCACCCATTCCGTCCCTCCCAGTCGGGCGGGATCATAGGAACCGCTGCCGGCTACGTCGAGCCCACGACGGCCGGTGAGGCGGTTGGCCCTACGACCTCGGGACTTGGCTCCAGGGGAGCGCCTTGTCGACGCGCGGT
Source organism: Acidimicrobiia bacterium (assembly GCA_036501845.1). Lineage (GTDB taxonomy): Bacteria > Actinomycetota > Acidimicrobiia > IMCC26256 > PALSA-610 > JBBREP01. The sequence goes on along the minus strand of DASXZO010000108.1, from coordinate 58,401 downwards.
TCGCCGGGCAGGCCGAGCACGCGCTCGCCGAGGATGTTCCGCATGATCTCGCTCGTACCGCCCTCGATGGAGTTCGCCCGCGCGCGCAGGAACATGTGGCGCGCAAGGCCCGGTGTGCCCTCGAGCATCACTTGCGTGGGCCGGCGGAACGTGTAGTCGAAGCCTTCGAGCGCGTTGGCGCCGAGCAGGTTCATGCACAGGTCGAAGATCTTCTGCTGGTTGATCGCGATCGCGAGCTTGGCAATCGAACCTTCCGGGCCGGGGTTGCCCTGGCGCGCCGCGGCCGACGCGCGCATGTTCGTGAGCCGCAGCACCTCCGAGTCGCACCACAACTTCATGAGCACGCTGCGCCGCTCTGGTGTGCGCTCGACGGTCTCGTCGTTCCAGATGCGGACGGCCTCTGCGATCGCGCCGGAACCCCGCTTCGGGCCACCGGTGCCGCCACCGCCGCCACCAATGGTGACGCGCTCGTTCGCGAGTGTGGTGAGCGACACTCGCCAGCCGTCGCCGACATCGCCGATGCGATGACTGTCGGGGATGCGCGCGTCGGTGAGGTACACCTCGTTGAACTCGGCTTCGCCGGTGATCTGGCGCAGCGGCCGCACTTCCACGCCGGGCTGGTGCATGTCGACCGCGAAATACGTGAGCCCCTTGTGCTTCGGCACCTCGGGGTCGGTGCGGGTCACGAGCATGCCGAAGTCGGCGATGTGCGCCAGGGTGTTCCACACCTTCTGGCCGTTCACCACCCACTCCTCGCCGTCGCGCACCGCGCGGGTGGCGAGCGACGCCAGGTCGGAGCCGGCGCCGGGCTCGCTGAACAGCTGGCACCACGATTCTTCGCCGGTGAAGATCGGACGCAGGAATCGCTGCTTGGCCCACTCGCTGCCGTGGGTGACGATCGTGGGCGCCACGAGATAGAGGCCGAAGAACAGGCCGGCCGTGGTGCCGGGGCCGCCGGCTTCGCGCAGCCGCCGGTCGATCTCGCGCTGCACGCCGGGCCGAAGGCCGAGCCCGCCGTAGCCCTCGGGGAACTGAACCCAGGCCAGCCCGGCGTCGTATTGCGCGCCGCGGAACTCGAACGCGGTCATCGCCTTCGGGTCGTGGGCGGCGAGCAACTCGTCGACCCGGGCAGTCACGAAGGCCAGGTCGGGATCGGCTGCACCCCCGCTCGCCTGCGTCTCGCGCCCCGAGGGGCTCTTGCTGGTCTCGGTCGCAGTCATCGAGGTGGAGCGTACGCTTTCGAAATTCTGGTGATCCAGGCTGGGGCGCACGGCGAACGGATGGCGATGGACCTCACCATGCCGACCGAGTGGGAGCGATCGATACGGGAGCGGCTCATTGCCGGCGACTGCCGGGCCCTCGAAGAGCTGTACGACCAATTCGGTGCGTTCGTGTACGGCTTGGCGGCTCGGGTGATCGGCGATCGCACCGCAGCCGAGGACGTGACCCAGGAGGTGTTCGTCACCATCTGGGAGAAGGCCGCACAGTTCGACCCCGAGCGCGGCCGCATGCGCACCTATCTCGGCACGCTCGCGCACCGGCGATCGGTCGACTGGGTGCGGCGGGAAGAGGCGAAACGGCGGCGGGCCGAGCGCGACGCGGGATTCGCGCAGTCGGTGCCCGACGTCGACGAGATGGCGATGGCGATCGTGGCCGCGGAGCGGGTGCGGGCTGCGGTGGATCAGCTGCCGCCGGACCAGCGCGAGGCGATCAAGCTCGCGTACTTCGGCGGCCGCACCTATCGCCAAGTGGCGCAGGAGCTGGGGATACCTGAAGGAACGGCGAAATCGCGACTACGGCTGGGGCTACGTCGCATTGCCGATGTATTGGAAGCTCACGGAATCGAGCTGTACGCATGACTGGCGCAATGACCCCAGAAGAGTTCGACGACATTGTCGCGGCTTACGCACTCGACGCGGTGGAGTCCGACGACGCCACGCGCGTCGAGATCTACATCGCCGAGTGGCCCGAAGCGATGGCCGAAGTGGAACGGCTCCGCACTGCAGCAGTGTGGTACGGAGCCACTGACGCGCTCGCGCCTCCGCCGCGCCTGCGTGCTTCGATTCTCGGCCACGCTCGGGCCGCCCGCGCCGCGCGCCCGGCGAATCCACCCGTGGTATCGGGCGCCGAGGTCACTCACATCGAGGCGTGCGATTACCTGCGCGACGCACTCGGCACGGTGCCGCGCGACCAGCTCGACCGCACCACGCAGAACGGCCTCACGATCCGTGAGCTGATCGCGCATCTCGCCGGCATGGAAAGTCAGGTCGCCGACTCGGTGGGCAACCCGCGCTTTGCCGCGATCGAAGAGATCGACAACGACGAGCGTACGTGTGCACTGCTCGACGCGACGCGCGACTGGACGTTCGAGGAGATCGTGGCCGAGTGGGAGACGGCGACCACCACCACGCGTGAAGTCGCGAACGAGCGCGACACGCTGCGCTGGTTCCACAACCAGACGCCAACCGTCATCGTGGAGACGTTCCGCGCCTTCGAGACCTGGATTCATGCCGGCGACATCGACGTGACGATGGGCCGCGACCGGCGCGCGCTTTCAGACATCGCGTTCGGTCAGATGGCGGTGCTCTCGGCCCAGCTCATCCCGCGCTGCCTCGATCTCTGTGGCACCGCCCAACCCGGGCGCACCGCCCGCCTCGTGCTCACGGGCCCCGGCGCCGGCGAGTTCGTGGTGCCGCTCGCGCCCGGTGGCGACACCAGCGCGCCACCGAGCGTCACGCTCGAGGCGCCGGTGATGGAGTGGTGCATGCGGATCGGCAACCGCATCGAGCCCGACGGCTTCCCGATGACCGTTACCGGCGACGCCGACCTGGCGCGCGACATCGTCGAGGCCGCGAACTCACTCGCGATGCTCTAGCGCGAGCCGCGCTCAGCGATGGGTGGAGATCACGTGGTGCGCGGGTGGGGTGTGCGCGCTCACGTGAAGGTCGCCGTAGGTGTTGCACATGCCGTAGCAGTCGATCGTGAGGAACGCGACGATCACCGCGAGCACGGCGATGCGGCGCCAGCCCTTCTGGGCCTTGCCGTTGCCGCCCGCGGACGCCGCAGGCATGTACCACGACGGCAGCAGCGCGTCGCCGTCGTCGCCGCCGAACGCCATGAACGGCACCGCGTCGTCGGGAACGATGTCGTCGTCGTGAGCGGCCAGCGCGAGCGCGGTGAGTTCCTCGTCACTGATCGTCTCGGTGTCGGTGACCGGTCCGTCGAGCGTCATCGTCATAGCGACAACGCTAGGCCTAGTCGCGCAGCACCAAACCGCGGTAGCTGTCCTTGAAGCCGGCGTCGCGGAGCGCCTCGGCCACACCGGCCTCGCGTGCCGGTGCGCCGTCGATCGTCTGCCATTCGAGCGAACCGAGTCGGTCGCGGCGCTGGGCCTCGGCGATGGCCTCGATCCAACGTTCGGGATCGTCGCCGCCGGCGGCGAAGGTGAGCACGCCGTGGCTGCGGTCGAGATAGGCGGCGAGGCGGCCGTCGACGAGCACTACGTGGGCACCGACGGTGCGGGTGGGGCGACCGCCGGAATGCTCGGGCCAGGGCAGCACCGCGCCGAACGGCTGCGCGGGATCGGCCGCGGCGAGCAAGAGCGCGGCCGCTTCGGGTTCGGGCTCTCGATACGAGCGCAGCCGCTCGATCGCGCCGGTCGACGCGAACTGCGCGGCACCTAACTCGGCCACGAACCAACCCCGCCGTACCTTGCCCGCGTCCTCGAGCGCGCGCAGCACCGGATAGAGCGACGAGAAACCGCCCGGGATGCCTTCGGCGTTCACCGCCTCGCGCGTCACCACGCCGTGACGTTCCAACGTGGTGAGCGCGGTGGCGTGCGCCCACTCGGTGGCCGCGGGCCGGGGTTCGAGGGCGGGTGCGACGAGTGACCAGCGGCCCGCACCGGCGGGTGGCCCGAGCCGTGACAGCCGGCCCACGTCGGGCCGGCGCACCGAGCCCTTGCGCGGGCTGCGGCGCGACGCGCGCACCGGCGCGAACGTGTCGTTGGTGACCTCGCCCCACCACACGAGATCCCACAGCGCGCTGAGTAGTTCAGTTTCCGACGGGTTGTCGGTTGCGGCCAGCAGGTCGTACCAGAACGAACCGCCACCGGCGAGGGCTGCGCGCACGCGCTCGTGCAGCCCGTCGAGCGAGTCGGGCGGGCTCACCACGGCCGGCGCGAGCAGCCGAAGACGATCGCGGAAATAGAGCCGCACGCGCCCGGAGTCGTTGAGCGCGCCGGCACCGGTCCATACCACTTCGCCCGCGGCGCACAATTCGTCGAGCATCGCGGAGCGGTAGTCGGCCACGCGTGCCGCGAGCACGTCGCGCTCGAGGATCGCCGCGGGGATCGCCAGACCTTGCAGCTGTTCGATCGCGGCGACGAGTGCATCCATGCCCCGCCGCGGGTGTGCCACTCCTTGCCAGCCGGGCAGGAAGCGCACGAAGGCCTCGGGGTCGACGGGCTCTACCTCGCGCCGGAGGCGCGCGAGTGAACGGCGCCGCACGACGCGCAGCACACCGTCGTCGCACCACTCGGTGACGTCGGTGGCGTCGTTGCCCTCGGGCCGGAACTGCCCGGTGACCACCCGCCCGGCAGTGGCGAGGCGCCCGAGCGCGTCGCGCACGCGCTCGCTGTCGACGGCCCAGCGCGCCACGATGTCGGCGACGCGGAACGGGCCGTGCGTGCGCGCGTAACGCGCCACGAGCTCGTCGAGCGGCCGCTCGACCGGGTCGGTGAACGCCGCGGGCAGGCCGGGTGGCAGCGCGCAGCCGAGCGCGTCGCGCAGGCGGGCCGCGTCCTCGGCCGCGGCGAACCGCTCCTCACCGGCGATGCGCACACGGATGGCCCGCCGGGTTTCGACGAGCCGTTCGAGCCACGGCGCGACGTCACCGTCTGTGCGGGCGGCCACCTCGTCGACGCGCAGGTCGCCGATGCCGCGTAACAGGTCGGCGACGCCGTCGAGCGCTCGGGCGTGGCGGTCGGGCGCGAGTCGCTGCAACTCGAGCTCGAGGTCGGCGATCGCGGCCGGGTCGAGCAGCTCGCGCAGGTCTTCCGAGCCGAGCAGCTCGCGCAGCAGGCCGCGGTCGAGTGCGAGCGCGGCCGCCCGACGTTCGGCGATGGGCGCGTCGCCCTCGTACATGTACACCGCGATCCAGCCGAACAGCAGCGACTGCGCGAACGGCGACGCGCGCGGTGTGTCGGCCTCGACCACTCGCACTTTGCGTGTCTGCACGTCGTGCAGCACTTCGCGCAGCGCGGGCAGGTCGAACACGTCGCGCAGGCACTCGCGCGTGGTCTCCAGCAGCATCGGGAAGGCCGGGTAGCGCGCCGCGACTTCGAGGAGGTCGCCGGCCCGCTGGCGTTGCATCCAGAGCGGTGTGCGCTTGCGCGGGTCGCGGCGCGGCAGCAGCAACGCGCGCGCCGCGTTCTCGCGGAAGCGCGACGCGAACATCGACGTGGACGGCAGCCGCTCCACCACGAGCTGTTCCACACTCTCGGCATCGAGCATGATCGACTCGAGCGGAACCCGGTCGACGGCCTCGGGGAGGCGCAGCACGATGCCGTCGTCGCTCCACATCGCTGGGGCATCGATGCCGTTGCGCGCCAGTTGCTCCTCGATCGCGAACGCCCACGGCGCGTGCACCCGCGCGCCGAACGGCGTGAGGATGCACACCCTCCAATCGCCGATCTCGTCGGGGAAGCGTTCCACCACGATCGTGCGGTCGTCGGGCACGGTTCCGGTTGCTTCGTGCTGCTCTTCGAGGTAGGCGAGCAGATTGGTGGCGGCTCGGTTGTCGAAGCCGTCGTCGTGCAAGCGCGCCGCCGCAGTGGGTTCGTCGAGCGACCGCAGCTCGCGCACGATCGCACCCACCGCGCGACCGAGCTCGAGTGGACGGCCGGGCTTGTCGCCCTTCCAGAACGGCAACTTGGCGTGCTCACCAGGCGCGGGGGTGACGACCACTCGGTCGTGCGTGATCTCCTCGATACGCCACGCGGTGGCACCGAGCGCGAACACCTCGCCGGGCCGGCTCTCGTACACCATCTCCTCGTCGAGCTCGCCGACGCGTTTGCCGTCGGGCATGAACACGCTGAACAGGCCGCGGTCGGGGATGGTGCCCGCGTTCGTGACGGCAACGCGCTGCGAGCCGGCGCGTGCCTCGACGCGCCCGCCGATGCGGTCCCACACCACACGCGGCTGGAGACCGGAGAACTCGTCGGTGGGGTAGCGGCCGGCGAGCAGGTCGAGCGTGTTGTCGAACAGCTCGTCGGTGAGGCTCACGAAGTTGGCGCTGCGCCGCACAAGGGCGCGGAGTTCGTCCACGTCCCACGAGTCGACGGCGCACGCGGCCACGATGTGCTGCGCGAGCACGTCGAGCGGCTGGTGCACCACGCGCATCTCCTCGACGAGCCCGGCCCGCATGCGCCGTACCACGGCGGCGGTCTCGAGCAGGTCGCCGCGCCATTTCGGGAAGATGCGGCCCGAGCTCGGCGCGCCCACCTGGTGGCCGGCACGACCAACCCGCTGCAGGCCACGCGCGACCGATCCCGGCGATTCGACGAGCACGACGAGGTCGACGGTGCCCATGTCGATGCCGAGCTCGAGACTGCTGGTGGCGATGATGCCGCGCAGCCGGCCCGACTTGAGGTCGTCCTCCACCTGCATGCGTTGCTCGCGCGCGAGTGAGCCATGGTGTGCGCGCACGAGCTCCTCGCCCGCGAGCTCGTTGAGGCGCGCCGCGAGTCGCTCCGAGAGGCGGCGCGCGTTGGTGAACACGATCGTGGTGGTGTGCTCGCGGATGAGGTCGAGCAGCAGCGGATGGATGTGGGGCCAGATGCTGGTGCGGGACTCTGCTGATTCCGGCGGCCCGCTCCCTGGTCCGGTGTCTTCACGGGCGGCCTCGACGTTCGCCATGTCGTCGACCGGCACGATCACTTCGAGGTCGAGTTCCTTGCGCGTGCCGGTATCGACGATGGTGACGGGTCGCGCGCTGTGCTCGACCCCCGCTCGCGTGCCGCTCGCGCCCCCGGGGGCGGTGGCGTGGTAGCCGCCGAGGAAGCGAGCGATCTCGTCGAGCGGGCGGACGGTGGCCGACAGCCCGATTCGCTGCGGCGGCGAGGTGGTAATCGCGGTCAGCCGCTCGAGCGACAGAGCAAGATGCGCGCCGCGCTTGGTGGCCGCGAGCGCGTGGATCTCGTCGATGATCACCCACCGCACGGAGCGCAATGTGTCGCGCGCCCGCGACGTGAGCATGAGATAGAGCGATTCGGGCGTGGTGATGAGGATGTCGGGCGGGGTGCGCAACAGCGCGGCGCGTTCCTTGCTCTCGGTGTCGCCGGTGCGTACGCCCACGACCGGCACGTGGCACGGATCGCCAAGCCGCTCGGCCGCGAGCTCCACGCCTCGAAGTGGCGCGCGCAAGTTCTTGTCGATGTCGACCGCAAGCGCGCGCAACGGCGACACGTAGAGCACCCGGCAGCGCTCGAGCTTGGGCGGAACCGGCTCGGTGGTGAGCCGGTCGATCGCGGCGAGGAACGCGGCGAGCGTCTTGCCCGAGCCGGTGGGCGCCACGATCAGCGTGTGATCGCCACGGTCGATCACCGGCCAGCCTTCGGCCTGCGGCGGCGTGAGCTCGGCGAACGTGGTGGAGAACCACGCCCGCGTCGCCGGCGAGAACAATTCGGTGGCGTCGACACTCACGCCGACGCTGCTCCCGAGAGCTCATCGAGCGCGGCCACGAAGCGTTGCTCGTGTTCGGCCCGAGTGAGGTGTTCGTCGACGATGCGCGGGGGCCCGGCGGCGCGGCAGCGCGCGTACAGGACCGCGTCGCCGAGGAGGCGGTCGAGTGCGTTGGCAAGCGCCGCCGCGTTGCCGGCTGGCACGAGCACGCCTGCGTCGCCGAGCACCTCACGCACCCCGCCGTGATCGGTGGCCACCACGGGCACCCCGATGCTCATTGCTTCGAGGGCCACGAGCGGGCCCGCTTCGGGCTCGGTGCTCGCGACCACCGCAGCCGTCCAGGTGCGCATGCGTGTGAGTGGATCGGCGACGAAGCCGAGGAAATGCACGCGGCCGTCGAGCGCCGGTTGGGCCGCGCCGATACGCAACTCGGCTTCATACACGCGCTCCTTCGGGGGTGCCGCGCCCATGATCTCGAGCGCGACCTCACGGTGCTCCATACGGGCAACCGCGTCGAGCACCACGCGATGGCCCTTCCACTCACTGAGCGCGGCGGCGATGCCGATGCGCACGGGTTCGGCACTGGGCTGCGCGGGCGCAACCGGCCACTCGGTGCCCTGGCGCGCGACCGTGGCGTTCATGCCCAGCGCGCGCAAGGGTTGTGCGGTCGCGTCGGACACCGCGATTGCGCCGCGCACCGCGCGGCGGGCGAGGCGCGCCAGCGTGAGGCGGTCGCGGCGCACCAGCACGTCGTGTGCGAACAGCACCACAGGCCGGCCTTGGCGCGCGAGCACTGCCGCCGGGAGCGCGTTCACGCCGTTGACGAGCAGGAGCTCCGACGACCGCCGATCGCGTCGTAGTGCCCGCGCCGCGCCGAGCGTGGTGCTGGCGAGCCGGCCTGCGGCGAGCGGCTTCGGACCTTCGCCGAGGCGTAGATCGGGGATCGCGATTCGCTCGATATCGCAGTGGGCCAGCCGTTCCACGAGGGGCCCGTCGCTGCACGCGACGCGCACGCCCCAGCCCGCGCTCCGGGCCGCGTCGAGGTCGCGGAGCAGCAGCAGTTCCGCGCCCGACACGAAGCTGCCCGGCACGACCGCGAGCAGGTTCCGGCCGCGCTCCATCGGCCGATGCTACGGATGGTGGCCGACGGCCGCCTCTACGATTCACGAGGCCGCGATCACGGGAGGGTGTGAAGGCATTGGCCCAGGCCGGCGCGAGCCCGCGGTCGTCGAAGTCCCTGGTGGGCGGCACCACAGTGCTGCTGTCGAGCCGCGCCATCGCAGCCGCGTTCAGCCTTGCCGGCACCGTGCTCGTGACCCACGCGTTGTCGCTGGCGAAGTACGGGTCGTTCGCGTTCGTGTTCACGTTGCTCGGCCTGCTCGGGCTCCTTGCCGACTTCGAGACCACACGGGTGGTGCTCGCCGACCTCGCGCACGAAGGCGATGATCAGCTCGAGGAGATCGGCGGGCGTTTCTTCGTGTTCCGGATCGCGCTCGGCACCGTCGGCTACTTGTTGGCGCTGCTGATCGTGGTGGTGGGGCCGTACACGCACCAGGAGATCGAAGGCGTCGCGATCGGCGGGCTCTCGTTCTTCATCGCGTCAGGCCTGTGGGCCGTCATCAGCGTGTGCCAGGCTCGTTTGTGGTTGCGCGCGGTGGGCGTCGCGATCGTCATTGGCGCGGCGTTGCAACTCGCAGTGATCGTGGTGCTGTACGCGACCGGCACCGGGACATTCCTCAACTACATCGTGGCCTATGTGTTGAGCGACGCGGTCGCGCTCGTGGTGATCCTGATCGCGATCCGCAACTCGTTCCGGGTGCGGCCGCGCGTCGATCTCGGTCGATGGCGCCGCTGGGTGGCGCACGCCGCGCCTCTCGCCGTCGGCACTGCGCTCGGCACGCTGTACTTCCGCGTCGACTCACTGATGCTCACGTTGCGGCTCTCGGGTGTGCGCAGCCGCGACGCGGTCGCGCTCTACAACATCGGCTACAAGTTCTCCGACCTCCTGGCGTTCCTCGCGCCCGCGCTCATGGGTGCGGCCCTCCCGCTCCTCGTGCGCGCCTGGCCCGCCGATAGCCAGCGGTTTCGCGGCATCGTGCGCCAAACCGTGGTGATCGTGGTGATGGTCGCGGCGTTCGCCACCGCGCTGTTCGGTGTGCTCGCGCAACCGGTGATCCACACGATCTTCCCCGGCCAATTCGGGCGCGCGGCGGCGCCGGCGCGCTGGCTCGTGGCCGGCCAGGCGCTCAACTTCCTCACCCAGATCGCATACGTCACGCTCGTGAGCGTCGGCCGCCGCCGCAGGTACCCGATCGTCACCCTGCTCGGCCTCGTGCTGAACGTGGCCCTCAACTGGTGGTTGATCGCCGCGCACGGCGTGATGGGCGCGGCGGTGGCCACGGTGATCACCGAGGTGTTCGTGCTCGTACTGCTGGTGGGCCTGGTGCGCGATCTCCCGGTGTGGCCACTCCCGTGGCGCGCGGTGGCGGTGGTGGCGGTGTCGGCCACCGCTGCTGCCTTCACCGCGTACGGCGTGGAGCGCCTTGCCGGTTGGGTCGGGGCGGCGGCGGCCGCGACCGTCGTGTATCTCGGCGCGTTGCACGTGCTCGGTGTGGACGGTCCTGGTGGCCTCACCGCGTTCGTGAACTCGAGCCGCTCGCTCGTGGACACCGATCCGTCGGAAGCGGCGGCCGGTGCGGGTGTGGCATTGGCGTCACCCACCGGTGAGCTGCCCGACTGATCACGTCGAGTGCATAGGCCGACTGGCCCTGGCGCGCTCAACAAGGCGCCGCGGCAGCCGAGGTCATCTCTGTGGAAGATGGCGCGCCGCCGCGCGACGAGGTGCTCGACGGCCTGAGTCATCAGGTCGGCATCGTCCTCGACGACGCCGGGCGGGTGGTCGCGCTCACGCCGGCGGCCCATGCCGCGCTCGGCGGCAAGCTCGCAGTGGGTATGGACTTCGTCGACCTTGTGACGCCCGACGATCGGCCCGCCGCACTCTCGCTGCTCATGGACAGCGCGCTCGCGAACCAGGGCGACGACGAGGTCGTCACGCTGCGCTGCGCGCACCTCGACGGCTCGTACCGCACGTTCGCGTGCCGCAGCCGCTCCGCTGCGGAAGGCGAGCTCGTGATCTGCGCCGACAACGTGACCTCGCGCGACCGCGGACGCGCCGAGGTGGCGGTGCACGACGCGCTCGTCGCGGTGCTGCAACATCGCGACGACCTCACCGCGGTGTTCGACGCCAGCGTGCGGCTCGCCGAGGCGGGCGCACCCGGCACGCGCGCCGCGCTCTACCGGGTCGCCGACGACCAGATGGAGCTCGTCGCCGCAAGCACGTTCTCTACTGCCTGGACACGCGTCGCGGCTCGCGTGCCGCTGCCCGACAGCGCGAGCGACGCAGTCGACGTCGAGCCGGCCACTGGGCGTATCGCCGAGCTCGCCGTGGAGCACGGTCTCGGCTTCGGCTGGACCGTGCTCGGTGCCGACCGAGCGAACGGTGCTCCCACGGCCGTGCCGGGACCGACGGTGGTGTTGTGCCTGTTCGTCGGATCGAAGCGATTCCTCACCGCGTCGGAGCGGGCCTCGGCGATCCGCGCCGCCGACCTCGCGGCCACCGCAGTGGTGCTGCACGACCGTGCCGTCGCGGCAAACGATCTTCTCGCGCGCGACGCGCTCACCGGTGTGCTCGGCCGCCACGCGTTGCTCGCGGCGCTCGACGCGGTGCCGAGGCCGCTCACGCTGATGCTCGTGCACGTCGGCGGCATCGACGCGGTCAATCGCGCCCACGGCTACGAAGCCGGCGACGCGACACTCCGAGCGGTGGCGCTTGCGCTCCAGGGCATGGTGCGACGCCGAGACATCGTCGGCCGTCTGAGCGGCGCGACGTTTGCGATCGCGGGCCCGGCGCGCCGCGCCGACCATGATGCCGATCGTTGGGCCGATCGTGTGCGCGAAGCCGTGCGGACCAGGCTCGTCGCATCGGGCCGTGTGCTCGAGACGGCGTGCCGGGTCACCTACGTGATGGCGCCGGCCGACTCGACTGCAGCCGACACGGTCCTGCAAGCCGAGGCCCAGCTCGCGGGAAGTGTGACCGGCATCACCGATCGCGCGGACGCGGGCTCAGGTCGGCGTCTGCAGGACCGATAACAGAACAGAACCAGCGCGCGCCGCGGCACCGCCGAGGAGAAATGTGATGAGTGGCACGGACACGAACGATCTCGTCTCCGAGATCACGCAGCTCCCGGTGCAGCCGGGCGCAGCCATGCGACTGCTGTGGATGCTCGAGGATCCGCGCACGTCTGCAGCAGACCTCGGCCATCTGATCGAGAGCGACCCTGCGCTCAGCACGCAGGCGATTCGTCTCGCCAACACCGCGTTCTACGGCCTGTCCGGCAAGGTGTCGAGCGCGTGGCGCGCCGTCACCGTGCTCGGGCTCGCCACGGTACGTGCGCTGGCAACGACGGCGGCGTTCGACCTGTTCTCCGAGAAGGGTCGTTCGGTGCCCGACGAGTTCTGGCCGCACTGCGTGCTCACGGCCGCGTCGGCGTCGGCCGTCGCCCGCCGTGTGGGCCTTCCCGGCAACGACGCATTCTCCGTGGGTCTGCTGCACGATCTCGGGAGCGCACTCGTGTTCCGCCGCGCACCGCGCCGCTACGACACTGTGCTCGAGCGCCTGCAGGGCGAAGACGGCGTGACGCTCGTCGACGCCGAGCGCGAAGAGTTCGGGATCAGCCACGCCGAGGTCGGTGCGGCCGCGTTGGGCGTGATGAAGTTCCCGACCGAGTTCGTGAACGCGGTGGGCACGCACCACATGCCGCCGCAGACCGTTGATTCGCTGCTCGGTCGCGTGATCATCGCGGCCGACTCGATCGCGTGTGAGATCGAGCCGGTCACCGAGAGCAACTGCAACCCCGAGATCGCGCTCGCCGCACTAGGCCTGCCCTCCGATGCGGCGCAGTCGCTGATCGACGAGGTCAAGCAGGACGAGGAAAACCTCTCCGGCTTCTTGTCCGTCGGCGGGTGATCGCGCGGTTTCACGCGTGAATTGTTGGAAGTCGGTCGGCCCAGGGCGCGGCTTGTTCGATCTGTGACGCGACGCGCACCAGCAGGTCTTCCCGGCCGTACGCGGCCACGAGATGCACGCCGATGGGCAGACCGTCGTCGCTCGTGCCGAGCGGGAGCGAGATCGCCGGCTGACCGGTGATGTTGAACGGCGCGCAGAACGGTGCGAACGCGGCGGCGCGCATGAAGCCGAGCACCGGCGTGTCGTCGTCCACGAACGTGCCGAGCGGCACCGGCGGTTCGGCGAGCGTAGGCGTGAGCAACAGGTCGTAGCTCTCCCACCACGGTCCCGCCGCGAAGGCGACCTCCTCCATCGCGTGGACCGCATCGAGCAAGGTCTGCGCGCTCACCGTGCGCCCGTCGTCGGCGAGTGCGATGGTGAGCGGCTCGAGATCACCGGGCCCCGCGGGACCACCCACTGCTCGCTCGAAGCGCGTGATCGTGTCCACGAGCGACACGTTCCACAGTGCGGTGAAGTGGCCGAGCAGCGCCGGATCTTCGATCTGCTTCGGGTAGTCGAGCTGTACCGAGTGGCCCAGTGTCTCGAGCAGCCGTCCGGCCGCTTCGGTCTCGCGCACCACCTGCGGGTCGACATCGCCGATACCGAGCGGATTGTGCGTGAGCATGCCGATGCGCAGCGCACCGGGTGCCACACCGAGCTCCTCGGCGAACGGCCGGCGCGGCGACGGTGCGACCACCGTCTGGCCCGGGAATGGTTGGCCGAGCGCGTCGAGCAGCGCGGCCGCGTCGCGCACGGTGCGCGTCACTGCCAGCTCGACGATCAGCGGGCCCGACAGATGGCCCGCGGCGGGGCCGGGTGAGGTGCGGCCCCGGCTCGGTTTCAGCCCGACGAGGCCGTTGCACGAAGCAGGGATCCGGATCGAACCGCCACCATCGTTGGCGTGCGCGACCGGCACCATGCCGCTCGCCACCGCGGCACCGGACCCGCCGCTCGAGCCGCCCGTGGTGCGCTCGACGTTCCAGGGGTTGCGCGCCGCGCCGTACGCGTCGGGCTCGGTGGTGGGAACGAGGCCGAACTCGGGTGTGTTCGTGCGCCCGAGATACACAAAGCCCGCTTCGAGATAGCGCTGCGCGAGATGGTCGGTGTGCGTGGCGCGAAAGCCGTGCCGCTTCAGCAGGTTGGAGCCCTCGTGGTAGGGGTCGCCTTCGACCGCGCACATCAGGTCTTTGAACAGCACCGGCACGCCACGGAACGGCCCGTCGGGCAGCGTGCCGCGTGCAGCGTCGCGTGCCTTGTCGAAGCGTTCGTGAATCACCGCGTTCAGCGTCGGGTTGAGCGCCTCGATGCGCGCGATCGCGGCGTCGACGAGTTCCGCGGGCGACGCTTGTTTCGTACGCACGAGCTCCGCCTGTGCAGTCGCGTCGAGCAAGGCGAGATCATCGGTGGACATCGGACCCCTTCGTGGTGTGGTCGGCACGCGGCAACGTACCCGTCGCAGTGGTGAAGATCACCAGCCCCTGAGGTCGACCGCCCAGTGGTCGACCACGGTGGCGTCGAGTCCAGCCCCGTCGGCGATGTGCAGGGTCGCGTGATACGCCACGGTGGGATCCACGTGCGCGGGCGTCACCAGCACGCGCCGGCCGACCGCGATCACACCGTCGTCGATACCGAACGTCACGTGCTCGTCCGAACAGAACCACACCGGTCCCGCATCGACGATCGGGTTGCCGTGGTCCATCCCGAGCGCCTTGAGCCCACAGTCGGCCACCGCAAATTTCCGCGATACCGAGATCACGGTGGCCACGACGTGCAGCGCGTTGCCGAACGGCAAGCCGAGCGCGGCGTAGGCGGTGTCCATCAGCGCGTACGAGCCGGCTTGGATTTCGGTGGGAAGGTCGCTCATGTCGTAGGTGCCGGTGCCGCCGGCCGACACGACGTCGCCACCGACCACCGCGTGCGCGCGGCGCAGTTGGTCCATGCTCGTGGCCGCGGTGTCGCGCCGCTCGGTGCTGTCGGCGATGCCGACTGCATGGCCCTCGTAGCCCATCACGCCGCGCACCTCGAGCCCGCGGGCGCGCGCGAGTTCGGCAATGCGTCCGGCGTCGTCGGGCGCGCAGCCGCAGCGCGGCATGCCCACGTTCACGTCGACGAGCACCTCGCGCAGGCCGGCCGCAGCGGCGGCATCGATGGTGGCGGCGCTGTCGACGGCGATCGTGATCCGGGCGTCGAGCGCGGCGAGGGCGCGCAAGCGCTCGTGGTCGACCGTCTCGTTGGCGAGCAGCAGGTCGTCGCCGAGGCCGGCGCGCGCCATGCCGACCAGTTCGAGCGGTGTCGCGCCACAGAAAGCGGTGTGGCCGTGGGCGTGCTGCGCCCGCGCGAGCGCGGTGCACTTGTGTGCTTTCACGTGCGGGCGCAACGACGTCCCGGGACGCGCGGCGGCCATCGTGGCGAGGTTCTGTTCCAACGCCGCGGCGTGTACCACGAGCGCCGGGGTGGGCAAGTCGGCCACTCTCATGCGCCGGCACCTCCGGTGCGAGCTCGTCGCCATTCGACGAATCGATCGAGGAGGAGCACGGTCGCGATCCACACGGCGATCCGCGTCTGGGCGGCGAGGGTGACGGCATGGCGTGACACCTCGAGCGCGTCACCGTGATACACGGCGAGCGCATGGGGCACCACGAGCGCGCCGATCACCACGATCGTCCACGCAACGCGGCGATCCTTCGCGCCGAGGCGCCGTCGCGCGATCGCCACGATGAGGCCGAGCGCGGCGAGCGTGGCCCAGATGCCGTCGACGAGGAGCGACGGCATGCCGAAATGGCCGATCGTCTGGCTCACGATGTCGGGTTCGTTGCCCCAGAATCGCGCGATCGGGTCGATGTACGGCGCGAAGAGGAACGTGAGCTGGCTGAGCGGTTGGCGGAGCACCCATTTGGGATGCGTGGCCAGGTACTCGTAGTAGGTGGACGAGCCGTGTTGCATCAGCCAGTCGTGGAACGCATGCAGGCGCGGCGCGTCGTCGAAGAGCT
The DNA here is from genome assembly GCA_036501845.1 of Acidimicrobiia bacterium. Taxonomy (GTDB): domain Bacteria; phylum Actinomycetota; class Acidimicrobiia; order IMCC26256; family PALSA-610; genus JBBREP01. The sequence continues at coordinate 42,664 of DASXZO010000108.1, read as the reverse complement.
GTGTCTGGTTGAGCGAATAGTTCTCGCGGAGAAGCTGCAGCGAGCCGTCGTTCGGCATGCCGTGGGCGATGAACCACTGCACGCCGTCGGGCTGGCCGCCGACGTGCACGACGATCGAGTCGGCAACGGCATAGAAGGATCGATTCGATGCGCCCGACAGGCCGAGCGCGACGGCGGCGCTCGTGAGGCACACGATCGCCACCGCGGCGAGTCGCTTCACCTGCCCGGCTCGCGCCCGAGGTACGCACAGCAGCACGGCCGCGGCCACGCCGACGCCGGCGGCGAAGAACGCGTTCACGTCGCGAACCACCGAGGCGAGCGCGAGCGCGATCGCGAACGCCACGGCGGTGGCCGTGGTGGCACTCACCGCCAGCCGCACCGCGAGCGCGATCACCACACAGACCAGCGCGATGGAAAGACACTCCGTGAGCACGGCCGCGTCCCACGCCATGAACGCGGGGGCGAGACCGATCGCAAGCACGCCGAGGAAGCCGACGATTGCAGCCACCTCGCTGGTGAACGCTCGTCGCACCTGTTCGGCGAGGTACACCCACGCCGCGATCGACAGTGCGGTCTGCACCAGCACGGCGGCGCGAAGGTTCGAACCGACGAGCTTCAGGAACAGCGAGTACCCGAACGGCCCGCGTGCTTCCAGGAACTGGCGGCTGAGGAGCGCGCCCTTCGCGGCCTTCAGATACACGGTGGTGTCCGGGCTGAAGATGATGCGCGGGCGATGCGAGCCGTAGATGTCGTCGCGGGTCACGGCGAGCACCGCGTGCGTCGCACGCAACCCGACGAACAGCACTGTCGCCGCGAGCACGATCCATCGCGTGCGCCGCGAGGCAGCCACCATCGCCGTTGACTATGGCACGCTGTCGGTGTGGCCGCCGAGGACCGACCCCCCACCGAGCGCGATTGGCATACCGCCGAACTGCCGGCCACGCCCCAGCGCGACTTCCTCATCCCGTCGACGCGCTGGGTCGAGGCGCCGGAGTGGTTGCATCGGCTCGGTGCCGACATCGGCGTGACCCTCGTGGCCTACAAGCGCCGCATCGGGCGCTTCCTGCTGTGGCGCGCCGGTCCCGCTCGCGGTGCCGACGCTCGCTACAGCGCGGTCGCGGCCGACCACCTCGACGAGCGCTACGAGTTCCGGCTCGATCCTGACGGCCGCGGCGAGGGCATCGGCCCCGATGGCGTGACCCATGCGCGCTTTCGCACATGGAAAGAAGCGTTGCTGGCCTCAGAGCAGGCGCCGTAGCGCCTTGCCCGACGGCGAGCGTGGGATCACGTCCACGATCCTCAGCTCCTTGGGCGCCTTCGTGGCACCGAGCCGTTCCCGCACGAACGCGCGCACGTCGTCGAAGCCGGGCGGATCAGCGGGATCACGCGGCACTATGCAGGCCACCACCCGCTCACCCCACTCGTCGTCGGGCACGCCGATCACGCACGCGTCGGCCACCGCGTGATGTTGCGCGAGTACACCTTCCACCTCGGTAGGCGACACGTTCACGCCGCCGGTGATCACGAGGTCCTTCAACCGATCGACGATCGCGAGCCGGCCGTCGTGCGACCACGCGCCCACGTCGCCAGTGCGGAACCAGCCGTCGGCGCCGAGCGCCTCGTTCGTGAGGGCATCGTCGTTGCGGTAACGGCGCATCAGTGGCACGCCGCGCAACGCAACCTCGCTCGTGTCGAGCAACCGCGCCTCCACCGTGTCGTTCGGCATGCCATTGGTGACGCAACCGCCCCAGGTTTCGGTGAGCCCGTACGCGTCGAACACCTCGACGCCCGTAGACGCGGCCTCGTCGCGAAGCGGTTGCGGCAGAGGCGCGCCACCCACCACGACCGCACGGAAACGACCGAGCGAACCCGCGCGCAGGAGGCGGCGCAGTGTGGTGGGCACGAGCGACACGATGGTGACGCCGTCGTCGGCGGGCGCGGCGCTGACGCGCTCGGGTTCGAAACCGTCGTGCACGGTCACCGGCACACCGGTGACCCACGAGCGGCCGAGGATCGCGAGGCCGGCCACGAAGAACAGCGGGTGGCACGCGAGCCAGCGATCGCCGTCGGTGGCGCCGATCGCCTTCGACACGCCGGCACCCATTGCTTGGAGGCCCGAGCGCGTGAGCTCCACCGCCTTGGGCTGGCCGGTGGTGCCCGAGGTGCACACGACCGCGGCGGTGTCCGCCGGCGCAGGCACGCCGTTGGCTCGCACGGTGCGAGTGCCGTCGGCGTCGATGATGTGCGTAGGACGGGCGATGTCGAGGAGGCGGTCGAGCTCGGCGGCGGGCAAGCCCGGGTTGAGGGGCAGCACCGCCTCGCCCGCGTCCCATGCGGCCATGATCACCGGGGCCAGAGCGGTGTTCGCCAGGGCGGCGGCGACGAGTGCGGTTTCGTCGGTCGAGGGCACGGTCCGTATTCTGTCAATCGTGGGAGTGAATGCTCCCACGATCACGCGGGGCGGGAGAGGAACAGGCGATGGCTGCAGCAGGAGTGCCGGTGATCCGCTCGGGCGCCGCCGGCTGCGAGACCGCGGAGGGTATCGCCACGGCCCCGACGCGCCGGCCCGAGCGGCCGTAGCGCCCATGGCGACGGCGGCGGAGTGGGTGCAGGGGGCGCGCCCCAGAACATTGGGCGTCGCCGTGGCGCCGGTGCTCGTCGGCACCGCGGCGGCAACGTACGGCGACGACATTCACTGGTGGCGCGCGCTTGGCGCGCTCGTGGTGTCGCTCGCGATCCAAGTGGGCGTGAACTATGCCAACGACTATTCCGACGGCGTGCGCGGCACCGACGAGGTGCGCCGCGGCCCGATCCGCCTCACCGCGAGCAAGATCGCCACACCCGCGGCGGTGAAGCGCGCGGCAATCATCTCGTTCGCGGTGGCCGCTGTGGCCGGTGCATGGTTGTCGTTCGCGGTGAATCCGTGGCTGCTGCTCCTCGGTGCGTTCTGCATCGTGGCCGCAGTCGGTTATACGGGCGGACCCAAGCCGTATGGCTACCTCGGTTTCGGCGAGCTGATGGTGCTCGCGTGCTTCGGGTTCGCGGCCACGGCCGGGAGCGCGTACGTGCAGACCAAGCACGTGAACGCAACCACCTGGATCGGCTGCCTGGTGGTCGGCCTGCCCGCGGTCGCGATCCTGCTGTGCAACAACATCCGCGACATCCCCACCGATCGCATCGCCGGTAAACGAACGCTCGCGGTGCGTGTTGGCGACCGGCCGGCTCGAGCGCTCTACGCACTCTCGATGGTGGGCACGCTCGTTGCCGTGGTGGCGATCGGCGTGCGCTCGCCGTGGGCGCTCGTCGCGCTCGTGGCCGCGCCGCTTGCGGTGCGACCCGTGCGGATTGTGTGGCGCGCCGTCGATCCGCCATCACTCGTTCGCGCGTTGGTGGCGACGGTTGGCTTTCAGCTCGTGGTGTCGTTGCTGCTCGCCGGTGGTTTGGTGAAGTCGTGAAGCCGGGCTGCGAGTTCGGCCGGCTGCACGAGAGGCACCGCATGCCCACACGCGAGCTGTGCTCGGCGCGCCCCGGTGATGCGCTCGGTCATGGCGTCGCCGATCTGGGTGTACTTGGCGTCGGCGCGGCCGGTGACCACGAGCACCGGCATTGCCAGCTCGCCGAGGCGATCCCACATCGACGGCATCGACCCCGTGCCGAGGGTGCGCAGTGCGTGCGCGAGCGCCGCGGGGGTGGCCGCGGCACGGTCGCGCACGCCGGGTGCGTCGGCGGGAACGTCGGCGAACATGGGTTGGGCCAGCCAGCGCCCAAGGAACGCCGCGGTGCCGTCGCGCTCGATCGTGCCCGCGAGTTGCTCGTCGGCTTCCACCCGGTCGCGCCGCTCGGCGGCGTCGGCCAGGCCCGCAGTGGCGCTCACCAAGACAAGCTTGCGCACGAGGTGGGGATGCGCCAGGGCGATGGCCAGCGCGAGCCGGCCGCCCATCGAGTAGCCGCACCACGCTCCTGCGCCGCCGGTTTCGGCGAGCGCGTCAACTGTGGCGGCGAAGGAATCGCGCTCGGGCACGGCCAGCGCCTTGGTGTCGCTCCGGTCGAGGTGCGCGCGCACGCCGTCCCAGCTCGACGGCGTCTGCGTGAAGCCGGGCACGAACAGCATCGGCATCGGGTCATCCTGGCATGAACGTTGCGGCGCTCAACGCGGACTACTGCACCACGCTCGTGGACGAGTGGGTGCACCAGGGATTGCGCCACGCGGTGGCCGCACCCGGATCGCGCTCGGCACCGCTCGCACTCGCGCTGGCTCGCGATGCCCGCGTGCAACTGGAGGTGGTGCTCGACGAACGGAGCGCGGCGTTCGTGGCACTGGGTATCGGGCGGGCGACGCGCCAGCCCGCGCTCGTGCTGTGCACGTCGGGCACAGCCACTACGCACTTCCATGCCGCGGTGGTCGAGGCGCACCAGGCGGGTGTGCCGATGTTGGTGGTCACGGCCGACCGCCCGCCGGAGCTCCACGGCATCGGCTCGGCGCAGACGATCGAACAGGGCGAGCTCTACGGCGACGCGTTGCGACTGCGGTGCGACCCCGGACCGCCCGACACGGTCGCGGCCGACGCCTGGCGCGATCTCGCGGCGCGTTCGTACGCGGCGGCGGTGGGCGAGCATCCCGGCCCGGTGCACGTGAACCTCGCGTTCCGCGAACCGCTGGTGGGCCCACCAGGAACGTCGCGCGGCGCGCCCACGCCCGCGCAATCAGTCGCCGCGCAGACCGTGGTGGTTGACGACCGCGCGATCAGTGCACTCGTCGAGGCGATGCGCACCGCGCGCCGCGGCGTGATCGTTGCGGGTTGGGGTTGCGACGTGAGTGCCACGGCACTTGCACGGCTGTCCGACGCGTCCGGTTGGCCGGTGCTCGCCGACGCCATCTCGAACGCGCGCAGCGCCGTCGGCGCGGTGGCGCACTACGAGGCACTCGTGCGCGTTCCGGCGCTCGCCGACGAGCTGCGCCCCGACATGGTGCTGCGTTTCGGCGCTGCGCTCACGTCGAAGGTGGTCACCGAATGGCTGGCGCCGGTGCGACCGCACGTGATGGTCGACCCTCGAGGCCTCGGCATCGACCCAACCCGTTCGGCCACCTCTCGCATCGTGGCCGAAGCCGACCTCGTTGCCGACCGGCTCACCCAAGCGGCTTCCGGCGCGCCTGGTTGGCGTGAACGTTGGTGCGAGCTCGACGTTCGGGCCGGTGCCGCGATTGGTGCGGTGCTCGACACCGTGGATCACGCGACTGGGCCGCAGGTCGCGCGCGATCTCGTGCGGTCACTCCCTCACGGCGCGCAGCTCGCGGCGGCCTCGAGCATGCCGGTGCGCGACCTCGAGTGGTTCGGCGGTCCGCTCGCGGGCGTCACCGCGCACGCGAACCGTGGCGTCAACGGCATCGACGGCACGATCGCCACCGGCACGGGAGTCGCCATCGGCAGCGGCGCGCCCACGTACGTGCTCATCGGCGACCTCGCATTCCTGCACGACGCCGGATCGCTACTCCGCCTCGGCGATCGCGATGTCGACCTCACCATCGTGGTCGTCGACAACGATGGTGGCGGCATCTTCTCGTTTCTCGCTCAGCGCGAGCACAGCGACGCCGGCGAGTTCGAGCAACTCTTCGGCACACCGCAACACGTCGACCTCGTGGCACTGGCGCGCGCCTACGGCGTCGACGCGACGCGCGTCGCCGACGCCGACGAATTTCGGCGCACGATCGCGTCGGCGGTGGGCAACCGCGGCGTGCGAGTTGTCGTGGCGCCGGTGCTTGATCGCGACGCCGACGTCGCGCATCACCGCGAGTTATGGGCCGCGGCGGCGAGTGCCGTCAGTGACGACGGAGGTGCTGGATTTCCACCGTCGGCAGCGGCGCGTACGTGATGTAGCAGCTCGTGAGCGTGTACGTGGCGGTCGGGCCGTTCGTGGTGCGTGCGCCGATGTCGGTGACGTGGGCCTTGCGGTCGGCCGATTCGTGTGCCGAGGCGCGCTCGGACATGGCCTTCATCTCATCGATCGATTCCACGAGCACGCCGAAATGGTCGAGCTCGCCGCGCTCGGAGATCAGCGCAGGATCGTCGGACCTCGCCAGATACACGAATTCGCCGAACGAGCCCGTGGTCATCACGAGCGGATCATCGGGCTCTCCGGCGTTGTCGCCTTCACGCCAGCCGAACACCGCACCGCAGAACGAGAGAATGTCGGATCGACTCGGTTCGTCGAGCGCGGTACGGGGCAGACGCACGGCGACATGGTTCAGTTTCATGAAACTGTCCTCACTTCCGGGCGCACCATCACCTTGCCGGGTAGTTCACCCGCCGCGAGCCTGCGCAGCGTGCCATCGAGCGCGTCGAGCGTGATGTCGTCGTCCTCGATCAGTGCATCGAGGGGTAGATCGCCCGACGCGAGCAGAGCCACTGCAGGCCCGAAGCCATCGGCGTCGTAGTTGTACGCACCGATGATCGTGAGCTCCAGCACGATCGCCCGGTTGTGGTTGACGCGCGGCGACTCGTGTCCGGTACCCACGAATACGAGTGTTCCCGCATAGTTGAGCTGGTCAATCGCCGATTCGGCGGCCTTGGCGTTACCTGAACACTCGAACGCCATATCGAACGTGCCGGGTTGGGCGCGGCCGATTGGCGCCCGAGGGAGATCCTCAGGTTTCACGACGGCCCGCGCGCCCACTGCGAGTGCACGCTCGCGCCGCACGGGTGACGGTTCACTCACCGTGATGTCGGTGATGCCGCGCTGTCGCAGCACCGCCGTGGTGAGCAACCCGACAGGTCCGCCGCCGGTGACGAGCACTCGGTCGTCGGGCTCGATGTCGGCTAGCCCGACCGTGTGGATGGCGATTGCTGTGGGTTCGGTGAGTGCAGCCGCGCGCGTGCTCAGCGACTCCGGGAGTTCAATGAGCCGTGCCGCAGACACTGTCTTGTACTCGCAGTACGCGCCGGAGAACCCGAGGTAATCCGGCTCTTCGCGCCGCCGACACACCGACGGGCGGTTCCGGCGGCACGAACGGCACTCGCCGCAGCCGGGTGTGGGACCCGCCACCACTCGCTGCCCGACGCGCCACCCCTCCACGCCTTCGCCGAGCGCAGCGATCGTTCCGGCCCATTCATGGCCGAGCACCGCGCCGGGTCGTGCGTACTTTTCGAGCACGAGATGGAGGTCGGTACCGCAAATCCCGCAATGCGACACCGCAATCAGCACCTCGCCGGCGCGCGGCTCCGGTACAGAAATCGACTCGACGAGCATGTGGCCGTCGCCGTTGTACACAGCGGCCAGCATCGTGGCGGTGGTGGTCTGGGTCATGCCGTCATCTTCTGACGGTGGGCATTCGCTGTGCAAGGCTGCGGAGACCAGCCGAGCGACCGCAAGCCCCGGGTGCGCACATGCGTTCGCGGAGCGAGGGAAGGTTCACCGGCCCGTGAGCGCAGCGAACAAGAGGTAAGACATGGAGAGGGAGTTCGCGGGCCGTACGTATCTCGTGACCGGCGCAGGGAGTGGCATGGGCCGCGCCACCGCGCTGCGGCTCGGGCGCGAGGGCGCCAATGTGGTGCTCGTCGATATCGACGGTGTACGCGCCGCCGCGGTTGCCCACGAGATCGGTGACGAACAGCGCGCGATCGTGCGCGAGGGCGACGTGTCCGATCCCGCGTTCATCGACGCGGCGGTCGCGTCCACCATCGATCGCTTCTCGTCGATTCACGGTGCGGCGACGTGCGCGGGGATTTTCGATCCCGGCGACTACACCGACATCACGAAGGTTGACCCGAGCGTGTTCGAACGAGTACTGGGCGTGAACCTGAAGGGCACGTTTCTCGTGCTGCGCGCGGTGCTCGCGCATCTTGAGGCGGGGGGCGCGATCGTGACGATTGCGTCGACCGCGGGGCTTCGAGGGCACGGCTTCGGTTCGGGTTACACCGCGAGCAAGGGCGGTGTGATCGCGCTCACTCGTCTGGCGGCGTTCCAGCACGGCAAGCGCGGTGTGCGCGTCAACTGCGTGTGCCCCGGCGCGACGGCGGGTGAAGGCATGGGTGCAGCGTGGGCCGACCCCGAGTACGCGGCCAAGAACTCGAAGGGCATCCCGCTGCGCCGCGTCGGCACTGCGGCCGAGCTCGGCGACACGATCGCGAGTTTGCTCAGCGACGACTTCGCCTACATGAACGGCCAGATCATCGCGGTCGACGGCGGCGCCACCATCGTCTGACTGCTCGCCGCGGAACGCAGGCGAGGCACACGCATTACGGCCGCACGAGGGCTCGGAGCATGGGTTCGAGCTTGGCTTGCGTCTCGGCCCATTCGTCGTCGGGATCGGAGCCGGCAACGATGCCCGCGCCCGCGAGCAGGCGCGCGTGCGAGCCGCGCAGCTCCGCACATCGCAGCGCCACCGCGAACTCTCCGTCACCGTGGGCGTCGACCCATCCGACCGGCGCGGCGTAGTGCCCGCGGTCGAACGGCTCGAGCTCGGTGATCGCCTTGCGCGCGGCATCGTTGGGCGTGCCGCCGACCGCCGGCGTGGGGTGAAGATCGAGCGCGAGGTCGAGCGCGCTGGCATTGTGGCGGATCCGGCCGCGAATCCGCGTGGCGAGGTGCGTGACTGCGGTGTAGCGAACGGCCTCGGGCTCGCCGGCGACGACCTCGTCGCAATGGCGAGCAAGTCCAGCCACCACTGCGTCGATCACAATGCGGTGCTCGGATCGCTGCTTCGGCGAGGCGTCGAGTGCAGCGACCGCGGCGGCGTCGTCGTCCGGCCGCGCACCGCGCGCGACCGTGCCGGCCATGGGTCGCGACTCCACGATTTCGCCGCGCCGCCGCACGAGTAGCTCGGGGCTCGCGCCCACGAACCAGCGATCGGGTGCGCGTCCGGCGCCGAACACGAAGCAACCAGGCTGCGCGGCGTACAACCGAGCGAGCACGTCGACCGGTGCGAGTGCGGTGTCGGCATCGATGGTGACCTCGCGTGCGAGCACCACCTTCACCACCTCGCCGCGGTCGATGCGCGCGGTCACCGCGGCGACGGCCGTGTCCCATGTGGCGAGGTCTTGACGAGCCTCGACCGCGAAGCGACGCGGCACTCCAGACCACGCGGGTGGCGCGCCCACCGGTGCGCCGTCGATCTCGGTGATTCGCGCGCCGTCATTGTCGACTCGTAACACGCGAGCTGGGATCGTCAACAGTGCGTCGGACGGTGCGTCGAACGTGAGCGCGCCGCACGCGATCGGTCCGAACCTCGTGTCGCCGTCGACGGTCACCGATTGCAACATGTCGCCGGCGTGGGCCGCGGAGACGCGCGCGGCAACGCCCGCGGCGATGATCACGCGGTCGCCGTCGATCCAGCAGAAGCCGTTGTTGCCGAGAGAATCCAGCGCCGCGGCCACATCGTGAGGGCGGTCGACCGTGCGCGTACGCGCGACGAGTTGGGTGGAAGTGCCGGCGGTCATCGACGGGTTGCCGTGACGAGTTGCGCGGCCCCGAGGCCGAGCCGCTGGTGCCGTACGTCGGTGAACCCGGCCGCACCGACGAGTGCAACGAGCTCGGCGGGCTGGGGGAGATACGCGGTCGAGGCGGGCAAGTACGAGTACGCGGCGCGGTCGCTCAGCAGCCCGCCGATAAACGGCACGACGCGCCGGAAGTAGAGCGTGTGACCGGCGCGGAGCACGGCCGAGCGCGGCTCGCCGACATCGAGAAAGGCGGCGCGCCCGCCGGTTCGCAGCGCGGTGGCGCAGGCCGCGAAGAACGGCGGCAGGGCGCTGAAGTTGCGCAGCGCGAAGCCGCACGCGATGCCGTCGATCGACCCGTTGGGCACCGGGAGGTGCAACACATCGCCGCGCACGAGCGACGCCGTGGTGGTGGCGGCACCGAGCATCCCGGCGGAGAAGTCGACGCCGACCACGTGGAAACCTGCCTGTTGCAGGTCGTTGCACAGGTCGCCGGTGCCGCACGCCAGGTCGAGCACGCGCGCGCCGGCGCCAAGGTTCAATGCCGCCACCGCGCGCCGGCGCCAGCCGACGTCGAGACGGAACGTGAGCAGCCGGTTCATGCGGTCGTAGCGCGGCGCGATGCGATCGAACATCGCTTCGACCGCGGCCGCTTTCTCATGCTCGGCGGGGAGCGGGCGCGTGGCGGTCACGGCGTGCGCTCGATGCGGCGGGTTGCCTCAACTGCGACAGCGGCCAGCTCGGTGGCGTCGCCCACCGACTCGAGATGTTCTTGCGCGACCGTGAGCAGCATGCGGCGGAAGTGGTGCTCCACGAGCGCGGTGACCGCGGGAAGCATCACGCGGAACGCGTCGACCAGACGTTGGGCCTTGTCGTCGTCGGGTTCTTCGCTCGCGCGGAGCGGCCGGCGGATGTACTCGTCGAACATGGCCACGGCCTCTTCGGCCGTGGCGCGCGTGCGGGCGTGATGCGAACGGGCGAGGGCGAGCACCTCGGTCATCGGCAGGCCAGTGCCGATCAACGCGAGACCGGCCGCGATCACGTCGACGTCGCTCGCCGTGTAGCGCGGTTCGCCTTCGTGCACGCGCGGCACGAGCAGGCCCTCGGCCGCAACGGTGCGCAGCAGCTCCTCGGGCATGCTCGTGCGGGCCGCGAGCTCGCCGAGCGTGAGGAACTCTTCGCTGTCGTCACCGGTGTCGGCGGCGGCGACCGCGGCGGCGAGCGGCGCGTCGCTGGCGTCGAGCTCGCCACGCACGAGCCGTCCGATCAGGGCGAGTGTGAGACCGCGCAGGCGCAGCTCGCGAATGCGGGCGAGCCGCTCTCGGTGCTCGGGGCCGTACCAGGCAATGCGACCGTCGCGCCGGGGCGGATCGAGCAGCCGACGCTTTTGGTAGAAGCGGATCGTGTCGACCGACGTGCCGGTGAGCTCGCCCAGCTCGTCGACGCGATAACGCTCGCCCCGCTCGTCGCCACGCTGGTCGAGTGGCTGATCGGTGGGCACATCCCAATCGTAGGAGCGATCACTCCCACGATTGCAATGGGCGGCCTCGGCTCAGGCGCTCTTCCAGTTCGGCGACCGCTTCTCGGCGAAAGCGCTGGCACCCTCCACGGCGTCGCCGCTCGAGAACACCTGCACCGCGTACTCGTTGGTGAGCCGCCAGCCGTCGGCCTCACTGATCTCGGCCGCTTCGCGCACGAGCTTGCGCGACAAGCGCACGGCGATCGGCGAGTTCTGCCCGATGCGATCGGCGAGCGCCACCGCCGCGTCGAGCACCTCCGCCTTGGGCACCAGCCGGTTGACGAGGCCGAGCTCGTGGGCTCGGTCGGCAGAAATCGGGTCGCCCGTCATCGCCATTTCCAGCGCCAAAGCCATCGGCACCCGCTTGGGGAGCCGGATCAGCCCGCCGGCGGCGGCGAGCAGGCCCCGGGCCGCCTCGGGGATGCCGAAGCGGGCGTCGTCGGCGGCCACCACCAGATCGCACGAGAGCACGATCTCGAAGCCACCTGCGAGCGCCGGGCCCTGCACCGCAGCGATGATCGGCTTCGGGAAGTCACGGTTCGTGAGCCCGGCGAAGCCGCCCTTGGCCCGGGCGATCTCCATGCCGCGACCTTCGGCCACCACTTTGAGGTCGGCGCCGGCGCAGAACACGTCGCCGGTGCCCGTGACCACCACGGCGCGCACCTCGCCGTCGTCCTCGATCGCGTCGAGCGCCGCGGCCATCGCCTGGCTCACCTCGGGGCTCACTGCGTTCCTGGCTTCGGGCCGGTTGAGCCGGAGGATCTGCACTCGCCCGCGCCGTTCCTGTTCGACGACTGCCATCGCTGTTCCTCTCCCTGGGTCGTTCGGCCCGGACGGTATCCGCATCCCGCTCTTCAGTGCCGCTCCGACGGGTTCGACAACACAACGTGGCGCAGGATCAGCAGCAGCCGGCTCGCTTGCGCGACCGCGCGATTCCGGCACTCGCCGAGCAGCTCGAACGATCGCGCGCCCGCGCGCTCGGCACTGCCGATGCAGTCCACGAAGTGCGCACCGACGTGGCGATCGCGATCGTGCTCGTCGGCGCGGTGTGCTGCGCACTCGGATGGTTCGTCGCGCCGGTGGCGCGCGACGCCGACGTGGCGGGAAGCCTGTACGCGCTCGCGCTCGCGACCGTGTTCTGGATGGCCGCGCTCTTTGCCGCCGTGGGTCTCTACATGCGGCTGCGCCGCGGGCTGTTCGCCGCGCTCGTGTGCGCGGTGAGCTTCCTTGCCGCGGTCATCGTGAACGGTGTGCTCGACTCGTCCGTGCTGGGTGTGCGCTGGGCAGTCGAGCTCACGTGCGCCGCGGTGTTCTGGCTCGCAGCCGCGGGCGCGCTCATCGTCACCGAAGGTGACTCACACCTGCGCTGACGGCCAATCGGGCGTGCGCTTGTGCAGGAACGCGTCGATGCCCTCGCGCGCGTCCGCGAGCGTGGCGTTGCGGGCCATCACCGGCGCAGTGAGCGCGTAGGCCTCCGACTCGCCCACCTCGAGTTGCTCCCAGAACGTGCGCTTGCCGAGCGCGACCACTTCGCCACTTGCCTGCACGATGCGACCGGCGAGCCGACCGACGGCATCATCGAGCGCATCTTCCGGCACCACTTCGTTCACGAGCCCCCATTCGCGAGCGGTGGCTGCGTCGATCATCTCGCCGGTGAGCAGCATCGCCATGCTGCGCTTGCGCCCGACCGCTCGCGTGAGCGGCACCATCGGCGTCGAGCAGAACAGCCCGATGTTCACTCCCGGAGTGGCAAAGCGAGCAGTGTCGGTGCACACGGCGAGGTCGCAGCCCGCAACCAGCTGACAGCCCGCCGCGGTGGCCACCCCGTGGACGCGCGCGATCACGGGTTGCGCGATGCGATGGATCGTGCGCATCAAAGCGACGCACGTATCGAAGAGCTCCGTGTAGTCGCCGTCGTGCTCGATGCCTGCGATCTCGCCGAGGTCGTGGCCGGCGCTGAACGCCGGTCCGTTCCCGCCGAGCACCACCACGCGCGCGTGCGTGGTGTCGATGGTCTCGAGCGTGGTGATGAGCTCGCGCATCGTCGCCAGCGAGAGCGGGTTGCGCCGGGCCGGCTCGTCGAGCATCACCCGCACGATCGGCGTCGAGTCGTCGACGGCGATGTGCGACGGAGTAGTCACGCCCACACAGTAGAAGGCGAGACGCGGTGGCGGATCCGGCGCAGGCAGCGCAAGATCGGCGCGCCCACGAGCACGAGTAGCACCGCGTTGGCGAGTGCTCCGGCGGCATCCCACGCGAACGACGTGGCCATGTAGAACGTCCAATAGCGGTGCAGCGTGCCGAAGAACCCGAGGCCGGGCGCGTAGCTCAAGGCGCCGCCGTCGCGGATCAGCGGCCACGTCCACAGGTTCATGAGCGCGCCGTAACCGAACGCGGCGCACCAGCCGAACGCCGCGAGGATGAGCACCTGCGTGCGCAGCGCCGTGCGTTCGATGGCGATGCCCATCCACCCCGCGGCCGCGCCGATCGCACCCAGCCCGAGCATCTGGTACGGCAGCCACGGGCCGATCCCCGCGGTGATCACTGCCGACGCGGCCATCGCAGTGAGTCCGAGGAGTAGCCCGCGGCGCGGTCCGAGTACCGCGGCGGCGAGGATCGTGAGGAAGAACATGGCGTTGCCGCCGCCCGGCAGGTCGAGCAGGCGCAGCAACCCGTTCATGCTCGCGAGCACGCCGAGCACCGCGATCGTCGCCCCGTTCATGGTGCCCTCGACCACTTCGAGCAGCACCGCGCCCACCACGATGAGGCCGAGCAGGCTCGCCCACAACCAGGCGTCACCGGAGTGGTCGGTGCCGGCGAGCGAGTCGTTGGTGAGCCAGAACGGCCAGGCGAACGCCACGATGCCCACCACTGCGGTGAGCAGGTACACGGCGACCGGCCGGAACGGTGCGCGCCGCTCGGTCGCGGGAATCGTCGCGGCACTCATCGCGCCACTCCGGCGCTGGCCCATGCAACGGCTTCGTCGACGGTGAGGAGCGGCGGGAGGACGCGCAACGTCTGCGGGGCGAACAACGATCCGGCGAGCACGCGCCGCGCCGGCCCGTCGGCCACGATGTCGCCGTCACCGAGCACGACCACGCGCGTGGCCACGCGCGACGCGAGCTCCACGTCGTGAGTGGCCAGCATCACCGCGCCGCCCCCGTCGGCGTGCTCGCGGATCGCACGTTCGAGCGCAGTGCGCGATGCCGCGTCCATGCCGCGAGTCGGCTCGTCGAGCAGCAACGCGCGCGCGCCGCCCACCGCGACCGCGGCGATCGCAAGCCGTTGGCGTTCGCCGCCCGACAAGGTGCGCGGATGACGGTCGACGAGATCACCGAGCGCGAGCCGCTCGATCCACTGTTCGGCGGTGCCGGCGCGTCGATCGCGGTCGAGCAGGCGGAGGGTCGCGTCGATCTCGGCCCGCACGGTGGGCGCCGAGAGCAGCGCGTTGGGGTCTTGCGGCACGTAGGCGACGCGCTCGCCCTGCGACACCTCCACCGAGCCGCGGCCGAGGCGCTGCAGCCCCGCGAGCGCACGCAGGAGTGTGCTCTTGCCCGAGCCGTTGCGGCCGAGCAGCGCCACCACTTCGCCGGCGCGTAGCTCGCAGTCGACGTCGTGCACCGCAGTGGACGCGCCGTAGCGGACGTGCACGCCACGCGCGCGCACGATGGCTTCGCCCGGTGCGGGCGCGGTGTGGTCGCCACCGTCGAAACGCGCGCCGGGCACGGCGATCTCATTCGCAGGCGGCCACTGCGCCGCGAGCAGGCGGGCCTGTTTCACGGTCAGTGGCAACGGCGTCCAGCCGAGCGCCCGCGCGAGCTGCAGCACCACCGGCGCGCCGTCGTATCCAGCGAGAGATTGCTGAGGTGTGCCATCGGCGACCACCCGGCCGGCGTCGAGCATCACGCAGCGATCGGCGAGTGGGGCGGCGCGGTCGAGTCGATGCTCGGCGATGAGCACTGTGGTGCCAAGGTCGGTGTTGAGCCGCGCCAGCGCGCCGAGCACATCTTCTGCGCCCTGCGGATCGAGCTGGCTCGTCGGCTCGTCGAGCACGAGGCATGACGGTGCGGCGGCGAGCGCGCCCGCGATCGCGACGCGTTGCCGCTCGCCGCCCGACAACGTGCTGGCTTCGCGGTCGCGCAGGTGTGCGATCGCGAGCGCGTCGAGTGCCTCTTCGACGCGCCGGCGCATCGTCGCCGGATCGAAGCCGAGGTTCTCGACCACGAACGCCACGTCGCTCTCCACGTGGTCGACCACGAACTGCGATTCCGGATCCTGGTGCACGAACCCCACGACGTCGGCGAGCTTGCGCGGGGGGTACTCACGCGTCGATCGGCCCGCCACGCGCACGGTGCCCGCGAAGGTGCCCCCCGTGAGGTGCGGCACGATGCCGTTGGCGGCGCGCAGCATCGTGCTCTTGCCCGAGCCGGAGCCCCCCACCACCAGCACGAGCTCGCCGTCGCCCACCGCGAGCTCGACGTGGTCGAGCGCGGGGCCGGGTGCCTCGCCATAGGTGTAGCGAACCGCCTCGTAGGTGAGCGTGCTCATGCCGGCGCGCTCACGGTGCGGTCGAGAGCGGGCGAATCGGAAGGTTGCACCGCACGCACGCGCTCCAGCGTCCACGTGGCGAGCACGGGGAAAGCGAGCGACGCGAACACCGCCACCATCGTGAGGTCGATCGTGGGTGCGTGCAGCGGCGCGAACGACGACCAGTGGAGTGTGGCACTGCGTGACGAAGCGAGGAGCGCGGCCGCGGTGGTGGTGAGCAACGCGCCGGCGATCACCACCACGTCGAGTGCCTTGATCGGGCGGGGCCGGTAGCGCGCGCGCCGATGCCCGCGCGACGCCACCACAACGGCCGCCCCGAACGCAACCGCGCCGAATGTGAACGCGCCGTAGGCCGCGGTGGTGGCGTTGCTGACGAGCGCGACGAAGCCGCCGGTGAACGCGAGCAACGCGAGCAGCACCGACCACCCCGCGGCAGCCTCGGCGCGTTCGGGCTTGCCGTGGCCGAGACCACGCGAATCCATCGACTCGGCGAGGTTGATGGCGCGCTCGATGCCGCCTTCGAACACGGGGATCACAAGGCGTCGCAACCGGCCGCGCCGCCGCGGTTGCATGCCGCAACGTGCGCGCTCGGCGAGGCGCGCGTCGCGCACGGCGGCAATCGTCGACGGCACGAACGCGATTGCCACTGTGACGACCAGCGCGGGTTCGTGGAATGCGCGCGGCACGGCGCGCAGCACCTCGTGATGCGACACCACTGCGTTCCACGCCGCGAACACCGTGACGAAGCCCACCACCCAGTAGGCGTCGGCCAGCGACTGCAGCACCGGGCCGCGCTCGACCGTGCCGCCGATGGTGAAACCGCCGAGCCAGTTGGGGAGCGCGACGTGCACCGGAATGGTGAGCAACACGACGTCGCCGGTGGAATGCGTGGTGAGCGCGGTGATGAGCACGCGCACCAAGCCGAAGGCGCTCGCGAGCATCACCATCAGCGGGAAGGCGCGTGCGAGCGCCGAACGCCGTCCGTGCACTTCCACGACGAGCACCGACACGAAGATCACCACGGTCACGTACACCGGGCTCGGCGCCAGCTGCACGCAGGCCGCAGCGGCGAGCATCCACACCGTCCAGGTGAGCGCGTGCAAGCGGGGACGGGTGGGTTCCAACACCGCGAGCGCACTCTACCGGGGGTTGACCGTCGCCTATAACAGTGTTATACAACTGCCATGACGATGACAGCACCGAACCCGTTGCCGAACTCCTCTGGCGCGAACCCCTACCTCGCCGGCAACTACGCCCCGGTGTCCGACGAGATCAGCGCCACCGAGCTCCCCATGAGCGGGCGCTTGCCCGAGGCGCTCTCCGGCCGCTACTTCCGCACCGGTCCCAACCCGCACGGCACGCCGGCCGAGCCCTACCACTGGTTCCTGGGCGAGGGCATGATCCACGGCGTTCGCATCCGCGACGGCCGGGCCGAGTGGTATCGCAACCGCTGGGTGCGCACCGACCCGGTGGCCGACGCGCTCGGTGAGCCGCACCGCCCGGGGCCCGCGCAGCCGATGTACGACATGAGCAACACCAACGTGCTCGGTTTCGGCGACCGCATCCTCTCGCTCACCGAAGGCGCGTATCCCTACGAGCTCACGCCCGACCTCGACACGATTGGCCGATTCGACGGGAGCCCCTCGGGGCGCGAGCCGCAGGCGAGCGGGGGTGGAGCAACCGGCGCGTTGCCGCACGGCATGACCGCGCACCCCAAGATCGACCCGCGCACGCACGAGCTCGTGGGCTTCTCGTACTGGTGGGAGGCGCCGTATCTGTACTTCCACGTGGTCGACGCGAGTGGTGCCGTGACGCGCAGCGTGCCGATCGACCTCCCGCGGCCTGTGTCGATGCACGACTTCGCGATCACCGAGCACTACGCGCTGTTCTTCGACCAGCCGTACGTGTTCGACCTCGAGGTTGCCGCCGCGCAGGGGTTCCCGTTCCGTTGGCGCAACGACCTGCCGGCGCGCGTCGGCGTGCTGCCACGCGACGGCGACAGTAACGACATCCGCTGGTTCGACACCGAAACCTGTTACTGCTTCCACCCGATGAATGCCTACGAAGCCGACGACGGCACGATCGTGGTCGACATCCCGAAGATGTCCGATCTCGCAGTTGGACCCGCGCCGTTGCCGAGCAAGCTCACGCTCGAACGCTGGACGATTGATCCGACTGCGGGTGTGGTGAAGCCCGAGATGCTCGACGACGCGCCGCAGGAGTTCTGTCGCGTCAACGAGTCGCTGCTCGGCACGCGTCACCGCTACGGCTACACGATCGCCACCGGCATGGGCGCCCAAGACTCGGTGTTCTCGAACACAAAGATCTACAAGCGCGATTTCGCCAAAGGCGCACGTGAGGATCACGACTTCGGTGCCGGTCGCCACGCCGGCGAGTTCGTGTTCGTCGCCGATCCCGACCGCGCCGATGCCGAGGACGGCGGTTGGCTCATGGGTCTCGTGCACGACGACAACACCGATCACAGCGAGCTCGTGGTGCTCGACGCCCAGGATTTCGCCGGCGCGCCCGTAAGCACCGTCACGCTCCCGCGCCGCGTGCCCTACGGCTTCCACGGCAACTGGATCGCAGACTCGATCTGACGCCCTACGCTGCGTTGGCGTGAGGGGCTTGCGACACGCGTTCATCGCAGTGATCGTCGGGGCGCTGATCGGATGCACGCCGTCGCTCGCGCGTGCGTCGGTCACGAGCAACCCGTTCGCGCAACGAAGTGCCGCGGCGCCTCGGCGCGCTGTCGCGGCCGGGTTGCCCGCCGACGCGGTGGTACGCGGCCGGTACATCCCGATCGTCGGCGACTTCGACTGCAACGGCCGCGACGACATCTTCTGGTACGCGCCCGGTAGCGCCCAGGACTTCGTGTGGTACAGCACGAGGAACGGCTTCGTCAGCCACGACTACGCGGTGAACAGCGTGTACACGCCCGTGGCAGGTGACTTCGACGGCGACGGTTGTAGCGACATCTTCTGGTACGCGCCAGGGCGCGCGAGCGACTACGTCTGGTATGGCAGCCAGTTCAAACAGTTCACTGCAGAACAAGAGCCGGTGTTCGGCAGCTACACGCCGATCGTGGGCGACTTCGATGGCGACGGCCACAGCGACATCTGGTGGTTCGACTCGCACCAGTCGACCAACGAGATCTGGTACGGCGCCGGGCCCGGCGCCTTCACGCCCGTGTCATTCGACGTGCGCGGCATCGTGTGGGCGATTGGCGGACCGGGCCACGCAGTGCAGCCGATCGAAGGCGACATCGACGGCAACGGCTTCGACGACGCGATCCTGTACGTGCCCGGCTCGTTCCTGGCCCCGTACGTGTACGGCACCAACCAGCGCGGCGTGTTCTCGGTGCACCGCGACCTCACGCCGGGCGACGACCTCGTGGGCCGGGCAGTCCGCTTCAGCGGCGGCAACGGCCGAGGCGTGCTCTGGTACGGGCCGGGAAGCGCGCCGGACTACTTCTGGAGCGGCAACAGCGGTGGCTCCATCCGCATGCGTACCGATGTACGCGGCACGTACGACCCGCTGGTCGGCGACTTCTCGGGTCTCGGCCACGATCAGATCTTCTGGTACGCCCCCGGCGTGTCGCCGCCGATCTGGACTGACACCGCGCACATGCCGCCGGCGCCGCCGCCGTATCCCACCGCGATCGCGGCGGGCGCCGAACACGGCTGCGCCATCGTGTCGGGCGCCGTGAAGTGCTGGGGCGACAATCGCTTCGGTGAGCTCGGCGACGGGAGCAACCGCTCGAGCGCATTGCCGGTGTCCGTGCGCGGGCTCCCTGCGGGCGCGACCTCGGTCGTCGCCGGCTTCGACGACACGTGCGCGATCGTCCGCGACGCTGCATGGTGCTGGGGCCTGAACAACCATGGCCAGCTCGGTGACGGCTCCACTGCAAATCGCGACGGGCCCATTCCGGTCGCCGGCCTCGGCGCCGGTGTGAGCGCCATCGCGATGAGCGATTACTACAGAGGTACCGAGCACACGTGCGCGGTCGTTTCCGGAGCCGCGAAGTGCTGGGGTTACAACGGCGAAGGCGAGCTCGGCAACGGGACGACCACGTCGAGCGCCGTGCCCGTGCCGGTCGCGGGGCTGACTGCCAATGTGACGTCAGTGGCCGCGGGTGGCCGGGCCTCGTGCGCCGTGGTGCACGGCGCGGCGCGCTGTTGGGGCGGCAACGACGCGGGCCAACTCGGTAACGGCAACATGACTGCGTCGCTCGTTCCCGTCACCGTGTTGCATCTCGGCGGCGGCGTACACAGCGTTGGCGCGGGACCAGGATTCGCCTGCGCGTTGAGCCAGGCCGGAGCAGTGTTCTGCTGGGGCTACGACGCCGATGGTGAGCTCGGCGACACGCATTCCGCCCTTCCACGTACGACGCCGGTGATGGCGCAGGGCATGACCAGCGTGAGCGCGCTGTCGGTGGGCGACGAAGTCTCGTGCGCGATTCGCGAGGCTGAGCCGAACTGCTGGGGCTCGGACGCGGGTTGGCCGCCCGCCGAGATCATCGGCGTCGCCGGCCCCGCGACGGCTGTGACCCAGGGTGTGGCGACCTGCGCGATCGTCAAGGGTTCGGCGACCTGTTGGGGTTTGGACCAACACGGTGAGCTCGGTAACGGCGCGGCCCTGCCGTCCGACGAGGTGCCGTTCGAGTCCGTGCTCGTGCTCCACCTCACCTGACTGCAGCATTGCGTCAGGCGCGCGGGTGCGTGCGCAGCCACTCGGCTTCTTGTTCGCCGAGCTCGGTCGACGGCGGCGCGTTCACGAACGGCCAGATCTCCTCGGCGATACGGCGCCAGTTCGCGGTGGCGTGCAGCTGCGCGAGCACCGCGTGGAGCCCGAGGTTGATGCGTTGCGCGACGACGAACGCGCTCGGCACGTTCGACACGCGCGCCACCGCCGCAGTGGGACTCGAGAGATCGAACATCTGGCGCACCGTGCCCGACGCATACTCGGCGTCGAACGTGACCTCATGATCGTCGAGCACGAACTCGTAGAAGTGCCCGAAGTAGTCCTGCACCTGTTGATCGCTCACCGGTGCATTCCGTGGCAACACACCTCCGTCCTCGATGAGGCGACGGAAGTGCGGGATGTCGTGTTCGATGCACATCGCCACGATGAGGTCGGTGAACAGCTTCACCTCGGCGGGGGTGTAGTGCTTCACGAGTCCGAAGTCGAGGAAGGTGACGCGACCGCCCGGTGCGAAGAGGTAGTTGCCGGGATGCGGGTCGCCGTTGAATGCCGCGATCCGGTAGATGCCGCGGAACACGAAACGGAACAACGTCTCCGCGGCCAGGTCGCGTTCCGATTGCGACCATCGCATGAGCTCGTCGAAACGCGCGCCTGTGGCCAGTTCGGTGGTGAGCACGCGCGCAGTCGACAGTTCGTGGAGCACCGCGGGCACGTGGATGAACGGATGTTCGGCGTAGTAGTCGGCGAACAGCTCCTGGTTGCGCGCTTCGATCGTGTAGTCGAGCTCCTCGGTGAGCCGCTCGCGTAGCTCGTCGACCACGGTCTTGGGGTCGAGGCCCGAGAACGCGAGCCCGATGAGCCGGAAGAGAAGATCGGTGTTGTCGAGATCGGCGCGGATCGCCGCGTCGACGCCCGGATACTGCACCTTCACCGCAACGGCGCGACCGTCGCGCGTGATGGCGCGGTGCACCTGGCCGATCGAGGCCGCGGCGATGGGTACGTCGTCCCACGCGTCGAACAACTCGTGCGGCGGCCGGCCGAGCTCCCGCTGCACCACCTCGGCGGCGAGCTCGGGTGCCATCGGCGGGATGTCCTGCTGGAGCGATGCGAGCGCCTCTCGCATGGGCTCGGGCATCGTCTCGTCGAGATAACTCACCATCTGGCCGAGCTTGGCCAGCGCGCCTTTCATCTCGCCGAGCACGGCCGCCACGTCGGCGGCACTGCGGAGTTGGTGTTCGGCGTCGAGCTCGGCCCGCCGTGGTGCCGACACGAAGCTGCGGCGCGCCCGGTGCCAGGCATCGGCCTGGGCCCGCCGCGCGCCGAGGCTCGCGATGCGGGCCGTCCGCGCGGTGCGTGAGCCTGTGACCTGGACGAACGCTCGGTCGGAGCGGGACCGTCCGAAGCGGCGGACGGCCGCGAGCCCGGCGGCCGCGGCTCCAGCGACGAGCGCCACGCGGGTCCGTACACGCATTGTTCACGAGCTTGCCAGGTCCCCGTGGCGCGAACCGACCCGGAGCCCGCACTAGCTTTCCCCTCTCGTGCCGGTGGTTCCCCCCGGCTTCGAGGAGCCCAGCCCGTGAGCGACGAACAACGCGTGGTCGAGCTCTGCGACGAACTCGTCGCCGAGCACCCGCCACAATCCACAGCGGACGAGGCCTTCCTCGGCGCCCAGTTCGACCGCGGTCTCGCCTGGGTGCACTTCCCCGAAGGCAACGGTGGTCTCGAGCTCACGCCCAAGCTGCAGAACACGATCAACAGCCGCCTTACCAAGGCTGGCGCGCCGCTGCCCTACGGGCGCAACCCGATCGGCTACGGCATGTGCGCGCCCACGATCGTCACCCACGGCAGCGACGCGCTGAAACAGCACTACCTGCGCCGGCTGTTCACCGCCGAGGACGTGTGGTGCCAGATGTTCTCCGAGCCCGGCGCCGGATCCGACGTGGCCGGCCTGGCCACCCGCGCAGTGCGCGATGGCGACGAATGGGTCGTCAACGGGCAAAAGGTGTGGACGACGCTGGCGCACCGGGCGAACTTCGGCATCGTGATCGTGCGCACCGACACGGAGGCCCCAAAGCACAAGGGCCTCACAATGTTCGTGCTCGATATGCACGCCCCGGGCGTGGATGTCCGCCCACTTGTCCAGCTCACGGGGGAGGCGGAGTTCAACGAGGTCTACATGACCGATGTCCGAATTCCGGACAATCATCGCCTCGGAGACGTTGGCGACGGCTGGCGCGTGTCGATCACAACCCTGATGAACGAACGCGTCTCGATCGGCGGGCAGGTGCCCGCGCGTGGTGGCGGCATGATCGCGCTGGCAATGCGCCAGTGGGAGGCCACCGACGCGACGACGCGCGCCAACGGCGTGCATCGCGACCGGCTCGCGAAGCTGTGGATCGAAGCCGAGGTGCAGCGGCTCACCAACATCCGCGCCTCGAACAATCGCAAGGTCGGTACGCCCGGACCCGAGGGTTCCACCGGCAAGCTCGCGATGGCCGAGCTCAACCAGCGCATCGCCAACTTCACCGTCGACGTTATGGGCATGGACGCGACCTTGTTCGACGGCTACACGTTCGGCCGACCCAAGCACGCGCTCGACCTCTCCACGCCGCAGAAAGCGTTCCTGCGGGTGCAGGCGAACTCGATCGAGGGCGGCACGTCGAACGTGATGCGCAACATTCTCGGCGAGCGCGTGTTGGGGCTGCCGGGTGAACCCCGCGTCGACCGCGACGTCCCATGGAGTCAAGTTCCGAGGAGCTAACGCCCCCAATGTCATTTCTGTCCGACATGCGAGTGGGGGCCGCACAGGATCCGTTCCGCCGCTCTCGCCGCCGAGCCACCGTTGTCCGTCGCGAGCGCGCCCGTCGCGTGGCCGGCGGCGCGGCCGCCGCAGTGCTGCTCGGCGCGGTACTGCTGAACCTGCCTGGTGGAGCGGTCACGGTGAAGCCCAACGCCGGCCAGGCCATCGCGGTCTGGACCCGGTTGGTGCAACACTCCGCCCAGGGCACGTACGCCGATCTCGTGCATCAGGTGGATCGTGGCGCGGCGCTCACCAGCCAGCGTTCGCAGTTGACGGCGGCTGACTTCGATTCCGCCCGCGGCGACATCCGCGCCAAGATCGCGGCCGACGAGGACGCGCTCAACCGCGACACGGGTTATCTCGCCACACTCAATGGCGACGCCGAACAGTGGTTCCATCTCTACGGCGGCGACGCGAGCAGCACGATCCTCGGCCCCGCGAAGCTCACGGCCGAGCAGATGGCCGCCTACGTGCGGTCCACGGGCGTGCACGTGCGCACCACGGTGCCGATCCTCACGCTCGCGCGCATGTACCTCGAAGAGGGCGCCATCGAAGGTGTGCGGGGCGACGTGGCGTTCGCGCAAGCGATCAAGGAGACCGGCGACTTCTCCTCGAGTGACGTCCTGGTGAACAACTTCGCCGGCCTTGGCCACTGCAGCGCCTGCCCGCACGGCATCCCGTTCGCGACCGCGCGCGACGGCGTGCGCGCCCAGCTCCAGTTGCTGCGTTGGCTCGCCGACCCGACGATCCATTCGCTCGCCGACTTCTCGTCGCAGCCTGCGACCTTGCCGGCGACGTTCACGCACAACGGGCACTCGCGTCCCACATGGGCAAGCCTCGGTGGGCTGTGGGCCCCCAACCCGCAGTACGGCGTGAGCATCTACACGTTGTTCCTGCGTATCCGCGCCTTCGCGCCCCTGCGCTGAAATAGGGCTCGCCGCGGCGCCCAGCTAGGTTCCGGCGCCGTGAAGTTCTCCCTCGGGTTGCCCACATCTCAGGTCGAAGACGCCGGCGAGTTGCTCACCGGGCCGGCGATCGGCCGCATGGCCGCGCACGCAGAGTCGCTCGGCTTCTCCGCCGTCCACGTCACCGATCACCCGGCCGGTGATCAGCGCTGGCTCGAAACCGGCGGTCACCACGCGCTCGATCCCTTCGTGGCGCTCTCGTTCGCCGCGGCCACAACGGACCGCATCGGATTGCACACGCACATCCTCGTGCTGGCATACCGCAACCCGTTCCTGTCGGCGAAGAGCATCCTCACGCTCGACGTGCTCTCGGGCGGTCGCACGATCTTCGGCGTCGCGGCCGGCTACCTCCGCAGCGAGTTCAACGCGCTCGGCGTGGAGTACGACGAGCGCAACGAGCTCACCGACGAGGCACTCGAGGTGATCAAGCTCGCGCTCACGCAGGACGCCGTGGCCTACGAAGGTCGCCATTTCCGTTCACGCGGCACCACGATGGCGCCCCGGCCCGCACAGCTCCCGCACCCGCCGTTCTGGATCGGCGGCAACTCGATGCGCGCCGTCCGCCGTGCGGTCGAGTACGGGCAGGGGTGGAGCCCGTTCCCGAACCCGCAGCGCACCTCGGCGGCCACGCGCACACCGTCGCTCACCACGTTCGAAGAGCTCGGACAGCGCATCGACGCGTTGCGCGAGCTCGTCGACAGCAGCGGCCGTACCGAGCCGCTCGACATCTGCGTGGCGCCGATGAGCGGCGCGGCCGGCGCCACGATGAAGCCGGGCAAGCACGAGCACGACCCTGCGGCCCTCCGCGACGACGTGGCCACGCTCACCACCCTCGGCGTCACGTGGATGACAGTGGGCGTGTCGAGCGCACCCACCGTCGACGAATGGTGCGCCAACGCCGACCAACTCGCGGCCGACCTGAACCTGTCCGCGTAACCGCGAGCGCAACGCTGTTCAGCGCGACGCGACGAGCCACTCGAAGAGTGCGAGGTGCTCGGGGCGGTGACGCAGTAACTCGGGGTGCCATTGCACGCCGAGTATGTGCGGCGCCCCGCGTACTTCGATGCCCTCGACGTGGCCGTCGGGATTCCATGCGACCGCGTGCACGCGCGGGCCGAGCGTGTCGATCACCTGGTGGTGCAGCGTGTTGACGCCCACCTCGGTGCCGCCCATCACAGTTGCCAGCGTCGACCCCGACTCGATCTTCACCGGGTGCACGTCGGCGTTGTAGGCATCGAGCCGCATGTGCTCGTCGACGTGCTGCGCGAGCGTGCCGCCGAGTGCCACGTCGAGCACCTGGATGCCGCGGCACACCGCGAGCGTCGGCTGGTCACGCGCCACGAGCGCACGGGCAAACTCGATGTCGATCTCGTCGCGTGCCGGATTGAGCACCCCGAGCTTCGGATGGGGCGAGGCGCCGTAGGTGGAAGGGTCGATGTCGCAACCGCCAGTGATCACCGCGGCATCGACCGAGTCGAGCAGGGGCTCGATGTCGGAGGCGTCGACGGCGGCGAGCACGATCGGCACCGCGCCGGCCTTGCGGACGGCCTTCACGTATGGCGCGGCAACCACGTAGTGGAGCATCTCGTCGTGTTCGTCGGGGTCGCGGATCAGCTCCGGATGCGCGACGATTCCGATGCGCGGTCGCGCGCCGGCGGTCATACCAGTTCGAAGTAGCGGTCGAGCTCCCACTGCGTGACCGTGTCGGCAACGGGATCGCCACCGGTGGTGTGGTACATCAGCCACTCCCAACGGCGTGTGTTCACGTAGTAGTCGACGAACGGGTCGCCGAGTACGCCTCGCAGGTTCGTGTCGGCGGCGAGCGCGTCGGCGGCCTTCGTGATCGTGTTCGGCAGGTGCGGCCAGCCTTCGGGCGGAAGGCCCCATCCCGCCACCGCGAGCGCGGGTGGCGGCTCGATCGCGTTCTCGATTCCTGCCAGTCCGCCTGCGAGCACCGCGGCGAGCACGAGGTAGGGGTTGGCGTCGCCGCTCGCCACCCGTTGCTCGAGGCGCGCCGATTTCGGAGCGGTCGAGAGCACCCGCAGCGCGGCCGACTTGTTGTCCTCGGCCCAGCTCGCCACGGTGGGCGCGGCCGCAAAGCCCACCATGCGCCGGAACGAGTTGATCGTGGGGCACAACATCGACGTCGCGCCGGCCATGGTGGCCATCAGGCCGCCGATCCAATGGCGTGAGATCTCGGAGAGCTCGTGACCGTCGGGTGCATAGAAGAGGGGCTCGCCGGCGCGGGTCAGTGAGTGGTGCACGTGCAGGCCGTTGCCGTAGGCCTCGTTCGCCTTGGCCATGAACGTGACCGTGCAGCCCTGCTCGAGCGCGACCTCCCGCGTCACTTGTTTGATGCGCACCACCCGATCGCACGCCGTGAGCGGATCGCTCGGCGGGATGTTGAGCTCGAACTGGCCGGGCGCCGCTTCGTCGTGCCATCCCTCGATCGGGATGCCGAGCGCGGCGACGCGTTGCAGCACCTCGTCGATGTACGCCATCTGCTCACGCGAGTTGTAGTGGAGGTAACCGAGCGCGGTCGGGTGCGACATCGGCGTGAGGTTGCGATACTTGCGACCGCGCGCGTCGAGCACCGATTCACGAAACACGATCGCTTCGATCTCGAACGCCGCCTTGGCTTCGATGCCGTGCTCGGCCAGTCGTTCGGCGACGCGCCGCAACACGGTGCGCGCGCACACCGGCAACGGCGAGCCGTCCGGGTTCACGGCGTTGCAGAGCACCTGCGCGGTGTTGGGACGGTCGGGTGACACGACGAGCGTGTCGAGGTCGGGCTGCTGGTGGATGTCACCGAGCGCCTCGAGCCGCCAGTCGTCCCACCATGCGAGGTACGGCGTGCCGCCGAGGTCGTAGCCGAACACGAGCTCGGTGATGGCGTTGCCCAGCGGCAACGCGCCGACGAACTTCGAACGATGGAGGTGCTTGCCGATCACGAGGCCGTCGATCGACACGCCCTCGGTGCGGATCCAATCGATGCCGTGCTCGTCGAGCCACGCGGCCACGCCTGCTGCTTCCATGATCAACTCCACCCCCACGACCGGCGACTCGCGCCCCAGGGGCTCATCCGCCCAGCATCCAGGCAATCGAGCGGCCGGTGAGCTCGGCGGTGTGGGACAGTGCGCCGACCGCGTAGAGCTTCCCGTCGAGCACCTCCTGGCCGAGCACCGTGTTCCCGCAGAACAGGCTCGCCAGCGCGTGCGCGCGACCTTGGAGCTCGTACTCCGGCGGTGCCGAGCCGAGCGTGATCTCGCTGCGGTCGTCTCTGCACACCACGCGGATTCCGCTGGGAACGCCTGGATGGCCGGCGCAGAACGCCCAGAAGCGGCCGGCCTCGATCTGCCACGAGTCCTGCGGCGGTTCGAGCAGCTTCGACGCCGCGAGCGCGAGCTTCGGATGGCGGGCCGCACCGCTCACCTTCGGCTTCGGCGGGTGCTCGTCGGAGAGTGCGTTCACGTCGGTGGCGATGGTGACGTCGGCGTCGGTGGCCGCGCCGCGCTCGACGCGAGCGGTGCCGTCGGCGAATCGGATGGTGGCGGCCTGCGGATCGGTGGTCGACTTCAGCGCCACCGATCCGCGCGCCGAGCGCAGGGTGTCGGCGAGCTTCTCTGTGCGCACGGCCCGGCGCAGCGTCGCCGCGAGGATCAGCACCATCGGCGTGGGGTCGTCCTCCACTTCGATCCGCACGCCACCGGCCATGAAACCGACGATAACCGGAGCACTTCGGTTTACTCAGCTCTGGCTCCGGGCCTACCCTCGACCCGTGGCCACACTCGCACCGCCGCGGCGCAGCCTCACCCAGAACTGGCGCTACGTGCTGGCCACCACGAACCCGCCTCCCGGTCCACTCGACCCGGTGTCGAAGTGGCTCTACCTCACACGCGCGGCAGTGCTGCCCATGACCATCGTGTCGGCGGGCGTGGCCGGCCTTCTCGCCGCCTATCGCGACGCGCATGTGGCGTGGGGATGGTTCGCGCTGTCGGCCGCGGGCCTCCTGCTCGCGCACATGGCGAACAACCTGATGAACGATCTGTTCGACGTGGGGGTCGGCACCGACCGGGTCGACTATCCGCGCAACCTCTACTCGCCGCACCCCGTGCTCTCCGGCGTGATCACCAAACGCGGGCTCGGCCTGCTCGCGCTCGCCGTCAACGCGATCTGTCTCGTGATCATGGTGGTGCTCGCGGTCGCGCAGGGCTGGCCGATCGTCGCGTTCGCGCTCGGCGGCTTCGTGCTCTCGGCGGCCTACACCGCGCCTCCGCTGCGGCTCAAGAAGCGCGGGCTCGGCGAACCGACTGTCGTGGCGGTGTGGGGCCCGCTGATGGTCGGCGGCTGTTACTACGCGGCCACCGGCACGATCCCCGGCGCCATCGTGCTCGCGTCGCTGCCCTACGCGGTGCTGTGCACCACGGTGCTCATGGGCAAGCACATCGACAAGCTGCCGTGGGACGCGGCCGACGGCACACACACGCTCCCCGTGATCATGGGCGAGCAGCGAGCGCGCCGCGTCACCCAGGGCATGTTCGTGTTCTTCTACGTGTCGGTTGCCGCCCTCGCGATTGCGCGCGTGCTGCCGTGGGAGTCTCTGCTCGTGTTTCTCGCGCTTCCCGTGCAGATCCGCAGCTGGCGCGCGTTCAACGAACCAAAGCCCAAGGAATCACCCGTCCCGAACCCTGTCTGGCCCCTGTGGTTCGCGCCCAATGCATTTCTCGTCACTCGGCGCGCCGGAGGCCTGTTCTTGCTGGGCCTCTTGGTTGGCGCGTTCGTCAAGGTCTGATGTGACCGTGTCAAGGCGGGTTCGGCTTGCGGTGCGACTGTGTCTGTGCGTGCTCGTCGTGTTGCTGCTCGGCGCGTTCGACTGGCCGCAATATCTCGGCGACCCGGGCCACAGCTCGGTCGCGCTCGACGCCGGCATCACGCTCGCCGCCGCACCGAAACTCGTGCCGAAATGGCGTTGGGCGTTGCCGGCGGTGAGTGGCCGGCCCCATCAAATCCTCGCCACCCCGGCCACGTTCCACGGGCGCGTGTTCGTGGCCGCGACGAGCGGCTACTTCTACGCACTCAACGAGTCCACCGGCAAACAGCTCTGGCAGCGCGACTTCGGTGTAGAGCCGGCGAAGACCTGCCCCGATGCCGAGGGCATCATCGCGTCGCCGGCCGTGCGCGACGACGGGCACGGCAACCCGCTCGTGTACGTATATCCACCCGACGGTTACCTCTACGAGCTCGACGGCCGCACCGGGAAGACGATGTGGCGCAGCCTCGTGCAGATCGCTTCGCCCACGGCGAACGACGTGTACCCGTGGTCGAGCCCGCAGCTCTACGGCGGTCGCGTGTACGTGGGCATCTCTTCGAACTGCGACGTGCCGTTCACGCGCGGCGCGGTGAAGTCGTACGACCAGGCGACGGGCAAGCCCATCGCCACGGGCTGGATGATGCCGCCGGGCTACGCCGGTTCAGGAGTATGGACGAGTCCGGCAGTTTCGGCCGATGGCCTGTACGTGACCACAGGGTCCACCTACGCCAACACGCAGGTGTCGCACCCGCCGACGGTGAAGAACACGTTCAATCAGTACTCGATCGTCAAGCTCAATCCCGTGACGCTGGCCCAAACCGGCAAGTGGCCCGCGCCACCCACCACACTCGGCGACCCTGACTTCGCGTCGAGCCCCGTGTTGTTCAGCGCGACGATCGGCGGCAAACAGGTGCCGATGGTGGGTGCCTGCCAGAAGACGGGGCAGTTCTTCGCGTTGCGGCGCGACACGATGAAGCTCGTCTGGGAGTACCAGGTCGGCCAGGGCAGCGAAGAAGGTCAGACCGCGTGCGATTCCGGCGGCGTGTGGGACGGCCACCGCTTGTTCGTCGGCGGCGACGGCACCACGATCGGTAGCACCACTTACGCGGGCTCGGTGCGCCAACTCGACCCAGCCAGCGGGAAAGCCATCTGGCAGACCGGGTTGTCGGCGACGCCGCTCGGATCGGGCACCATCAACGGTGCGTCGCCTCCGATCCTGGCGTACGCGGGCACCGACTGGACCGCGGCGACAGGCAACTTCGTGTACCTGATCAACCCCGCGACCGGCCACATGGTGAACGAGTTGTACGACTACGGACAGTCGGCCGAGTTCGCGCAGCCGGTCTGGGTCGACGGCAAGTTGCTGATGACGAACGTCAACGCTGTCCTCGCTTGGGCACCCTGACGATCCAACCCAGGCACCCTGCACGAACAGTCGTTGACCGACTTGCAACCGCTCCGTACGCTTCGCCCGCGCGAGCTTCCGGGTGTCGCGCGCGAGCTCTGGAGGGACGATGCAGCTTTCGACGATGCAGGACTTTCCACTCACGATCACCGCGATCCTCCGGCACGGCCGCACCGTGCACGGCGAGTCGGAGATCGTCACGTGGATGGGCGACCACGCACGGCGTGAAACCTTCGCCGAAGCGGGCGACAACGCCGACCGGCTCGCTGCCGCGCTGCGCGACCTCGGTGTGCGCGAAGGCGACCGTGTGGGCACGTTCCTGTGGAACTCGCAGGAGCACATGGAGGCGTACTTCGCGATCCCGTGCCTCGGCGCGGTATTGCACACGCTGAACATCCGCCTCTTCCCCGAGCAGCTCGCCTATGTGGCGAACCACGCCGAGGACAAGGTGATCATCGTCGACGACAGCATCGTGCCGTTGCTCGCGCGCGTCGCCGCCGAGCTCACCACGGTCGAGCACTACATCGTGGTCGGTGACGGCGATGCGAGCGCGCTGGGTGACGTGTCGGTGTTGCGCTACACCGACCTGCTCGCCAAGTACGAGCCGGGCTTCGACTATCCGGAGATCGACGAGCGCGCCGCAGCCGCGATGTGTTACACGAGCGGCACCACCGGTAACCCGAAAGGCGTTGCCTACTCGCATCGCTCGTCGTACCTGCATTCGATGGCGGTCACCTCGACCGCAACGCTCGGCATCAGCGACCGCGACCGCGTGCTGGTGATCGTGCCGCAGTTCCACGCCAATGCATGGGGTTTGCCCTACGCGGCGTTCCTCGCCGGCTCGACGCTGCTGATGCCGGGCAAGTTCCTGCAACCCGAGCCCATGTGCGCGTTCATCAAGGCCGAGCGGCCGACGTTCTCGGGCGCGGTGCCGACGATCTGGAACGACGTGCTGCGCCACAGCGACACCCACGACGACTGCGACCTCTCGTCGTTGCGGATGATCATCTGCGGCGGATCCGCGGTGCCGCGCTCGTTGATGGAGCGCTTCGAGGAGCAGCACAACGTACGCATTGTGCAGGCGTGGGGGATGACCGAGACGTCACCGCTTGCCGCGGTGGCACACCCGCCGGCCAACGTCGAGATCGGCGGCCCGCAGGAACTCGACTGGCGCGAGAAGACCGGCCGTGTCGTCGGCGGCGTCGAATTGCGGATCGTCGGTGACGACGGCACGGTGCTGGCGTGGGACGGAGAGGCGGTCGGCGAGATCGAAGTGCGCGGACCGTGGATCACCGCGTCGTACTACCTCGACCCCGCGCCCGAGAAGTTCGACGACGGCTGGCTGCGTACCGGAGATGTCGGCAGCGTGACTGCCAACGGTTTCGTGCAGATCACCGATCGAGCCAAGGACGTGATCAAGTCGGGCGGGGAGTGGATCAGCTCGGTGGAGCTCGAGATCCGCTTGGCCGCGCACCCCGCGGTGCGGGAAGCGAGCGTGATCGGCATCCCCGACCCGCGGTGGGACGAGCGCCCACTCGCCTGTGTGGTGCTCGAGGATGGAAAAGTTGCGGAACCCGAAGAGTTACGGGCGTTTCTCGGTGAGGCCTTCGCGAAGTGGCAAGTGCCGGAGAACTGGGCGTTCATCGAGGAAGTGCCGAAGACGTCGGTGGGCAAGTTCGACAAGAAGGTGCTGCGCGCCCAGCATCAACAGGGCGAGTTGACGGTGCTGCGCCTCGGGTGATCAATTGGCCGCCATGAGCAGGTGGGCAGACGAGGTGCGCGCCGCCGGCGCGCAGCCGACCGGAGTGCCGGTGCGGCCCGCGGCCACAGTCGCGCTGCTGCGCAATGGCGACACCGGCATCGAGGTGTTGATGGGCCAGCGCGCCACGAAGATGGATTTCCACGGCGGCGCGTGGGTGTTCCCCGGTGGACGCATCGACGACGAGGACTACGACCAGAGCCGCGACATTGTGCGCGCCGCGCGCAACGCTGCGGCGCGCGAAGCGATGGAAGAAGCCGGAGTGACCGTCGACGCCGACGCGCTCGTGCACTTCTCCAATTGGACGACGCCCGACATCTCACCGAAGCGCTATGCCACGTGGTTCTTCGCCGGGGCCGCGGGTGCCGATCACGACCAGGCGAAGCCCGACGGCGTGGAGAGCGACGCGGTGCGGTGGCTCACGCCGCACCAGGCAATGGCCGAGCGGGCCGCGGGGGAGATCGAGCTCGCACCGCCGCAATTCGTCTCGATGCTCACGCTCTCGCGCTTCGACACCGTGTCCGAGGCCCTCACGACGTTGTCGGTGGAGGAGCCGGTCGATTTCCAGCCCCGGTTCCACTTCCTCGACGGCGGCGGTGCGATCGTGTTCTACGAAGGC
Source organism: Acidimicrobiia bacterium (assembly GCA_036501845.1). GTDB lineage: Bacteria > Actinomycetota > Acidimicrobiia > IMCC26256 > PALSA-610 > JBBREP01. The sequence goes on along the minus strand of DASXZO010000108.1, from coordinate 10,104 downwards.
GACGTCGCCTACGACGACACCGACAAGCGCGCCGAACCCGGTCCGCGCCACCGCCTCCTCATGGGACGCGAAGGCTGGGTATACGAGCGGGCCTGACGCGAGAATCGACCGTCAGCAGGCCGTCGCCGGATAGGCGATACCGGTCGCCGACCCAGGTGGAAGCGTCGGCAGCGTGGCGCGGCGCCCCGCGAGCACATCCAAGACCGAGGCGGTGGTGGGATCGGGCGAGAGCGAGACCGACCCGTCCTCATTGGCCGGCACTACCGGGAGCGTCATGGTCGTGGCTTCATGGTCGTTGCGCAGCGCGTCGAACAGTACGAGCGCGTCCTGGGCCGTGAAGTGGTCATCGACCGTGACGTTGTCGAACAGCAGGTGCAGCAAGGGGGCCGGATCGTCGCCGGCGCGCGCAATTGCCGCGTTCGCGAGGAGGCGCAGCGCGAGCTGCTCGCGCACCATCCGCGCGAGGTCACTCCCAGGTTCGGGGAGCCACTTACTGTCGACGAAACCTTGGAGGTGCCGCGACCGCACAAAACTCAATGCCTGTGTGCCGTTGAGCGTTTGGCACCCCGGCTCGAGGTCGAGCCCGGTGTACATGTCGCGCACGTGCACGCCAAAGCTCACCCGGATGCCACCGAGATCGTCGACGAGCGACTGGAACCCCGTGAAGCCGATCTCCACGACGTGATCCACCGGCACGTGCAACTCGGTCGCGACGATGTCGGTGAGCAGCGCGGCGCCACCGTGCACGCCGCCGCACACCAGGTCGTCGTTGAACGCCGCGTCGAGCTTCATAGATCCGCAACCCGGGATGTCGACCAGCAGGTCACGCGGCAGCGAGACCGCGAGCACGCGATGGGAGCCTGGATCGACGCGGAGGAGCACCATCGTGTCCGAGCGCTGGCCGGGCTCGTCGGCCGGGTCGCCGAACTCCTCTTTCTGCGCCGGAGTCTGCACGAACGCGCGCGAGTCGGTGCCCACGAGCAGGAACGTCTCCGGCCGTCCTGCCGCCGGTTCGGCGCGCGGCCCGATCGCGACCACGTGCGTGGGCTTCACCGAATCGATCCGGTGGCGGGTGACGATCAGTCCGGCAGCCACCACTGCGGCGGCAACCGCCAATGCGATGGCGCTGCGCGCCGCGAAGTGGCGCACCGCGCGCTGCCGCGGCAGCGGGCGCGGCGTGACGAGTGCGGCCGTTCCGCCGTCCCATGCGGCGCGGGCCCCAGCTCGCGCCGCCTCGCTCGGCGACGGTGCGCCGTCACGCACACCACGGAGCGTCTCGAGTTCGTCGATCATCGCATTGTCTCCAGTTCGGAACGCAGCCGGGTGCGCGCCCGGTTGATCCGCGATCGCACGGTGCCCACGGGAATGTCGAGCACCGCGCCGATCTCTTCGTAGGTGAGGTCGGCCCACACGAACAGCAACAACGCGTCGCGGTCGCGGGCATGCAGGGTGCCGAGTGCTTTCGCCACCGCGACCTCGTCGAGGCGGGGTTGCGCGTCGATACCGAGCGGGTCGGCGCCGTGCTTCGCGTACGCGCGCCACGCGGCCTGTTCACGACGGTGGTGCCGGCGAATCAGGTTCGTGGCGATGCCGAAGAGCCACGGCCGAATCTCGCCGCGCTCCGACCGGTACTTGCCACGGTTCGCGAACGCCTCGGCGAACACCTGCGCGGCGAGGTCGTCGGCGGCTTCGGTGCCGAGGCGTCGCGCGACGTAGCGGTGAATTGCGTCGAAATGCTGTTCGAAGACGGCGGTGAATTCGTCGGGCTCGGCGGTGCGCGGCGGGGTGGCCTCGAGCCGGGTCATCACTCCGATACTTGCCGCGAGCGGGCCTCGCGGTTCACGAATGCTGCTGATTGGCTCCTGGCCCCAGGCGGCGGCGGATGTCGGCCTCGAACTCGCGCACCATCGGCCCGGCGTGCTGCTCCTTGAGCTTGGTGAGCACCGGGTAGCCGGCATCGCGCTCGGCGTCCCACTCGTCGGCGAAGCGACCCGACTCGATGTCGCCCGTGAGTTGCTCCATGGTGGAGCGCACGTCGAGGTGGTCGAAGCGGCCGCGGCGCGTGAGCTGGCCGTACTGGCTCGTCGGCGAATGGAACTCCGACTGCACCGCGTAGCCGTGCTGACGCAGCAGGCCGTAGGTGCGCTCGACCTCGCCCGACAGGATCAGCTCGGTGATGATCGCCTCGAGCGGGATGCCGTGCTCGAGCATGGTGCCCACGAAGGCGTTGTTCACCGCGGTGAGCGCAGGCGACAGCACCTGCTCCACGCCGAGGTCGAGGAGCGCCTCTTGCTTCGCGGTCATCTCGATCGCGCCTTCGCGCAGACCACCGATTGCCTTGGCGATCGCGAGCACGCGCGCCTGGGCGGTGCCGGTGACGTCGCGATGCACTCCGACCGCGGTGATGAAGCCCGCGCCCTCCGTGTAGCAACTCCGCACCTCGGGGCCGAGCATCCGGGGCGCCACCATGGCGAGGTCGCCGTCGCCCGCGAAGCGATCGAACGCCAGCACGTAGCCGCTCGCCACGATCGTGCACGCGCTTGCTTTCGGTGTGAGGCCGAGCAGCGGGATCACGTCGTCGGGCACGAGGATGCACACCACGTCGGCGTCGTCGGCCGCCTTCACATCCTGGGCCTCGAAGCCTTCCTGCTCGGCCTGCTCGCGCGTGGCGTCACGGCGCACGCACACAACCGGGTTCAACCCCGAATCGCGCAGGTTCAGCGCCCACGATCGGCCCTGGTTGCCGTAGCCGACGACCGCGACGGTCTGCCCGCTGAGCGCCGCCAGGTCGCCGTCGCTCTCGTAGTAGATGGTGGTCATGGCCCGAGAAGCTACGCCGATCGCCGTCGGGCAAGCTGTGGCCATGAGCGCAACCGAACCGAGCGCCGCCGATCTCATGGTGTTCGCGATCCACACGGGTGACGTCGCCACCGTGCAACGGCTCGTGGCGGCGGACCCGGCGTGCGCGGGGGCGCCACTCGGCGGCCGTTACGACACCCGTACGCCGCTTGCAGCAGTCACCGACTGGCCGGGTTACTTCCCCAACGGGCCCGAGATCGTGCGCGTGCTGACGGCGGCGGGAGCTGCCCCGGACGGTCCCTACGGTCGGCGTCCGGGCGACGAGACGCCGTTGCACTGGGCAGCCAGTAGTGATGACGCCGACGTCGCGGCTGCGCTCATCGACGCCGGTGCCGACGTGGACGCTCCGGATGGTTCGATCGGAACCCCGCTCGACAATGCGATCGGGTACGGGTGCTGGGACGTCGCCCGCCTGCTCGTGGCACGGGGGGCGAAGGTCGACAAGTTGTGGAACGCGTCGGCGCTCGGCTTGCTGGACCGGCTCCGTGAACTTCTTGCTGCTCGCGAGTACGACGCCGACGAGATCTCGCAGGCGTTCTGGCACGCATGCCAGGGCGGCAAGCGCCGCGCCGCGGAGCTGCTGCTCGATCTCGGCGCCGACCTCGAGTGGAGTCCCGAATACGCCTACGGGACGGCGCTCGACACGGCGCGCGGAGTCGGCACGCAGCGCGAGAACGTCATCACCTGGCTCGAGGAGCGTGGCGCGCGCTCGGCCGACGAAGACGTCAACCGCGAGGAATCGTGAGCCAGTTCCGCGATCGTCGCGAGGGCAACTACCAGCGTTCGCTGGCGTGGGCCGAGCTGCACCCGCAGCTGACGCTCGTGGTGATCGGGCTCATTGCGTTGCTCACGCTCGTGTGCGCGCTCGGGGCGATCGTGTCGGCTTCGGCTGGCGACGTCGGCGAGTTGCTGTTCCTGCTCCTTGCGGGTGCCTACGGCGCGTACAGCCTGCGCACCTGGTTGCGCGTACGCCGCGACATTCGCTAGTCGTGGCTAGCCCGCGTGCGCGGGAACCACGGCCACGTGGGTCACGGGGAGTCCGTACCGTCGACGTAGCCGGTTCGGCAGGTCGCGGTGCAGCCAGCGCGACACGCCGGGCGGGAACGTCGACACGATGATCTCGTCGAAGGGCGCGTGGCTCAGCACGTCGCCCACCGCGAGCACCGGGTCCTCGTCGCCGACGTCACCGGTCGCGTCGAGGCCGGCCTCGTGCAGGCGTTCGAGCGCGTCGTCGAGAGCGTGGCGTGCATGCGCTCGCGCCTGGCCCTCGCTCCAGAACGCGCTGCTGCTCGTGCGCGTGCCGGGAACCACAAGGCAATAGGTGGTGTCCTCGTCTTGGGCTTGCCGGCTCCGCAGCTCCTCGAAGAGCTCGCTGGATCCCAGCGTCTGGTTCGCGACTACGAGACATCGCCGCATCGGCGTACCTCCTCGCGTGGTGCCGCTCGCAGCGGCCGTCCCCCGAGGATACGACCGATCGCGGCCATCGGTTCAGGATCTCGGCAAATCGCGTGAGCTAGTTCTGCAAATCGAGGAGCGCGTCGGCCGCGGTGGCGAGCTCGGCCGCCCAGTCGGTGACCGCACCGAATGGCACGAGCACCAGCTTGCTGAAGCCCACGGCCACGAACTCCTCGCACCGAGTGCGCACTGCGCTCCAGCCCGACGGCACGAGATCGTGCGGGTCGACGTTCGGCGTGCGTGCCGCGATCACCTTCACGAGCGCGTCGGGCAGCGGCTCGTGGGCGTAGAACACCATCGCTCCGAAGTGCTCCGGATCGATCGTGCGCTGGTGCGCCGATGCCGCTTCGTCGATGACGGGCCGTGATTGCGCGCAGATCTCCGGCGTGGAGAAGCTCGCGAGCCATCCGTCGCCCATCCGGCCCACGCGCTTCAGCTCCGACGGCGCCTTGCCCCCGAGCCACACGTCGAGCGGTTTCGTGGGTTTCGGTTCGACGCGCAGCGACTCGTACTGGAAGTACGTGCCCGAGTGGTCGACCGACTCTTCGGCCCACAAGCGCCGCACGAGCGGCAACACCTCGTCGAAGCGCGCCGCGCGTTCGGTGCGTTCCACGCCGAATGCCTGCTGCTCGTTGGGGTGCACCACGCCGAGCCCGAAGGCGGGGAGCGCGCGGCCGTTCGACAACACGTCGAGCGTCGCCCACGTCTTCGCGACCTCGGCCGGGTTGCGGCCTGGGAGCACACTCACGCTCGTGCCGAGCTTGATGCGCTCCGTACGTCCGGCCGCGAACGACAGCGCCGCAACGGGATCGAAGCTCGGCGCACCGATGCGCTCCGACAGCCACAACGAGTCGAACCCGATCGACTCGAGGCCGTCGACGACCGCCGCGAACACGTCGGGCCCCACCGGGTTCGCACCCGAGATCCCGTAGCCGATGCGCACCTTCACGATGGGCTCACACCCTCGCAGTGCGGCCGGTGCCCTCGGGGCGCAGCGACTCGTACTTGTTCAGCTCGGTGCGAGCGATGCCGCGCAAGTGCACCTCGTCGGGACCGTCGGCAAAGCGCAACGTGCGCGCGTGCGTGTACATCGCCGCGAGCGGGAAGTCGTCGGTGACACCGGCGGCACCGAACATCTGGATCGCGCGATCCACCACCGTCGTGGCGAGGCGTGCCGCCACCACCTTGATCGCGGCGATCTCGGTCTGCGCGGCCTTCTTGCCGACGTTGTCCATCATCCACGCGGCCTTCATCGTGAGCAGGCGCGCCTGCTCGATCTCGATGCGGCTCTCAGCGATCCGTTCGCGGATCACTCCCTGGTCGGCGAGCGGCTTGCCGAATGCGACGCGTTGCTGCACGCGCATGCACATCAGCTCCAGCGCGGCTTCGGACATCCCTACCGCACGCATGCAATGGTGAATGCGCCCGGGACCGAGCCGTGCCTGCGCGATCGCGAAGCCCGCGCCCTCCTCGCCGAGCATGTACTCCTTGGGCACCCGCACGTTCTCCCAGAACGTCTCGGCGTGACCTGGTCCTTCGTCGTGCCCGAACACCGTGAGGCCGCGACGCACCTGCACACCCGGCGTGTCCATGGGCACGAGGATCATCGATTGGCGGTGGTACGGATCGGCATCGGGATTGGTCACGCCCATGAACACCGCGACCTTGCAGCGTGGGTCGAGCGCGCCGCTCGTGAACCACTTGTGCCCGTTGATCACGTAGTGGTCGCCGTCGCGCTCGATGCGGCTGCAGATGTTCGACGCGTCGGAGCTCGCAACCCACGGCTCGCTCATCGCGAAACACGAGCGAATCTTGCCGTCGAGCAGCGGGTGCAAGAACTGCTCCTGCTGCAGCGGTGTGCCGAACTGGCCGAGGATCTCCATGTTGCCCGTGTCGGGCGCGGAACAGTTCGTGGCCTCGCCTAGCAGCGACGATCGGCCCATCACCTCGCAGAGCGGCGCGTAGTCGGAGTTCGACAGGCCCGGGCCGTGCGTGGCGTCAGGCAGGAAGAGGTTCCACAGCTCGCGCTTGCGCGCCTCGGTCTTGAGGTCTTCCATCACCTCGGGTGGATGACGGATGTCGCCCGACGCTTCGCGCTGGCGGCGGTATACCGGCTCGGCCGGGCGCACGATCTCGCTGTCGAATGCAGTCAGCCGGTCGAGGTAGTCACGGCTGCGTTCACTGAGCGCGAAGTCCATCGCGCCACGATAGGGCGCTACTGCCGCGCGGGCGCCTTGGCTGCTTCGAAGAACTCCAACGGCGGCGGCGTGGTGTCGAGCTCCGGCATCGTCGCGTTGATGAGCGCCGCGGCCTCGGCGTGGTCGGTAGCAGTGAACGCTCGAGTGAGAGTGCAGAACTCCACCATGATGCCGCTCGGGTCGTCGGTGTAGATCGAGGTGCACCAACCGTGATCGATCTGGGCGACGTCGTGACCGTGGTCCACCCAGCGGTCGCGGCGGCGGGCGATGTCGTCGAGGTCGCTCGCCGCGAACGCGATGTGGTTGATGAAGTTCGGCAGCCCGAGCCCGGTCGAGATTGCGCTCGACCAAGTGTCGGGAAGCTCCTCGGAGTGCAGGTCCCACACGGCGAACAGCTCACCGTTGCCGGTGTCGTAGAAACAGTGGCGGGCCCAGCCCGACTCCAGGAACGGCATTGCATCGACCTTGACGAGCTCGAAGCCGCATGCCTCGGTGTAGAAGCGATGGGTTGCTGCGAGGTCGCGAGTGGCGACGGCGACGTGATGGAAGGCCATAGCGAGAGTCTGCTCCTTGTCGCGAGTACTTCGCCATAGCCTCCGCCCCGGATGAACGCGGCGACGGTGGGACTGCTCGTTGTTGCCGGAGCGTTCGCCGGGCTCAACTGGTGGTCGCAAGCCTTCGGTTCGCTGGTGCTCGAGTACGTGTCGAAGCCCGCGGTCACGGCGCTACTCGCGGCGGCCGCGGTCACACTCGACCCGCAGTCGTCGGCCGCGCGCCCGTGGTTCGTCGCCGCGTTGCTGGCGTCGCTCGCCGGCGACGTGTTGTTGATGCTGCCGGGCGATCGTTTCGTGGCCGGTCTCGCCGCGTTCCTGCTCGCGCACGTGCTCTACGTGGTGGGGTTTCTCGTCGGCGGTGTGCACGGTGGCGCGGCGCTCGTGGGCGTGGCGGTCGTGCTGCTCGCGCTGGTGCCACTCGCGCGCGTGATCGTGCGCGGCGCGCGTCGCACCGACCCGTCGGTGGTGGGCGCGGTGCTCGTGTACATCGCGGTGATCTCGTGCATGGTGGTGGCGGCGTCCGGCTCGTGGCGTGCCGCGGCGATCATCGGCGCCTTGCTGTTCGCGGCCTCCGATTCGCTGATCGCGTGGAATCGCTTCGTGGGGGCCACTCCCGCCGCGCCAGTCGTCATCATGATCACGTACCACCTGGGCCAACTCGGACTCTTGCTGTCACTCGTGAAGAGGTAGAGGTAAGACCAGCCGAGCGACCGCACACCACCGACTACCAAACGCGTTCACGGAGCGAGGGAAGGCCCACCGGCCCGTGAGCGAAGCGAACAAGAGGTAAGACATGCGACGTTCGATCGACGACTCGCTCGATGATCACCCGGCCGACGACGACGAGCGCGGCCCAGTGTCGTGGGCCGTCGCGCTGAGCGACGATTGCGAAGCCTGTGAGGATCCGCGCGTGGTGCTCACGGTGGAGGAGGCGGGTCGGGCCGGCTATGGGCTGGTGGCGCATCTCGCGCCGACCACGGCTCGGCGCCTGCGGGCCGCGCTCGCCGCGGCGTTGCGGGAGATCGGCGAAGCGGTCGACTGAGCCGTTCGACCTCCCCCGATCGGGGGCGGATCTCACTGTGCGTGCCGATTCAGGCTCAACGCGGCTGCGGAACGTGTCGAAGTTTGATGTATGCGGCACGCATCGCGCGACACGGTTCCGTCGCGCCTACGCGCGGTGGCGGTGCTCGGTGCGGCAGCCCTGCTCACTCTCACGGCCACGGCGATTGGTGGTGCGGCGCTCCCCGCGGCGTCCGCGTCGGTGCCCGCCGCGACCGCTCCGGCTCGCTATTGGCGCCTCGTGCGTGGCACCGGCGGCAGCTTGTCGGTGGAGCACTTCTCGCTGAGCAACTACGCGCGCGTACCGGCCGGTGCCGAGCCCGACAGCCGGGTCAGCGCGCTCGACGATCCGAACGAGTCGGCGCAGTGGGGCCTCAGCGCCGGTGACTACCCCGCAGTCTGGCCGACCACGGCGGGGAACGGTGTGATCGTGGCGGTGGTCGACTCCGGCGTGCGCGCCACGCACCAGGATCTTTCGGGCGCGGTGCTTCCCGGCACCGACTTCGTGCAGTCGGGTGGCGACGGCACCGCCGACCCGAACGGTCACGGCACGCACGTCGCCGGCATCATCGCCGCGCGCATGAATGGCGTCGGTGGCGTGGGCGGCGCGCCCGGCGTGCGGATCCTGCCCGTGCGCGTGCTCGACGCGTCGGGGAGCGGCTACATGAGCGATGTCGCTTCGGGAATCATTTACGCGGCCGATCACGATGCCCGCGTGATCAACCTCAGCGTCGGCGGCACCGCGGCGTCACCCGCGCTCGAACAGGCGATGCAGTACGCCAACGGCAAAGGTGCGGTGGTCGTGGCCGCGGCCGGAAACGCCGCCGAGTCCGGGAACGCGCCGATCTATCCCGCCGCGTATCCCGAAGCGGTTGCCGTCGCGGCCGTCGACAACACGCTGCACCGCGCCGATTTCTCGCAGTACGGGAGCTACGTCGACCTTGCCGCGCCGGGCGTGAACATCCTTTCCGACTGGTCGTCGAGCGACTCGGCATACGCCTACGCCAGCGGCACGTCGATGGCCGCGCCGTTCGCGTCAGCCGCGGCTGCGCTCGTGGTGGCACACGACCCCACGTTCAGCGCCGCGCAAGTGACCCAGCGCCTCGAATCGACCGCAGTCGACCTCGGCACACCTGGATACGACGACTACTACGGGCACGGGCTCGTCGACGCCGCCGCGGCGGTGAACGGAACGGTCACGGGCGACGGCTACTGGGTGGTCGCGTCGAACGGTCATGTGGTGCCGAAGGGCGGCGCGCAGTTCTACGGCGACCCTGCAGGCATCTGGTACGGCTCGCCGGTGGTGGCGTCGGCGCCGACGGCAACCGGTCGCGGCTACTGGCTCGCCACCGCCGATGGCCACGTGTTTGCGTTCGGTGACGCGCACTACTACGGCGACATGCACGCGGTGCACCTCAACGACCCGATCGTGGCGATGGCGCGCACCGCAACCGGTAACGGCTATTGGTTGCTTGGCTCCGATGGTGGTGTGTTCAGCTTCGGCGACGCGCATTTCTACGGTTCGACCGGCAACATGCGCCTGAACGCGCCCGTGCTCGACATGGCCACCACACCATCGGGCCACGGCTACTGGTTCGTCGCCGCTGACGGGGGTGTGTTCAGCTTCGGCGACGCGTCGTTCCACGGCTCCACCGGCAACATGCACCTGTGGGCGCCAGTGGCGTCGATGACGGCGTCGGCCGACGGCCGCGGTTACTGGCTCGTGGCGCGCGACGGCGGGATCTTCGCGTTCAACGTGCCGTTCCACGGCAGCCTCGCCCTCGATCCGCAGACCGGCGGAACGAGCCTGCGCATCCGGGCCGTCGACAGCGGACTCGGCTACTACATCCTCGGAGACGACGGTTCGGTGCACTCGTTCGGCACCGCGCGCTTCGACGGCAGCGCCATCGGTATGGGCGCCCCCGCCGTCGACCTCATGACCAACTAACCAACTGACCCCTCGCGCTATGCGTCGTTTG
>DASXZO010000107.1:0-18792 GCA_036501845.1 Acidimicrobiia bacterium | reverse complement strand
CGTTTGACTTGCATATTGCAAGTCAAACGACGCATAGAGGTTCAGGTGAGGGCGTAGGCGGCGATGGCTGCGGCGACGGCGACGTTGAGCGAGTCGGCGCCGGATTCCATCGGGATGCGGACGCGCTCGTCGGCCGCGGCCAGTGTGCGCGCGGTGAGACCCGGGCCTTCTGCGCCCAGCAGGAGCGCGACCCGCTCACCGGCGCGACGCGTGCGATCGCGAATGGTCGTGTCGGCGTCCGGCGTGAGCGCGAGCGTGGTGAAGCCTGCGGCGCGCAACACCTGGAGCGTTCCGGGCCACGGTGGCGTGATCGTCCACGGCACCGTGAGCACGTGGCCCATCGACACTCGCACGCAACGCCGGTAGAGCGGGTCGCTGCACTGCGGGCAGAGCACCACCGCGTCGACACCGAGCCCCGCGGCACTGCGGAAGATGCTGCCAAGGTTCTCGTGGTCGTTCACCCGTTCGAGCGCCAGCACTGTCCGCGTAGTCGGCGCCGCAAGGAGCGCATCCAACCCAGGATCGGCGGGACGGTTCGCGGCCGCCACCACGCCGCGGTGCAGATCGAACCCAACGGTTGCCCGCAGGACGTCGCGCCGCGCCACGTACACCGGCGCAAGTACGCCGTCGAGATCGTCGGCGAGCTGTTCGAACAGCGGTGGTGTCAGCAGCACTGAACGGAGATCCGACCCGACGGCGATCATGCGGCGCACCACGTTCACGCCCTCGCCCACGAAGAACTGCTCGGTGCGTTCGACCGCGACACGGCGATGCGGGTCGCGCAGCGCGACGTAGTCGGCGATGCGCGGGTCGAGAGGGTCGTCGACCGGGATCGGTGGGTTCACGCGTTGGCGCGCGCTCGGCGAAGCAATCGCAGCCGGCGCAGGCCCACGTAGAAGATGAACGGCGCGCCGAACAGCAGCTTGACCGCGACGAACCACAACGTGAAGTCGCGCGCGAAATGCGACTCGTTGGAGATCACGTTCGTCGGGTCGCTGCGCAGGTAGCGGATGGCCATCGACTCGCCGGGGTCGAGCACGCCCGGGTTGATGCGGTGCGGAGGCGGCACGGTGATCGTGTGACCATCGGTGGTGTTGAAGGTGATCACCACTTGGCCCTGCGCGTTGTCGATCGTGATGGCCTTCACCGCGACGCGCCCGCGCTGGTCGTTCACCTCGCGTTGGTGCACGCCCACCATGAACACCGACATCGCGACGCCGCCGCACAGGCAGAGCACCCCGAGCACCATCGCGGCGCGGGCCTTGAACGGCGTCCAGCGGATGAGCGGCGTGGCCGGCGCCCGGGGGACGCGGCCCATGGGCACGGGGCGCGGTCGCAGTTCGGCGGGAGCATCCTGCGCCCGCACACTGTCGTAGTCGCGCCGCATGCGCGGGTTCGACAGCACCTCGTACGCCGCGGTGATCTGCTTGAAGCGATGCTGCTGCTCAGTACCGCGCGAACCGATGCGATCCGGGTGCAGTTGCTTGGCGAGAGCGCGGAAGACGCGCGCGATCTCGTCGTCGCTGGCGTCGGGCGCCACGCCGAGGAGGCCGTAGTAGTCGACCTCGGCCCAGTCGCGTACCTGAGTGGGCACGCAATCGATCCTACGAGGGCCGTTCGGTCAGAGGACAACGACCGAGCGGAGCACCTCGCCCCGCTCCATCTTGTGGAACGCGTCCTCCACGCCGTCGAGCGCGATCCGCTCCGACACGAACTTGTCGAGCGGGAAGCGGCCCTGCTGGAACAGCTCGACCAGCAGCGGGAAATCGCGGCTCGGCAGGCAGTCGCCGTACCAGCTCGGCTTGAGCGCACCGCCGCGCCCGAAGAAATCGATCATGGGAATCGCCGGGAACTGCATGTCCGGAGTGGGCACGCCCACCTGCACCACGGTGCCCGCGAGATCGCGTGCGAAGAAGGCCTGCTCCAGCACCGCCGGGTTGCCGACCGCCTCCACGCACACGTCGGCACCGTTGCCGTCGGTGAGCGCGCGGATCCGCTCGACCGCGTTCTCCTTCGACGCGTCGATGGTGTGGGTGGCACCGAAGTCGTCTGCCCACGCGAGCTTGCGGGCATCGAGGTCGACCGCGATGATCGTGGTGGCGCCGGCGAGCTTCGCCGCCGCGATCGCCGCGTTGCCGACGCCGCCGCAACCGAACACCGCGATGCTGTCACCGCGGCCGATGCCGCCCGTGTAGGTGGCCGCGCCGAAGCCCGCCATCACGCCGCATCCGAGCAGGCCGGCGGCGGCAGGATCGGCCTCGGGGACCTTGGTGCACTGGCCCGCGGCCACGAGCGTCTTCTCGGCGAACGCGCCGATCCCCAGCGCGGGCGACAGGTCGGTGCCGTCGTCGAGGGTCATGCGCTGCTCGGCGTTGTGCGTGGCGAAGCAGTACCACGGCTTGCCCTTCCGACAGGCCCGGCACACGCCGCACACGGCGCGCCAATTCAGCACGACGAAGTCGCCCTCGGCCACGCCGCGCACGCCGTCGCCCACCCGCTCCACCACACCCGCGGCCTCGTGACCGAGCAGGAACGGGAACTCGTCGTTGATGGCGCCCTCGCGGTAGTGCAGGTCGGTGTGGCACACCCCGCACGCCTGCACCGACACGACGGCTTCGCCGGGACCGGGGTCGGGCACCACGATGGTCTCGACCGACACCGGCGCGCCCTTGCCGCGCGCCACCACACCGTGCACCTTCTGCGACATGTCTTGCCTCTTGTTCGCTTCGCTCACGGGCCGGCGGGCCTTCCCTCGCTCCGCGAACGCGTTCGATAGTCGGTTGGCTTGCGGTCGCTCGGCGGGCGGAATTTACTCCCTACCCGAAGTACTCACCACCGTTGACGTCGAGCGTCTGGCCGGTGATCACGCGGCTCCACGGCGACGCGAAGAACACCACCGCGTTGGCGATGTCGTCCTGCGGCGGGATCTCGCGCAACGGGATCTCGGCATGGCGCTCGTCGACGATCACGCTCACGTCGACGCCACGCTCCTGCGCCATCCAGCCGAGATACATCTCCACCGACGGGCCACCGATCCATCCCGGCGCAACCGCGTTGACGCGCACATGGGCGGGGCCGAGCTCGAAAGCCATGCCCTGCATCGCGGTGCGCAGCGCGCCTTTCGACGACGAGTAGTCGATCTCGTCGGCGCGGATCTTGCGCTGGCTCATCGACAGGATGAACACCACCGATGCGTCGCCGTGCGCGGCCGCGGTCTGCTTCAGCGCCGGCACGCACGCCTGGGTGAGCTCGAGCGAGCCCCACACGTTCACGTCGTGGATCTTGCGCCACTTGGCGAGGTCGGCGGTTTCGAAGCTACGGAACTGGCTCGCACGGAACGCGTTGTTCACGAGCACGTCGAGGCGGCCGAAGTTGTCGAGGCAGCGTTGCGCGAGCGCGTCGCACTGGACTCGATCGGTGATGTTCGTGGGCACCGCGATCGCATTGCCGCCCGCGGCCACGATCTCGTCGGCAGTTTCGGCGAGGTAATCGGCCGAGCGTGCGGCCAAGACCACGGTGGCGCCTTCGCGCGCGAGTGCCTTGGCATTGGCCTGACCGAGCCCCGGTCCGACCCCCGACACGATCGCGACGCGTCCTTCGAGTAACGACATGCTCACAGCGTGGCCGCCCTGTGACCTCGGTCGCAAAGCGGGTCATGCATTCGAGTGGCGACGCGTTCGTCCCGATGAACGAAGCGGGACTGGAGCGCCGGCCTGCCCATGCCAGGCGCACCCGTCCCGTTCTCGATGGCCGCCTCCCGTGATTGCCCAACGGGAGGCGGCCATTACTTTTTGCTGCGCTTCCGTCGCAGTACCGACAGCTCCGCTGGCGCTCCGCTTGCCGGTCCCACTCAGTCAGCTCCGCTGCGAGCTCCCGCCGCACGTGGGGCTCGCTGCGCTCGCGGGTAGGTGCTCTGGTCGCCGCCTTCGAGCGAGGTTCGCCCGGGAACGAGACCCCAACGTCAGCAGGGTTGTTTGGCTGCGGTGGCTAGGGGCAGGAACTGGCGGCGCCACGACTCGATGGTCTGGCTGGTCGCGAAGGTGTTCACGCCGAACTGGTCGGACGGGCTCTTCACGCGACCGTTCGACACCTGCTGCGACCGCAGCCAGCCGAGCGGCGAGTGATACGCCTGGGTCGCCAGCGACGGCGCCGACTTGTCGCGCCAGCAGCGGCTCGCGGGGTCGTAGCCCGACGCGGTGATCGCGAGCACCGCGCTCGCCGTGGAGTTCGGGTCGTCGTCGCCGAACGACTGCCACGCGCCCGTAGCCGTGTGGTACTGCTTGGCGAGGTACCCGAGGCCCTTGTGCACGGTTGCGTCGGTGGGTGACACGCCCGCGGCCACGAGCGCCTCGATCGCCACCGAAGTGGTGTCGGTGTCGGCGTCGGTTGCCGTGGCGCTCCCGGCGAAGTCCCAACCGCCGCTCGCCTCCTGGGCCTTGCGCACGGCAGTGAGCGTGGCCGGCGCCACGGTCACACCCATCGAATGCAGAGCGATCATCGCGTACAGCGTGTCGTTGAACGTGCCGTAGGTGCCGTCGCTCTTCTTGCCCGCAACCACGATGTTGCGGAGGTTCACCTTGCCGCCGTCGTGGTCAGGGTCGAAGTCGGCCGGGTTGAGCCCGAGCGGCTTCACCACGAGCACGATCACCTTGGCCGCCTGGCCGGCGTTCACGCCCGCGTCCACATAGTTGTCCATGTAGTGCAGCGGCGAGTGACCGTGCGACACGGTTGCGTTCACCGCCGCGAGTGCCTGGCTCGTGTTCCACGACGATTGCCGTTGCTCGTTCTCGGCGATCGCTTCGATGGCGTCGGGAGTCTCGAAGCCGGCGAAGCCCGCGACCTCGAATCCACCGTCGGATTGCTGCTTGGTCTTCAGCCACGTGGTTGCGCGCGCCCCCGCCTGCTTCGAGGCGGTGTCGGCCCAACCCGAGTAACGGAATGCACCGAGGCCGAGTACGAGGGCGCCGAGCGCGCCGATCGCCGCGGTGGTGCGGAGTGGTCGTTGCATGATGTTCGTGGTCCTTTCGGTCACTCGCCGGCGGTACGCGCGCGGCGGTGGTGCGCAGTGACGATCGCGACGGCAAACGCGGCGATGATCACGGCGAACACGATCCAGACGACCGGCGAGCTGCCGGACGATGTGTGCACGGTGGGCGGCGCCGCGGCGACGCGGCGCGTGTTGCCGCCTGGCCCAGCGCGCGAATCCACTGAACCGGGATCGGAGGTGATCGCGGTGGTCGCCGTCCTGCGTTTCCCCGTCGTGGTGGTCGTCGGGTTCTTCTTGACGGTGTGCTTCGCGCCCGCGGCGGTCGTCGACGATCGCGGTCCGGTAGTGGTCGAACCGCCGTTCGCGGCCGGCGCAGGATCCGGCGTGCGCGTCGTCGGTGGCGGACTCGTGGTGCCCTGTGTCGTGACGCGCGGCGTGCTCGTCGGCGGCGCAGCGATCGTGGTGGTAGTGGGTGGCGGGAAGAACGAGGCGACGGTCTCGTAGGTGGGGGTCGTGCCCGTTCCCCAACGCCAGCCTTCGACGTCGCCGTTGCCGACGGTGGTGGAGCCCGCGCCGGCACGCGAGCTCGTGAGCTTCGTGCTTCCGGCGGGTGCTTGCGAGTAGTCCCAGTAGTCGGGTTCCGCGCACGTGAGGCACGTGCCGTCGGCGGGGCAGCCGAAACTCGTGCCGCCCACGTCGATCGCGCACACGGCACCGCCGATCCCGCCGAAGCTGCGAACCGTCGGCGAGAAACCCGCCTTCTGCAGCGCGGCGAGGCCCGAGATCGTGCCGCTGAACGTGATGCCGACGCGCTTCACGGTGCCGTTGCCTTCGTCGACGATCACGCCGGCGCGGCTCGCGCCTGCTGCCGGCGCGGGAAGGTGCACGGTGATCGCGGCCGCGCCCGCGGATGCGAACAACATCAGAAAGCCGGCGATCACTGTCGCGATCGCGACACCGAGACCGTGGCTGCGGTGCGCCATGACCATCACCTCCGTGGGACCCCGTCCTCGAGGGTCCTGGCCGAGCCGCCTCACGGCGGTGTGTACGGCAGCGGCGCGTCGGCGCCGCCGAGAGGATGGGCATCCTGGCTCGTGGCCCCGGCCGTTCTCTGGGGCCACTCACAGTTGCGGGTCAGCGCCGGACTCTCACCGGCTTCCCCCGGTCCAAGAGACGCTGCTGGCGGCAGCGGCCCACGGACCCGTACCGGACCTCCGAGCCCGGCACGATCACTCCGACCGAGACACTAGGTGTCAGCTGGGCGCGAGTCGAGCCCGGCCGTGGGCCAGGAACGATGCCGCCACCACAGTGGGGTCGGGGGCGGCGCACAGCGCGCCGTAGGGGAGCGCCGCGCCCCACGGCTGGTTCCAGAACGGATCGTCGCGGCCGTTCATCGACCATGGGCCCACGTAGAGGTACGGCTCGGCAATCGCCGCGTCGCCAGGTGACGCGCCGTAGTTCGCGCGCGTGCCGGCATCGACGCTGCCGAGGTCGACGGCCACATCGAAGTGCTCGGGCCAGAGTTGTACGAGCGACGGCTCGTCGCTGCGGTGCTCGGCGCGCCAGCGGTGCAGCGCGTCGTGCGCGAACGCGTACCACTTTGCCAGCAGGTGCGACGCGCCGGCGTCGATCGGCAACGGCGCATCGGGTTCGAGGGGAGTTGTGGGCGTGTACACGTCGCGCGGCGCGCCAAGTGTCACGCCGATCCACGCGGCCGCGGCCGCGAGCGTGCTGATCGGCGCAACCGCGCGTTCGCCGTACTGCTCCCGTTCGATGCCGGCCACGGTGAGCAGCGCCCGACATTCGTCGCCGTAATAGGGCGTTGCGACACCCTCAGGATCGGCGCGCAGGCCGATGTGCCCCGTGGCCTCCCACCGGGCGCGGGCGAGTACGTGCTCGGCGATCGCGTGCCAGCTCGCCCTGGTGGTGGCGAAGGCCTGCGGGTCGGTGATGGGTTCAAGTCCCACGGCCACGAGTCTCGCGCCACAAGGTGTCGTGGCGTTCGGGGGCGCGTGCGACCCGTCGGTACCATCGACACGATGCGTGTGGCCGACCGGCCGCCCAGCGATACCTCGCTCGATTCGGTCGAGCGTGAGCGCGACCTCACGCGCACCTACCGCATCCTCGCCATCGTGATGGTGGTGATGCTGTGCACGATCATCGTGAGCGGTGCGATCGTGCGCCTCTCCAATTCGGGCCTGGGCTGCTCCGACTGGCCTCGTTGCGAACCCGGTCACTTCACCGACCTCGGCAACGTCAACCAGCGCATCGAGCAGTTCAACCGCTTCTACTCGGGCCTCATCATCGTGCCCATCGCGATCTCGCTGATCGTCGCCTACATGATGAAGCCGCGGCGGCGCGACCTCGTCAAGCTGAGCTGGATCCTCGTGGTGCTGTATCTCTTCGAGGCGGTGCTCGGCGGCGTCGCGGTGCTCGTAAATCTGCAGTGGGTGAGCGTGATGAGCCACTTCCTGCTCGCGATCGTGTTGCTCGGCGTGTCGCTCGTGAATCTCGATCGCGCGCGCGTTGCGCACACGCCCGAACCCGCGCCACCCACGAGCGTGACGCGCCGGCTGGTAGTGGTCGTGTGGTTCGGAGTGGTCACGATCATCGTGCTCGGCACCCTTGTGACCGCCGCCGGTCCGCACGGCGGCGACCGCCTGCACGCGGCGCGCCTGCGCTGGCCCATCGAAGACGCCGCGCGCACACACGGTGTGACGGTCAACGTGGTGCTCGCGCTGTTGCTCTACCTGATCTGGCGCTTGCGCCGTGAGCGTCACGCCGTGGGCATGCACGTGGCCGGGCTCTTGCTGATCGCGATGTTCGTGCAGGCCGGCATCGGTTACTGGCAGTGGTACGAGCAGATCCCGCCGGTGCTCGTGGGCTTCCACGTGGGCGGGGCAACGATCGTGTTCGTGGCCGCGACATGGATGCTGCTCACGCTCGCGGTGCGCCCGGCGCGACGACAAACTCGCGCGCCCGGCGGGCCCGAACCTGTGCAGGTGCGCCGCGCCGTGTGGCAACCTGCCGGGTCGTGATCGTTCATCTCGTCGACGGCACCTACGAGCTCTTCCGCCAGTTCTACGGGCAACAGGCTCGCCACGCCGAGCCGTCGTCGCGCCCGTTCGACGCGGCCCGCGGGGTGGTGGACGAATGCCTGCGCATGCTCGAGTCCGGCGCCACGCACCTCGGGGTGGCCACCGACCACGTGATCGAGTCGTTCCGCAACGACCTGTGGGCCGGCTACAAGACTGGTGAGGGCGTCGATCCCACGTTGAAGGCGCAGTTCGAGCCGCTCGAGGAGGCGCTCGCGGCGCTGGGTGTCGCGGTGTGGCCGCTCGTGGAATTCGAAGCCGACGACGGTCTCGCCGCGGCGGCCGCGGTCGCCGCGGCCGACGATCGCGTCGACATGGTGGTGATCTGGACCGTCGACAAGGACCTCGGCCAGTGTGTGGGTGGCAAGGTCGTGCAGCACGACCGCAAGAACGCCAAGATGCTCGACCCCGACGCGGTGCGCGAGAAGTTCGGGGTGTCGCCGGAGTCGATTCCCGACTATCTGGCGCTCGTGGGCGACAGCGCCGACGGATTCCCGGGGTTGCCGGGGTGGGGCGCCAAGTCGGCAGGCGCGGTGCTGCGGCGATACGGCACCATCGAATCGATTCCCGACGACGTCACTGCGTGGGACGTCGACGGTGTGCGCGGCGCGGCCAAGCTCGCGGCGACGCTCGCCACGGGGCGTGACGTGGCCGAGCGCTTCAAGGTGCTCGCCACGCTGCGCACCGATGTGCCGGTGGGCACCGTCGACGACTGGGAGTGGCGCGGACCGACCCCGGAGTTGAAGGCCTGGGCCGAGCGCTTCGAAGCGCCGCACATCGCAGAACGTGCAGCGAAGCTCAACGCAGCGCGAGGGTAAGTGCATGACTCTCGAGGGACGTACTGCTCTTGTCACGGGCGGAGGTCGGGGGATCGGGCGCGCCATCGCGCTCGCGCTCGCCGCCGACGGTGCTGACGTGGCGATCAACTACCGGCGCGACGACAGCGCGGCCGAGAAGACCGTCGCCGACATCGAGGCGCTCGGTCGGCGTGCGCACGCCTATCAAGCCGACATCGCCGACTTCGAGCAATGCGAGACGATGGTGGGCGCGGCGATCGCCGAGCTCGGACCGATCGACATCCTCGTGAACAACGCCGGTGTCGCGAGTCGCGGCGGGTCGGTGAAGAACACCGAGCCGGCTGAGGTGCACAAGCTGTTCGACACGCACGCGTTCGGCGCGTGGTCGCTGTCGAAGCTCGTGATCCCGGGCATGCGCACCAAGCCGCGGGGCGACATCGTGATGATCTCGTCGGCGGCCACCTTGCACATGGCTGCGAACAGCGCGCCGTACAACATGGCGAAGGCCGCGCTCGAGGCACTGGCATCCACGATCGCCAAGGAAGAGCGCAAACACGGCATCCACGTAAACGTGGTCGCGCCCGGTCTGGTCGACACCGATATGGGGCGACGGCTTGTAAAGGGCGCGCTGGGCGTGGAAGACATCCGCACGATGGACGCCAAGGCTTCGTTCGGACACGTGTGCACGCCCGAGGAGGTGGCCGAGGTGGTGCGCTGGGTGGTGTCGCCCGCCGCCTCCTATGTGACCGGGCAGCGGATCGGCGTCGACGGCGGAAGTATCTGACGCCGTCGTAGCGTTGGAGCCGCTGTGCTCATCGCCGTCCTGCTCTTCATCATCCTGCCGATCGTCGAGATCCTCGTGATCGTGAAGGTCGCCGGCGAGATCGGCGGCTGGAACACGCTCGCGTTGCTCGTGGCCACGTCGATCATCGGCGCGTTCCTCGTGCGCCACGAAGGCTTCATCGTGTTGCGGCGGATCCAGGAGCAGCTCAACCGCGGGTACATGCCCGGTCGGGAGCTCGTCGACGGCGCGCTCGTGCTCGCCGGCGGGATCATGATGATGGTGCCCGGTTTCATCACCGATGCGCTCGGCCTGCTGCTGCTGTTCCCGCCCACACGAGCGGTGGCGCGCGGCGTGCTGCTGCGCAGGTTCCGCAACCGCGTCGACGTCTACGTGCCCGGCGGCACCGACCGCTGGCGTGGCCGCGGTCGAAGAGGCCCCAACGACCCGGGAGGTCCAGGTGGCCCCGCCGCACCGGGCGGCATCATCGACGTCTGACGCGGGGAATTAGGGGTCGAGGGGGCGGAGCAGTTCGGCGGGGATGGGGCAGTCGGTGCGCGTCGCGAGGTCGGCGACGGTGTCGACGGCGGCAAAGTCGATCACGCGCGTGACGCGCTCGTAGTCGATCACCACGTAGTCCTCGTCGGCGCGGTTGGCGTCGACCACTGCCTGCACAAGTCGCTCGGGGAGCAGGCGGCCGAGCGGCAGCACCACCCACAGCTCCGCCGCGCGCGCCTCGGCGAGCACGTCGGTGACGACCGCGGGCACGAGCATGCGCGTGGGTGACGCCGCGTTCGGCGCGAGCAGCACGGTGCGCACGCCGGAGTCGGCAAGCTCGTAGGCCTCGACGAGCTCGGCCCGATCCGAGGCATTGCGCACCGCGACGCGGTCGTCCTCGTCGACCACCGCCACCACCTCGAGATCGAAACGTTCGTCGAGTGCGCTCGCGACCGCGTTGGGCCAGCCGATCACGCCGAGTCGCTCGCCTTCGTCCTGCAGGCCGAGCACGTCTCGCAGCCGGTCGCCGGTTCGGTCGGCTTCGAGCGCACCGGCGCTGCGGCGCGCGCCGCCACCGATGTCGTCGGTCGACAGCAGTTGCGCGCACACCCACCAGAGCGCGCCGTTGCTGCGGTGATGGCCGAGCACGCGGCGGCACGCCACGACGAGGCCGGCGGGATCGCCGTCGAGCATGCCGAGCGCGCGGGCGGCGTCGGGCGCGAGCGACGTGTCGTCGCCGCGACGGCGGGCGAGTGACCGCAGCGATTCGAACGGGTTGAAGCTCATCTCCACCCCCGCTCGCCTCGCGCCGAAATGCGGTGCTCCGCACAGGGCTTCAGGTCGGCTTCGCGCCCCCAGGGGCTCGCGTTGGGACCGAGATTGGATTCTTGCATCAGCGCTGGTGGCTCGGGTCTTTCGGCAAGCCGAGCACGCGCTCGCCGAGGATGTTGCGCATCACCTCGTCGGTGCCGCCCGCGACGCGGCCGCCGGGCGTGCCGAGGATCATCTCCGACCACGCGTACGTGCCCCACTCACCACCGTCGGCGACGAGCCTCGGTCCGAGGAGGTCGCTCACGAGCTGACCGAGGCGTTGCCCGTTGTTGGTGCCCGCGAGCTTGGCGATCGACAGTTCGGGACCGGGGGTCTGGCCCGCCTTGATCTTGCCGAGCGCCCGCTGGTTCGTGAGCGACGCGGCGCGCGCGTGCGTGTAGTAGTTGGCGATCTTCTGGCGCGCGAGACGGTCGTCGGCGAGCCCGAAGTGCTGGGCCATCTGCACGATCCGGGCGAGCGTGCGGTCCATCCCGCCACCGCCGCCTCCACCACCCGCGCCGATCGCCATGCGCTCGTTCATGAGCGTGGTGAGTGCCACGCCCCACCCCTCGTCGATGGCGCCGAGACGATGCGAGTCGTGCACGCGCACTTCGGTGAGGAACACCTCGTTGAACGACGCGCCGCCGGTCATCTGGCGCAGCGGGCGCACTTCGATGCCGGGGTCCTTCATGTCGATGAGGAACATCGTGAGGCCCTTGTGCTTGGGCTTGTCGGGCGACGTGCGCGTGATGATCTCACCGATGTCGGAGAACTGCGCGCCCGACGTCCATACCTTCTGACCCGTGAGCACCCACTCGTCGCCGTCGCGCACCGCTCGGGTCTGAATGCCGGCGAGGTCGGAACCTGCGACCGGCTCCGAGAACAGCTGGCACCCGATGATGTCGCCGCGCCACAACGAACGCAGGTAGCGCTCGCGCACTTCGGTGATGCCGTGGGCGAGGATCGTGGGCGCCACCATGCCGAGCCCGATGATGAACGGCGATTCGTCGGGCATGCGGTACTGCCCGGTGAGCTCCTGGAACGCACGCTGGTACGACGGTGCGAGGCCGCGCCCGCCGTATTCCGTGGGGCCGGCGATCCATCCGAAGCCGGCGTCGAACAGCGTGTTGCGCCACTGCTTGGCCCGCTCCACCATGGTCTGCTCGGCGTCTTTGCTGCGCTCCTCGAACATGCCCACGCGGTCGGAGCCCTTGCCCCACTCGAACGCGGCTTCCTCGACCCGGCGTTCGCAGTTCGACTCGAGGAAGTCGTTCGCTTCCTCGCGGAAGTCCTCGAGCGGGATCGTGTCGGCCATGGTGTGTCGCTCCTCGTGGCGGTCGCCCGATGGTAGAGGTGGCCCTGCAGCCCGTACCTAATCCCTGTGATTCCGATATCTAGTCGGGGCCCGCGGTCAGTGCCGACGCGAGCGCGCGCAGCGCGGGACGGGCCCGGGCCAGCGCACCGAGATCGCCGCGCACGCTGAGCCGGCCACCGTCGATCGCGCCGGGCACGTCGAGCGCGCCCGAGCGCAGATCGGCGAGCGTGTGGTCGTCGATGTGGATCACGACGGTGGGTTCGGGCGCCGGCCCACGACCCGCCCGGCCACCGTGCTCGTCGAGGCGCACGAACCACGATGCCGTGCCGGCCGATGACGCCACGGTCAACTCGACGGTGATCGGGTCGGCGCCCACGTCGGCGGCGTCGATCGTGCGGGCAACTGCGTCGACACGAGCGAGCAGCCGGTCGAGGTCATCGGGCTCGCCGTCGTCACACTCGCTCGGGGCCATTCCCGGGAACGGTAATGGGGCACGGTAGTGGGGCACCCGACCAGCGCACCTAGCCTCCTATGCATGGATCGCGGTGGCGCGCCCTTCCCCGCGGCGCTGGCCGCGGTCGCCAACCGCGCCGAGGCCAAGGTGAGCGCGCTCCTCGACACGCAGCGCGCCGCGTGGACGCCGATCGACGAACGCCTGGCTGCACCGATCGACGCGCTCGCCCAGCTCGTGGCCGCGGGCGGCAAGCGCATCCGGCCCGCGCTGTGCGCGGTTGCGTACGCGGGCGTCGGCGGCGCCGGCGGCCTCGACGCCGACCAAGTGGTCGCCGCGGGCGCAGCGCTCGAACTGCTGCACACGTTCGCACTGGTGCACGACGACGTGATGGACGGATCCGAGACGCGGCGCGGTGTCGACGCGGTGCACCGGGGTTTCGTGCGCCAGCACGAGGTGTCGCAATGGCGCGGTGAGTCGCGCCGTTTCGGCGAGGGCATGGCGATCCTCGTGGGCGACATCGCCTACGTGCTCGCCGATGTGTTGCTGCGCGACGCGCCGCAGGAAGTGCACACGCTGTGGGACGAGTTGCGCCTCGAGCTCTGCATCGGCCAGTCGCTCGACCTGATCGGCGCGGCCGAGGCCACGTTCGAGCTCGCGTTGGCGCAACGCATCGTGTCGTACAAGTCGGCGAAGTACACCGTCGAACGGCCGTTGCATCTCGGTGCGACGCTTGCGGGCGCGGGCCCCGAAGTCACGGCGGCATTGTCGGCCGTCGGGCTCCCGCTCGGCCAGGCCTTCCAGCTCCGTGACGACGAACTCGGCGTGTTCGGCGATGAGGTGGTCACCGGCAAGCCGGTGGGCGACGACCTGCGCGAGGGCAAGCCCACGCCGATGCTGGCGATGGCGCATGAGCGCGCTTCGCGCGTGCCCGGCGCCGAGCGCGTGCTCGCGATGGTGGGCACACGCGATCTCGGCGAGCGTGAGATCAAAGAGATCCAGGACGTGCTCGTCGACACCGGCGCGCTCGTTGCCGTGGAGGACGAGATCGAACGACTCGTCACCGAGGCAGTCGCCGCCATCGACAGCGCGCCGCTCGACGCCGATGCCGCGTCGCTGCTCGCCGATCTCGCCCGCTACATCGCGTGGCGCGATCACTGATGGTCGCTACCGACCGGCACACTCCTCCCACAGCCCTGCCGCCCGAAACCACGCGCAGCGACGCGGCCGTCGTGGCCGACGCGCTGGAGAAGCGCTACGGCGCCACGCGGGCGGTCGACGGCGTGCGCTTCGAAGTAGAACGCGGTGAGATCTTCGCCCTCGTGGGTCCGAACGGCGCCGGCAAGACCACCACGGTCGAGATGCTCGAGGGATACCGGCGGCCCGACGGCGGCACGGTGCGGGTGCTCGGCCTCGACCCCGTCGACGACGGTGCCGCGCTGCGGCCGCGCATCGGCGTGATGCTCCAGGAGGGCGGCCTCTATCCGGGCCTGCGCCCGCTCGAGGTGCTGCGGCTGTTCGCGGCGTTCTACGACAACCCGGAAGAACCCGAGTCGCTCCTCGATCGCGTCGGGCTGCTCGATCAGCGGCGCACCATCGTGCGGCGACTCTCCGGCGGCCAGAAACAACGGCTCTCACTCGCGTGCGCGCTTGTCGGCCGCCCCGAACTCGTGTTCCTCGACGAGCCCACCGCGGGAATGGACCCGCAGGCTCGCGCCACCACATGGCAACTCGTGCGCGACCTCCGCGCGCAAGGCACCACGATCATGCTCACCACGCACCTGCTCGACGAGGCCGAGCAACTGTGCGATCGCGTCGCCATCATCGTGGCGGGCAAGGTCGCAGCATTGGGCACGCCGCGCGAGTTGATGAGTCGCGGTCGCGTCCACCGCGTCACCTTCACCGCCTCGGCCCCGCTCGACACGCACGCGCTCGCGGTCGCGCTGGCCGTCGACGACGGCACAGTGGCGGCGACCGGCCGCGAGGGGGAGTACGAGATCAACGCGCCCGGCACCCCCGCGCTCGTTGCCGCGCTCGCCGCGCATCTGTGTGCGCTCGACGTGAGCGTCGGCTCGCTCCAGGCCAACGAGCAGTCGCTCGAGGCGGTGTTCCTGCAGATCACCGCCGAGAACGCCGCGCCTCCTGCTCCCGTATCCACGCGAGGTCGCGCGTGACCACCACGGCGGTCGCGGCCCAGGCTCGCACCGAGATCGTGCTCTCGCTGCGGCGGGGTGAGAGCCTCGTGGTGACGCTCGCCATCCCGCTCGGCGTGCTCGTGTTCTTCTCGAAGATCGACACCTCGATCCCCGCGGGCTACAAGAGCGCGGTCGACTTCCTCGTGCCCGGTGTGCTGGCGCTGGCGATCATGTCGGCTGCGATGGTGTCGCTCGGCATCGCCACCGGATTCGACCGGCGTTACGGCGTGTTGAAGCGGCTCGGTGCCACGCCGCTGTCGCGTGGACAATTGCTCGCGGCGAAGACGATCACCGTGCTCGCGCTCGAAGTGATCCAGTTCGTGTTCATCATCCTTGTGGGCATCGCGCTCGGCTGGCACGCGACGATCGGCATCATCCCTGCAGTCGGTCTCTCGTTGCTCGGCACGATTGCATTCGCCGGGCTCGGCATGCTGATGGCAGGCACGCTGCGCGCCGAGGCCACGCTCGCCGTCGCCAACGGTCTGTTCCTCGTGCTGCTGTTCCTCGGCGGCATGGCCTACCCGCTCGACAAACTCCCGTCGTTCCTGCAGGACCTCGCACGCGCGCTTCCCGCAGCCGCACTGTCGGAGACGTTGCACGGCGTGCTCGGCGGCGCCGCTGGTGCCGGGTTCCCCACGGGCAGTCTGGTGGTGCTCTGCGTATGGGCGGTCGTGCTACCCGCACTCGCCATCCGCTGGTTCCGCTGGGAGGAATAAATGCGAGCCGGTGGTAGATCCCTCAGTGCTAATTAGCACCCAATCAACCCT
The DNA here is from genome assembly GCA_036501845.1 of Acidimicrobiia bacterium. Lineage (GTDB taxonomy): Bacteria > Actinomycetota > Acidimicrobiia > IMCC26256 > PALSA-610 > JBBREP01. Next base: position 3,096 of record DASXZO010000107.1, on the reverse strand, counting down.
CCTTGGAAGTGGCCGTGGATGCGGCGGGACGGTCAGGCCTTGACGAAGCGCTGCACGAAACGCGAGTGAGCGTCGGCGACTTCACGCCAGCCGCTGTCGATGGTCAGCGAGTGCCCGCGACCGTCGATCCTCATGATCTCACACGGAGTCATATAAAGCGCTCGATGCGCGATTCGCCGCCGCCGAGGCGGACCAGCAGCGCGAGATCGATACGGCGCGTTGGCTCGCTCGCCGCTTGCGTCAGGCTCTGATCGACCTCGATCTATACGCCCTCGCGGAGCGGGTTAACGCCGAACGCGGCCATGTGGCCGTTCGCGCGTCACCGCGGCAGGTTCAGAACCTGGTTGAGCTGCTTGAACAGCGGGCGGAGGAACGCCGGCGACGATAAGGATCCGGAGGAACTGGTGCGACGGAGCCACGAACTGCAAGTGTTGTGCCGGCTTTGGTAGCAGGAGGGTGGCGGTTGTGGGAGAGGATCACTGGCAGCCTGCGCGGCTGATTCCGACGAGTGGAATCGGAAGCCCAGAGGAGGCCGAGCGACGGGCGACTTCCGCGCTCCTTGCGGTGATTACGGCTGTGAAGGAGTTCGGTGCAGCCGTCATTCGCCCGCTCGGCGCACCGGCTGGGCCCGTCGAGGCGTTCTTCGAGGTGCAGTTCAAGCTCGGTGACGCGACGGTCATTCCCGATGGCGCGATCCAGACAACCCGCGGAGGTCGAACGTGGACCGCGCTCGTCGAAGTCAAGACGGGCACGATGCCGCTTCGGAAGGAGCAGGTCGAGGCGTACCTCGACGTCGCGAGGGAGCAAGGCTTCGCCGGGGTACTGACGATCTCCAATGACATCTCTCCCGAACCGGGCGTGCACCCAGTAGTGATCGACAAGCGCAAGCTCCGTAAGGCGGCGCTGTGGCATCTCTCGTGGGCGGAAGTGCTCACGATCGCCGTGCAACAGCGTGTCTTCCGAGGCGTTTCGGATCCCGACCAGGCATGGATACTTGAGGAGCTGATCCGTTACCTCGAACATCCGAAGTCGGGAGCGCTCGATTTCACCGACATGGGTTCATCGTGGGTGGCAGTACGCGATGGGGTTGCTGCGGGCACGCTTCGCAATAGCGACAAGGGTGTCAACGAAGTTGCGACGCACTGGGACCAACTCTTGCGGTTCGCCGCGCTTCGGCTCGCCCGTGAACTGGGTGCTGACGTAGGGCTGCAGCTGTCACGTCGCGAAGCTGGCGATCCTTCGTTACGGCACGCGGCTGTGGCTGATGGGCTCGTCAACGAGCACTGTCTCAGAGGTCAGCTGCGCATCGCTGACGCAGCGGCACCGGTTTCGGTGCTTGCCGATCTGTCCGGCAGTCGAATCACCGTCTCGATCGATGTCGCAGCGCCACGCGAGGGTCGAGCAGTGACGCGCATCAATTGGCTGCTCCGCCAACTGCGAGATGCCCCAGACGCACTGCGAATCGAGGCGTACGTTGCCAACGCACGGACATCGACATCGAAGCTGTTGCGTGATGTGCGGGAGGACGCGAACGTATTGATCGAAGATCCTCACAAGGAGATACGAACCTTCCGCATTGCCGCGACGACACCGATGGGGACGAAACGCACGGCGGGCCGTGGCGGCTTCATCGACTCGGTACTTACGTCTATCGACGGTTTCTATGAAGCCGTGGTGCAACAGGTGCGCCCGTGGGCGCCGAAGGCACCACAACTACCGAAGGGCCCGCAGCTCGCAGCCGAACAAGCGGGCATTGATGTCACACCGCCGCCGAGCGAAGTCGATGCGCAGGATGTCGAAGAGGACTGGCACGACGACGCGCTCGCGGACGCACCGCTCGTGCCTGTCGGCCGCGACAGCGATGAAGTCGTCAGCTGGTCGCAAGCCGAGGAACGTCTCGACCATGAGCGCGCGCACGCAGACCCCGCTGGAACGCTCGACTCGCCGCCGGAACCCGCGTCACGCACCGAAGACGACGGCGACGCGAACCCTCTGACGGGCCAGGCGGGCTCAACGGAGTGACGGCGCCCCACCACCACTGTGAAGGGCGGTTGTGCCGTCGCGAGGTGACGCGGGTCGGGCGAGTCGCGACTGAGCTGAGTGTGTTGGTCATCGTGGTCGCGGCTGCCGCTTCGTGCTCATCGGCACATCGAGCCGCTCGTACACATCCCAGGCCCACCACGAGTATCAGCACGACGGTTCCGGCAACAACGACCACAATCCTCACCACCACATCGCCTCCGACGACCCAACCCGCGTGGGTAGTCCGTCCCGAGGATTGCGGTGCATTGCAGTACGGCGCAGATGGCGATGCCGGCCCGGTCACGTGCCCCGACGGCAGACCCAGCGCCGCAGCGGTCACCTTCTACGGTCAGATGCCACTACACGTACTTGCGCTGACGGCCAACGCCTCGCCGACCGACGTTGAGAACGCGATCTGCGCCGACCTCAAGGCGGGACAAACCACGAACCCGATCGAGCAGAGTGCGTACAACCTCATGCTCGCCGAAATGGACTGGCACTTCGGCGGCGATCCGTCGGCCGTCATCATCGGCGGCTGCTCGTGACGGACGCCCGGCACGGTCTGATCCACATGGATGCGTGACAACGGCGCGTTGATCATGCACGATGTCGACGCGGGGCGGGCCCGCGCCACCGTACCGGCTCACCTCACCTGCGGTGAGGTAGGCGCACGAGCCGCCATATAGAAACGCTCGACGTTCTGTTCGCTGCGGCCGAGCTGGAGGAGCAGCAGCAGGGCGATACAGCGCGCTGGTACGCATGGCGCGTGCGGCAGGCACTCGTCGACCTCGATTTACACGAGCTCGCCGATCATGTCGACGCAGCTTGTGGAACGGTCACGATCAGTGGTTCACCGAGGCAGCTCGAAAAAGCTCGTCGAGTGGCTCGAACGGTACGCCGGGGGCCGACGGCTGTTGCATGGCTGAGCCGAAGTGAGAGGGACCCGATAGTTGGTCCAGGCGTTATGCGGCTTGGGGTTGGTTGGTGGTGGTCCACGCCGTGGCGAACTCTGTTGGGGTGAGGTCGCCGTGCGCGGTGTGGGGCCGGTGCATGTTGTAGTCGACGCGCCAGTCC
>DASXZO010000106.1:0-4819 GCA_036501845.1 Acidimicrobiia bacterium | reverse complement strand
GCTACACGCAGTGGTCCGAGACCTACGACGCGCCGGCCACGAACCCGGCCTTGATCATCGAAGAAGCGATCGTGCACCCGATCCTCGCCGGCCTGCCGCGTGGTCGCGCACTCGACGTCGCGTGCGGCAGCGGTCGGCACGCGTGCCATCTCGCGTCACTCGGGTACGACGTGATCGGAGTCGACGCCACGCCGGCAATGCTCGACCTCGCGCGAGCAAAGGCGCCGCAGATCGACTTCCGTGAGGGTCATTTCGACGCGCTGCCCGTCGACGACGGATCGATCGACGTGCTCACGTGCGCCTTGGCGTTGTGTCACGAACGCAGTGTGGCGTTGGCGGTCGCCGAGTTCGCACGCGCCTTGCGCCCCGGCGGCACGGCTGTGGTGTCCGACATGCATCCGATGAGCACGAACACCGGCGGCGCGGCAGCGTTTCCGTCGAAAGACACCACGAGCGTGCCGTTCGTGCGCAACCACGCGCACCACGCCGGCGAATGGTTCGCCGCGTTTCGCGCCGCAGGGTTACAGGTCGAGGGTCTCGACGAGGGTTTCGGCAGCGCCGACACTGCCGCGCTGCTGCCGAGCTACGCGGCGTTCCCCGAAGCGACCGTGCGCGCCTTCGCCGGCACGCCCACGATCATCGTGTGGACGGTGACCAAGCCGGCGTGACTCCGGCCGCGGTTGTCAGGCCGCGATCGTTTCGCGGGGCCGGATGTCTTGGTGGCGCAGCCGCGCGAGCTTCATCGCCACCAGCGTGCGGATCGTCCACCAACCCGGGTCGGGTTCGCCCTTGTGTAACGAGAAGCGCGCCGACGTGGCCACCGCGTGATGGTTGTTGTGCAACCCCTCGCCGCCGGTGATCATCGCGAGCGTGCGCAGGTTCGTGGCCGAATTGTCGTAGGGCCGCCGACCGATCTTGTGCCCGACCGCGTTCACCGCGCCCGAGAGCATCACGTACATGAGCGCGTGCAGTCCGGCCGCGAGCAGTCCGACCTCCCAGCCGAGACCGGCCAGCACGGTGACGCCCATCATCATGGCGACACCGATGGCCAAGCCGAGCAGCGCGTGGTCGAAGAACAGAGTGTCGAGGCGATCGGGCGGAAGGTCGCGGCCGTACTTGCGAGCGATGTCGACGTCGCGCGCGGCGCGCCGGTAGAGGCCGACGTTGCCGAGTTGCACCCGCCAGAAACCGTGCACGCGCGGCGAGTGCGGATCCTCCGCGGTGTCGGTGGCCGCGTGATGCTTGCGGTGGATGGCCGCCCATTCGCGCGGCTTCATGCCGGTCGTGATCCAGATCACGAAGCGGAACGCGATGGTGACCGGTCCGCTGACCGTGAGCGACTTGTGGGCCAGCGATCGGTGCAGCCACACCGACGTGATGACGATCGCCACCTGGGTGACGACGAAGCCGAGAGCGAGGGCCAAGAGGAAGTCGGTGAGCAAAGACGTCGAACTCATGCGGCCCGCCAACCTAGCCTACTGACAGGTCGGTAGGGAATCGCGCGCCGGGCGCGATCCGCCCCGTACCGTGAGGACCCCATGGCCATTACATCGGCGGGCGTGTCGACCAGAACACTCATCCTCGAGGTGGCCCGGCGCGAGTTCGCCGAGCGCGGCTTCGCGGCCACCCGCCTCAACGACATCGCCGACGAGGTGGGGATCCGCAGGTCGAGCCTCCTTCATCATTTCCCATCCAAGGAGGCGCTCTACCGCGAAGTCGTCATCGACAGCTTCGGCGACTGGACGCACCTCGTCGACGAGGCCACCGAGGGCGACGCACGGGGCGGCTGGCCCCAGGTTGAGCGCGTGATGCGTGCGGCCTTCCGCTTCTTCGAGGAGCACCCCGACTTCGTGCGCATCGTCCGCCGCGAAGCGCTCGACGGTGGCCCGATCCTCTCCGAAGAGCTCGCGCTCGTGCTGCGCCCGCAGTTCGACCGCGGCGTCGCGTTCCTCGAACACGAGATGGACGCCGGCCGCCTGCGCCGTTACGACGCGCGCCAGCTCATGCTCACCGGCTACGGCGCGGTGTTGTCGTATCTCTCCGACGCGCCGCTCATCGCCGGACTCATCGGTGTCGACGCGATGGTCGACGACGCGCTCGCCCGCCGCCGCGAACACGTCCTCGACGTGCTCCGCAACGCGTTGGAGCCGTAGCCGGCGCGCGATCACACGGGCACGGGTTCGAGCAACTCCTTGAAGTTGTTCGCGGGCTTGTTGACGAGCGAGCGGATCGGATAGAGATCGATCTCGTTCGCGGGCGCGGGCACGAGCAAGGCTTCGAGCGCGTCGTGATCGGCGTTCGTAGGATCGAGCCAGGCGTCGAAATCGGACGGCTCGAGGAGCACCGGCATGCGATTGTGGATCGCCGCCATCGACGCGTTCGCTCCTGTGGTGACGATCGCGCACGATCGGATCCACGGCGCGTCGTCCACTGACTTGTCTCGCCATGTCGCGTACACGCCCGCGAACGCGAACGGTGCAGCGCCCGCGGCCGAGTGTGTAGCGCCCGCGGCGGGGTGGATGAAGTACGGCTGCTTCGTCTTGTGCGCCGGATCGCGCTTCCATTCGTAGAAGCCGTCGGCCGGAATCAGGCAGCGGCGCTTCGCGAACGCGTGGCGGTATGCCGGCGTCTTGCGAATCGTCTCGGCGCGCGCATTGATCAGCTTGTCGCCGATCTTGAGGTTCTCCGCCCACGACGGCACGAGGCCCCAGCGCACACGGTCGAGCACACGGCCACGCTCCTCGCTCACGGCGACGATCGGTACCTCGCTGCGCGGCGTGACGTTGTAGTTCGCGTCTTCCTCTTCAGCGCGCACGTCGTCGATGTCGAGCTTCTCGGCGAGCTCCGCGACACTCGATGACGTCACATACCTTCCGCACACGTGTCTTGCCTCTTGTTCTCTTCGTTCACGGGCCGGCGGGCCTTCCCTCGCTTCGCGAACGCGTGATGGAGGCCGTGGTTTGCGGTCGCTCGGCAGGTCGAGGCTACGGCGCACTTCCGTTGGTGCGCTCGCTCGGCTTCGCCTTCTTCTTTGCCGGCTTGGCTTTCGCCGCAGGCCGGTCAGCCAGGCGGTACACGAAGCGCAGACCCGACCATGTGTCGTCGACCGCGCACACCTTGTTGTCGACGAGGCCACCAGCGAGGCCGATGTCGCGCACGATGCGCTCGGTGAGATCGGTGACCACACCCGACGCCCGCTTCGGCCATGCGATCCAGAGGCCGCCCGCGTCGTCGAGCCCGTTGGCGAGCTTGCCGAAGCGGCGCTGCAACTCGGCCTGGCGCGTCGCGAAGAACAGGATCACGTCGTTGCGGCCACGCGCCGAGTCGCGCAGTCTCACGCTGTCGGGCAACGCCAGCGTGTCGAGAAAGCCCGGCGGCGGCGACACGAGTGCAAAGCGACCGTTCGGCTCGATGCCGAGCTTCTTGGGCAACGGTGAACCCGAGTACCCCGCCACGACCGCAGTCTCTGCCTACTTGTCAACGCGATGCAAGGCGTTCGTCATCGGCGCGCCGTCTCGTGTTGAGAGAGCGTCGGGAATATCCGACCTGCCGGGTCGACTTTTCGAATGTCGCGACATAGTCTCGCCGCAACAGCGCGACCAGCCGGTCACGAGCGCGCGAGACGAACCGACGACGCGAACGACGAAAGGGACACGCGCATGGCATTGCGACTCGGAGACCAAGCTCCGGACTTCACCGCCGAGACAACTGAGGGAACGGTCAACCTTTACGACTACCTCGGTGACGGCTGGGGCGTTTTGTTCTCGCATCCGAAGGACTTCACGCCGGTGTGCACCACGGAACTGGGCATGGTCAGCAAGCTCAAGCCCGAGTGGGACAAGCGCAACGTGAAGGTGCTCGGTCTGTCCGTCGACCCGATCGACAGCCACAAGGGCTGGGCCGGCGACATCAAAGAGACCCAGGGCTCGGAGCTCAACTTCCCGCTCATCGCCGACCCCGACCACAAGGTCAGCGACCTCTACGACATGATCCACCCGAACGCCAACGACACCCTCACGGTGCGTTCGGTGTTCATCATCGGCCCGGACAAGAAGGTGAAGCTCATCATCACGTACCCGGCGTCGACGGGCCGCAACTTCGACGAGATCCTGCGCGTGATCGACTCGTTGCAGCTCACCGCGAACTACAGCGTCTCCACCCCGGCCAACTGGAAGGACGGCGACGACGTCATCATCGCCGGCACCGTCTCCGACGAAGACGCCAAGACCAAGTTCCCCAAGGGCTGGAAGGCACTCAAGCCCTACCTCAGGGTCACCCCGCAGCCGAACAAGTAGGCACGGCGCTGCCCTATCACGGCACTTTTGGCCCTTCAGTACCTCCACGAGATACTGAAGGGCCAAATGTCGGGCGCTTCAAGTCTGGCGAGGGGCGAAGCGAGGAGTCGCCACGACCAGCCGCGCACCGCGAGCTGGTCAGTGCCGTCGCCGAAACAGCAGGTTGCGCCAACTGAGCACTCCTGTGCCGGCAGCGACGGCGTAGTCGCCGCTCGTGTTCGCCAGCGACAGTCGCGACCATCTCCGCACTCGTGGGTCGAAGAGCGCGGACGAGCCGCAACCGTCGAACGCGATGAGCTGCGAGGTGCGTAGTTCGAGCGCCTGCTGTTCGCCTTCGCAACCGTGAAGAGGTGGCGCAGCCATTACCGCCGCGCGGCCGGCTTCTAGACGTCGAGGAAGCGGTAGAGGCCGATCATCGCACTCACGAGGCCCACGAGGGCGCTGCCGATGAGGACGATCAGACCGAACCAGGTGGCGTCGCTCGACAAGAGCTGGAAGCCGTGGAGCACGAGGAACGACGTGCC
>DASXZO010000105.1:0-2097 GCA_036501845.1 Acidimicrobiia bacterium | reverse complement strand
TGACGGCCATAGTGGCCGTCAAACGACGCATAGGGCATCAGTCGAGGTCGGCGGGGGTGGTGAAGTGACCGGCGATCGCGGTCGCGGCGGCCACCGCCGGCGACACGAGGTGCGTGCGCCCGCCCTTGCCCTGACGACCCTCGAAGTTGCGGTTGCTCGTCGACGCGCAGCGCTCGCCCGGCGCCAGCTTGTCGTTGTTCATTGCCAAGCACATCGAACAGCCCGGCTCGCGCCAGTCGAAGCCAGCGCCACGGAACACCTTGTCGAGACCCTCGGCCTCGGCCTGGGCCTTCACCGCGTGCGAACCCGGCACCACGAGCGTGCGCACGTTGGCGTGCACGGTGCGGCCGCGCGCCACGTCGGCCGCGGCCCGCAGGTCCTCGATGCGCGAGTTCGTGCATGAGCCGATGAACACCGTGTCGACCGCGACGTCGCGGATCGGCGTGCCCGCCTTCAAACCCATGTAGCGCAGCGCGCGCTCGATGGCGTCGCGCGCGTTGGCGTCGGGCGCGTCGTCGGGTGACGGCACGATGGCGTCGATCGAGATCGTCTGGCCCGGGTTCGTGCCCCAAGACACGTGCGGGCGGAGCTTCGCCGCCTCGATCACCACTTCCTTGTCGAACGCCGCGCCTTCGTCGGTGGGGAGCGTGCGCCACGCGTCGAGCGCGTGTTCCCACGCCGCGCCCTTGGGTGCGAACTGTCGTCCTTCGAGATACGCGAAGGTCGTGTCGTCGGGCGCCACGAGCCCGGCTCGCGCACCGGCTTCGATCGACATGTTGCACACGGTCATGCGGCCCTCCATCGAGAGCGCGCGAATCGCCGCGCCGCGGTACTCGATCACCGACCCGATGCCGCCGCCGGTGCCGATGCGAGCGATCACCGCGAGCACGATGTCCTTGGCCGTCACGCCATCGGGCGCGTCGCCATCGACGGTGACGGCCATCGTGCCGGGCTTCTGCTGCGGCAGTGCCTGCGTGGCGAGCACGTGCTCGACCTCGCTCGTTCCGATACCGAACGCGAGCGCGCCGAACGCGCCGTGGGTGGACGTGTGCGAGTCGCCGCACACGATTGTCATGCCCGGCTGGGTGAGACCCTGTTCGGGGCCGATCACGTGCACGATGCCCTGCCCAGGATCGCCCATGCCGTAGAGGCGGATCCCGAACTCCTCACAGTTGGCGGCGAGCGTCGACATCTGCTGGCTCGAGATGGGCTCGATCGGCTCACTCAAATCGGTGGGCACGTTGTGGTCCATCGTCGCCACGGTGAGGTCCGGACGGTGCACTGGTCGCCCGGCCAGCCGCAGGCCGTCGAACGCCTGTGGCGACGTCACCTCGTGCACCAGGTGCAGGTCGATGTAGACGAGGTCGGGCTCGTTCGCGGCGCGCCGCACCACGTGGCCGTCCCAGATCTTCTCACTCAATGTCTTCGGCAGCGTGCTCGCCATGGCCTTGAGTATGGCCCCCACCGGCTGACCGGGCGGAAACGGAATCCGTCTGGACGACACCGGGATGTAATCCGTCGGAAACAATGCCTCGATACCGTCTTGCTCGATGGATGTGCAGCTGGTCCGCTGGCCATCGGAGCGGACCGTGGTGGAGGAGCTTCGGGCCAAGGGCGAGCCCCGCCTGCTGCTGCTCGACGACGGTATCGACGCGCCGATGTCACCCGATTGTCTCGAAGACTGGATTCGCCTCCCGGCGACTGACGCCGACCTCGAGGCCCGCCGCCGCGCGGTCGCGGTGCGGGCCACCGAGCATGCGGTGCGCCCGACGCTCGATGAAGCCGGCGTGCTCCGCTTCCGCACGCAGTGGATCGGCCTGTCGCCGGTGGAGCGCGATCTCGCTTCGGCGCTCGTCGACCGCTTCGGCGCGGTGGTGGGGCGCACGGTGCTCTCCGACCGGGCTTGGCCCGACGGTTCGCCGAGCCGCAACGCGCTCGACGTGCACATGCTGCGCCTCCGTCGCCGCGCCTCTCGTGTGGGCCTCGAGGTGCGCACCATCCGCTCGCGCGGCTACCTGCTCCAAGCCGCGCCGACGCAACCCGACCAGGAAGAGGCGCGCAGCGCGTAGTCGGCCGCGGGAGCACGCGTAGCGTGAC
>DASXZO010000104.1:0-9069 GCA_036501845.1 Acidimicrobiia bacterium | reverse complement strand
TCGTGGTCGAAGGCGGAGCCGAGCCCGGACTCGTCGCACCGGCGCCCGTCCCGATCACGATCACGTGAACGGGCTGCGTGGTCTGTGGTTTCTCACGCATGCGTGAGAAAGCACCTACCACCGCCGGGGTTACCAGTCGAGGTTGAGCATGGCTCGCATTGCGGCTTCGAACTGGTCGTAAGGAGTGGTCTCGCGGGTGCCCACGATCATTTCGGCGTCGGTGCCGGCGGGCCAGTGGCGCTTCGACTCGTTGCTCTCCACCGCGTCGGCAATCACACGCGCCACCATGTCGGCCTGCTGGCGCTCGCCGTTGCCGCCCGTCATCGCGAGTGTGTTCTCGGCTTCGGTCCAGAGCTTCGCGAGCTCGTCGTAGGGCGGCTCGTCCTCGCCGTAGTTCGTGGTGTTGGCGCCGAACGCCGTCTCGATGTAGCCGGGCTGCACCGACAGCACGCGCACGCCGTAATGGCCGAGCTCGATACGCGCCGCTTCGGTGACGGCTTCGAGCGCGAATTTCGTCGCCGAGTAGAAGCCGCTGAGCGGCGCCGCGACCACGCCCGACACCGACGTCACGTTCACGATCGTGCCGCTCCCCCGCTCGCGCCATCCGGGCATCACGGCCTGCATCATGCGCACCGCGCCGAAGAAGTTGGTCTCGAACATGCGGCGCACTTCGGCGAGCGGCACCTTCTCCACCGGACCACCCACGCCGAAGCCGGCGTTGTTCACGAGTGCGTCGAGCTCGCCCGCAGCTGCAAGCGCGGCCGCGACCGAGTCGTCGCTGTCGACGTCGAGCGCGATGCGATCGGCCACGTCGAGATCGGCGAGCGTGGCGGGCTTGCGCGCGGTCGCCACCACGCTGTGGCCGCGCGTCGCGAGTTCGGTGGCCGTGGCTCGGCCGATCCCAGTCGAGCATCCGGTGACGAGCACACGCATGAGAAACTCCTATTCGGCGATCGCGTCGAGCGCGCCGAGTGCACGCTCGAGGCCGGTGTCGTCGACGTCCTTGTGGAAGGCCCACCGCACGGTGACGGGGTCGATCGTGCCGCAGAGCACCTGATGATCGGCGAGCCGGGCCACGATGCCGTCGGGAAGCTCGCGTAGATCGCCACACACGATGTTCGTGCGCACCGTGTCGGCATCGAGCGCCGCGGGCCAGTGCGACGCAACGGCAGTGGCGAAACGGTGGGCGCGGCTGTGATCGTCGGCGAGGCGGTCCACCATGGTCTCGAGCGCCACGACCCCCGCCGCGGCCACGATCCCAGCCTGGCGCCAGCCACCACCGAGGCGGTGCTTGTCGGCGCGGGCCGCATCGATGAAGTCGACGGAACCGCAGAGCACCGATCCGATCGGCGCGCTCAGACCCTTGCTCAGGCAGAACATCACGCTGTCGCAGTCACCGATCAGCGCCGACGGCGACACGCCGAGCGCGATCGACGCGTTCCAGATGCGCGCACCGTCGCAATGCACCGGCACGCCGTAGCGGTGCGCGGTGTCGACGATGGTCTGCACCTCCGACGCCGCGAGCGGACGACCCTGCTCGGGCATATAGGTGTTCTCGATGCTCACGAGCGAGACGGCGGGCAGATGGTGGTGCGCGCCCTCGATTGCGTGCGCAAGCTGCGACCACTGGTCGATCGGGCGCATCTGCACTCCTGCGTTGCGCGCCGCTCCGCCGTCCTCGTAGGCGTACACATGCGCGCGCGGCGCACACACGACCTCGGTGCCCGGACGCGTGTGCGCGCGGATCGCGAGCTGGTTCGCCATCACACCTGTGGGCACGTAGAGCGCGGCTTCGGTGCCCAGCAACGCGGCCGCAAGCGACTGCAGCCGGTTGACCGTGGGGTCCTCACCGGAAAGGTCGTCGCCCACCTCGGCCTCGGCCATCGCGGCGCGCATTGCCGCCGTGGGGCTCGTGACGGTATCGGAACGCAGGTCGACGGGCATCGGCAATCAGCTCGCGGCGCGCGGCGTGGGCCGCGGGCGCATGAGCCCTTCTTGGATCACGGTGACGCACAAGCGACCGTCACGCGAGTAGATGAAGCCTTCGGCGAGACCGCGCGCACCCGAGGCCGACGGCGACTTCTGGTGGTAGAGCACCCATTCGTCGACCCGCAGCGGGCGGTGAAACCACATCGCATGGTCGAGCGACGCAACCTGGAACGACTCGTCGGTGTAGTCGATCTGGTGCGGCGCCACCGCTGTGTCGAGCAACGTGAGGTCGGACGCGTAGGCCACGATGCATGCGTGCAAGAGCGGGTCGTCATCGAGCTTGCCGTTCGCCTTGAACCACACGTGTTGCTCGCCGGTGCCGACCGAGGCGTCGATCCAGCGTGGCGGCTCGCACGAGCGGGTCTCCACCGGGCGCTCACGTTCGAGCCAACCCCACACCTCGGGCGTGAACCGCTCCTTGTAGGGCGTGAGCAGTTCGAGGAACGTGGGGAGCTCCCCGGGTTCGGGCACCTTCGGCATCTCGTACTGGTGCTCCGGGCCGCGCTCTTCGATCTGGAAGCTCGCGGCGAGGTTGAAGATGGCGTTCCCGTGCTGGATCGCGACCACCCGCCGCGTGGTGAACGAATGGCCGTCGCGAATGCGGTCGACGTCGTAGATGATCGGGATCGTCGGATCGCCGGGACGAAGGAAGTAGGCGTGCAACGAGTGCACGCGCCGATCGGGCTCGACGGTGCGGCCCGCGGCGATCAGCGCCTGCGCAGCCACCTGGCCGCCGAACACGCGCTGGCGCGACTCGTCGGGGCTCAGACCACGGAACAGGTTGGTCTCGAGCGGTTCGAGCTCGAGCAGGGTGACGAGCTCGTCGAGCACCTTCGACATCGGCTCGGCACCCTAATTGCTAGTTGCCGAAGAACACCCTTGCCTCGGCCAGCAGCTTCGGGTCGACGGTTTTCGACGACGCCACGCCCTCGGCGATCGGTATGCGCACCACCTCGGTGCCGTGCAGCGCCACCATCATGGCGAAGTCGCCGTCGTGCACGGCCTGGATCGCGGCGAGACCGAAGCGGGTGGCGATCACGCGGTCGTACGCGGTGGGCGTGCCGCCGCGCAGCACGTGGCCGAGGATCGTCACACGCGTCTCGTATCCGGTGCGTTGCTCGATCTGTTCGGCCAGCGCCGCACCCACACCGCCGAGTCGCACGTGACCGAACGCGTCGATCCCCTGCGCCTGCAGTGTGAGCGAGCCTTCCTTCGGCGTCGCGCCCTCGGCGACCACCACGATCGAGAACTCGCCGCCGCGACCGTGACGTTGCTCGAGCGACGCGCACACGTCCTGGATGTCGAACGGCTCTTCCGGTACCAGGATGAGGTGCGCACCTCCAGCCATGCCGGCATACGTGGCGATCCACCCGGCGTGGCGCCCCATCACCTCCACGATCATCACACGGTCGTGGCTCTCCGCAGTGGTGTAGAGACGGTCGATCGCGTCGCATGCCACCTGCACCGCGGTGTGGAACCCGAACGTGAAGTCGGTGCCGGAGAGGTCGTTGTCGATCGTCTTCGGCACACCCACCACGTGCGCGCCCAGCTCACCGAGCTTGGCTGCCACACCGAGCGTGTCGTCGCCACCGATCGCGACGAGCGCGTCGACGCCGTCACGCTCGAGCGTGGCGAACACTTCCGCGCCTTCGCCGCCGTCCTGGAACGGATTCGTGCGCGACGTGCCGAGGATCGTGCCACCGCGACCAAGGATGCCGCGCGTCGACCGCACCGAGAGCTCGATCGACTCGCCGGTCATCACGCCGCGCCAGCCGTGGCGGTAACCGATGAACGTGTCGCCGTGCTCCGTCTCGCCGAGCCGCACGACCCCGCGGATCACCGCGTTGAGCCCAGGGCAGTCGCCGCCCCCAGTGAGCATGCCGATCTTCATCCGACCTCCAATGTGGAATCACCAATATCCTGCCCCGCGCATGGCTCGCAACCGCCAGGACGATCGCTTCCGGGTCGCGGTGCATCGGCGGCTCGAACCGGGCGAGACGATCGTGGCGACGGCGCGGGTGTGGACGGCGCGCCGCACACGTCTACCCGCGCTCGCGGCTCGCTACCGTGACGACGCCGTCGTCACCGACCGGCGCCTGATGATGTGGGAATGCGGCTGGTGGACCCGCCGGCCTCGCCGGCGTGTGCTGGCCGAGCGGCTCGGCGACATCACCGTGGCGAACATGACCGACCGGTCGCGCTCGTTGCGCAGTGGCCCGGTCACACGGATGCGCGTCGACCGTGCCGGCCGCCCGTCGCTCGTGCTCGAGCTCAGTCGCACCGAGCGCGACCAACGTTTCGCCAACGCATTGCTCACCGCGGGCGCGCGCGTTCCGGCATGAGCGTCGTAGTCGCGATCGACGCCGGCACCACCGGCGTACGGGCCTTTGCCGTCGACGAGCACGGCACACCTCGTGGCTGGTCGTATCGCGAGTTCCCGCAGTACTTCCCGAGACCGGGCTGGGTGGAACACGACGCCGACGAGATCCTGGCGACCACTCTCGTCGTGCTCGCCGAGGTACGCGACGAGATGGAAGCTGCGGGTGAAACCGTCGCGGCCATCGGGATCACGAACCAGCGCGAGACCGTGGTGGTGTGGGACCGCCGCACCGGACGGCCACGACATCGCGCCATCGTGTGGCAGGATCGCCGAACCGCCGCCGATTGCGATGCATTGCGCGATGCGGGCGCGGAACCGCGCGTGCGCGCGGTCACGGGTTTGGTGCTCGACCCCTATTTCTCGGGCACGAAGCTCGCGTGGCTGCTGCGCGAGGGCGGCGTGCCCGGCGACGGCGACCTGTTGTTCGGCACCGTCGACACCTGGTTGCTGTGGCACCTCACCGGCGGCACGGACGGCGGGGTGCACGCCACCGATCCGTCGAACGCCAGCCGAACGATGCTCTACGACCTCGCTCGCCGCGAGTGGTCGCACGAGATGGCCGACCTGCTCGGCGCGCCGCTGGATTGCTTGCCGCGCGTGCTGCCGTCGTCGGGCCGCTTCGGTGTGACCGTGCCCGACCACGCGGCCGGCCTCGCGGTACCAGTGAGCGGCATCGCCGGCGACCAGCAGGCCGCGCTGTTCGGGCAGGCGTGCTTCACGCCCGGCATGACCAAGAACACCTACGGCACCGGCAGCTTTGTGCTCACCAACGTGGGCGAGCAGGTGCCCGAACCGGTCGACGGCCTGTTGACCACCGCGGCGTGGGAGCTCGCCGACGGCACGTTCCACTACGCGATGGAAGGCGCCATCTTCGTGACCGGCGCGGCGATCCAGTGGTTGCGCGACGGGCTCGGCGTGATCGACGCGGCCGCGGAAACCGGCCCGCTCGCCGAGTCGGTGTCGAGCACCGACGGCGTGTACTTCGTGCCCGCGTTCACCGGGCTCGGCTCGCCGTGGTGGGATCCGTACGCGCGCGGCACGGTGGTGGGCATTACGCGAGGCACCACGCGCGCGCACTTCGCGCGCGCGGTCGTGGAGGCGATGGCCTACCAAACGCGCGACGTGATCGACGCGATCACCGCGGCCACCGGTACCGAGTTGGTGGAGCTGCGCGTCGACGGCGGCGCTTCGGTGATGGATCTGCTCTGCCAGTTGCAAGCGGATCAGTGCGGGGTGACCGTGCGTCGCGCTGCCGTGCAGGAGACCACCGCGCTCGGTGCCGCATACCTTGCCGGGATCGCCGAAGGCATCTGGCCGTCGCCAGCCGACGCCGCCGGCGCATGGCGCGCCGACGCCTCGTTCACACCCACTGATGATCGCTCGCTCGGCGATGCGCTCTATGCCGACTGGCAGCGCGCACTCGAGCGCGCCAGAGCCTGGGCCACCGACTAGCTACGACACCACCAGCGCACCGGCGCGGTATGCGGCGAGCACCACGTAGTGGCACGCCAGGTTCCGCGCCGCGCACGCCGTCGCAAGTCCATGAGCGCCGTCAGGAAACACGTAACCGTCGACCACGGCCGCATAACCATGTGCCGCAAAGGTGATCGCGCTCACGGCGAAGGCCGCGCCGACCGCCTCGTGCTGCTGCGAGGCCTCGGGCCGGTTCGGGTCGACCCAGCCCCTCACGATCGAGCCAAGGAAGGCATCGGTGTCCACGACCACACTGCGGTCGAGCGCGGCGGCAACGAAGCGACTCACCGTCGATTTCCCCACCCCGCCGGGACCCGACACGATGATGACGGGCGCTACGACGCCAGCACCGCCACTTCGGTGGGCAGGTCTTCGGCCTTCTTCGTCATGTAGCAGTCGTCGTAGGTGTAGCCGCAGAGCTGTTGGATCTCGAACATCAGCTCGTCGGTGAGGGCGCGCAACGTGAGCCGGTCGTCTTCGCGGCCGAGGTAGTGCTCCATCGGGATCGATTCGCCGAAGCGGATGCGCACTTCGCGACCGAGGCGCGGCAGCTTGCGGTCGACCGGTTGCACCTCGTCGGTGCCGACGAGCCCGACGGGGATGATCGGCGCGCCGGTGCGCAGCGCGAGTCGCGCCACGCCGGTATGCCCGCGGTGGAGGTTGCCGTCGCGCGTGCGCGTGCCTTCTGGATAGATGCCGAACACGCCGCCGCTCGTGAGCACGTCACCGGCGGCGAGCAGCGCGCCTTCCGACGCGCTCCCGCCTTCGCGCCGGATCGGGATCTGACCGACGGCGCGGAAGAACCACGCGCTCTTCGGGTCGTCGAAGTACTCGGCCTTGGCCACGAACGTGACGCGCCGCGGCACCACCAGCGGGATGAAGATCGAGTCGAGGAACGAACGGTGGTTGGAGGCGAGGATCACCGGGCCACTATCGGGAACGTGCTCGCGTCCTTCGATGCGCACGCGCACGCCCGTCCGGATCAGCGGCGTCGCGGTGTATTTGATGACCCAATAGAGCACGGGCCAACACTACGAGGCGCGCTGATCCTCGACCACCGCTTCGGTGGCAACGGCCGGCACAACCTCGCCCGACACAATCTCGCCCGACACGATCTCGCCTGGGGCCTCGGCCGCGGCGAGCTCCGTGATCCTCGACGGCGCCTCCGGGCCGGAAGCCGCCGGCAGCCGTTGCACGATGGCGTCGATCTCCGACACGACCCGGGCGTGCTCGACGACCTCCCGGCGAGCGTTGCGCAGGGCGTGCGCCGGAGTGAGTGAACGCAGGATCGTGCGGAGATCGGGCATGGGCGCTCCATCGGAACCATCGACCACCACGATGATGACCGTCGCCGGTGACATATCGGCATCCGCCAGGTTTCAGTTCGCGCAATTGCGGCTGAATGAAGCATGTGTGACCCGTCGCGCTTTCGCGGAACCCTTGACCAGCCGGTCAAGCCCCCGGGTACGCTGCGCGGTGTGCGCGAACGGCTCACGACCAAGGGGCGTGAGCGACGCGAGCAGCTCATGCGCACGGCCGCCGCGCTGTTCGCGGAGCGCGGCTACCACCCCACATCGGTGGCCGACATCGTGGGCGCGCTCGGGGTGGGCAAGGGCGTCTTCTACTGGTACTTCACATCGAAGGACGAGCTGCTCGCCGAGATCCTGCGCGCGTCACACCACGAGCTGCGTCGGCGCCAGCAGGCCGCCATCGGCGACGAGCCCGACCCACTACGACGGATCGAGCGCGGCATCCGGGCGAGCCTCGAATGGTTCGGCCAGCACCGCGAATACTTCGCGATCATCCAGTTCGCCGCCACCGACGAGACGTTCGCGCCGGTATTGCGGAGCAACGACGACGTCGCGCTCGCCGACACTGCACGTCACATCAAAGAAGCAATCGTGCAGGGCCGTGCGCTCGACCAGGATCCCGAGATGCTCGCCCGCGCCATCCACGGCGTGATCGGCCGCCTCGCGCGCGACTACCTCGTCGATCGCGACGAACCCGTCGACCTCGTGTCTGATCTGGCCGTCGCGTTCGTGCTGCAGGGCCTCGAGACCTGAGCGGACTCAGCCGAGCTTCGTGAGTGCGCGGCGGATGCCCCGCACGGCCTGACCGATGCGCTGCTCGTTCTCGACGAGCGCGAAGCGCACGAAACCCTCGCCGCCGGGGCCGAAACCGCCGCCCGGCGACACCGCGACCTTGCCGTCCTTCACGAGCATCGTGCAGAACTCGAGGCTCGACATGTCGGCGTAGGGCTCGGGCACCGGCGCCCACACGAACATCGTGCCCTTGGGCCGCTCGATCTCCCAGCCGATGCGACCCAGGCCGTCGAGCAGCGCGTCGCGGCGCGCTCGGTACACCTCGTTGGCGTGCTTGGGGTAGTCGGGCTCCTCGTTCATCACCACGGTGGCCGCGATCTGAATGGGCTGGAACGCGCCGTAGTCGAGGTAGCTCTTCAACTTCGCGAGCGCGCCGACCACTTCGGCGTTGCCGACGAGAAACCCCTGGCGCCATCCGGCCATCGAGAAACTCTTGGTGAGCGAGTAGATCTCCACCGCCACGTCGCGCGCGCCGGGCACCTGCAGGATCGACGGCGGCACATGACCGTCGAAACCGAGATCGGCGTAGGCGAAGTCGTGCACCACCACGATCTCGCGTTCACGCGCGAACTTCACGACCTCGGCCATGAACTCGAGGTCGACGCACATCGTGGTGGGGTTGTGCGGGAAACTGATCACGAGCACCCGCGGGCGCGGCCACGACTGCTCCCACGCGGTGTGGAGGTTGGTGAAGAAGTCTTGGCCCGGCCCCATGCGTACGTACTGCACTGCGGCGCCGGCGATGATCGGGCCCCAGATGTGAATCGGGTAGCTCGGCGCGGGTACGAGCGCGGTGTCGCCCGGACCGAGCAGCGCCAGCATGAGGTGCGAGAACGCCTCTTTGGCTCCGATCGTGGCGCACACCTCGGTCTCGGGGTCGATCTCGATGTTGAAGCGCCGGTCGTAGAGGTGGCTCACGGCCTCGCGCAGCTTTGGAATGCCGCGAGTCATCGAATAGCGGTGATTGCGCGGGTTGCGCGCGGCCTCGATGAGCTTGGCCACGGCCGTGTCGGGCGACGGCAGGTCGGGGTTGCCGAAGCCGAGGTCGATCACGTCCTCACCTGCTCGCCGGTACTCCATCTTCAACGCGTCGATGGGCGCGAACGCATACGGCGGCAGCGCGTT
>DASXZO010000103.1:0-8809 GCA_036501845.1 Acidimicrobiia bacterium | reverse complement strand
TCCAGAAGCCGCGGACGCAGTGCCGGCCGGCTTTCTCTTCAACGGAGCGCTCAGCACCTACGAGCAGCTGGGTTTCGAGCGCGACCGCAAGATCGGCAAGCACCGATGGGTGATGACCAAGGTGGTCGCGCCCAAGCGCCGTGCGTCACGTGCGAAGCGTGCGTGACACCGGCTTGGTTCACGACGCCGGCACCGCGTCGACATAGATGTTTGGACCCTCGAGGATGAGCTCGAGCGGCCCCTTTGGGCGCCCGCTGGATCCGAGCCGGGAGCCGAGCTGCGCGAACACTCTCCAGTGCTGCACGCACGGCGCGGGCCCAACGTTCTGGGCGATCGTGATCACCTGGCCCGGGCGGAGCTGGTCGATGTGCTCGAACGGGCCGCCCGGTGTCGTCGCGCCGTCGAGCACGACCGGTGTGGTCTGCGTCGACCCGCTCGGGTACAGGCCGTCGGTCTGCGCGAACCGGTCCACCGGGTTGCCGGGGTCGATCGAGAAGTCGTCGTCGAGAGTGACCGCGTTGGGAGTACGCGTGACCGGGTAGCCGGAGTAGATCGGTACCGGTTTGGCGCCGGGCAAGGTGAGCGTGATCGGTTGTTGCAACACGTCTGGCGGCGACCCGTGCGCGAACAGGCACTGCATGCGGGGCAACGCGCCACCGTGGAGTTGCACGCGCGCATAGCCATCGTTGCTGTGGTCGGCGAGATTCACGTGCAGCGGGGTCGGGAGTGCGGGCCCATCGATTGTCGCTTGCGCACCGAACAGGCCTAACGGGAGGGATTCGGCGTAGCGGTCGAGCTGACCACCGTCGGATCCGAGAGCGCAGCCCCATTGATTGTCGGTGAACGCCACGCTCGCGTGCAGGCCCACGACGTGCACGCCATTGAATGTGGTGCAGTCGCCAGTATCGATGATGAGCGCGAAGTCGCGCGTGAAGTCGACCGGCGGCACGCGAGCCGGTGCCCAGAACGAAGTCCATGCCGGCTCGTTCGTGAATACGGCAACGATCGGCGTCTGGTCGAACGGGATCTCCAGTGCGGCGACCGTCTTCGCGAGCCGAGCGCTTGGAGCGGGCTGGGTCGTCGATGTGGTGGTCGGTGTCATCGTCGGGGTTCCGTGAGTGGAATGTCTCGCCACGACCACGATGCCTGTCACGATGGCGGCCAGCGCGACAACAGCTGCGAATGCGCGGCCGGTGTTGGCCGGCGTCCGGTGGCGTGGCGAGGGCGTCATCTCGGCGACCATCACTTCGTCGGCGCGCACCGGTTCCACAGCGTCATCGAGACGTTGCGCCAGCGCGCGCAGCTGTGATTCGATCGGCTCAGGCATCGAGGTCGGCCTCCACTGCGAGTGCGGTGCGCAGCTTCGCCATCGCTCGCTCCACGTGGTTCTGCACTGTGGTCACTCGCACGTCCATGAGTTCGGCCACCTCTTTCAACTGCCAGCCGTAGCCGTGCACGAGCACCACCGCGGCGCGCTGGTGCGCGGTGAGTGCGCGCAGCGCGGGCAGCAGTGCCGGCTCGACGAGCACGTCGTCGGCAGCGGGCTCGGGCAGCACGACGGGCTCGCGCCGGCGCAGGCGTGACCGCGACTGTCCGACGCGCCACAGATAACCGGCTGGGTTGTGCATCGTCGCCACACGATCCCAGTGCTCCCATGCCCACGCGAGTGCCTCCGCAGTGGCGTCGCGCCCGCGCTCGGTGCCGTACGCGGCCACGAAGGCGCGCCGAAGCCGAGGTTCGATCTCACCCACGAATCGAGTGAACGCCTCGGCGTCACCGGTCACGCCACCACCTTGTCATCACCTGAGAGCGTGCAGGCGAGCGCCATTACCACGTCTATTGCGCCGCCTCTGGCAGCGCGGCGACCTCACTGCGCACCCATATCGCTCCTCCGTCGCTCCTGGGATGCTCCGTTCTCCGCCCTCGATAGGGTTTGCGCGATGGCTGAAACTGCGGATGTGGAGTTCTTCTGGGATCCGATGTGCCCGTGGGCGTGGATCACGTCGCGCTGGGTCGCCGAGGTCGCGCGGCAATCGAGTTACACGGTCAACTGGCGCTTCATCTGCCTGCGGCTGCTCAACGAGGAAAAGCAGTACGGCGAGGACTTCCCCGACCACTACATCGCCGGGCACGGCACCGGTCTCAAGCTCCTGCGTGTGGCCGCGGCGATCCGCGATGCCGAGGGTCCCGACCGAATGGGCGACCTCTACACGCAATGGGGCGGCGACATCCACGTGCGCGGCCGGCGCGACGAGATCGTCGGACAGTGGGAGGCCGGGCTCGGCGACTACCTGCGTTCGGTCGGCATCGAAGACCGCTACGTCGCCGAGGCGAACAACGAGAAGTGGGACGACGTGCTGCGCGCCGAGCGCGATGAAGCGCTCGCGCTCACGGGCAAGGACGTCGGCACTCCGATCATCGGTTACAACCGCGACGGCTTGAAGCAGGCCTTCTTCGGGCCGGTGATCAGTGAGGTTCCCCCGCCTGATCGTGCGGTGGAGCTCTGGGATGCGGTGTGGGCGCTTGCCACGTTCAAAGGGTTCGCCGAACTGAAGCGCTCACTACGCGATCGTCCCAATACCGCGACCAGCCTCGGCTGACCCGCCTCGAGGAGAGTCATGACTCGACGCGCAGTGGAAACCGAGCGTGCGCCAGCTGCGCTCGGACCGTACAGCCAAGCGATCGTGGCGGGCGGCTTCGTGTTCTGTTCGGGTACGGCCGGCATTGATCCGGCGACGGGCACGGTGTGCGAGGGGATAGCCGCGCAGACGGAGCAGGCGTTGCGCAACCTCACTGCGATCCTCGAGGCCGCGGGCGCAACGATGTCCGATCTGGTGAAGACCACGATCTTCTACGCCGACGTTGCAGATTTCGGCACGATCAACGAGATCTATTCGCGACACATGCCCGACCCGCCGCCCGCGCGCTCGGCGCCTGCCAACGTGAACCTGCCGCACGGCCTCTTGATCTCGATCGACGCGGTCGCCGTGCTCCCCACCACCTGAGCGCGATCCGAGCGCGCCTTCAGAGCCCCATCGGGAAGCGCGACTGGAGGCGGCGCATGCCGCCGAGCCAGCGGTCGTAGTCGGTCGCTTTGCGTTGGAAGTACTGCGCAACCTCGGGATGCGGGAGAATGAGGAAGCGTTCGTCGTCGAGCCCGGCGACCACCGCGTCGGCGACCGCGTCGGGTTCGAGCATGCCGTCGACCCCCGCGACGCCGCCGCTCTCGGTGCCGGCCGTCATCCCGGTGCGAACCGCTTGGGGGCACAGCACCGACACCTTGATGCCGCGGTCGCCGTACGTGATCGCGATCCATTCGGCGAACGCCACCGCGGCGTGCTTCGTGACGGCATACGGCGCCAGGCCGATCTGCGTGAGCAGGCCCGCGGCCGACGCGGTCTGCAACAGGTAGCCCTCGCCCCGTTCGAGCATGCGCGGCACGAGATGGCGTGCCACGCGGATGTGCGCCATGAGGTTCACGTCGATCACGCGCTGCCATTCGTCGTCGGGCAGCTCGATGGCACCGAAGCCGCCGAGGATGCCGGCGTTGCTGCAGAACAAGTCGATCGGACCATGGCGTTGCTCAGCGCCATCGACGAGCGCGCGCAGATCGTCGTCGTGTGTCACGTCGCACACCACCGCGTCGTCGGCGGGAATGCCGTCGGTGCGCAGGTCGGCGCCCACGACGGCACGCGCGCCCTCGCTGTGGAACCGCGCCGCGAGCGCGGCGCCAATACCGCTTGCCGCGCCGGTGACCACCACGTGCTTTCCTTCGATCTTCACGTGATCCGCACTCCTTCGTCGTCGATCGAGCACACGATGCCACGCCCGCCGGGCGGGAGCGCGGCCACGAGTTGTGCCGCGTCGCCCGGCGCGCAGAGCGCCGCGACGGTGGGGCCCGAGCCCGAAAGCCACGCGCACCACGCACCCGCACTTTCGAGTGTGCGCAGCGCCTGGCCCGACTCCGGTGCGCGTTCCAGACGGTGCTGTTGATGCAGGCGATCTTGCGTGGCGACGCGCAGCGCGTCGATGTCGCCCGCGGCCATCGCGGCCACGAACAAGGCCGCGCGGCTCACGTTGAACACGGCGTCGGCGAACGAAACGGTCTCGGGCAGCAGCGAGCGCGACGCCTTGGTCGACGTTTCGGCGTCGGGAATCCACACCACGACCGCGTTCGCAACGCATACGGGTACCCGCACCGCACGGGTTCCCGCGACCGCGACCAGGCCGCCGAGGGCCGACGCCGACGCGTTGTCGCCGTGCGACTCGAGCTCGCTTGCACGTTCGGCCGCAACGGCTCGCGCTTCGCCGATCGGTACGCCGCGCTGTGTCGCGGCGGCGAACACACCGGCCACTCGCGCGGCGCCGGAGAAGCCGAGGCCGCGGCCGCCGGCGAACTGAGCGCGGGCGGCGACGGGTCCGTCGCCACCCGCGGCCCGGAACGTGCGGATCGCAAGATGGTGTTCGTCGGCCGTCCACGCGGGCCCGGCGTCATCGTCCTCGGGCACCGCGTCACCGACCCGCAGGTCGAGATAGAGCGAGAGCGCCAAGCCGAGCGTGTCGAACCCGGCGCCGAGATTCGCTGACGACGCCGGCACCCGAACCCGGAATGGCCGCATCACCCAGCCGGTGGCGCGAAGGCGTCTGCGTAGGCCAGTGGCAGCAGCTCGACGAGCTGTCCGTCGGGGTCGCGCACGAACACCGCGTTGGCGATGTTGGTGTCCGACAGCACCTGGCCGCCGTAATCGGCGATGCGTGCGCAGATGTCGGCGATGTCGCACGACACCGAGATGTGGGTGAGCCCGAGCTCGTCCATCGAGCGCGGCGCCACCTGGGGCTTCGCCGGCCGCGCGCCGAAGTGCAGCAGCTCGAGCACCAGGCCGTCGCGCTGCAGGTAGCAGGCGGTGAGCCCGAGCGGTTCCGAGAGGCCGAGCAGCTTCGCGGTGGCGCCGTCGGGCGGGCTGATCTCACGCCAGAGCTCGAAGCCGAGCAGTTCCGTGTAGAAGCGGCGTGAGCGCGCCAGGTCGCTCACGCACTGGCCGACATGGTTGAACACGACCCGATCCGGCACGCCGAGCATCCTCGCGCGGCGGTGCGATGGCCCCGCGCTCGACTCGGGTAGTTTTGGGTGTTATGCGACGGCAGTGCGGACGCCCAGGATGCAGCAGCGTCGCCACCGTCACCTTCAGCTTCGACGCCACCAACTGCGTGGTGTGGCTGGACGCCATCGCCGACGGCGCTCCGCGCGCCGGCGACCTCTGCACGCGTCATGCCGACCTGATGAGCCCGCCGCGTGGATGGGACCGCGTCGACCGTCGACCGCCGCGACCCGAGCCGGCGTCGGTCACAGTGGGCGCCGCGGCGCCGGCCGCGACTCCCACGCCACCGCAAGCCAAGGCCGCGCCCAAGCGTTCGGCGGCGCGCCGGCGCAGCCGCGTCGACCAGCCGACGATGGAGCCGCTCGAAGCGGCCCAGCCCGCGCCGCCGGTGCATCCTGCGCAACCCGCATGGCTGCCGCGCAACGCATCTGAAGACGATCTCGACGGCGTGCTCGACGTGTCGACACCGCTGCTCTCACGCGCGTTCAACCAAGCGCGCCCGTCGGAACCCGCACCTGCCGCCACGACCGCCGACGACGACTGACTTCACTCGCCGCCGCAGCGGAGCGAAGGCAGTATTAGCGCACTATCTCGTTCCATATTCGTTGATGTCGTTGACGAAGTTCGAGAGGTCGGGCGGCCACCACGGGGGTGATACCGACTCGGAGATCGTGCGGGGGTCGACGGGTGCACGATCGATGCTCGCCTGGTAGACGGCGAACGCGAACTGCAAGGTCTTGATCGCCATCTCGGGCGTCATCTCCGGATCGGAGCGACCTTCGAGCAGAGCGTCGATGAAGCTCTTCGACGACCGCTTGAAACCCTCGAGCCAGTTCGACTCGAGGTTCGAGTACGCGGTCTGCGTGCCGTCGGGATGGAACACGATGAGCGGTGCGAGGTCGAGCATCTCGCCGGTGCAGCGGGTCACCCAGATGAAGCCGTCGGTGCCCTGGATCTCGAAGAATTCGTCGGCGCCGTAGAAGCTGCTGCGGATGTGCATGCGCGGCGCGTATGAGACCTCCATCATGCCGAGCAGGCTCTGGCGTTCGTACTCCCAGATCGCGGTCATGGGCTCGAAGAACAGAGGACCTTGCCGCACGATGGCCTGCACGCTCGTGATGTCGACTTCGTCGAACAACCAGATCCCCGTGCCGTACTTGTGCACGTTGTCGTCGAACAGGTGCCCGCCCGGGCTCTGGGCGTTGAAACGCCAGGCGTAGCCGGCCGGGTCCAGGTTGTTCTGGAACTCGGTGCTCGTATCGGCCACCACGGTCTTGATGCGGCACATCGTGGGGTGGCCGATCGCACCCGCGCGGATCAGTTCCTTCGCCTTCACGAGCGGCGGGTAACCGAAGTTGCACTCGGCGATACGCAAGGTTTTGCCCGCGGCCTGCGCCGCGGCTGTCATCGCGCGCCCGTCCGACACGGTGTTGGCGATCGGCTTCTGGCACGACACGTGCTTGCCGGCCTGCAACGCCGACACCACGTGCTCTTTGTGCAGCATCGTGGGCGTGAGCACTTCGACCGCGTCGATGTCGTCGTCGGCGAGGAACTTGTCGAGGTCGGTGTACACCTTCGGCGCGCCCCACGACTCCGCCGCGGCGTTCGCCTTCTCCACCCGCGTGTCGCACACTGCGACCACGTCGCACTGTGGATGTTCGAGATAGCCCGCGACGTTGAGCGGTGCGATGTTGCCGGTGCCGAGCACTCCGATGCGAACGCGGTCCATCGCCAGACCATAACGAGACGGCGCGACGGGAGTCGACTTGGTGCAGCTCGGTTGCCCGGGCTCGTATGGTCGAGTTCAGCCGTCGAGCTCGTGCACGCGCGCCTGCGAGTCGAGCGCGGCCGAACGGTAGATACCGCTCGCCATGAACGATGTCTCTGCGTCGCGGCGCGCTTCGTACACAGCCGCGCGCACCTCGTGGACGCGACGATCGTCGGGTGCGGCGAGCGCCGCCATCTCGGCGAGGTGGCATGCGAGCCGGAGATCGCCGTCGGCGGCCACTTCCTCGGCGCGCGCCGCGAGACGGTCGGCGCCGCCCGCGAGCGCCGCGGTCTCGCGCGCGATCGCGACGTCGGACGCGGGCTTGAGGTGCGCGGGGTTGCCGTCGTACCAGCCGCCGTACAAACGCCACAGGTTGCGCACTACGAACTCGGGCTCGTCGTAGGTGGGTTGCAAGTAGGGCAGCGCGGCGAGGCGATCGGGGAGGCGCACGGAGTGCACGACGTCGTCGAGGCGCGCGCCGGCGTTCATGAGCTCGAGCGTCTGGGCGTGCAGACTCTCGAGCGCGTCGGCGGTGTCGGTGAGCACCTGGCGCACATGCTGCGCGCCGCCGATGGCCGGGCCGTGCGCAGGCAGTAGGAGCTCGGCGTCGAGCGCGGCCATCGCCCGCAGCGCCACCGCCCAATCCCACGCGTAACGCTGCACCTTCTGCGGGTTTCCCGCGTTCGGGAACTGCCAGATGAACAGATCGCCCACACACAAGGCGCGATGCGACGGCACCCAGGCCCACGTGTGGTCGTCGGTCTCGCCCCGCGCGTGGTGCAGTTCGAACGCGGTGTCGCCGGCGTCGAGCGTGTGCGCGGTGGCGTATACCTCGTCGGGGTAACGGAACTCGCTCGGGAACAACGGCTCGGGCAAGCGGAACTGCCGCTGGTTAATCACACCGTTGTAACCGTTCGTGAGCTTGTAGCGATCGAAACGAAGCGGCACCGACTCATGGCCCACGTAACGGATGGCCGGGGCGCCGGCCCGCTCGGCGTCGGCGTCGAACACGTTCGCCCCGGTCACATGGTCGACGTGCCCGTGCGTGTACACCGCGGTGCGCACCGGCGCCGGCGACCAACGCCGCAGCGCCCCCAGCGCATTCGGCGCGAACAGCTCATGCGACACGTCGAACACTGTCAGCCCGTCGCCGGTGGCGAAGGCGACGACGTTCGAAAAACTCTCGACCAATGCGACGTTTTCTGCCACTTCGGCCACGTCACCGGCACCGACGTTGAGCAGCCCCCGCATCTCGAGCCGCTCGTTTCCCTCGATGATCCGGGCCGAGCGGTCGAGCATGTCGGGCATCTGACGAGATTACTGACAGGGTTGTGGATCACCCCGTGGGGGTGTCCGCGCGGGCGCGGGTGAACGTCGTGTGAACGACCGCTATCGGACTGGTGGTTCGGCCGGTCGATCGGTATCGTCCGGCCTCGTGGATCCAGCCTCCCCGCTCCTCTCCGACGCTGTCAGTGGCGAAGCGATGCCCGCCGAACTACTTGCCGCGTTCGTCGAAGTCGTGTTCGAGTCGTCGCGCCGTCCCGTTTCTTCGGACGACGACGCGACGGTTGCGTCACCGCGCGCGCACTGAACGCCACGCGCCGTTCACGCCGCATCGTGCAGTGCGCGCAGTCGCGTGTCGGGCTAGACGCCGCTGAACCACACGCTCGCGTCCTGAGTTCCCGACAGCAGGTGGCCGTGGAACCAGAGCACGGGGTTCTTCGCGTGGGCAGGTAGGCCGGCGAACGTCATCACGACCCGATGCGTGGCGTTGCCCGCGACATTGGAGTTCGTCACGCTCGACGACAGCGAGTGCTGCGGCGGATCGGGCGCGCCCGAACTCGGGTACTCGTCGAGCAGCGTGAACAGGCCGTGCGTCGCCGCGTCGAACGTTGCCGGAGTGGGTCCGGCGTTCGTCACGTCGAGCGTGATCGTGAAGTCC
>DASXZO010000102.1:0-96624 GCA_036501845.1 Acidimicrobiia bacterium | reverse complement strand
CTGCAACGAGGCCGAGGATAATTGGCCGTCGAGCGTGACAATGCCGACTGCGCTCCGGGCACGGGCGGCGAGAGGCGGTCGAAGCAGCGCGTTGCAGCGTTTGCGTCACCGCCCAGGTCTGGTGATCAGGTCAGGACTGCGGGATGCGCGGAAACCGCGTCAGCTGATCACGCCGGCGGTTCTTCCCTCGTCGATTGCCAACGTGGCTCCATGGAAGCCACGGGCGCGGCCGTCGACGAGCATGAGCGCGACGTTGGCGATCTCGTCGGGCGGGGTGAATGCGCGGCGGCTTGGCGTGGTGTGCTCGATCCAGTCGCGTCGTGCGGCGTGATCGGAATGGGTGCGGATTTGCTCGTTCATCGGTGTGGTCGTGTTCCCGGGCGCGATGGCGTTGATGGCTACCCCGAGCGGAGCAAGCTCGAGTGCAGCCGCCTTGGTGAACATGATCACCGCGGCCTTCGTTGCTGCGTACACGCTGTAGCGAGGAGAGGGCAGGATGCCGGCGGCCGACGCGATGTTGACGATGCTGCCGAAACCGGCGTCAACCATGTGAGGGCTGACTGCTGCAGTGACGCTGATCGTGCCCTTCAGGTTGACGTCGACGAGCTGGTCCACGCGCGCGTCGTCGAGCTCGGCCAACGGGGTCTCGAACCAGACACCGGCGGAGTTGATCGCAATCGACGGCGGACCAAGCGTGGAACCGACCTCGTCGACGAGTCGACGCACGTCGTTGGGATCCGCGACGTCCGCGATGAACGCGTGGGCGATCCCACCGCCGGCCCGGATGATGTTGGTGACTCCTTGGGCCTTTGGCCGGCTCGCGCTGGCGACGACCGCGACCGTCGCTCCGGCCGCAGCGAGCCGTGTACTGATCGCCTGGCCGATGCCGGATGAACCTCCCGTGACGAGCGCCACCCGTCGGTCGAGACGGCCGATGGTGTCCAGAGCTCGAGCCGTCATGCGGGGCCGAGCTCGTCGTCGAAGAAGTCGAAGAAACGCTGAGCAGCCAGCGCGCGGGCCATCGGCTGGCAGTGGCCGGAGGCTCCCTCGGATGCTGCGAAGTGCACGATCCGCTTTGCACCGAGGAGCATGTCGTAGAGGCGCTGGGGTTGGCCGGGAAAAAACTGCTCTTCGTCCGGGTCGGCGATCAGCATCGGGGTGGTGATTTGCGCGGCCAGTTCGGGCGTGACTCGGTAGCGCTGTGCCTCGACGAACGTGTCGTACAGAGT
Organism: Acidimicrobiia bacterium; assembly: GCA_036501845.1. Taxonomy (GTDB): domain Bacteria; phylum Actinomycetota; class Acidimicrobiia; order IMCC26256; family PALSA-610; genus JBBREP01. The sequence continues at coordinate 95,395 of DASXZO010000102.1, read as the reverse complement.
GGGCTTGCCGTATGGCTTCGCTCGCCAGGTCAGCACTCTCCGCTGCGCGGGCGGGGCCAGGTCGAGGAGCGCGTTGAACTCCTCGCGTTCACCGGCGTCGAGCAGATCGGTGGCCTCGACCGGTAGGTGCGCGCGCCATGTCTCGCCAACGTCGACCACCCCGCCATCGGCAGCAGCGACGGCGAAGCGATGCTCGAACGCCAACGTGCGCGGCACCCAGTAGCCACCCTGACTCACGCCGTACAAGACGAGTCGATCAGGATCGACGTCGGGACGCTGAAGCAGGAGGTCGACCAGCGGTGATACGACGTGTTCCCAGTCCGGACGGAACGGAATGCCACGGTCGAACAGCATGCTCTGCTGCCCGGGGCCGTCGAAGATCGCGACGTTGTAGCCGCGGGCGACGGCCTGGCTGCCGTGACCTGGGAAGAGGGTGTTCCACGAGCCGTCGGCACCGTTGTTGATCACCAGTGTGCGGTGTCGATCATTTCCGCGGCCACCCCGGGCCGGGGCGGCCGGGAAGAACAAGCCCGGCAGCGTGGTGTGTTCGTAAGGGATCTCCAGACGCTCGGGGACAACGTCGAGCAGGTCGAGGTACTGCCCATAGCGGAGGCGATGAGCGTGGAAGGTACGGGCGAGCACCGCGTCGGGATCGTCGCAACCGTCGACAACCTGCACGCACGCCGCGTAGTAAGAGGCCGCGCGTAACAGCGCGTCGCGGGCGCTGATCCGATGACCGCGGGCGAGGCAGTCATCGCCGATCGCCCCAACTCGATTGGCCGTGGCCTCCCACTCCCGCACCCACGCCGGAAGGTCGCCGTCTGGGATCCGTTCGATCGTCGTCAGGACCTCGCCGGCGTCGGCGGCCCCGGCATTGATACGACCGAGCATCGCCCGGGTCAGGAACTCGAGGCTCGGGTCGGCGAAGAACTCGGTCCGCTTCAGCGGCGGCGCTGAGGCGATCGACGTGTGGTTGCCCTCGGCGATCGTTGCCATTTCGATCTCTCCCTTGGAGCTTCAGGTGGGACTCGATCGTCCTGCCATGAGTGCCCCGATGCCCTAGGGCGCTGCCCCAGGTATGACCGGCGGGATGGTCGGCTTCTTCGCAGTCGTCGGGCGCGCCGCTACCTAGGGCGCGACACCACTACGAGGCAGATGCTGCAAGTTTTGCGGCGAGGTCGCGCCGCGAGCTCACGCCGACTTTCCCGTACACATTGCGCAGGTGGTATTCGACGGCCTTCGCGCTGATGAACAACGCAGCCGCGACTTCTCGGTTGGTGTGCCCGCCGATGACGAGCGTGACGACGTCTTGTTCTCTGGGCGTGAGGTCGAGCGGCGACCGGTCTCGGCGCTTCGTCGGCCGACTGAGGCCCGACGCCGTCAGGTCGTCGTCGACGCGATCGACGTACGGCGACGCGTCAAGGGATGCATAGATCGACCGCGCCGTCCGCAACGCTCCGATCGCGTCGTGACGACGCAACTGACTTCGGAGAAATCTGCCATAACCGTGGTGTATTCCGGCCTTGATCAGCACCGGAGTGTCGGACGTGATAGCAGCGAGCGCCGACCGGAACTGTTCGTCCGCATCGTTGGCGTCGCCGCGGCGGACGGCCAGCCGAGCGCGAAGATCGCCAAGTTTGGCCGCGACATCGACTCGTCTTTCCCGCGCTTGATGCTCGAACATCTCGATCGTTGCCTCTGCGTCCGCGAAGGCCCCCGACGCGATCTGGGCCACCGCGGTCGGATGGAACAACGTGAGCATCGACAACATCGGTGTCGAAGGACGGACAGACGCGATGTCGCCGGCCACCGAGTCGTGCGCGTCGGCGATCGTGATCGCAGCGAGCCGTACGGCCAACGCCGCCTCCACGCTCCCGAACGTGTCGGCGACGCCCCGCGCCATGTCGAGTTGCAGCTCCGCTTCATCCCATCGGCCGCGGCCGGCCGCCACGCTCGCCAGGATTTGGTGAGCAACCGCGCGCTGCCATTGATGCTGCTCGTCGGACAGCTCGAGGGCCCGGCGCGCGTTGAGCATCGCCTCGTTCCACTGCCCGAGCGCGAGCTGGCACTGTGCGAGGTCGACGTGGGCGCGCCGGCGCGCCTGCAGGGTGGCGATCGGCCGGTCGAGCGTGACCGTGAGGTCGTCGATCGCGGCCGTGAACCGCAACGCGTACGAAGTGAGCAAGCCGCGAATTGCGAGCAGATCGGTGTCGACGGGCGCGCAGTACTTCGCCGGTTCGGGCAGCCGGTCCTGCACGAGTTCCAAACCTGCCACCGCGCCCTCTCGCTCGCCGACCCCCATTGCGAGCATCGCCCAGGCCTGTCGCTCGAGCGAAGGATCGGTGATGCCGAGATCGATCGCCGCCGTGACGGCGTTGATCGCCTCATCGGGGCGGACGAGCAACACCATTTGCTGTGCGAGTCGGACGAGAGCCTCGACCGCGATCGAATCGTCCGATGACGTCGCGGCGCGACGCAGCCGACTCGCCGATTCGGCAGTGTCGCCCTTCTGCCATGCGAGCTGTCCAGCGACCAAGTCGCGCGCGGGCGTGTCCGAACACAACTCGATATCGGCCGCGAGGTCAGCGACCGACGGATCGCCGGCCAGCAGCAACAGGTGCGCGGCTTGGATGAGACGCCGTTCGCGATCGTGCGGTGCGCTCGACAGGTCCGAAGCCCATCGCAGCCATTGTGCCGCCGCGGCGGTGCCGTGATCGGCGCGAGCCGAGACCGATTCTGCCTCGAGTTCTGCCGCGAGGGGGTCATCCACTCGGTCGGCGGCGGCAACCCGGTGCGTCAGCGCCGACCGACGGTCGCTTGCCTGCGCGGCCGCGAGATGGAGCGATCGGCGGTCGGCGGCCGTGAGGTTGTCGTAGACCGACCTGCCGATCAACGGGTGGACGAACGACACCACATCCGGACCGGGATCCCCCACGTTGGTTTGCTCGACCAACTTCGCGATGGCGGCGCGGGCGAATGAGGCTGCGGGTGCGGTGATGCCGGCGACTTGACCGAGACGGGGGAGCGATGTTGGACGTCCCATCACTGCTAGCGCTCCGAGGAACGACGCGGTCTCGTGGTCGAGCGAGTTCACCTTCGCGGCGACGACAGATGCGAGCTCGGTGGGGACGGGCAGCGCCCGGCCGGGAGCGCGCAGGATGTGTGCCGGAACATCCTGGAGCAGCGTCGTCACGTACAACGGATTGCCGCCGGTGTGTTCGGTCAAGCGTTGCGCGGCATCGGCGTCAAGCGCGATGCCATTGTGAGCCGCAAGGGTGGTGACGTCAGACCAATTCAGTGTGTCGAGACGGACGGTGTCACAACGGCTCGCGTCCTGTCGGATACGCCCCCAGCCGTCAGCGAGGCCGTCGTGCATCGGCCTGGCGGTCGTGAGTATCGCAACGGGTTCATGGGACAGTCGACCTGCGGCGATGGCCAGCGCCTTGCGCGACGCGATATCGACCCAGTGAAGGTCTTCGACGACGAGGACTGCCGGCGCGATCTCGTCCAAGCGGGAAAGGATGTCGCGACCAACCTGAAAGACCTCGGTGTCAGCCGCTGGATCCAACCATGGCGCCAGTCCTTCGAAAGGCACTGACTGCACGAGCTCGTCGCCGTGAAGGCGCACGACCGAGGCCTTACCGCCGATCTGTGCGAGGGCGGCGCGAACGAGTGCCGTCTTGCCGGCCCCGGCGTCGCCCTCGACGGAGACCACTCTCGGCACACCGGCGACCGCCGCGGTAAGAGCTTCCAACAGCAGGGCCAACTCCTGCTGGCGGCCCACCAGGACAGGCGCCGGTCGGGCGTCCATCGACATGGTTCGAGATTACAAGCGCGGCGAAAAATGCGCTGCCGAGATCGTCTTGCAAGCATTCAGAGCCCGCGTGCGTCGCGAGCTCCATGCTCGTGTCGGGGCGGCCTGACCGACGCAACCGCGATCTGCTTCGACGCTCGCGCGGCACCCAACACTGCGACGACGGCGACAGCGGTTCCAATTGCCTTGTGGTCGACGACGATCGCGAGGGCGCCGTCGCTCGCAATCACTGCGAACGCGGCCGCCCACCACAACGAGGCGGCGCGGTTCGCCGCGACGAAGGCTGGCGACGCCGCGACCGTCGCCGGCACGCTCAGATTCGCGTAGTCGATCGTGAAGGGCCGACCGCACGCGACCGTCGCCAGCGCGACGACGCACATCCATGCCGTTGAGATGGGGTGCAACCACTCGGTCTGACCGGCGTTCGGCCACACGGCTGCGTGAAGCGCGACCGCGGCGAAGAACACGAGCGTCGCGACGTCGAACACGCCGAGGCGATGCGGTCGCGATGCGATCGCCACCACCAGGAGCGCGACCACGGCTCCGACTGTGCCGAGCAGCCAGTTCACGGATCCGACGACACCGAGGATGAACCACGGCAGGTAGTGCACCAACGCCTTCATGCGACCTCCCTTCGACCCGTGCGCGCCACGACACCATCGTGCACACCTTGCGCGGGCGATGCCCTCGGGGCCAACCCCAGCTATCGGTGACGCCAGCGCCACTCCGCCTTGGGGGACACCGCGCACACCATGCCTGGGGGACGCCCCTAGGGAACCCCGGCTCGACGTGACGGACGATCACTACATCATCGACGAGAAGGAGCCGGACCATGGCACAAGCCCTCTATCGACTCGGTCATTGGTGCGTTCGCCGCCGCCGCGTGGTGCTCGGCGCCTGGTTGGCTGTGCTGGTCGCCGCCGGCGTCTGGGCGCACGCGGCCAACGGATCGACCAGTGACACGTTCTCGATCCCCGGCACGGAGTCGCAACACGCGATCGACCAGCTCGCACAGCGGTTCCCGAAGGAGTCGGGCACCACGATGCAGATCGCGGTGCAGGCGCCCGCTGGCAAGAAGATCAGCGACGTGATCTCCGCCGCGCAGGTCCAATCCGGGCTCGATCAGCTCAAAGTGCTCCCCGACGTGGTCATGCCGAGCAATCCGAAGTCGCTGGTGACCGTCGCGCCCGACGGTCGCACCGCGTTCGTGGAAATCCGCTTCGACAAGCCGGTCGCCGATGTCAGCACCCAGGGGATCCGGGACATCATCGACACGACGCAACGCACCGTCCCACCGGTGCTGAAGGTCGAGTTCGGCGGCGACCCCGTCGAGCGCGCCCTGAAGACGTCGGCGCCGCCGTCCGACGTGATCGGTCTCGGCGTCGCGGTGATCGTGCTGCTGATTGCGTTCGGTTCGATCATCGCAGCAGGTTTGCCGCTGTTCACTGCGCTGATCGGTGTTGCGATCGCTGTCTTCGGGATCTCAGCCCTCTCGGCGTTTACCAACCTGAGTGACGTCACGCCGACGCTTGCGGTGATGATCGGCCTTGCAGTTGGTATCGACTACGCCCTGTTCATCGTCACGCGCCATCGCGGCTTCCACGCCCGAGGGCTGTCACCTGCTGAATCTGCCGCTCGGGCTACCGCGACATCAGGTGGGGCAGTGGTGTTCGCTGGAAGCGCGGTGGTGATCGCACTCGTCGGTCTTGCGGTCGTGGGAATTCCCTTCCTCACGCTGATGGGCCTCTGCGCGGCCGGAGCCGTCGCGCTGGCAGTGCTGATCGCCATCACCCTGGTGCCGGCCATGCTCGGCTTCGCCGGTGAGAACATCGACAAGCTCTCGATCCCCGGTATGAAGGTGAGCACCGGTGAGGACGCCGAGGTCGAACGCAGTTCCTCGGGACGCTTCGCAAAAGCGATCACCGACCACCCGGTGCCGTATCTCGTCGTGGGCATCGCCATCGTCGGTCTGCTCGCGACGCCGCTCCTCGCAATCCGTCTCGGATTGCCCGACGACGGATCGAAGCCGACGAACAGCACCCAACACCAGTCGTACGAGATCCTCAGCGAGGGCTTCGGGCCCGGCTTCAATGGGCCGCTCACCGTGGTGGTCGACCTCGACCACCCATCGGACGCATCTGCCGCGCTGAAGGCGATCGATTCGATCGCCAGCAACGACGCCGACGTGGCTGCGGTTGCCGCGCCGGTGATCAACCAGTCCGGCAACACGGCGGTGGTCACCGTCGTGCCGAAGTCGGCGCCAGCAAGTAGCGCAACTGAGGACCTCGTGCACCGCTTGCGGTCGGAGCTGCGCGGCAGCGCGGTGACGAGTACTGGGGCGCGTGTGCTGATCACCGGCACGACGGCCGCGAACATCGACATCTCGGCCAAGCTCGGCGCTGCGCTGCCCCGCTACATGGCCTTCGTGATCCTGCTGACGATGTTCCTCCTATTCCTCGCCTTTCGATCGATCCTCGTGCCGATCAAGGCCGCGATTGCCATCTTGCTGTCGATCGGCGCGTCGCTCGGCATTGTGGTGGCGGCATTCCAGTGGGGATGGGGAGACCACATCATCGGCGTCGATAGCACGGTGCCGATCGTGAGCTTCGTACCGCTGATGATGTTCGGCATCCTGTTCGGGCTGTCGATGGACTACGAGGTGTTCATCCTCTCCCGGGTGCGTGAGCACTACGTACGCAAGGGTGACGCACACCGTGCCGTGCTCGACGGCCTCGCGGGATCGGCGCGGGTCATCACCGCGGCCGCGCTCATCATGATCTCGGTGTTCGCAGCGTTCGTCCTGGGCGACGACGTCGTGATCAAGATGTTCGGGATCGGTCTGGCCGCGGCCGTGCTTATCGACGCCACGCTCGTGCGGATGATCATCGTCCCGTCGGTGATGACACTGCTCGACAAGGCGGCGTGGTGGCTGCCGCGCTGGCTCCAGCGCATGCCCGACCTCGACGTCGAAGGCGCCAAACTCCTCGATCGGCTGGAGTCGGACGACGCAGTCCATGCGTCCGAGCGCGAGATCTCGCTCGTGCCGACTCCGGTCGGTTGAGTGACGCGGAAGCAATCAATGCCGGCGGCGCTATTCGTCGCGTGCTTGCAGGGCTGCGGCTTCGCAGACCGTGCCCGCGAAGAAATCCGGATTCATTCCGGCGTGCAGCCGCACGGGGTTCAGGAACATCAGCTCGCGAAACTCGGCTTGCCCGATGAGGTCGTGCTCGACCAGTTCGTACGCCTCGGCCACCGGCTCGGTCATGTCGGGCACGTCCCAGTGGGAGATGTCAGAGCCGAAGATTGGCCGCAGCCGGGAACCGCCAGCGTTGACGTTCTCGGCGAAGGCCCAGGTGACGAGGCGGTCGTCGGCCTCGCAACCGAAGTAGAAGTTGGGGACGAACCGGCCGCACAGGTCGGCGACGGAATCGAGGGCAGCCGCCGCGAACTCGTCCAGCTGCTCGGGCCGCGCGCTCGGCCGCGAAAAGTACGCGCGCAGCTCGTCGATCCCGGCGTGAACGCGTGCATCGCCATAGCGCTCGAAAAGCGCGAGGAGCGCCGCGACGTCGAGGCGGTCGGGGTCGAGCGCGGTGATCGCATGCGCGTTGCGCTTCTCCCAATGACCCATCAAATCGCCGAGCAGGCTGCACGCCCACGCGACGCCACCTTCGAGGAACCCGAACCGCAACGTGGGAAATCGATGCGTGACCCCCGAGAGGAACAACGACTTGCACAGTGATTCGTGGCTGGCGGCGAGCCCGCCAACATGGTTGTACACGTAGCTCGTCGCTGAGCGCGTGACGCGGTGCCCCTGCAACGAGCTGTGGAACACCGGCGCGATGCCGAGCTCCACACACTTCGCCCACAGCGGGTCGTAGTCGAACGCGCTGTCGACACCAAATGTGTCGAGCCGGTACGCGTCGCCGCCGATCGCGCGGCGCGCGTGCCCGGCGAAGACCGCGGTCTTGAAGCCGAGCTCATGCACCGCGTACTCGAGCTCCTCGATCGCGAGGGCGGGATTCAGCATCGGGATCAGCGCACCGACCGTCGTGCGATCGCGATAGCCCGCGAACAGGTTGGCGAGGGCGCGGTTCGCGGCGCGGCAACGCAGCCCAATCATTTCGTCGTCGGCGACCTCGAGGTATGCGAGCGTCATCGACGGGTAGAGGATCGTGAAATCGATACCGAACTCGTCCAGGCGTTCGTACAGCAGCGCCGGCAGGTGCGCGGTGGCCCGGTCGAGCGTGTTCTCGGTGGCCCAACCCCACCACGACGGCATCGCCTTCCAGCCCGCGCCGACTGCACCGCTGTGGCCGGCGAGCACGGTGGACGTATCGGTGAGCCCGGTGTCTTCGATGTAACGGTCGCGGACCTCGGGCCCACCCATCTCTTCGAGGTACGTGAGCATCTCCGCGTTGATGAGCGGCGCGACTTCGACGAAATGGCCGTCGGCGTCGACAATCGGATGCGAGAGCCCCGCGCGTATCTCGCTCGCCTTCGTGGTCGTGCGCTTGGTGGTCATGCGACACCCAACTCCTTGGCCCACGTGAGCAGCCGGCGAGCGGTGGCAACGTGCGCGATGTGGACCTCGTGGCCCTCGCCCTGGTTCTTCTCGCCGTAGATCACCTGCTCGTTGCTGCGCTCGGCGTCGGTTGCGAGCCTGTCGAGTTCGTGCCAGTACGCGACCTCGTCCGCGGTCGGCGTGAAGGCATCGTTCACGACCGCCACATGATCGCGACTTCCCAGCATCATCCCGAAGTAGCCGATGTCGCGCAGCTCCGTGAGCCACGAGTGGAGGCCTACGAGATCGTCGGTGGCGCCACCCCACATGCCGCTAATCGGGTAGCGGATCCCCGCGGCACGAGCATCGATGAGCACCTTCTCCCGGATGTACAACGTCTCGGTGCCGCGCGGAGTCCAACGGAAGCCGATCTCGCCCGCGATGTCGCCGAATCGCGAGACCGCGCCGCCCATGTACGCGACGCGCCCCGACGCCGTCGCGATCTCGTACGCGTTGCGGATTGCCTGCGCGTTTTCGAGGATCGGGTAGAGCAGCGTCCGCCCGACGGGAAGGCCCAGCTCGGTCTCCACGCAGCCGAGTATCGCGTCGGCCGCGTGCACGTCGGCGGCGCCCGTGATCTTCGGCAACAACACGCCCGTCACGTTCGGTCCCATCACCGCCTGGAGGTCGCGCAGGATCATGCCGGACGCCACCGGCTGCACGCGCACGAAATACGACGGGTCGGCGGGGCCGTGCGGGGCGGTGTCGAGGAATTCGCGTACGAGCCCGCGCGCCTTTTCCCGCACTGACTCCGGGCACGGCGTGCGCGGTTCTTCGAGATCGAGGAAGAGCGCGTCCGCGCCGGATGTCGCGTTCTCGGCGATGCGCGCTTCCTGATCTCCCGGCGTGAAGAGCAACGAGCGAAGCGGCCTCGCGTCGGCTTTGTGCATCGCGCCTCCTTTGGTGGGCGACGGAGTCTCGCGCAACGCCTGCGGGTGCCGACGGCCGAGGATGCACGTACCGAGGAGCGATCACTCACATCGAGTAGTGATCGGCCTTTTGGAGTCTGGCCGTCTGGGCTGATGATTCAGAGTTCTTGGAGCCATGCGAGGACGGCGAGCACGCGGCGATGGTCGTCGGGCGCGGGTAGCAAACCCAGCTTGGTGAACACACTTGCAATGTGGCTCTCGATGGTCTTCTCGCTGAGCGCAAGATGCGCCGCGATCGCCGCATTCGATCGTCCTTCGGCGACGAGCGCCATGACGTCGCGCTCTCGAGGCGTGAGCCGCGTCAACCGATCCTGACTTCTGCGCCCGACGAGCAGTGCCGCGACCACATCGGGATCGAGCACCGTGCCGCCGGAGGCGACGCTCTTGAGCGCGTCCACCAGCGCAGCGGCATCGAGCACGCGATCCTTCAGGAGATAGCCGAAGCCGCGCGGGTGCGACCGCGCAAGTTCCGCGGCGTAGCGCACTTCGAGCGTCTGTGAAAGCAACACGATGCCCATCGCTGGCCAACGGTCGCGCAGTTCGAGCGCGACTTCCGCACCTTCGTGCGAGTAGGACGGTGGCATACGCACATCGACGAGCGCGACGTCGGGTCTGTGCTCCGCAGCGGAATCGACGAGCTCTCGCGACTCGCCGACGAGCGCGCACACTTCGACGCCCGCCTCCGTGAGCAATCGAGCGAGCCCCTCGCGCCACAACACGGCATCGTCGGCGATTACGACTCGCATGGCAACACCGCCTCGAGCCGCGTTCCATTGGGTTCGTTGTCCGTGACGACGAGACGGCCGCCGGCGGCCTCCACTCGATCCTCGAGCCCACGCAGTCCGCTGCCCTTTGGGTCGGCACCGCCGCGCCCGTCATCGACGACGATCAGCTCGAGCTCTCGTCCGGATTCATCCAGCCGTACATCGATGTGTGTCGCCTGCGCATGCTTGATCGAATTCGCGATGCCTTCGCAAGCGACGAACCACATCGTGGCCTCGACGATCGCGGGATACCGACGGCCTGGGGTCGACACCGCGATCGACACAGGGAAGCGCGCCGACAGGTCATCGAGCGCCGCGGCGAGTCCGCCGTCCGCGAGCACCGATGGATGCAGACCGTTGGCGAGGGCGCGCAGTTCGACGACCGTTGCCCTGGCTTCGGCAACCCCGGACTGCAACGCGGTACGTAAGCGCTCGGTTTCACCGTTGAGCAACGCCGCCTGCATCTGTGCAGCGCTTCCGAGGAGGCGTTGCTGTGCACCGTCATGGAGATCGCGCTCAATGCGACGCCGTTCCTCGAGGTGCGCTCCTGCGATCCGCTCGCGCGAGGCGCGGACCTCCTCGAGTTGGGTCGCGATGGCGGCGCGGAGGCCGGCGTTGTCGAGTTCGGCCGCGGCCTCGTCCAAGACGATACGCAGGAGTCTGCGATCGTCACCACCGTCGGAGGCCGCCGCGATCGTCCTCACGCCGCGGGTCACGATGACCGCGTCATCGTCGATGAGGACCGCTCGCCCATCCTCCGAAACCCATTCACTGCGCTCGTCAATCCAGTACGCCACGCGTAGAGCGGGTACTTCCAGTGCCTGTCGGAGCACTTGCTGTATGTCGACATGTGGGCTCGGATCAGCGACGAAGGTCCGCACCTGGTGAAGCGCGTCGTATCGCCGACGAAGGAAACGTCGGTCGATCGCATCGCGTACCGCGACATACACGGGGCGGGCCGCGCCTGCCGCGACAAGCGTGGCCAGTGTCGTCGCAGTCGCCGATTGACGAGCAATCTCCCCAAGCGCCCGCGCCACCACCAAGACGACGACCACATAGCTCGCCACCAGTAGTCCCGTGACGATGAGGTACGTGACGGCGCGGCTCAGAATTCGATCGACGTCAAACAGGTGGTAGCGCGTCACCGCCAGCCCCGCGCCGACGGGAAGCAGCACGACGAAGCCGGCGACCGCGACGCTGAGCAGCCAATCGTTGCCGGCGACAGCCGCTGCGAACGCGAGCGCGAGTAACACTGGAAACGGCACCGCGGCCACGACCATCCACCTGAGCTGCAATCGGGCATCACCCCGAGCCCGGCGGAACCGAACGATGATCGACACCACGGCGACCACCACCAACACGTTGTTCACCACCGCCGAGAGCAGCCGGATCGGGTACAGATCTGGGAGGATTGCCCACGGGTTGTCGGTCGAGCTGAACGGCTTGTCGAGGGTCCCCGAGCTGAAGAGCTTCAGCACGAACCACAGCGCGCCGCTCGCAATCAATACTTGCGACGCGCGCCGCCACCGCGACGACAAGTACGCGCCGTCTGGCGTGAGCGAGCACACGAGTGCCAGCACGGTGATCCAGACGATGAACAACGAGTTCGCGACTACCGCTGCGGCCGACGCGCCCGGGGCACCACCGCGGCGAACGTAGAGCCCGTACACGCCATACGACTCAAGGGTCGCATCGAGCGCGGTAGCGACGGCAAACGCAGCGAACAACCAACCGACTGGGTGCTGAGGCCGCCGCACGAGCAGAATCGATCCGACCAGTGCCGATACGACGATCCCAGTAGCGAAGACCACATCGGTCGAGCCGCTATGTACATAGTCGAGACGCCCCGCTTCCCGGAAGCGAGCATCGAGCACGAGGCCGGCGACGTACGCGCCCCCCACCACGACCATCGTGACGACGGCGGCGAGGTGCGCTCGCACCTCGATCCGCGACCCGCCACCCCGCAATTGCCTGCGCGAAGCATTGCACCGCGAGTGTGGTCGAGCGTAGGGGCCAACCCTGACATCGACTCCCGTGGTGGCTCCGATGCACCCCGAGGTGCCGCGTGCACACGATTCTGTGTCGGCCGAACGCGCCGGCAGGAGGAGCGACGCGATGGCGACGATCACCGGGACCGACGGTTCGGTCCGAGACGATGTAACGCTGGGGCGGGTCGGGATGGTGTTGCTGATCGCTGCTCCTTTGGCGATGGCCGTCGGGCGCGCACTTCTGGTTCCGCTCGACGATCAACGGTGGAACAAGATGCTCACGGCTATGGCGGACCACCAATCGCGATCTGACTTCGGTTGGGTCCTCGCGCTCGCTTCGTGCGGTCTGCTGACGTTGACGGTCGCCCTGTTCGCCCGCCAGCTGAATGAGTCCGGGCGCACGAAGACCGCGTGGTTTTGCGTGATTGCATGTGCGCTCGGTTGGGCCGGCACGGCCTCTACGTGCGGTGCGGCGCTCCTCATGTCGGCGGCGGCCAAATCGCCGGCGCGCGCCGCGATGATCAAGGCCGTCGACGACTTCAACAGTGGGATCGGTGTTGCGCTCGCGTTCATGCTGGTGCTGATCGCCGCGATCGGCTACATCGTCCTCGCCGTGGGCATGACTCGCGCCAAGACGGTGTCGAAAGGCGCTGCGGTGATCGTCGCCATCGGCGGCGTGATGACGTTGGTCACGATGCCGGGCCCGAAGACCGTGCTGCTCGTGCTCAGCGCGCTGCTCCTCTGCGTCGGTCACGTTCTTGCCCTGCGTCCGCCCCGTGCAGCGAACGAAGTTCACCGCCGCGAGTAGCGCTCGACTCGACGTTCGTCGAAGGCGAATTCATCGACGCCGTCTAGGGCATCCCTGACTCCCGCACCGAGATCGCGATGCTCCGCCCACCTGGTGGCGGCACGGCGCTGGAGCTATCGAGCTTCATTCGCCCTGCACACAGTCCCGGGTCGCCACACGCGATGGCCAATGAACTCGGGTTGCGAATACGAGAACGCTTGGCTCATGGCCTATGTGCGAGGTCCGGAAGGGATCATCGTGGCCCTCGCCGAGCGCCTCGGCTGACCCATCACTGGCAACGTCCCACGACTACTGGGCTCGTGGATCGGTCAGGCTTTGATCTCGTTGTGCACCCGGGCCACCATCGGCTCGTTCAGCTCGATTCCAGCCGCGTTGAGAATAGGGATCAGGGTCTGCCCGAATGCCTCGAAGGCCTCCTGGGATTCCCAGATGTCGAACACCTGAATCTCTCCGCCGCTCTCCAGCGCGACGTGAGAGATACGTCCCGCCGGGGCTCCGGCGCCGGCCTCTTCGAGCTGGGTAGTCGTGGTGTCGTATCTCTCGGGCGTGAACCCGGTACCAGTGATGTAGAAACCCAGAGCCACTCGATCCCAATCCCTCTGCGCACGAGCGCGATCGCTGATCCCCAACGGTCGCGTGACCCTATCTCTGAGGCCGAGCCGCGCGCGCGTCAACGTGGGCCCCTCACGACGCGATCAACCGTTGGCCGCGACTCCGATGCGGTGACCCTGCGCATCTTCGAGCACGCCGAAGCTGACGCCGGGCACCGTCTGCTCGGTTTGCACGATCTTGCCGCCCAGGTCGACGGCACGCTGCAGTGTCGCGGTGACGTCGTCGACGGCGACGAAGAAGAGCACCTCGTCGACGTCGGCCTGGCGCGGGCTGATCGCGACATGCGCGCCGCCCTCGGCGCCGGTGTCGATGAAGGTGTAGCCCGGAAAGGCACCTTCCGAGGCGACCTTCCAGTCGAACAGCTTCGCGAAGAACTGTCGCGTTGCATCGGGGTCTTGCGAACGGATCTCTGCGTGGATCACTGGATGCGGCACGTTGCCCTCCCTCGAGTGGCCCGCCCTCGCTGGGCGCGCTCACCCGTACGACGAACGACGGACACCGATTTCGACAGCACGACCCACGCTGGCATCGGATGGCCCGATTGAGGGCGCGCGCGAGCGAACGACTCAGGGCGACGGGATGCGGCGTTCCAGCGCCGCGATCTCCAGTGAGGGCTCGACCCCGAGATCGTTGAGTACCGCGACGCATTCCCGAAGCAGGCGGACCGCGCCGCGTCGATCGTCGCGTGCGAGCGCCCCCGCGATCAGCACCGCGTAGGCGGCCTCGCACCACGGGTCAAGCTCGAGCGCCCGTCGCGCGAGTTCCCCAGCCCGGTCCGTGTCGTTCGCAGCGCTCAGGAGTTGCGCGGCGCGGACTGCGCTGGCGCGACACTGGCCCGCATAGTGCTCACGGGCAAGACCGAACCACTGTGCCTCGTCCAGGTCCTCGTACAGCTGCCCCCGATAGACGGCGACCGCAGCGAGATGATGATCGAGCGCGACCGACACGAGACCGGCCTCCTCGGCGGCTCGGGCCATCGCGATATTGCGGTCGAAGTCGTCGGCATCGCTGGCCGCGACGAACTGCAGCCGCGTCCCCGAGGTTCGCACGAAGTACGACGGGTCGCCGTCTGCCCGCCATGGCTCGAGTGCTTGCAGGAGGTACGACAAGTTCACCCGGAGGTTGTTGGCGGCGGCCCGCTCTTCGAGGTCGGGCCAGAGCGCGGCGGCCACGATCTCGCGACTGGTCGACCGAGTCGCATGCAGAAACGCGAGCAGCGCGCGTACGCGTTCGCGGCGGGCAGCCTCGTGCATGACGGCGACGCCGTCGTGGCGGATCTCGATCGGCCCGAGTACGGCGATCTCGACCCGTACTCGCGGTTGCGGTGGAACCGCAGCGAGCAACGAGCGCGCGTCGCCTCGTGCCGATGGTCGTGTCTCCGTCAGCGCGCGGGTCGCGTCGCGGCCGGCCGCGCCAAGGCGATCGAGCAAGGCGGCGCCCTCGGGGCGACCACGCGCGTGGAGACGCACCGCGAGTTCGGCGGCGAATGGCAGAGGCAGCGCCGCCCGGACGACGTCGAGGTCCGCGAGGTCGAGCCGATCGAGCGGATCGCCACCAATTGGTTCCCGACCCGCGACCACAGCGGCGGCGTAGTCGCGGACGCGCGACCAGATGCCAGGGAGCTCAGTTCGGTCCCACTCGGCGCGCGCGTCGGCAACCATTACGTAGGTGAGTGCCAAGGCATCGCGCCACGCGCGCCGCGGCGGTCCGGTCTCGAGCGGATAGTCGGCGAGAGCGCCCACGAGCACGGCACGAGCGCCTTCTTCGTCGCCTCGCAGCACTCGGAGCGACGCATCCGCGAGTGCAATACGAACCGCGGCGTTCGCCTGGTTCGGCTGCAGCGAGTCACGGGCACGTCGTAACCGCCCTGCTGCCTCATCGTCGTGCCCGAGGTGAGACGCTTCGCGTGATCCGTCTGCGAAACCACCGGTGATGTTGTGCGTCACACCCGCGGCGACAGTGGCGGCTCGCAACTCAGATGCGGTGTTCTCGACCTCTTCGATGCGGCCGAGCGCCCAGAGCGAGAGGTGCCGCGAGTAGGCCAGGGTGAGCGCGAGCACCGGATCGGCCTGCGCCACGCCGGCTTCGATCGATGCCAGCGCAGCCGTCGGGTCACCGAGTGTGTGCAGCGCGACCGAGCGATACCAGCTTGCGACCGCCTGCCACGGAGCGTCGAGAGCATCCTTCGGAATCCCCGACAGGGCCTCGAGCACACCGGCATCATTCGAGTTCATGTCGTGATACATCGCGAGCCCGAGACGCTCGAGCCCGCGAGCGGCTTCGTTCCCGGCAGCGGCAAGCCCCGACACGCGCGGCGCGAATTCGACGATTGACGCGAGATCCTGATGCCAGAGTGCGATTCGCCCGAGGTGGGCCACCGCAGCAATCTCGCCGTCATCGTCGCCGACCGCACGACATGCGGCGATCGCCGTGCGCAGCGCGTCGATCGCCGCTGCCGGTGTCACCATCAAGGCATGCACCGCTTCGGCCAGCAGGCCGCCCGGCGTGGACAACATCTCCGGTGGGCACCGGTCAAGCCATCGTCGGAGTTCGCCAGCGGACGGGCGCGCGCCCATGAGGCACGCGTGTCGCAGCAGCGCGGGAGCCTGGTCCCACAAATCCATCGACGCAATGAGGTCGAATGCCTCACTCAACCGGTCTCGCTCGATCAGTCGCGCCACGCCGCGCGCCCGCGTCGCGGCACGGTCGTCGAGCGCGAGACGCCCAGCGGCGACGGGCTTCCACAACGGGTGAGGTTCGATCCAATCGTCAGGAGTGCGTGCGAGGAGCGGTACGTCTGACAGCAGCCCGAGGTCGATATCGCGGCCCAAGGTGACTGATACCAAGTCGTTGTCGCCACCACCGAGGTCGCACAGCACGCTGAGCGCGGCGCGCTGGTCGCCGTCGAGCGATCGCAGGACCTCCTCCCACAAGAAGTCGTCGCCGACCGAGGTCGAGGATTCGACTCGTAGTGCAGCGAGCGCCGGCCATCCACCCGCGGCCGACACCACATCAGGGGCGACGGATCGCAGACGCGCGAACGCGGCTTGCTCGTCGTCGTCGAACCGCAATGCGTGCTCGCTCACCTCGATGACGTCGCCGTGGGCCACGAGCCGAGCCACCGCGAACGCCGGACGCGTCCTGCTCGCAAGCACGAGGTGACCGTTGGCCGGCATGGTGTCGAGGAGCTCGGTGATGGCAAGCGCCGCGGACGAGTTGGCGGTGATGACGTGCGCATCGTCAATCACCAGGCTCACTTGCGTCGGCGCGAGCGCCCACACCGCGTCGGCCACCGCCGCGGGCGTCGCTTCGCTCGGGACGGTCGCGCCCAGCGCCTCCAGCAGCCCGGCACACAGATGGCGCGCGTCGACATCGGCCGGAGCTGCGCCGAGCCAGGCATCGAACCCGCGTGGCGCCAATGCGTTGTCGGCGAGCGCCTGCGCCAGCAGCGTGGTCTTGCCAAGGCCCGCGCCGCCAGTGACCAGCACCAGTCGCTTGTCCCAGCGACCGACCAGGCGCGCAAGCAGGCGGGGCCGCAACAACGCGCCATCCCTGAGCACCGGCGGCGAGTAGCGAAACGGACCTGGCACCGCCGCCCACCGTAGGAGAGCGCCGGTTATTCCTCCGCTAACGCGCGCCGGAGATCATGGCATCGGCGTCGTTCGGCGCCGCCACAGGGAGGTGTGCCGTGCACGACGATCACGAGCAGCGGTCGCGACGTCATCTGATGAAGGTCGCGTTGGGCGGTGCCGCCGTAGCAGCTGCGGCCGCCGTTACGGGGCCGTCAGCGGCCGGTGCCGACGACGGCGATCCGGTGTTGTTGGGGGCGCGCAACGAGGCGCCCACTGCCACCAGGATCGGCAGCACATATAGCGACCTGTTCCTTGGCGGGAACACCACATACACGGTGCTCGCCCAGAACTACCAAAACAGTTCGAACGTCATCCAGGCGAATGTGAGCAACGCGAACAGCATCGGTGTCCTGACCACCACGTCCGGCGACCCCAGCCAAGTCGGCGTCAAGGGTGACACGACGCATGGCGCCGGCGACGGCATCAGTGTGTACGGCATCTCCAAGAACGGCGTCGGAGTGCTTGCCGAATGCCCGGGCGGCTACGCGCTCTGGGTGAAGGGGCGGGCCCAGTTCACTCGCAGCGGCAAGCTCGTGTTCGCGAAGGGCCAAGCCGCGAAGGCAGTCACACCAATGGTGTTCAACCAGGACAGCCTTGTGTTAGCGACGATCCAGGGCAACGTGGCCGGGCTGTGGGTGCAAGGGGTCGTGGTCGACATCGCGCACAGCAAGTTCACGATCAATCTCAACAAACCTGCGCCCGCCGCGGTGGCAGTCGGCTGGTTCATCGCGAATTGAACGATTGAGCGCGTTCACCACCCGCGAGCTGACGGCGGGTGTGTCAGTCCCAGCAGAGGCAGAAGGGATGGCTGGCCGGATCCAGGTACACCCGGAACCGGTCGCCGGTGTCCTCGCCTGGCTGCGTCGCATGCTTCCGTGCGCCGAGGGCCAGCACGCTCTGCTCGGCGGCGTCCACGTCGTCGACGGTCATATCGAGGTGGAACTGCTGCGGCCGCTCACCGGTGGGCCAAGTCGGGGGTTCGAAGTCGTCGGCGAGTTGGAACGCCAAGCGCAGCCCGTTGACCGTGAGCACGACCCAGTCGTCCGCGTCCGCATCGACTTCTCCGCCCAGGACACCCAGATAGAACTCGGCGAGTGCCCGAGGATTGGGGCAGTCGAGGACCACCGAGCGAATGCGCGCGGACGACATCGGCCAATCATGTCACGAGATGGAAAGAACCGCGCGTGCCCGTTGGCCGCGCCCGCGGCGATGAGTACCTTGACACGCCACCACGGTGCACCGCGGTCGCATGTTGGCGAGGACGTCGAGGAGACCGGAAATGTCAGCGCAGGTATCAGCCGACCGTTTGCTCGACTTCCAGATGCACGGCCAGGACATTCCCTGGCTGCTCGCACACTGGGCCGAACGCAAGCCCGATCACCACGCGCTCGTGTGGGACCCGGGAGACGGAACCACCCGCACGTGGACGTACGCGCAGTTGCGCGACGACGTGCACCGGCTCGCGGCCGGCCTCGACGGTCGCGGCATCGTCAAGGGCGACAAGGTGCTCATCCACTCCGAGAATTCGCCCGAGATGGTGCTCGCGTTCCTCGCGTGCACGGTGGCCGGCGCGGTTGCCGTCACGACGAACACGAAGTCGGTCACGAGCGAGATCGCGTTCTTCGCGAGCAAGGCGCGCTGCGTCGCGGCGATCGTCCAGGCGCGGTTCGCGTCGATGGTGGCCGAGGCCGCGCCAACACTCAAGTGGATCGCGGTCACCGACACCGATGCGATCGAGGGTGATGGAAGCTCCTTCGAGCGGTTCGACGGTCTGTTTGCCGCTGAACCTTCGGCCTGGCGCGGCCGGCCGGCCGAGCCGATGCTGCCATTCGGCATCATGTTCACCTCGGGCACCACGAATCGGCCGAAGGCAGTGGTGCACACGCACGCCAACGCCGTCTGGGCGAGCCGGCTCGGACCGCGCAACATCGACCTCGGCTCCGATGACCGCTACCTCATCTACTTACCGTTCTTCCATGTGAACGCGCAGAGCTGGTCGTTGTTCTCGGTGCTCGGCGTGGGTGCAACGGCCGTGCTGATGCCGAAGTGGTCGACGAGCCGCTTCTGGGAGATGATCACGAAGCACGGTGTCACGCACATCTCGCTGATGCCGTTTGTGTTCGGGGCATTGGGCGCGCCCGACCGTCCGGCCGAGCACACGCTGCGCGTCGGCGTGTTCGGGCTCATCATGCCCGACCTCGACAAGATGTTCGGTATCTCGGTGTACGCGGCGTACGGCATGACCGAGACGGTCACGCACGCGATCACCGGCAAGCCGGTCGAACAACTTCCGGTGCGCTCGATGGGTCATGTGTCGCCGGGCTACGAGATCGCCGTGGTCGACAAGGACACCGGTGAGCTGTGCGACGAAGGACAATCGGGCGAACTGTGGATGCGCGGCACCCGCGGCATCCAACTCTTCCTCGAGTACTTCGACAATGCCGAAGCCAACGACGCGTCGTTCGAAGACGGCTGGTTCAAGACCGGCGACATCGTGAAGATGGGGGAGGGCGGCAACGTCTTCTACCAGGAGCGCGACAAGGACCTGCTGAAGGTCGGCGGCGAGAACGTCTCGGCCCGCGAAGTCGAAGAGCGCGTCACGACGGTGGCCGGAGTCGCCCAGGCCGCCGTCGTGGGCAAGCACCACGACTTTCTCGATCAAGTGGTCGTCGCGTTCGTGATCACCGCACCCGGGGCACCCGACGAGGCCACGCTCGAAGCCAGTGTGATCGCCGCGTGCAAGGAGACGCTCGCCGATTTCAAGGTGCCGCGCGCCGTCTACGTCGTGGACGAATTTCCGCTGGGAACCCTCGACAAGCTGCTCAAGAACAAGCTGCGCGAGATGGCCGACGCCAAGCCCTCTGTGTAACTCGTCCTCGACGCGCACTCTCCGACGACCAGCCCGCAGGCCGATCGCCTCCAACCCCATGACGGCAATTCTGCGGACCCGCCTGGCCACGAGCAAGTGCCCGCACCGATCGGTCTTTCAGTGCCGCGGACCTACACGGCATGCTTGTCGATCTCTCCGCGCGGCAGGTAGCCGCGGAGACGTTGAGCGTTGTGCCAACGCAGCAGACGTCGGGCTGACGATCCAGAGCCTTCCGCGCCTTGGACTCGATCCCCAGCGATTGCCGCGCTGAGGTCACCTGCATCGAACGGCCTCGTTCTGCAGGGCGCGCCGCGTGCTTTACAAACCCTTCTCAGGGGCGACGGACTGGACACCGGGTCCTTCAATCCACGTAATGTGGGTTTCGGTGGTCTGCGGCACTGCCGTCGAAACAAGGGGCGTGGTTATGGGCGCAAGTTCCCACCGGTCGTCGCGCACGCGACGTTTTCTTCCGACGCTGTTCGCGGTGGCACTGCTACCCGCGTCGGGCGCAGCACTAGCGATCGGAACCGCGCGTGCCGGGGCGGCACCTGTTTTGATCTGCGGTTCGACGGGAGTGTTCTCGACCGATTCCTCGACGGGGAATGACGTGTGCACCTATTCGACCACCGGCACCGATTCGTTCAGCGTGCCTGCGGGAGTCACCAGCGTCGCGGTGACGGCGGTCGGCGGGAAGGGCGGCATGGGCGGGGGAACCGACATCAACAACCTGCCGGCCGGGGGATCCGGCGGTAACGGTGCCAATGTCACGACGACGGCGTCGGTCACGAGCAGCTCGACGCTTACGGTCACCGTCGCCGGCAATGGAGGAGATGGCGGCGCCGCCGCAGGCGGCTCGCCTGGCTCCGGCGGCGGTGGCGGCGGCGGAGCGGGGGGCAACGGCGGCGGTGGCGGCGGGGGCGGCGCGTCGAGCGTGTACGCCGGCTCGACTGCGTTGGTTGTGGCCGCGGGCGGCGGCGGTGGGGGCGCCGGGGTCATGAGTATCGACGCGGCTGACGGCGGCGCGGCAGGAGGTGACGGGCGGCAAGCCGAATGCGTCGGTCAGGGGGGCAAGGCGGGCACCTCTGGAGGGACCGCTCCTGGCGGTGCCGTCTGCGGGATCGCGTCCCGCTTCCCAGACGAATTCTCGGGGGGCGCGCAAGGCACAGCCAACGCCGGAGGCGACGGCGGCAGCAATGAGATCTCGAACACCGGCGGCGGTGGCGGCGGCGGCGGTGTGGGTGGCGGCGGTGGCGGCGGCGAAGGTGACGCCAACGGTGGTGGTGGCGGCGGTGGCTACAGCTTGCCGGCGACCAGCACCATCGATACGTCGGGGAGACCGTCGGTCGTGATCAGTTGGAGCCGCTCGCTGCAGACGTTGAATGTGCAACCTGACGCTGGGAACGTCGGGTCGGGGGCTTCGACCAATGCGATCGTGTCGATGACTGTCGGCGCGGGTGCGCCGATCCCGACCGGGACGGTGAGCGTGTACGTGTGC
Source organism: Acidimicrobiia bacterium (assembly GCA_036501845.1). Taxonomy (GTDB): domain Bacteria; phylum Actinomycetota; class Acidimicrobiia; order IMCC26256; family PALSA-610; genus JBBREP01. Next base: position 73,923 of record DASXZO010000102.1, on the reverse strand, counting down.
GGGCCGCTGTCGAGTAAGTCGGGGTGCTCATCGACGACGACCCAAGTCGGAGCTACCACAGAGCTCGGGTCGCAGCCACAGGAAGCGTTCGTGATCGTGCCGTTCACCGCGCCGACCACCGTCGGGCTCTATTGCTTGTACGCCACATATTCCGGGGATTTCAGCTATCGACCGACGGCGAGCGGCGGTGACGCGTGCTTCTCGGACGGGTCCGAGGCGACAGTGTCGCAGGGCCTCTCCTCGTCGACGCCCACCCTCGGCGACAACGTCACCGACACGGTGACGGTCAGCGGGCTGGAAGGTACGCCACCCACCGGAACGATCGACATCGAGATTCTGGGATGCGGGTCGTCGTCGTATGCGGATTGCCTGAACTCCGGCAGCGACGTCGGCACGCTTGCGTCCGGCGCACCGTTGCAAGCGGGCTCAGGAGCATCGTCGGCCACCGATCCTCTGTCGTATACGCCAAAACTGGGCTCCTATTGCTTCGTGGCGTCGTACAACGGAGACAGCAACTACTTCCACACGAGTGACTCGAAGACGGACGGATGTTTCAGCGTCGGCGGAGTCGCGCCCTCGGTGACTTCATCCCCTTCGAGCTCGAGCGTGCAGCCGGGGACACCAGTCACCGACACGGCAACGGTGTCCGGGACGGCGGATGCGGGAAATCCGCAGGGCTCGGTGAGCTTCGCGCTGTGCGGTCCGACGACAGCGGCGCAGGATTGCACCGGTGGCTCGCAAGTGGGGACTTCTGCGGTGCCGCTGAGCGACTCGGGCGACAACGCGGCGACGGCTACCTCAACCGCGGTGGCACCGACGCAGCCCGGCGTGTATTGCTTCGCGGCCAGCTATGCGGCGAGTAGCGGCGGCAACTACGCGGATGCCTCCGACGCTGGTGGTAGCGACGGCTGCTTCACCGTGACTGCCGGCGCCGCCAACACGATCGCAGTGACCAGCGGCGACAACCAGCATGCGCTGACGGGTCGCTATTTCGGGGCGCAGTTGGTCGTGACGGTCACCGACGCGGAGAACAACCCCGTGCCGGGTGTATCGGTCAAGTTCGTCGTGCACGGCCCGGCGACGTTCTTTGGGAACAGCACGACCGTCAACCGCACGACCGCGAACGACGGCACTGCGAGCGGTCCACGGCCGCTCGCTGGCGGCGCTCCGGGGAGTGTCACGGTGTCGGCGAGCACCCCGGGTGCGTCGTCGGTTCTGTTCCACCTCACGGTCGATCCGCAGCCATGGACGGGTCCCGCGGCGGGAGGCTTCACGAACGTGCCGGCGCGTTCTGCGACGGGCTTCTACATCGGTCAGTCGAACAGCGGCGCTGGGATCTGGAAGCTGCAAGTCACCCAGCCCAATGTGCCGCCGTACGTGGTGTTCAGCGGCACGATCGTCGCGAAGGCGGGTGTGTTCACGAACGTGAAGGGGTTCGAGCTCGAAGGAGCCGACAAGTTCAGTGTGAGCCCCGACGGCTCGACCATCACCTTCTCGTTCACCAACGCGGCCTACGTCGACGGCATCCAATTCACGCCGCCACCGAGCGCGACCTCGATGACCTTCATGCTCGCGATCAATCACCTCGCAGTATCGAAGAGCCAGATCTACCTCGGCGCTACGAGAACGCATCCCGCGAACGGCAGTCCGTTCACCATCTTTCGCGCGCATACGCCGTAAGCAAGAGGTAGCGCCAAGTGCGCTGCCACCTCCGGCGCTCACATTTCCGTCCTTTCTGACATCCGAACCGAGTCGCGAAACACCCGTTCGGGTCGTGTGGCGACGGGGCCAGGATGGGTAGGCCCCGTGTTCGCGCAGGGTGCGCTAGGAGGACGAATGACAACCGACATGCAGCAGGAGACGACGGGCGAAACGAGTTCGCCCGGCGGCGCGCTCGCACCGCGACGCAACGGTGCGACCAACACGACCGCGAGGCACTCGGAACTCGTCGGCGATCAGGGCCGAACGTCCATCGCTGACTCTGTGGTCGGCAAGATCGCCGGGCTCGCGTGCCGTGAAGTATCCGGCGTGTACAACATGGGCACCGGAGCCTCGCGGATGTTCGGTGCGATCAAGGAGAAGTTGCCTCTCGGCAGCAGCGATCCTTCGCCGACCCAGGGCGTGAGCGTCGAGGTGGGAGAGCGGCAGGCCGCAATCGACCTCGACATCGTCGTCGACTACGGCGCAGCGATCGTTGATGTCGCGGAGGCGATTCGGCGCAACGTGATCGGCAAGATCGAAGCGATGACCGGTCTCGAGGTCACCGAGGTCAACGTCACGGTTGACGATGTGTACCTCGGCGACGCCGAGAGTTCCGAACCCCGGGTGCAATGAGCGACGACCGGGTGGAGCGCCTGCGCGCGGCCGCGAAGCGGATCGACGCCCTGCCTGAGGTGGTGCGGCGCTCCGGCGGTGTGGCCGACGCCGTCGCGACGTATATGCCCGGTGATCGGCTCGTCGGTGTCCGTTTGCGCGAAGGCACCGTCGAGGCGCACGTAGTGATGGCCTGGTCAACGACTGTGGACGAGGTCGAGCGAGCCGTCGTCGGCGCCGTGCGAGCCGAAGGCTTCCAAGCGGTCGACCTGGTGATCGACGACATCGAGATGCCTTCGGGCGTCTTCAAGTGATGATGACGATGTCAACATCGCGCGCGGCCGCAATCCTCGACCTGCCTCTGGGCGCGTCGGCCCCGGAGGTACAGGCGGCGTTTCGCAGGGCGATCGCCGCGGCGCACCCTGACGCTGGGGGTTCGCCCGACGCCGCGCGCCTCGTTGTCGAGGCGCGCGACCACTTGTTGCGCGCCGGGCAATCCCAAACTCGCGTGTCCCGACCCCGCTCATTTACACAACGTCGGAGCTGGTGGCGACGACTAATGGAGGGAAAGCTATGAGACCGTCACAGGTCGGACTGTTCCTCGGCGCGATCCTCGGTCTCGCCCTTGTTCTCGAGAGCTTCGGCGACATGCTCGTGGTGGCGCTGATCGCGCTGATCGGATGGGTCGTGGCTCGGGTGGTCGAGGGCGATCTCGATCTTGCGCAGTACATCGGCGGCCGCAACGCCACTGGGCCGAGCCGGCGTCCGTGAACACGGCGAGCGCGCTGGCCCCGACGCGTGACCCTGGTGCGACGGGCTTGTCCGCGACCGGCGCGGCGGGGCGTGGTGCGCTCACCGTGTCCGACCGGGCGTTCGCACGGCTGCTGACCGAGATGCTGCGACGCGAATCGGCGAGCGCGGCGAAGCCGGACGTGCAGGTCACCGCGCAGGAACGTCGTGCCGTCGAGGCTCGTGCCGATGTCTCGCTCTATCTACCCGACGGATCCCTTGTCGAGGCCCTCGCCGCAATGCGGCGGAACGTAGCGATCGAGTTCGAGCGCCAGACCGGACGCCGGCTCGCGGTACTCGACCTGACCGTCGCGGAGTTCGATGTCGGACCAAACCTACGGAAGGGACGAGTCTCACGATGATGCGAGTGCTCCTTCCGGTCGCTGCGCGCCTGATCTCCGCGATTCTTGCGATCGCGATGTTGTGCGCAGGTGTCGTACTCGTGATCGAGGTGGTCTCGGCATGGGTCGGTCACGGGTGGGTGATCTTGCCGGCCGATCTCCACACGAGATTCGCTCACTGGCATTGGGATGACCGAAGCGTTGTGCTCACCTTCGTGGCGCTCGGCGTGGTCGGGTTGGTGTCGGTGCTAGTGGGTTCGTGGCCGCGTCCGCCGCTCACGGTGCCCCTCGATAATTCCGACATTGCGATCGAACGGCATCCACTCGAAGTATCGCTCAGTCGTCGCCTCCAAGCGCTCGACGGGGTGACTCGCGCTCGTGTGCGAATCGATCGCGGCCGGGTGCGCGCAACCGTCGACACGAATCGCCGTAGGTCCGACGACGACGTACGAGTCGCCGCACACGAGCTCCTCGTCGATGCGGTGACGACGAACGAATTGCAACTCGATCCGAAGGTCGAAGTGCACGCACCCCCGCGTACGTCATGAAGCGGATACGGAACGCACGGCTCCGTGCCGGCCGCGTCGGCTTGGTGATCTTCGGCGTCGCGCTTGTCGTCGTGTCGGTAGCCGGGCTTCTTCTGGCGACGAAGGCGGTGCGGACGTTCGGCGACGCGCTCGACGCGCACACCGCTCTTCTGAACACACACGGCGACCGTTTGTTGCGGGGCCACGAACTGGCCTTCCAGATCGGCACGCTCGTGGTCGGACTGCTGCTCGCGGCACTCGGCGTCCGCTGGCTCGCGACACATCTGCCTCCTGTGCGCAGCCAGCGTGACGCTGCGGTACCCAACAGCGCCGACGCGCAACTGCCAGGCCGCAATGTCGTTGCCGGCTCGGCGTTGAGCCGTGCTCTGCAGGCACAGCTCGAAGCGTCGCCGCTCGTCCGGCGCGCCCGAGCCGAAGTCGGTGCACCCGATGACCCGATCCGGCTGCGCCTCGATATCGACGAATCGACGCCCGTACCCGACGTGCTTTCCCAAGTCGTGCAGCCAGCATTACGCCGCCTGGACGCAATCCTTGGACGTGAGGACGTGCAGCCGATCATCGACATCCGGCCGATCCATCTCACTTCCAGTCGCGTCGAGTAGCGAACCTCGAAACGCCGATGCCTGATGGCAGCTCGTCACCAGCATCCCGTTGCGCATGCACTTGCCGGCACGAGGTAACCGTAGATGTTCAACGTGGCGCCGCCGCCACCACCGTTGCCGCGGGCCGTGAGGTTGAGGTAGTGACCGTGCGCGAGGGCGACACCGGCACCGAGATCGATGACGTGCGGCGGGTTGCCGGCAACGAAATCCTCGTACGACAACGGCTTGTTCGGTGTGCAACCAGAGCTCGCATTGATGCGGTTGCTGGCGGAGAGCGCGATGTAGACAGTTCCGGAGGGGGCGTACGGGTACGCGTCGATCCGAGTAATGACGAGGGCCTGACCTGCTGGTGGCGTGTAGAACGCACAGTCGTCTTCGGAGGCGGTCACCTGCACCGGGAAGAGCGCAACCATGCTGGACGGTGCTGCTGGCGGGGCAGTTACCGCGCCGCTCACAACGGCCGTAGTGTCGAGCTGCCCGAGGTTGTTGACCTTCGCGTGTACGCCACTCGTGGCATCAGTGACGAAGACGTTGTTACCGGTGACGGCGAACGCGGCGAACGGGAAGGCGATGATCATGGCGAGCGTCACGATGATGATCGTGAGGTGACCACTTGTGAACGGTCCCAAGCCTCGCCCTTCGCGTCGGCGCTTGGGAAGTTCGCCCTGGTGGATAAGGCGATCCTCGTGACGCATCGGAACCTCCGTCATGCCGGTGAGAGAGCCTTGCCTCGCGACGGGCAACGGCATACGGGGCGGCGTCGGCGGCGACGCGGATATCTGACCGCAATGACGAGCGCGACGATGAGCGTCGTGAGTCTCAGCATCCTGACGCACGGCGAGACAGGTGTCCTCAGTGGGCGCTACTGCACTTGGGCGTCGCGGTACTGAGGCGACGATCCTCGCGGATGATTCCGCCCAGAATCGCGGTTCGAAGCGGGGGCCGACCGATCCGCCGGCCCCCCGCCTCGAGTTTTTGGGGCAGCATGATGATCTCGACCGGAACTCGCGGCCGAGTTGTCCCGTGCAAACGCGCAGGTCAGATCTTGACCTTCGTTCCTGTCGCGTTCGTGATGTTCCCGGTACTTCCGTTGGGGTCGCACAACGTCATCGACACCGTCGAGCCCTTAGGGGCCGACTTGTTCGTGCTCTTCGTGACCTTGCCCTGTAGCACGAACTTGGCTGTTTTCGATGGGCACGTACCAGGGCCTTCGTCGGACGCGCTGGTCGTGTACGTCGATGTCGTCTTGTTCTTCCAGTGCACCGTCCCGCCATTTGGCGTGAAGTTTGCGAGCGTTCCGGAGCTACCGGTTTGCCCTGTGCAGCCGGTCACCGTTCCAGCGTGCGTGGTCTTGTTGTAGGTGAGTTTGTTGCAACTGACGACGCTCGTCGCCGCGTTGGCAGTTCCGACGCACATTCCTGCCGCACATGCGAAAGGTACTGCGACCACGAGGACGCGATTCACCAGACGACCCATCTTCAGTACACCCCTTCGAGTCGGTTCCTACCGCTACATGGAATCCGGTACCCCCAATCGTGCGGTCTGTCTCACCTTTTTACTTTCGTTTTGCACTTGGGTCTGGCAGCCTGATGTTCGGAAACCGCGCGCGGCGCTGTTGGTTTTGCACGTCCGGCCGAGGGTGAAGTCCGTGGGTCGGCGTCGCCTGACGCGGAAGCGAATATCGTCTACGGAACGCCCCCACGTATCCGGCACCTGACGGATGTCCGCCCTCCGGCTTCGGAGTGATGATGGGAGCGCACCACCTCGCCGTGTTGATTGGACAGGATGACCATGAAGATGCACAGACGCGCGCGTCGACTTCTCGCAATCGGTGCCGTCGGCACGTTGACGGTCGCCGGACTCGCGGCTCCGGCCAAGGCCGGCCCTCCAGGTAAGTGGACGCGACTCACCGCGGGCGCGGTGAGTCTGAGCGATACGCCTGGCATGGCGCGCGCCTCCGACGGCAGCCTGCACGTCATCTACGAGCAGGACACCGGCTCGAGCGAGTCGTACGCGCAGGCTGTCGTGTCACGGCAGGGTGTGAGCACGGCGCCTGCGACCGTGCTGGGGGGATGGTCGTCGCTCATCCACATGCCCGTGCTGATCCGCGACGGCAGCCGCTTGCGTCTCGTGTTCAGCGGGCTGCGCAGCACCAACATCAAGGATCCGTTCACCTCGGGTGCGCTCTACACGGCTCTCAGCACGAACGGAACGAGCTACACGCTCAACGCTGGGGCGATGTCACACGCCAAGACGGCGTACTCCGACTACGGCGCTGATGCGGTCATGAACGGCACCACGCCGATCGGCGCATTCGCCTTCAACGAGTCGATCTATGTCCACTCCGGGGTGAGCGCAAAGAATCCCGCGACCGAACCTGACAAGACAGTCACGAACGGCACCTGTTGCCTGTACCACACCGCGTTGGTCCGAGACTCCGCAACCGGAGCCACCTACGTCGGTTGGTCGAGCAACGGGTCGAAGCCGGGGCTGTGGGTGGAGCGCGTGCTCCCCACTGCGAGCAGCCCGGCGTTCGTGCCAGGATCGGTGAACAGCAAGGGTGACTTCATCATGACGGACCAGCGCGTCGCGCTCGCCGCACGAGTCGGTGGCGGGCTGTACGAGGCATACTGCGTCGGTTACCCGACGTGCACCGGCGTGCGGCTCTGGAAGGTCGGTGCGACGTCGTCGATCGCGGTCCCGAGCAGCGCAGGCGCGACCGCGAACGTGGCGATCGCCCCGGCGCCCGGCGGCCAGATGTGGGTGATCTGGACCAAGTCCAACCACGTCTACACGGCGCTGACGAACACCGCGGCGACGGGGTTCGGTGCCGTGCACAATCTCACGCCGCCGTCGGGCACATCCGGCGTCTACAAGGTGGCGGGTGAAGCCTCCAATGGGACCCTCGACATCGTGATCAACAATGGCGCAGGCCTCTGGCACCAGCAGGTCAATCCTTCATGACGTTGCACCAGCGCATTGCGCTCGTCGCCGTCACTGTCGTTGCCGCCGGTGGCGGCGGCATCTTCGTGGCCGCATCGTCGTCGGCGAGCACCGCGGCCGCCGTTCCGACTTCGTTCACTGTCACCGTTGCCGGCACCGACATGCATTCGCTCGACGCGCGAGTGACCCCACAGGCCGTCGCGAACTCGGGAGGCGGTGTCACGCCCTCGTACGAGAGCAGCGAACAGCCACCGAACGGCCCGATCACCTTCGAGGCCGCGATCAATCTGCCGAAAGGCGCGAGGGTCACGGCGGTGAGCTTCACACTCACTCCCGGCGACCGCACGGGCTGTCTCGGCGAACCGCTGATGTTCGGTTCGTACGTGCCTCAGGATGCGATGACGACGACGAACGTGTCGTTCGACACGCCGTACTACGCGGGACCGTGCCACCGCGCCACCTACACGAAGACCGGCAACCCGATCGCAACGGTGGTGAACGGGCGCCGTTATGTGGTGCAGTGGCGGCCGCAGCCGACGTCTCCGTATCCGGGTAGCGGCGAGTTCAGCGGCATCTTCCACGGGGCGACTGTGCAGTACACGTGCACCAGCCCTTGTGTGCCATAACGGGCAACGTCAACGGACCCGACAAACTGCGCCCGCTACGTCGCGCCGCACGGTGTTCTCCTGTCACCACCAGGTTCACTCGGATCACAGAATGCGAGGCAGCATCGCTGAGGTCGGGCAGGCTCACTGGAGTGAGTCGGTGCGGGGTGGGACACGCACCGACCCACCCAGTCGTTACGGTGCACGACCACACCGGCGGCGTCGACCCCCCGGTCGGAGGATGTCGCCCGGCTACTCGTCGCGACTGCTGGCGATCCGTCCGTGTCGAGCGCGGTCGTGGCATGGTTCGTCGCATGGACGAACCCACCCTCGCGTGTCCGGCCTGTCGCGTCATCGATCGCGCCGATGGCGTCGAAGACGGCAAGCTGTTCAAGTCCGGTCCGTACGCCGTCGGTAACGAACGACGAGTCATCGCCGCGTTCCGCCGCACCCAGGACCGCGTCGCCGACAGAGTCACTACGTTCGCCGGATCACTCAGCTTCGTATACATCCACGCCGTGTGGTTCGGCGTCTGGATCGCCATGAATGCGGGCCTCCTCGGAGCGAAGCTGGTGTTCGACGCGTTCCCGTACGGACTGCTGACGATGGTGGTCAGCCTCGAGGCGATCTTCCTCGCCACGTTCGTCATGGTGAGCCAAAACCGCCAGGCGGCGCGCTCGGAGGTGCGCAGCGACATCGATTTCGAGAACAACCTGCGCGCCGAGATCTGGTCGGTGCACATCGGGCACGCGCTGGGAATCGACACCGAACACGTCGAGGAGGTCGTGCGCGCCGCGATCGCCGGCTATCGCCACGAAAGCTGGCTCACCGCAGTGGACCACCACCACGAACACACCCCGACGGGCTAACCGATCGCGCCCACTCTCGTACACGTGCAGCCCGGTGACAAACGGGGGCCGCCTGTGGGATTCTACCGGCATATCCGGCACCTGACGGATGCTCGGGCATCGTCGCCGGCGGATCATGGCCGGGTGCTGAATCAGAGGCTGTTCGGGTTACATCGGGTCGGTGCCGGCCTTGCGGTAATTGTGGTCGCCGGAGCGATCGGCCTCCCACAGACATCAGACGCTGCATTGACGTCCGACCGCGGTCACACAATCGCGCCGGCCGTATCCGAGACTCGCGACGACGCGCTGACGGCATCGCAAGTCCCGCCCCAGGTGCGTTCGGGCGAAGCCATCTCGCGCGGCGACGTCGACTCGCAACAAACGCTCCGCCTCGCGCTCGGTTTGCGTACGCCGGACCCTGCAGGTGAGCAACGATTCATCGATGCGCTCGAGGATCGTTCGTCGCCGTCCTTTCATCACTTCCTCACGCCGGCGCAGTGGAACGCACGGTTCTCGCCGAGCGTCGCGTCGGAGCGCGCAGTCGTCGAGTGGGCTCGATCAATGGGACTGACGATCACCGACCGTTATCCGAACCGGCTGATCGTCGACGTGAGTGGCACGGTGGCCACGATCGATCGAGCGTTCAGTGTGCACCTACGCAACTACACCGATCGCGGGGAGTCATACTTCGCCAATGACTCTGAACCCGTGATGCCCGCCGACGTCGGGGCCATCGTCCGCTCAGTCGATGGGCTCAACGACATCCAGCAGATGCACCCGGCCGGCGGTGACGCGCCCACCGCGAACCCAACGTACGTCGCGGGTCCGGCCGAAGCAGCGGGCCCCACCGTGTACAAGGATGGCGACCCCGCGAAGTTGCCGCGGTCGTTGCAACCCGGGGCCGCGCCGAGCGGGACGAGCAGAACCTCGCCTGCGAGCACCGCGTCGGCTGGCGCGGAACGTCGCATCGACAACGGGGTGTACACGCCGCCCGATTTCTACACGTCGCAGGCATACGACTACGCCGCCTTGCGCAACCAGGGCCACTGCTGCAATCCATTCCATACAGGGAGCGCGTCGCCGCGTGAGGCGACCATCGCGATCGCTTCGTACGGCAGCCAGTCGGGCGCCGACTTCAGCGGCTTTCTCGGGCTCTTCCCGTTCCTCGCGAGCAACATCGCCGAGTACTGGATCGACGGCACTCCCGCCGCGGGTGACATCGAGGGGACCGCCGACGGCGAATGGGCCCTCGCCACCTCGAACAGCTTCGGCTGCGGGTGTGACACCGCCAAGGTGATCATGTACGACGGGGTGAACCGCAACGACGCCACCGTCGCCGATCTGTACAACCACATCCTCAACGACAATTTCGCGCGCGTCTTCGAGACCAGTTGGAGTTGCACCGAGGTCTACGGGTGCAGCGACGCGGCGATGGACACACGCCACAGCATCTTCAACTCGATGCTCGGTCAGGGCTGGACACTCATGGCGGCGTCGGGCGATCGCGGCGCATACGACGACTGTTCACACGCGAGTGTGGGCTACCCGCAATCCGACCCGGACGTCCTCGCCGTCGGCGGCACCCAGTTGACCCTCACCGCGAACGACACGTTCGTGTCAGAAGTGGCCTGGGGTGCGAACTCGCAGGGTTGCGCAAACAACGGCGGCGGTTCGGGTGGCGGATGCAGCTCGCACTTCAGCGCGGGTTCGTACGACACGCTGCACCAGTGCGGGACGGCGCGGAGCATTCCCGATCTCGCACTCAACGCCGATTGGCTCAACACGCCGCAACGTATCTACGTGAATGGCGGCGCTGGGACGTGGGGAGGCACGAGCATCGCCGCGCCCGAAATGGCCGGCTTCTTCGCGCAAGAAAACGCCTACCAGCTCTCATACGGTAAAGGGCCTGTCGGCGACGCCAACTTCCCGGTGTGGGCCGCCGGCAAGCTCACGGGCACTCACTCCCCGTTCTACGACATCACGAGCGGTTGCAACAGCAACAACGTCGGCACCGGCTACTGCGCAACGCCTGGTTATGACCTCGTCACGGGGTGGGGTTCGGTGAACATGCTGCAGCTCGCCTGGGATCTCAACTGGTTCACGGGCTACGACAATGGCAGGCCCACCGTGTCGCTCACCAACACGCCCGAGAAGAACGTGTGGTGGCGCACGAACCCGGCGATCACGTGGACGGTTGCCGATACCGGCGGCAGCGGGCCGCCCACGGGCGTCGCCGGGTTCAGTTCGGCGTGGGACCAAGCCGTCGCCGATCCGGTCTCGGAACCGCATCCCGGAAGCGGTGGCGTGTTCTACGACGGTCCGCAGGTGCCGAACGGCACGACGGGCACGGTCCACATGTCGGACGTCGGCCAGGGTTGCCACACGATCCACATCCTGGCGTGGGACAACGAGGGCCTCTCGAGTGGCGACCAGTACTACGGCCCGATGTGTTACGACCCGTACCCACCCGTTGTCGACGCTGCGCCCAAGGCGACCCTCGCGATCGGCTCGAGGCTCATTACGGCGGGCGTACCGGTCACGATCACCTGGCACGCCGTCGACGGCGCAAGCGGCGTGAACTCGTACGTAGTGGAACGCAAGGTGGACAAGGGCTCATACGCGATCGTCTCGCAGGGATCGAGTGCCACATCGATCACCCAGACGCTCGCCGCGGGCCACATGTACCAGTACCAGGTGCTCGCGACCGACGTAGCCGGCAACGCCAGCGCGTTCGTTTCCGGCAGCGCATTCAAAGTGAACCTTGTGCAGGAGAACGGTGCGGGCGTCATCTACTCGGCCGGCTGGACGCATCAGGCGCTCGCCGGTTCGTCAGGCGGCTCGGTTGACTTCTCGACGACGAAGGGTCGGACGGCGACGTTCACATTCACTGGCAAGGAGTTGGCGTGGGTCACGACGCGCGCCCCGAACCGCGGCGTGGCGTCGATCAAGCTCGACGCGGCAGCTCCGGTGTCAGTCGACACCAAGAGTTCGTCGACTAGTACTGAGGCGATCATGTTCGTCCGGGCCTTCGGGGTCGGCAAGCACACGATCGTGATCACGAACCCGGCCACCGCGGGACGCGCTCGCATCGACGTAGACGCGTTCGTGTTCCTCAGCTGACGAAAACGCGGGAGGCGTAGCCAGGCTGAGCTTCGGGTAATCGCGCTGGCTATGGAGAAGCCAGAGTTCATTGATCTGTTGAACGCAGACCTCGCGACCGAATACCAATCGATCGTGCAGTACATCCAGCACATCGCGGTCATCAGCGGGGCCGAATACCTGAGCACGGTCGACGAACTGCGAGTCCACGTCGGTCAGGAGGTTGCACACGCTTTGATTCTGGCCGAGCAGGTCGACTTCCTCGGTGGCGTCCCAACCACCGATTCCGCACACGCAACGCCTGCTTCCGACGCACGCGAAGCGCTCGGCAACGATCTCAAACTCGAGACGGCTCAACTCGAGCGGTACCGCGAGCGCGTGCAGCAGGCCAACGAACTCGGGCTGGTCGACGTCGCGGAGGCGCTGCGTCCATTGCTCACCCAAACGCAAGAGCATGTCCGCGATCTACGCGCGGCGCTGGGGGAGTAGGCGAGCTCGAATCGCGGTGGGCGCACTCCAAGACCTTGAGGTCGAAGAGGCTGCGTCCGTCAGGTGCCGGATGTGCGGGCGCGACGAAGGTCCGAAACTGGGGTCGATCCAACGACGACCGCAATGGAGGGTTCTTCATGAAGCTTCGGACACTCTTCCGGCACAACCTCGTGGCGTTCGTGGCGCTGTTCGTCGCGCTCAGTGGGACGGCGTATGCGGCGAACACCGTGCGCTCGTCTGACATTGTGGACGGGACGATCCAAGCCCAGGACCTGCATGCTGGTGCCGTCACGCCGGCGAAGTCGACCGACCTGTGGACATTCCACAACACCGCCATCGAGACCACATCCAGTTGCGTGACTCAGAGCTACACCTGGACGGCCTGCGCTTCGGTGGCCCTGACCGTCCCGACTGGTCACTACGACCTCGTCACGGTGATCTCGTCGGTCACCGCCAATCCTGGCGGCACGTCGCTCAGCGGTTCGCTCTACTGCCCGGCATCGCAAGGACCGACGTGCATGACCGACTCGTATCCCGAGCGCGCGGCCTTCCCGGCGAACGTCGAGACCAGCGCCACAACGACCCGCACCGCGTACTTCGGGCCTGGGAACTGGCAGTTCAATACGGCGCTGGATTTCCAAGTCGCGCTGCCCGTCGACGCGTATGCGCATACGACCACCACCGTCTTCGCCACGGACATCACGAACTCCGCGCATTGACCGACGGCAAAAGCTCGCCTCAGGCGTCGTAGTGCCGCACGAGTCTGCCGCACTCCCGTATCAGTGCTTGGCGAGCCACTCGTATACGCGCCGAAACACGATTTCCGAGGCGTGCAGCGTGAGCGAAATCAAGATGACTTCGCCGAGGCCGCCGAGATCCACACGGGCGCCGAAGACGCGGTCGACGGCTTCGAGGATGACGAACTTGCTCGCGAACAGCACGAGATACGCAGCGAGTGCACCCACGATGCGCATGGCTCGTCCGTGCTTCGACCGGAAGTATCGCGTGAGGCGATGTTCGATCTGGAGGGTCACGCCGAGCAGGAGTCGGAAGAGACACGCAGTCAGGATCGAGATATAGAACGAGTCGATTGTGATCGACGGGACGAACTCGATGATGAGGTTCAGTACGACGATGTCGATCAGCACTGCCGCGGCCCACGACCCGAAGAGGGCTTGATGGGGCGAGATGCACACCAGGTCGGCGGTCGACTCGGATGAGGGCGGCATGTTCACCGACGGCGACTCTCACCCGTCGGGGGTGCAAGCGCCTCACAACGATCGGGTGATTCCGCCGGACGGCGCGGAAATTCGACTCGGGTTACGGCTGCCGGGGCTTCATCGACGCCACTCTCGACTCGTCGACGATCGTTGCGAGTTCGACGCGGCCTCGCCCGTTGCTCTTCGCACGGTACGCGGCGGCGTCGGCGCGCTTCAGCAATCCGGCGGTGTCGTCGCTTGGTGTGCTGCGCGCGATGCCGATGCTGGCGTCGACGTGCACCGATGTGTTGCCGAAGGTGACGGGCGCCGCGATGGCTTCCCGCACGCGTACGCCGAGCCGCTGTGCTGTATCGGGACTGTCGAGCGTGGCGCAGACAACGACGAATTCGTCGCCGCCGATCCGGGCGACCACGTCTTCGGGCCGGAGGCAGCTCTCGATGCGCTGCGCAACCCCGGTGAGCACTGCGTCGCCGGCGCTGTGCCCGAGCGCGTCGTTCACCGCCTTGAAGCCATCGAGATCGACGAACATGACCGTCACGGGTTCGGCGACCCTGCGGGCGAGGAGCAGCTCGAGGTGGTCGACCACCGCGGCACGGTTTCGAACGCCGGTGAGCGGGTCATGCGTTGCGCGCACGCGCAGCTCTTCTTCGAGCCGCTTCTGTGCAGTGATGTCGACTTGAAGCGTGAGGAAATACGGGTCGTCGCTGTCGACCTGGACGGCACTCGAGAGCGCCCACCATTCGGTGCCGTCGGCCCGGACGATGCGGAATTCGGCCCGGAGTTGCTCGCCGCCGAGCTGGCGCAACGTCGCATCGATCGCAAGTTCCCGATCTTCGGGATGCACGGTTGCTTCGGCCGGGGTGCCGAGGAGCTCACCTCGAGTACGACCCAACAGCCGGCAACCGGTCGGGTTGATGTCGATGATGCACCCGCTGGCGTCGACCATCGAGATGACCATGGGCGCGCGTTCGAAGGTCGCGCGAAAACGGCTCTCGGCCTGACCGAGTGCTCGTTCTGCGGCCCGGCGTTGCGTGATGTCTCGGGCGGTGATCACCACCCCGCTGACGCTCGGCTCGCCGTCGAGATTCTGGCCGATGCACTCGAATTCGCGGTAGTCGCCGTCGGCGGCGCGCAGGCGCAGCTCGAGTGGCTCCCCGGGCGAGCGGCGACCGGCGAAGATCGCAGCGAGTGCTTCGGCGGCACGCTCGGCGTCGTCGGGGTGTACGAGTGACAGTGCACCACCAGGCGGGTCGAATCCCTTGGGGTAGCCGAGCAGACGAGTGCCTTGCTGGCTTGCCTCCCAATCGCCGTCAGCGCGGAGGATGGCCACGATGTCGGGCGAGTGCTCGACGAGCGCGCGGAATCGTGCTTCGCTGCGCGCGAGGAGCTCGCGCGCTTCGCGCTCCGGCGTGACATCGGCGATCGTGAAGAGCAGTCGCTCGAGCGCACCGACGGGCGTGCGAACTGTGGTGGTGACCACTCGGCCGTAGAAGGTTGATCCATCTGCCTTGAGGAAGCGGCGCTCGGCTCCCACACGCTGCTGCCCATTCGTCTCCAGCGCGGCAAGCTCGCCTTGGGAGTCGGAACGATCATCCGGATGCAAGAGCTGCATGCCGTCCATCGACAGCATTGCTTCGCGGGTGTGTCCGAACAGCTGTGCCATCGGGCCGTTGGCGTCGACCCCGCGCTGTGCCGGGACGACCGAGCCGAGCGCAGCCGGCGCTTCCTCGAAGTACAAGCGGTGCCGGCGCTGAAGCGCGTCGCGTTCGTGCGTCGGGCGCGCCACGAAGACGATGAGCGACTCGGTGCCGCGTTGCAGCGTTCGCGCCCGTACGTCGAAATAGTGGTAGTTGCCGCGCAGGTCGCGAATCAGCATCTCGATGGGCGGATACGAGCCGGGGCTCGTCGCGGTAGTGGTGAAGGACTGCACCGCGTCGTGCTGCTGGGCCGGGTGCGCCACGTCGAACACGCTCGTGCCGAGCACATCGTCGGGCGCGAAGCCGAGCACGTCAGTGACCTGGTCGTTGATCCACCGCACGGTGCCGTGGCCGTCGGTGACGACGACACAATCGGGTAGGCCCGCCATCAGGTCGAACGGGTCGATGCCCGCGGCGAGGCCGTCGATGATGGCCTGCCCGCTCATCACCTCAGGGGATCGGCACGAAGCGACCCGGCCTGGAGCCCCAATTGGCGCGGTTGCGGCGGTCAGTCCCTACCGAGGGTTGGCGGCGTCGCCCCGTAACCTGAGGCGTCGTGATTCTGATCGACGCACAAGGGCTGCGGGCATCTCGACCCGATCGCCCTCTGTTCACCGATCTGTCGCTCACCCTCAACGACGGCGACCGTATCGGCGTGGTGGGTCTCAACGGTTCGGGCAAGAGCACGCTCCTCGCAATGATGAGCGGCGAGCGCCAACCAGAAGCCGGCGTGGTGCGGCGCGGGCGTGCGGCTCGGGTCGGCGTGCTGCCCCAGCTCCCGATGTTGCCACCCGGCTCGGTGCGCGCGGCGGTGTGCAACGGCCTCGGTGACCAGGCGTGGCAAGGCGAGGCGATGCTGTCGCGCCTCGGCATGCAAGGCGCGCTCGACGCGTCGACCGACGAACTGTCGGGCGGGCAGCGCAAGCGCGTCGCGCTCGCCGCGCTGCTCGCACGACAGTGGGACGCGCTCATCCTCGACGAGCCGACGAACCATCTCGACCTCGATGCCATCGCGTACCTCGAGACGTGGCTCGCCGCGTTCGCCGGCGGGTTGCTCCTCGTGACCCACGACCGTCACGTGCTCGACCGTGTTACCAACAAGGTGCTCGAGATCGACCGTGGCGCCTGTTACCTCCACGTGCCAGCCGAGCGGACCGGAGGATCTGGATACGCGGCGTACCTCGTCGCTCGCATCGTTCGAGAAGCCCAAGCCGCGACGGCCGAACAGACCCGCAAGAACCTCGCGCGCCGCGAGCTGGCGTGGTTGCGGCGCGGTGCGCCGGCGCGCACATCGAAACCCAAGGCTCGCATCGACACTGCCAACGCGCTGCTCGCTCGCCGCCCACAAGCGAGTGCGCGCGACGGTGAGCTCGGCTTGTCGCTCGGGAGTGCTCGTTTGGGTTCTAAGGGCATCGAGATCCATGGCGTCGGCTTCTCGTGGCCGCGCGCCCACGACAATGACAGCGCGGCCAGCGAAGCATCAGCGCTGCTCGTGCTCGAGCCGTTCGACTACATGCTCGAACCTGGCGATCGCCTCGGGGTTGTCGGTCCGAACGGCGCCGGCAAGAGCACGCTGCTCGACCTCGTCGCCGGCCGACTCCAGCCCACGCAGGGCTCCATCGATACCGGCGCCACGGTCAGGATCGGTTACTACGACCAGCTCGGCCGCGACCTCGACCTTTCGCAGCGCGTACGCGACGCCGTGGCCCGCGACAAGCGTGAGCCGACGCTCGACGACGTGAAGCTGATGCGCCAGTTCTGGTTCGACGGCGACGCGCAGTTCGCGCCGATCGGCACGTTGTCGGGCGGGGAGCGCCGGCGTCTCCAACTGTTGCTCACGTTGCTCGAACAACCCAACGTGCTGTTGCTCGACGAACCCACGAACGATCTCGACCTCGATACGTTGCGCGCGCTCGAGGAATTCCTCGACGACTGGCCGGGCATCGTGGTGGTGGTCAGCCACGACCGCGTATTCCTCGATCGCACCGTGACCGAGGTGCTGGCGCTCGACGGCAACGGCCGCACGTCGGTGGTACGCGGCGGTGTCGCGGGCTGGTTGGCGCAGCACGCCGCGCAGCCGTCGACCACCACTCGTGGGCCCGTCTCGGCAGGATCCGCGTCATCTGCAGCTCCCGCGCGTCCGCGCTCGACGGCAACCGAAGCGCCACGAGTGACCACGAAGAGCCCGAGCACGCTTCGCCACCAGCTAGGTCGCGCCGACCGGGCGCTCGCCGACGCGATCGCCACACGAGACGCGCTGCAGACCGAGCTGGGAGCGGCCGTCAACGACCGCGAGGAACTGGTACGCCTCGGCGGGTTGCTGACCGCCGCCCAGGAGCGCGTCGACGCGGCCGAGGACCACTGGCTGTCGCTGGCCGACGAAGCCGAATCGCTCCGCATGGAGATCTGAGCGGCACGCCCGAGCGCCGGCCGCAGGCGCTGAGTGCCGTCACGGTCGCCAGGAATGTGTGCCGGTGCCACGACGCCCTTACATTTGGCGCTTTCCCGCGAGACGAGAGGGTGGCCAATGTCGATCGCGATCACCGATGAGCACCGGGCTCTGGCCGACACGGCTCAGGACGTTCTCCGGTCGCGCCACGCGCTCGCCGCGGCTCGCGCGCTGCTCGAGGCGAAGACCGAGGAGCGGCCGCCGTTCTGGGCCGACCTCGTGGAGATCGGCTGGCTCGGCCTGCACGTTCCGGAGCAGTACGGCGGTTCGGGATTCGGGCTCGAAGAGCTCGTCGTGGTGGTCGAGGAGCTCGGTCGGGTGCTCGCGCCGGGGCCGTTCGTTCCCACCGTGATCGCCAGTGCCGTGATCGCGGCCGCCGCCGACGACGCGACGAAAGCGAGCTATCTGAAGCGACTCGCCGATGGTTCGGCGACCGCGGCTGTGACAGCGGCTGCCAACGTCACGGTCAGCAATGGGAAGGCGAGCGGATCGGCAGGCGCGGTCGTGGGTGCACCACTGGCCGACCTCTTCCTCGTTCCTGCCGGCGACGACGTGGCGATTGTCGAAGCGGGCAACGGAGTTGCGCTCGAAACGCCGCGCAACCTCGATCCCACTCGCCGCGCGTCGCGCGTCACATTTGACGGCGCGACGGCGACAGTGATTTCCGGCGCGCGCCGGACGCTCATCGATCTCACGAGGTTGCTCTTCTCCGCCGAAGCGGTTGGAGTGGCGCGCGAGTGCACCGATCAGGCTGCGGAGTACGCCAAGGTGCGTCAGCAGTTCGGACGCCCGATCGCGATGTTCCAGGCCGTGAAGCATCACTGCGCCAACATGCTCGTGGCCACCGAGCTCGCCACCGGTGCGGTGTGGGATGCCGCGCGCGCTGCGAAACAGGGTGCCGACCAGCTCTCGTATGCGGCCGCGATGGCCGCCACGCTCGCGGCACCGGCAGCCGACCTCTGCGCGAATCTCGACACGCAGGTGCAGGGCGGCATCGCCATGACGTGGGAGCACGACGCGCACCTCTATATGCGCCGCGCGACGGTGCTGCTCCAACTGCTCGATCCCGACAGTGCGGCGGCCGATCTCACCGACCTCACCCGGCGGGGCGTGGTGCGAGCAACGGATGTCGAGCTGCCGCCCGAGGCGGAGTCGATCCGCGACGAGGTACGCGCCTTCGCGGAGAGCATCAAGGATTTGCCGGCCGAGGCGCAGCGCGAGCGGTTGATCGAGACCGGATACGTGCAACCGCACTGGCCGACGCCGTGGGGCCGCGGCGCCGGCGCGGTGGAGCAGCTCGTGATCGAGCAAGAGTTTGCAGCGGCCGGTGTGAAGAAGCCGGCCTACGGGATCACCGGTTGGGTGATCCTCACGCTGATCCAGCACGGCACGCCCGACCAGGTGGAGCGATGGGTGGCGCCGGCGTTGCGCCAAGACGTGATCTGGTGCCAGCTCTTCAGCGAGCCTGATGCCGGCTCCGACGCGGCCGGCGTGAAGACCCGCGCGACGCGCGTCGACGGCGGCTGGAAGATCAACGGCCAGAAGGTGTGGACCTCGGGCGCACACGTGGCCGGGATGGGCTTCGCCACGGTGCGCACGAACCCCGACGTGCCGAAGCACGAAGGCATCACGATGGTGGTGCTCGACATGCACGCGCCCGGTGTGGAAGTGCGGCCGTTGCGCATGACCACGGGCCAGTCCGAGTTCAACGAGGTGTTCTTCGACGACGTGTTCGTGCCCGACGATGACGTGGTGGGTCCGGTCGATGGCGGCTGGACCGTGGCACGGGCAACGCTCGGCAACGAGAGTGTGAGCATCGGCGGCGGCCAGGGCGGCATGACCCTCCCGGGCGAAATGATGATCGCACCCTTCGACGCGCACCCCGAACGCCTGCCCGGCGGCGCGGTGCGCATCGGTCATTACATCGCGCAGCAGCGCGCGATCGGATTGCTCAACGTCCGCAGTGTGCACCGCGCGGTGCTGGCAGCCGGCCCGGGGCCGGAAGGCGCGATCACCAAGCTGGTGCTCTCCGAGGTGGGCCACGACGCCGCCGCGATCATGACCCAGCTCAACGGGCCCGACTCGCTGTTCTTCGAGGGCGCGGGCGCAACGTCGAACATGCTCGTGCTGTTCCACCGCGGGATGTCAATCGCGGGTGGCACCTCGGAGATCAAGCGCAACCAGATCGGCGAACGCATCCTCGGTCTCCCGCGCGACCCGCTCGTCAACTGAGCGTCTCGCGTTCGACCCGCCACCGGCACGCGCCCGGTATCAGCCCGTCGCGCGGTTCATGAGCGCGTGGGAACTCCGCTCGGGCTCAGATGACGGACGATCTTCGCGAGGTCGATCTCGGGTCGCGGCTCGGACGACAATGCGTCGCTCGATTGGCCGAGATTGATCCAACCGAGAAACTGATCGTCGGCGGTGATGTCGAGCGCGCCGCAGAGTGCGTTGCCTGTGGTGAACGGAGTTGACTTCCATATCGCGCCCAGCCCGAGCTGGTGCGCTGCGAGGGTGATGGCGTAGCCCGTGCAGGCGGCCGGCGCTTCGGCGCGACAACAACGTCGACAGCGTCGGCGCCGTGGCGCTCGAAGGCGGACGCTGCGGTGTGCGGGTACTCATCTGTATATGGGCTTCCTTCTGCGACGCAAGGCCCCTGAGCGTACCCCAGGTCCGCTTCCTCACTACTTAGGTTAGGCTCACCAAAGTCACGACGGGGGCCAGGCTTGGCCACGCGGCCCTGTGCGTCGGCAGCGCGAGATCGATCGAGGATCACCTCATCAGGATCACCGTGACGGGCGGGCGAACGTCCGTCAGGTGCCGGATGTGCGAACGCGACAGCTGGCGGACACTTGCGTTCGATCCTCACGAGTGACATCCAATGAAAGGAATGTTCATGAAATTGCGCGCATTGCTCGGCGTGGCCGTCATCGGCGTACTGGGAATGGCGAACATCGCCACCACCGCCGGCGCCGCGAACCCGCCCACCCAGTACTTCACCGGAATTCAGATGTCGACGTCGTCGGGAGCGCAGACGGTGGTCGCGGCCGGCCCGATTTCGGCGAAGGGCACGGACACCGAGCTCGGCCAGACCGCCGATCGCTTCACGTTCCCCAAGGGATCGATCATGCTCAAGCACCACGGGGGCAAGACGAACCAACACCACGATCCTCGGACGTGCTCGTTCGAGTTCGACCAGACGGGCACGTACACGATCACGAGCGGTAATGGTGCGTACAAGCATGCGTCGGGCAACGGCACCTACCGCATCCACGGCATCGGTACCCAGTGCAACGACAAGAGTGGCTCGAGCAACGTGGCGGTCACGGTCGAGCTGCAAGGGTCGCTTACGTTCGGGTGAGCGAGCGATGACTGCGCGCGAGGGAGGGCCAGCCGCTCGGCGACTGGCCCTCCTCCCGTGCGCAATGCCGACGTGCGTCAGTTGATCTGAATGGCCGAGGTCGGTTGGATCGTGAGCTTCGACACGCCCGCCGCGCCGCACTGCGCCACAACGGTCGACGCGTTCTGCTGGATGATGGCGTGGGCGAGGATGTCGTTGTTCGGCGCCTTGGAGAACGAACCGGACGACACCTTCCCGGACGCGTTGAACGTGATCACGCCCGAGTTGCTGATGCTCGATGCCACCTTCGTGAGCGTGCCGTTGCTTGCGTTCAACGCACGCTTGCCCTTCTTCACGACCCACTTCGTCGAGATGTAGAGCTTGTGGGGCGTCGAGCCGGCGAGGCTGCTGCAGCTCTCGCTCTTCTTCTCGACGCCTTTGGCCGAGCCGGTGGCGATGTTGGCGCCATCGCCGGTGCCGCCATGGCAGGTGATGTTCGTGGTGATCGTGGTGGTCACGACCTTGGTGGTGTTCGACAGTGCCGGGCTGAAGGCGATCGAGCCCGACATCTTGCAGTTACTGACGGTGCCGACCCCGTTCACCGGCGCGGCGGCGAACGCCGGCACGGCGACGAAGCCGGCCGCGACAGTGAGCGCCCCGACGATCGCGAGACCACGCAACTTCCAGTTCATTGCTACCTCCGTGGACAGTGCCGCAGCTCTGTGCCGCCGCCCCGCCACGGACCTACCCAATCGCCGAGTGCGAACGGGGTTGGTGCGACACCCGTCACAAGAACCGGTGAAATCGGCGTTGGCCGGTTTCGCCCGGCGAGGGCGTGAGGGCGCGGCGATTCGACACCAGCATCGGGTCGCGGCTGGCTACCGTCATCGCGGATGTCGTCCGATGAGCGAAGCGCGAGCACCGACGAGGATGTAGGCGGCGCCGGCTTCGTGCAACGGGCTCGGGCGAAGGGCGTGGAAACGCTCAGCCGAGCCGCTTCCGCGGACGAGAGCGATTGGGCGTTGGCAGGCACGCTCGGCACTGCCGGCGCGGTGCGCGGGGTCGAAGCGCCGCACGAGGTCGCCGACGCCATACCTCATGTGGTGCGCGCGTTTGCGTTCGTCGATCTCTGTGGCTTCACTGCGTTCACCGCCCGCCATGGAGAACACGCCGCGATCGCGACCGTCACGCAGTTCCGGTCGCTCACCCGGGCTCTGGTGACGCGGCGCGGTGTGCGCGTCGCGAAATGGCTTGGCGACGGCGCAATGATCGTGGGCGTGGAGGTGGGGCCCACAATCGCCACCGCGACCGAGCTCATCGCCCGCTACGCCGAGCAGCCGCTCGCCCTACGTGGAGGCGTTGCGCACGGCGAAGTGCTGATCATCGACGGTGACGATTACATCGGCCGCCCGACGAATCTCGCCTCACGTCTCTGCGACGCAGCTCAGCCCGGCGAGCTTCTCGCGGTCGGTTATCGCGCAACTTCGCTTCCGCCTTGGATCCGCGTGAGTGGCACCCGCCAGCTCACCTTGCCCGGCCTCGGCCGGGTGCGCCGCGCGCAACAGCTCGTGCTCGCTGACGACGTCACTCTTCCTGCCCTCGTTGCGCCTGGGTCGTAGGCCGCGGATCGAAACGGCGCGAGCGCGGCGAAATGTCGACGATCGAACAATGCCGCGTGCCGCCCGGGCTCGGGGGTTTTGCGCGCGGTGGCGCCGGGAATTCCGCCCGTATGACCGTGACGTTGGTGTCGTCGCAGAGCGCGGACGAGGTACGGCAGAAGATCGACGCGCTCGTCGACGCGGTCACGGCCGCAGGGTCCGGGCGCGACGACTTCGAGGCCGCCGCGGCTCGAGAGATCAAGCTGCTCCAAGCGTGCGCCGCGCCAAGCTGATCTGAGGCGAGCCAGCAAGCCGGGCGTGCGTCGTTGGGTGGTGGACTGTCGCGGACAGTGAGAGACTGCGCCGCATGACAACGCTTCGTCGCATCGCACTCATTGCTGTCCCGATCGTCGCCGCTGCAGCCGGACTGGTGGCCGTGACGTCGTCATCAGGCGCCACCACCGCGCGAAGCGCAGCCGCACCGACCAGCTTCACGCGCACGATCGCCGGAACCGACATGCATTCGCTCGACGAGCGAGTTGCTCCGCAGTTCGTTCCGAACAGCGGCGGTGGCGTGTCCGCCACGTTCGAGGGCGGAGCCGCACCGAACTCGACGCACGTGACGTTCGAGGCCGGCATCGACCTGCCCAAGGGCGCCAAGGTCACTGCCGTGAGCTTCACGGTCACCCCCGCCAATCGCACCGGCTGTTTCGGAGAGTCGCTGTCGTTCGGGTCGTACGTCCCGCAGAGCGCCATCACGACGACGAACGTGTCGTTCACCACACCGAGTCACCTCGGGGCATGCGTGCGGGGCACGTTCACGAAGACCGGCAACCCGATCGCGACCGTGGTGGACGGCCGCCGCTACGTGATCGACTGGAAGGCGAGCGTGATCACCGACTATCCCGGCGACGCGGCGAGCGGCGGCATCTTCCACGGCGCGACCGTGAAGTACACGTGCACGAGTCCGTGCGTGCCGTAGCCAAACCGTCCGTTCGATAGGGCTGCTGTTTTTCTGCGGGGCCCTCGTTGCTCCCCGACGCGCGTGCGCGCTGATTGCTGCGCGCCCAGGCCGCGCCGCATGGATCACCGCCGCGTCGGGTACGAGACGCGCCGGTGGCCGGATCACCGGTCGCCGCGAGCGGATGGTCGCGCAGTGAGCGCGGCGCGAGGAGCAGCAAGATGGCGCGTGCAGCGCGAAAGCCAAAGGGTCCGCTTGCCGAAGACGGCGCTCGTTCCCCGAATCGCGACGAAGCGACGAGCGCGGCGGAGCGGGAGAATCCGACGCCGAACCAGCCGTCGCAGAAGGCGGCGTCTGTAGCCAAGGCGGAACGGGCGCGTGCGCAGGGGAAACTCGTGAGCCTCTCGCCGGATACGCCGGCTGCGGATGGTACGGACCTCGCATGGGCTCAGGCGGGAGATCGGCTGACGACAGCGCAAGGGTTGGCGGTCGACGACGCGGACAACTCGTTGAAAGCGGGGGACCGCGGGCCGACGCTGCTCGAGGACTTCCATCTCCGCGAGAAGATCACGCACTTCGACCATGAGCGCATCCCCGAGCGGGTGGTGCACGCGCGTGGTGCAGGCGCACACGGTGTGTTCGAGGTCACCGAGGGCCTGGAAGACATTTGTGGTGCAGCCTTCCTTCGGTCGGGCGCTCGCACCCCAACGTTCGTACGGTTCTCCACCGTCGCCGGCTCGCGGGGTTCGGCCGACACCGCGCGCGACGTTCGCGGTTTCGCGACGAAGTTCTATACCGACGAGGGCAACTTCGATCTCGTCGGCAACAACATCCCGGTGTTCTTCATCCAAGACGGTCTCAAGTTCCCGGATCTCATCCACGCGGTCAAGCCCGAACCCGATCGCGAGATCCCGCAGGCGCAATCGGCCCATGACACGTTCTGGGACTTCGTCGGGCTTCAGCCCGAGTCCGTGCACATGCTCATGTGGATCATGTCCGATCGTGCGATACCTCGCTCGTTCGCGACCATGGAGGGCTTCGGCGTCCACACCTTCCGCTTGACGGCCCCCGACGGGTCGACGCGCTTGGTGAAATGGCACTGGAAGCCCGCGGCCGGCGTGCACAGCCTGGTGTGGGAAGAGTCGCAGAAGCTCGGCGGTATCGATCCCGACTATCACCGGCGCGATCTGCACGCGCGCATCGCGACGGGCAATTTCCCGGTGTGGCAACTCGGTGTGCAAGTGATGCCCGACACGCCGGACCAAACTTTTGAGGGCATCGACTTGCTCGACGCAACCAAGCTCGTGCCCGAGGAGCTGTGTCCCGTTCGCCTGGTCGGGACCATGACGCTCGATCGGAATCCTGCGAACTATTTCGCCGAGACCGAGCAGGTTGCGTTCCATCCCGGGCACTTGGTCCCGGGGATCGGTCTGGTCGACGATCCACTGCTCCAGGCCCGGCTGTTCTCGTACCTCGACACTCAACTCACCCGGCTCGGTGGCCCGAATTTCGCCCAGATCCCGGTGAACCGGCCGCTCGCCGACGTCAACGACAACAATCGCGACGGGTTCATGCAACAAGCCGTGCACGAAGGCGCAACGGCGTACTCGCCGAACAGTCTCGGAGGCGGCTGCCCGTTCGCGCGCCCTGGCGAGGGCGTCTACACGCATAGCCCTCACGCCGTGAACGGTCCGAAGTTGAAGCTGCGGCCGGCGAGCTTCGACGATCACTTCACGCAGGCCACGCTCTTCTATCGATCACTGACCGATGTCGAGCGGGACCACATCGTCGCCGCGTTCAGCTTCGAACTCGCAAAGTGCGTGAGTGAGGGTGTCGGCGCGCGGGTCGTCGGCCTACTCGCGAATGTGGACGCCGACCTCGCGACGCGTGTGGCGCAGCACCTCGGAATCGACGCGCCGCGCGGTCGCCCGTTCGAACCCGCGCAGCTCTCACCGGCGCTCTCGCTTGTGAGCGACGAACCCGGAGTGTCGGCCGGCCGCGTCGTCGCGCTGCTTGCCGGCGACGACACGACGCGCCGCGCGGTCTCGGCGTGGCGGACCGCCGCCGATCCCGACGGAGTGGAAGTCGTCGTCGTCGGCCCGCATCTCGGCCAGCTCGAACAGGATGTGGCAGTGGATCGGTCTGTGCACATCACAGATCCGGTGGAATACGACGGTGTCATCCTCGCGACCGCGCCCGATCCCACGCTGGGGGTCTTCGTCCAAGAGGCGTACCGCCATCACAAGACCGTGGCGCTGCTCGACCCGGCATGGAGTGAGCCACTCGGCATCGATCCCGGTGCATCCGGCGTCGCTGGCTCGGCCGAAGAATTCTTCGCCGCGCTGGCGCTTCATCGGCACTGGGAACGGTGACGAGCCGATGAGACGGGTGGCCCTGAGTGTCCGGTGAACCGTGGAGCCCGGAAGCATTCGAGGCTCGTTACCGCGCGAATGAGGATCCGTGGAACTTCGCGGAATCTGCGTTCGAGCAGCAGCGATACGACGACATCTTGGCCGAGCTACCGGAGCGTGGTGACGCGCGGGCATACGAACCGGGTTGCTCGGTGGGCGCGTTGAGTGTTCGTCTCGCGCCGCGCTGTGCGCGACTCGACGCGAACGATGTGTCGCCGACCGCGGTCGAGTGTGCGCGACGGCGGTGTGCGCAGTACCCCCACGTCAACGTGACAGTTGGGTCTGTGGTCGATCCACCGCCGCGTGGCCTCGACCTCGTGGTGTTCGCGGAGCTGGGTTACTACTTCGATGTCGGCGAACTCGGCGCGATCGTGGTTCGTCTTGCCGACGCGCTCGAGCCCACCGGAGACCTCCTCGCGTGCCATTGGCTCGGCGACAGTGCAGACCACCAGCTCCACGGGTCGGTCGTGCACGAGGTGATTTCCGACGCCCTGTCGGCGAAGTGCAAGCACGTGAGACATCTCGCGCGTCCTGAGTACGTGGTCGACGTCTGGACGCGCGTGTGAGCGGCGCGCCGCCGTGGTCGGTCGGGATCGTGATCCCGGCCCGTGATGAGGAGGCCGTGATCGACACGTGCCTCCATTCTGTGATCGCAGCGGTCGAATCAGCACAGGTGGGCGCCTGGATCGTGGTGGTCGCCGATCGCTGCCTCGACCGCACGGCGGACCGCGCCCGGCGAACGCTCGGCGATCGTGGCGAAGTGTGTGTGATCGACGAAGGCATCGTCGGCGCGGCACGGAGAACGGGCTGCGCGCTGGCACTCGAGCACTTCTCGTCGCGATCGACGCGAGACATCTGGCTGCTCTCGACCGACGCCGACTCGACGGTGCCCGCGGAGTGGATCACGGTGCATCGCGAGGCAGCGTTGCGTGGTGCCGCAGCGGTAGCGGGCACCGTGTCGATCGCATCCTTCGGCGACCGGCCGACCGGTCTTGGAGCGCTGTTCGAGCGGCGTTACGCGGTCAAGGTCGCGGGATGGCATCCGCATCTCCACGGCACGAACCTCGGCGTCCGCGCCGACGCCTACACGGCGATCGGCGGTTGGCGAGACTTGGCCACTGGTGAGGATCACGATCTTTGGGCCGGTCTGCGCGCGGCGGGCTATCCCGTCGTCTCCACGACACTTGCCCCAGTGACCACGAGCAGCCGCCGCCGGAGCCGCGCGCCGGATGGTTTTGCCGCGTATCTCGACGCGCTCGAGGCGCTGCCCGCCACAGTGTCGTCGTGAAGGCCGGCGACCGAGTCCGCCGTCTCCTCGATGAGGGCGAGCTCGTGCTTCCGGCAATCGGACACGGCGAGACGCGCGAGCGCTGGCGACGGCTCGCCGCGATTGCGCGCGCCGATGTTGCAACGGCGCGGCTTGCCGAGGCCCACATCGACGCGACGCAGATCCTGCACGAGGCGGGTTGCGTCCCGACACGCGGGCGTGTGCTCGGTGTCTGGGCGTCCGAGAGCGCGCGCGAAACGCTTCGGTTCGAGGTGCGCGACGGCACGGTGACCTTCTACGGGTCGAAGGGCTTCTGCACCGGCGCAGGAATCGTCGACGATGCACTTGTCACCGCCTCGTGCGGCGCGAGTCCGGTCCTCTTTCTGGTACCAGGCGAGGCGCTGAACGCGAGTCGGATCGACCTTTCTGCATGGCGCGGGTTCGCGATGCGTGACACCAACACTGCGCTCGTCGATTTCGACGGGCTCACGATCTCTGCACGCGCGCAGGTTGGCGACGCGGGCTGGTACCTGGACAGACCTGGTTTTTGGCATGGTGCGATTGGTCCGGCCGCGTGTTGGGCGGGTGCCGCGCAGGGACTCATCGACCATGCGCTCGGCGCGAGTCGCACCGATGCGCACGACTTGGCGCACCTCGGTGCGATGGCCGCGATCGGGTGGTCGTTCGAGGCCATCTTGGATGCGGCTGGAGCCGAAGCCGACCGCCATCCCGACGACGCCAGGCTCGCTCGTACGCGGGCCCTTGCCGTTCGTCACCTCGTGGATGCGGGATGCGGCGAGGTGCAGGATCGGTTCGGACGCGCGCTCGGCCCTCGGCCGCTCGCGTTCGACGCCGACGTGATCGAGCGCTTCGACGCGCTCACGCTCTATCGCCGTCAATGTCATGCCGAGCGTGATCTCGCCGAGCTCGGGTCGGCGATCGCCGCACCGCCGAAGCGCTCGAGTCCGAGTACCGATTCCGCGTGTCGGGCACCTGGCAAGATGCCGGAAGATGCCATCGGTCGTCACGC
The DNA here is from genome assembly GCA_036501845.1 of Acidimicrobiia bacterium. Taxonomy (GTDB): domain Bacteria; phylum Actinomycetota; class Acidimicrobiia; order IMCC26256; family PALSA-610; genus JBBREP01. The sequence continues at coordinate 45,373 of DASXZO010000102.1, read as the reverse complement.
ACGGTAGGCCATTCGGCCGTCAAACGGCCCGGCGTTGCGGACGCTGCGGTTCTCTCCGGTGGCCGTGCGTTGACGGAGAATGCGCGAACTGGCACACTCGGGACCGGTTGGGGACCGAGTGAATACGAAGGGGTGCGGGCCATGGTTCGTGGCGTCGCGATCTGGTCGGCGCGCGTCGCGCTGATCGTTGCCACATTCGTGAGTGCCGCCGGAGTTGCGGCGATCACATCGGCGAACGCGGTCGCGCCGCCGCACGCTGCGGCCGGGCGCGCCGTCACGCCGTCGACCACTCCACAAGGCCCGTTCACGGTCACGATGTCGAACCGCGAGGACGTGCGGCAGTTCTATTACCGGGTCCACGAGTCGTCGAACGGCGTCGACCCCGGGTGGACGGGCAGCATCGCCGCCTGCAATCCCGGCACCGTGTCGAGTGACTACCTCAACGCCACGCTGACGCGGATCAACTACTTCCGCGCGATGGCGGGCGTGCCGTCGAACGTCACGCTGAACTCCACCTACAACACCAAGGCACAGGCGGCCGCGCTCATCATGAGCGCGCAAGGCGACCTCAGCCACGCGCCTCCCACCTCGTGGGCGTGCTGGAGCCAGGACGGCTCCGACGGTGCGTCGGCGTCGAACCTCGCGCTCGGCAACACTGGCCCGGACTCGATCGACCAACTGATGTTCGACGACGACGTGCTCGGGCATCGGCGCAACATGCTGTACGAGGCAACTGACGTGATGGGGTCGGGGAGCGTGCCCGCCACTGGCACGAGCCCCGCGGCAGAAGCCCAATACGTGATCACTCCACCGGTGAGCCCGATCCCGACGCCTCGAGACGGGTTCATGGCGTGGCCGCCGAAGGGCTTTGTGCCCTACCAGATCGTGTATCCGCGCTGGAGCTTCAGCCTCGCCAACGCCGACTTCACGAACGCGACGGTCACGATGTCGAGCAACGGCAGCAGCGTGCCCGTGACCGTCGAAGGTCGCAACGGTCCCTACGGCGACCCCGCCCTGATCTGGATCCCAACGGTTGCCGGCGTGACCGACGGTCAACCGTGGCCGAAGCCCGGCGCCGACACGACCTACACGGTGACCGTGAGCAATGTGACCGTGAACGGCAACGTCGTGGCGCCGTCCACGTACAACGTCACGGTCATCGATCCGTCGAAGGGCGACAGCGCGCACACGCCGAGCGGTCCCACGACGCTGCCCGTGGGCCAGAACAGCGCGTACACGGTTCCTGCGATCCCGAACGCGACGGGCTACCAGTGGCGCACCACGCCGCTCACCATCTCGGCCTTGAACGACGGTGCCGAGAACGGCTTGACGAACTGGACTGCGAACGTCGACGGCTACAACCCCATCGAGAGCACGCATGTCGTGAGCGGCAGCAACGCGTTCCAGCTCTACATCACACAGTTCGACAATCCCGACACGCTGACGCTGAAGCCCACGTTCCTGCCCGGCGCGAGCAGCCAACTCAGCTTCGACAGCGAGGCGGCCAACTTCGACCACCTCGATGCGAGCGTGGAAGTGTCGACGGACGGCGGCGCTACCTGGTCGTCGGCGCCATTCCAACAGGCGGGTGGCGACGAGACTTCGTTCACGCACAAGACCGTGTCGCTCGCGCCGTACGCCGGACAGCAGATCAACATTCGCTTCGCGACGTCGTACGCCTTCGATGGTGGTGCAGTGTGCCTCTGCAGTTCCGCGGCGTGGTACTTCGACAACGTCGCACTGAGCAACACACAGCAATTGGGTTCGCCGACGCTGAGCGGAGTTGTCGCAAACCCCTCGTTCAACTTCGACCCACCGAGCGCCGGTACGTACGCCATCGACGTACGGCCGCAATACTCGAATCCCACGACGTCGGGTCAGTTCAGCCAGGCGTTACAAGTGACTGCGACGTCCGGCGGCCCGTGTTCCGGATGTCCGAGCGCGCCCACGATCTCGTTCGTCAGCAGCGGCTCGGGATGGGTCACCGTTGGGTGGTCACCACCATCGTCGTCGGGGACATCAGCCGTCTCGAGCTATGTGATCACGACGACCCCGGGTGGCCAGACGATCACAGTTCCGGCCGGCGCGTCGCGAGCAGTCGTGTCCGTTCCGAACGGCACCGCGCAGCGGGCAACGGTTGCGGCGGTGAACCTCTCCGGATCGGGACCGAAATCGCCACCGTCGGCGTCGTTCACCCCGAAGGCCGCGTCCGTCAACGTGACCACGCCGTACAACGCGTCGGACAACACCCGGCTGCTGAAGAACGCCACCTATTACAAGCAGACCGCGGCGACCGCGCAGAAGACGTCGGTGGGCATCCTCGCGTTCCTCGTGGGAGTCGTGAACTCGCCGACGTTGTCGCCTGTGACGCCGCCGGTCAGCAGCGGGCCGCACACATACACCTCGCCATATTCGACGAGTGAACAGAGCGCGCTGGTCACCGTGATGCGTCAGTACGGCCTCTCGCCGTCCGAAGCCCAATCCTTCTCCGTGTCGCTTGTCGGATTTCTCCTCGCGCTCACAGGCCACTAACCGGCGCGCGGTCGAACTGACTACGACCGCGAGGAGAATGCGGCAACGTCTTCGAGGGGTTGCTGCGGCGCTGGGGTGCCGTCGCGGTTGGTCGCGGTGGCGGGCATCCCGCGTGACCGCCCATTCGAGTGACTTGCGCCTTCGGTGACACGGTCGCGGCCGCCGCGTTTCGACTCGAGAAGCGCCTGATCGGCGCGCGTGACGACATCGTCGAATTCGTCGTCACCAATGGTGCCGCTCACGCCGAACGAGACCGTGAACGCTGGCATTGCGCCGGTGTTGAGTGCGAGCGCGAGGCGTTCGCGGACGCGTTCGCACACTGCGACGGCGTGATCGTTGCTGCAATGAGGCAGGACGATGACGAATTCCTCGCCGCCGTAGCGGGCGACCAGATCGTTTGGGCGGACGGCGTCACGCAGCACTCGGGCGAAGAGGCGGAGCGCTCGGTCGCCGGTGGCGTGCCCATGCACGTCATTGAGCTGCTTGAAGTGGTCGAGGTCGGCGTAGGCGACTGCGAACGAGGCGTTGGACGCGCGCAGCTCGCGTACCTGATTCTCCAGGCTGCGGCGGTTGAGCAAACCTGTGAGCGGGTCCGTGCTCGCTCGCACTTCCGATTCGTCGAACGCGCGCACCATAGCGACACGCTCCGATGCGCGCCGCGTGATGAGCTGGAGATACCCGTTCTCACTCTCGGTCGGAGGTTGATCGGCGGGTGCCGTCGCGTGCACCACGCCAAGCGCGCGACCGGCGATCCCGAACGGCACGCACGTGGCGGAGCACGCACCGGTGGGACGGTTCTTGAGGTGCGGGCAGGCATCGAGGAGCTCGCTGGAACGGAACGACATCGTCTGGCCGCGGATCGCCGCTGGGCAGTCGAGCGGCGATCCCACATCGCAACCGCGCAATGCATCAGCGGAGTCGTCAGGTGTCTGGAGCGCTCGCGCGAAGTGCGCGTGGCTCGAGTCAGCGACAAGGACATCGACGTCCAAGCGCGGGACGCTTTCGCGGGTGGCGTCGTTCACCACGCCCCACACCGACGCCTCGGTATGGGCCATGTCGAGCGCAACTTGCAGGCCCAGCTCGAATTCGCCACGGGTTTCGGCCGCCCGGCGCACGAGATCTTCGTGATGCACACGGGAAGCGGTGACAAACGCGGAAGCGATCAGCGCGACGATGACAATGCCATCGAGTATCAGGATGGCAAAAATGGTGAGATTCGCATCCGAAACTGCGTCGTGCGCCGCCGGTGAGACGACACGGTCTTGCACACTCGCACTAATGCTTGCCGCCGCATCCCACATCGTGCTGTACGCGGCGCGCTCCGAGTCGACGATGGTCGCCACCTGCGCAGTCGACAATCCCGATGAGTTCACGAGACTCGTGAACCGAGACACCGACGAGTCGAACGCGCTGCGCGCGGCGCTGAGTCGGTCGGCGAGGTCGTCGAGGCCGAACGTACGTAGCGATTTCAGTGCTGCGGTGGCTTCCAACTTCTCGCTCGAGAAGAGCTGCACGCCGTGCGACAAGGCGTCAGCGTCGATCGCAGCACCGGGGCTCGCGCTTCCCAGCTGCGCATTGATCTGGATGCCCCAGTCACCGAGCGTCGTGCGTAGGGCGTCGACCTCGCGTTGCAACACGACGCCGCGAGTCGAAAGGGTCTGGGCGTGTCGTCGAGCCGAGACCAACGGCACGAGAATGAGCGCGGCAACGACACAGACCACAACCACCGCGATCGCGCTTCGCCCCAACACCATGCGACGCGCGTCCATCGGCGCTTTCTCCACGTGATCTGATGTAGTGCGGCTCACGGCCCGTGCCTCACTCGATGACTCCGAATAGCAACGCGCGGTCTCCCCGTATGAGATGTCGACTCGTCGGTCGCAACGCCTGAGCCTCCGCGCGGCACGAGCGCTTCGTTGTGCAAACGCTGTGTCTCTGGAGCTTCACAACGATCACGCTCTGCATCGAGTGTGCCGATAAGCCGCCATGGATACCGCCCGCTCCAAACTGCTGCTCCACCTGCTGGCGCCGGCCGTCGTGATCGTGCTCGCGGGGCTCAGCGTGGCGGGCTGGGCCGCGGCACGCAACGCCAACACGACCGAGGAGCATGCCCTGCTTCGCGAACGCGTGAACGAAATCGCGGGCACGGTGCAGACGTCGCTGAACACTGCGGAAGTGTCGCTCCGACTGCTCGGCGACACGTACGCGGGCAGCAAAGCTCCGCATAAGGGGTTCAACGCGGCGGCAAAATCGTCGCTCGGCAGCGGAGGCGGGAGCGCGATGACCGCGATCGCGGTCGCGCAGCAAACCGGCGATGGCTTCGTTGTGCACGGCGCGCAAGGCGTGGGTGTGGCGGTGGGGCAGAAGCTCACGGGTATTGACGCGGCGCTCGCGAGCCGCGCGCTGAAGACGCAACAACTCGTGACCGCGCGCGGTGCGACCGACTCGAAGGGCATCAGCAGCCTGATCGTCGCTTTGAGCCGCCCACACGGCTTCGTCATCTTCGAAGCATCCCCGATCCTGCCGGCCAAGCCGATCGCGACCCCGAAGGACTCCGCGTACAGCGAACTCAACTTCGTGCTCTACCGCACGCCGACGGCGCAGCCAGACCAGCTCATCTTGACGACCACCAGCCGCCTCACACCGACGCGGGGTTCGTACTCGCGAGTGATCGACTTCGGCGCCGACCGATGGTTGATGATCACGAGCGCGAAGACCACGTTGACCGGCGGCTTGGCCGGGAACGTGCCGTGGATCATCCTCCTCGGCGGCTTGATCGGTGCACTCATCTCCGGTGGGGCAGTGTTGATCGTGGCCCGCAGGCGCGCCTACGCGCTGGCGCTCGTGGAACAACGGACCGTCGCACTCCGCCGCACGCTTGCCGAGCTCGAAGTCGCTCGCGAGGACGCAGTGGCCGCGAACCGGTCGAAGAGCCAGTTCTTGTCGAGGATGAGTCACGAGCTGCGCACGCCGCTCAACGCGATCCTCGGGTTCGCGCAGGTGCTCGACATCGAAGGTATCGACGACGACCAGCAAGAAGTGGTCGATCACATCCTCAAGGGTGGCAAGCACCTTCTCGGGCTCATCAACGAAGTCCTCGACATCTCGCGCATCGAGACCGGCGAACTCGCGTTGTCGACCGAGGCCGTCCGGGTCGGCGAGGTCGTGAGCGAAGTGCAGGACCTCATCGCGCCGCTCGCCGCCGAACGCCGCATCGAGTTCGTGTCGAATCTTGGTAGCGAAGCGGAGAACTATGTGTCCGCCGACCGCCAGCGCCTCAAGCAAGTGCTCATCAACCTGCTCTCGAACGCGGTGAAATACAACCGCCCGGCTGGAACGATCACCCTCACCTGCGACCAGCCCGAGCCTGGGCAGGTGCGTATCGGGGTGACCGACACCGGGCTTGGTATCTCGCCCGACTTGGTGTCGAGGCTCTTCACGCCGTTCGAACGGCTCGGCGCGGAGCGAACCGAGACCGAGGGAACCGGCATCGGTCTCGCGTTGTCCCGCAAACTTGTCGAGGTGATGGGGGGGACGATCAGTGTTCGCACCGAGGTTGGCGAAGGCAGCACGTTCTCGGTGGTGCTGCCCTTCGCAGAAGGACCGGTCGAACGCTACGAGCGTCTCCACCCGGACGACTCCGCGCCCCCTGCGGAGAGCGACCCGACCCCCAGCGGTGAGGACCGGCGGCACAGCATTCTCTACATCGAGGACAACCTTGCGAACCTCAAGCTCGTGCAGCGCATCACCAAGCACCGAGGTGACATCCAGATCATTCCCGCTATGCAAGGACGCGTCGGCCTCGATCTTGCGCACCAACACGAACCGGTCATGGTCCTGCTCGATCTCCACCTCCCCGACATCTCCGGTCGCGAGGTACTCCAGCAACTCCGTGATGACCCGGCGACCGCGTCGACGCCGGTGGTGATCGTGAGCGCCGACGCCACACAGAGCCAGATCGATCGACTGCTTGCCGCCGGCGCGACCGCGTATCTCACCAAGCCGTTCGAAGTACGTGAGTTGATGGAAGTGGTCGACGGTGTACTCGCCGGCACTTCGAGTTGAGCCGCTCGTGTAGCGGTTCAACGCTGCAGGAAGTGCACCGCGCCGGTGATCTCGCGGCGGATGGAACGGTGCTTGGTGCACGACAGGCCACAGCCGCGTGTGCACACCGTCGACTCGAGACGGCGTTGGCGCGCGGTCTCGCCTTCCCAGATCTCGGCGATCGACTGGTCGCGGACGTGACCAATCTGGTCGAGCGGTCCGCAGTGCGATACGGAACCGTCGGCATCGATGCGCAGCGTCGTAATCCCCACCCAGCACTGCACCCAGCCGTCGTTCGCGACCGTGGATTCGCCGCGGAAGTGGCGAGGCCAATCCTGGATCTCTTCCTCGGTGTTCAAGATCGCGTGGCCGGCGCGCTTCATGTCGACGAGTGTCGCGACGGTCGCGTCAAGCGCGCTCATGTCGTCGATCCACATCTCGGGAAGCTCCGGAGTGCCCCAGTCCGAGAGCGGCTGGAAGAGCACACCCGATGCGCCGACGTCGGTGGCCAGGCGCACAAGGTCCGTCATCTCGTGAAGATTCGGACGGCTCACGGTGGCTTTGACGACGAGCGGAAGCTTGACGTGCTCGCGGTCGGCGTGCGCCTGCATGAGTGCGATCGTGCGGAGAACACGGTCGAACGAACCGCGTGATCCCCGTAGGTGGTCGTGGGTCGCGGCGGTCGCGCCGTCGAGCGAGAGGTTGAGGCTGAACACCCGAGCATCGACGAGTTGCGTTGCTTGGCGGTCACGAAGGATCGCGCCGTTCGAGGTGATGCCAGCGAGTATCTGGTTGTCGCGGCAGTAATTCAGGATGTCGAAAAGGCCCTCTTTGAGCAGCGGTTCGCCGCCGGCGAAGTTGATGTAGAAGGCCCCGACGTAGTCGCGGATCTCGCCGAGCACACGTATCCACTCGGCCGATGGAAGCTCCACCGGGTATTGGTCGAGCCGCCACGCTGGGCAGCTTCGACAACGGAGATTGCAGCGGTCGTTCAAGATCCCGTAGAAGCGGTGCGGCTTCGTGGTGTCGAGCCGACCATGCGACACCACGTAGAGCGCATCGCGAATCGACGACTCCAGGTGCCGCGCGCCGACCGGCGCCATCGACAGCAGTTTTGCCGGCCTACCGGTAACGCTCACCACTTGCCCCATTCCCCAACGCACATCCCACCGCGCAATCACCCCATGATTTACCCGCGCCACGGAGCGTGTCAATTGATTGTGGTTGTCATCCCCCATTCGGGGGGTGCGCGAATGGAGCCGTGCGCCGGCGATCAGGCCGACGGTGGCTGCGGCGCGAACACGAGGTCGATCGCTTGTTGCACTGAGCGATCGACGCCGCGGATTGAGCAACGGCCGAGCGCCCACGACCGCAAGCGTGTGGCCAACACGGCATTCACCACATCGATGATCGACGCGGCGACGGACGGCTCGATGCCGTCGAGCGCGTCGAGTAACGCCGCGGTGTTCTGCGATGCGAACTGCTGGAACAGCGCGTGCGCGTTGGCATCGTGGGAGCTCTCGAGCATGATCTCGGCGCGCATCATCTGCGGGTAGCGCTCGAACGCACGCACCGCGCGGCGCATCAGCGCCCGGAGGCGATCCTCGGGCGTGCTCCCGCTCGGCCGCCCGGCCCGGCCCAGGGTGGGGAAGCCCGCCGACCATTCGACGAGCGCGGCCGCGTAGAGGTGCTCCTTGGAGGTGAAGTAGCGGTAGATCGTGGCCAGGGCCACACCGGCGCCGTCGGCGATGTCGCGCATCTGGATGGCGTCGTACTCGCCGCCCCGCAACAGGTCGATGGCGGCTTCCACGATGCGGGCCCGCCGCTCCTGCTGGCCACGAGGCAGCGTCGACGGATCGGTGACGGTCACCACGGCTTGATTCTAGAACCAGAATCTGGTTATAGTCTAGGACTATGACGACCGAAGCCTCGGACCGCTACACCCTGATCTCGTCGGACTGCCACGCCGGCGCGAACCACGAGACTTACCGCCAGTTCCTCGAGGCGAAGTACGTCGACGACTTCGACGCGTGGCGCAACAGGTACAAGAACCCGTGGAAGGACCTGCGCGACACCGACCTGCGTGTGCGCAACTGGGACGACGACCGGCGCGACGCCGACCAGCTCGCCGACGGCGTGGTGGGCGAGGTGATCTTCCCGAACACCGTGCCGCCGTTCTACCCCGGCTTCGTTCTGTTCGCCGGCCCGCCCAAGCCCGAGGAGTACGAGCACCGTCGCGCGGGCATCCACGCGCACAACCGCTGGCTCGTCGACTTCTGCGGGCGCAAGCCCGCGCAACGCGCCGGTGTCGGACAGTTCTTCTTGAACGACATCGACGACGCGATCGCCGACGTCACGTGGATCAAGGAGAACGGTTTGCGCGGCGGCGCGCTGCTGCCCACCGTCGCGCCCGACGTGAAGTGGGTGAAGCCGCTCTACGACCCGGAGTACGACCGGTTGTGGGCGGTGCTGCAGGATCTCGAGATCCCCGTGAACTTGCACGGCGGCACGGGCTCGCCGAACTACGGCAAGTATGCGTCGGTACCGATGATCATGATCAGCGAGGTCGGCTTCTACGGACTGCGCCCGCTCGTGCACATGTTGCTCTCGGGCGTGTTCGAGCGTTTCCCGCGACTCAAGTTCGTGATGACCGAAGCGTCGGTGTCGGTGTTGCCTCCAATGTTGAAGCAGCTCGACGGCATCATCGCCAACGTGCGCAAGGGCGAGATCGGCGAGCTCAAGTACACCGCCGACAACGCGCTCGCGCGCTCGGCCTCGGAGTACGTGAAGCAGAATCTCTGGTCGGGCGCGAGCTTCCCCGGCCCCGAGGACTGGGAGGCGCGCAAGGTGCTCGCGCCCAATCGCTTCATGTGGGGGAGCGACTACCCGCACGACGAGGGTTCGCCGCCGTTCACACGCGAGACACTGCGCGCGGTGTTCCACAACGTGCCCGAAGCGGAGTTGCGCGACGTGCTGGCCGGAAACGCGGCCCGTTGCTACGACTTCGACCTCGACGCGCTCGCGCCGCTCGCCGCGCAGTATGGCCCGACGATCGAGGAGCTCGCGACACCGCTCACCGAGCTGCCCGACAAGCCGAACGCCGCGCTGCTCAAGGCCACCAAGCGCAGCGCCGCCGCCTGACGGCATCCGCGCGGGTCCGCGTCCCGCGCCGACTCAAGTCCGCCCCGTCGATGCCGTTCTGTTACCTTGAGATCGGCGATGGGGCTCGCCGGAACCGCCGCAAGGCTGATGGCTCCTACCAATTCGCACGTATGCGTTGGTAGTTGAGCGCGCTCGGTGAGCCGGGGCCGGTCGAGGAGCAGATGTGGACGACGACAACGTCATTCCGATCGATCCCGACCTGGCTCCATCCGATCCCGCCGAGCCGACGACTGCACAGAAACGCCATGCTCCTCGCCGTGGTGCGAGTCGCGCGCAGCCGGCCGTGATTGCCGCGATCGCGCTCGGCGGGATGCTCGGTGCATCGGCGCGCTTCGAACTGTCGCAGGCGATTCCGACCGCTGCCGGTGGCTTTCCGTGGGCAACATTCTGGGAGAACATCTCGGGGAGCTTCGTGCTCGGCGCGCTTCTCGTGTTGATCCTCGAGCGTTTCCCTCCGACGCGTCTCGTGCGGCCCTTCCTCGCCACGGGCGTGCTCGGCGCGTACACCACGATGAGTACCTACGTGGTCGAGACCGCGCTGCTGCTCAAGGATCGCCACGTGGGTGTGGCGATCATCTACGGCCTCGGCAGTCTTGTTGCCGGTTTCGCAGTGGCGTATCTCGGCATCGTCGCCGCGCGCTTGGCGCCACGCCAGTTGGGTGCGCGGCGATGAGCTCGGCTGCATGGGTCGCATTCCTGGTGGCTGCAGGGATTGGCGCGCCGGCGCGCTACCTGCTCGACGGCTGGGTGCAGGACCACACGAGCGGCCCGTTTCCCTTTGGCACCTTCGTCGTGAACATCAGCGGGTGCTTCGTGCTGGGTTTGCTCACGGGCCTGTCGCTGTACCACGGGCTGAGTCCGACGACGAAGACCATCATCGGTACCGGCGGTGTGGGTACCTACACCACGTTCTCGACCTTCACATTCGAGACGGTCCGCCTCGCCGAGGAAGGTGCCGTCGACCAAGCACTCCGTTATGCCGCAGCCAGCTTCGTGATCGGTCTCGCCGCTGCCTTCGCCGGCATCGGCGTGATGGCCGCGCTCTAATGGAATGTCGCTCACAAGCTGGGTGGTCCGCCGGCGATAACGCTCGCGGATCGGGCAATCGGGCGGGTGTCTGACATGCCCGGCTCTGGCCAGCCGATTCATAGGAACCGAGATGTTGCCGAATCGTTTGGGGTCGACGCCGAGCGATATGACCGCACGCGCCCGCGTTACCCCGAAGCGTTGGTGAATCGGATTCTGTCTGCGAGCCCGGGCGTCGACCTGCTCGACGTGGGCTGTGGCACGGGCATCGCGGCTCGCCAGTTCCAGGCTGCGGGGTGCAAGGTCGTTGGTGTTGAGCCGGATCCGCGCATGGCCGACTTCGCTCGCCGCAGCGGCGTCGAGGTGGAAGTCTCGCGGTTCGAGGACTGGGATGCCGCGGGTCGCTCGTTCGATGCGGTCGTTGCTGGAACTGCATGGCATTGGGTGGATCCGCGCGCTGGCGCGGTGAAGGCGGGGCGAGTCTTGCGTACTCATGGTCGCCTGGCACCGTTTCATCACGTGTTTCAAGTACCTCTCGTGATAGCGGAGGCCATGGGCGACGCGTACCGGCAGGTCATGCCTGAGTCGGCTGTCGATCTCGGTGCGATGCTCACGAAGCCAGCGCTGGATGTCTATCGACCACTGTTCGACACGATCGCCGACGGCATCCGTAACGCCGCCGTGTTCGCTGAGCCCGAGGAGTGGCGATTCGACTGGGAACACACATACAGCCGCGACGAGTGGATCGATCAGTTACCGACCTTTGGCGGCTTGAGCGCGCTCAACGATCACCAGTTAGTGGAGATGCGCTCGGCAACCGCAAGCGCCATTGACCGTTTCGGCGGCCATGTCACCGTTTCGTATTCCACCGTCGTCGTCACGGCGACACGTCACAGCGCTTGAGACCCTCAAGCTCCAGCCCGCTCCGATCCGATCTGTGCGGCTTCGGCTCGCCCGATCAATTGGGCGACACACCACTAGCGAGGTTCAGGCTCGGCGCGATCGTTTATGAGCCGTCGTCGACGTCGACTTGTTCCTTGCGGACCTCGGCGTCCACTTCGCGCTCGTCGGTGTTCTCCACCTTCGAGAGCCGGACGGTCTCCTTGGGCACGACCTCGGTGCGTACGACAGGTCGCTCTTCGTGCAGCACCAGCTCCTGCTCGTCCTCACCGATCTCCGGCGCGCCATCCGGCTGGTGATCGGCGTCGATGGGCTCGCGCTCCACGCGCACCTCTTCGCGACGGACCGGAACGGTCACTTGCTGCTCTTCTGTGACGACATGCTTCGTGAGGCGGGCGCGCCCAGATTCGACGCGCTCGGTGTCGACGCGCACCTCCTCCTCGGACCGGGTCATCGAAGCCCCTTCACCGCCCGTGGCGTCGGCGCCTGCTTCCGCCGTACCTGTGCGGTAGTGCTCGCGGAGCCGCGTCTCCTCGTCGGGAGTCAGGTCCGACTCTGGATCGATGCGCGGCGCGTCCTTGATCTTCGCCTTCCCGAAGGCGAGCCGGAGATCGTGGCCGTCGCGCTGCGATCCGGCGAGTGGCGCGAAGGTCACGTGGTGGCCGAACAGGCCAGTGTGGATCGTCACCCACGTGGGAGCTCCGCCTTCGGAGTAGATGTTGTCGATCTTGCCGATCTTCTCGCCGATGCTGTCGCGGGCGGTGCGACCGATCCACCCTGCGTAGTCGTCGTTGCTCATGGAACTCTCCCGCGGTGGCTGGCCGACGGCAGCGATACGTCGCGACAGTCGCGACGGCCGTCTCGCTCCGCACGTACCCATGGCCGCGCGGGTCAACCCCACCCGTCCGGGTGGACTCACGGTGGTGACGGGGGCGGCCTGCGCTCGATACTGTTGGGACCACCAACGAGAAGTGCGGACGCGGATCCTCCGGGATCCGAGGGTTGGGGCAGAACAGGGGGCGGCGTGTTCACTGGAACGCGGCACCGGCACGCGCGAGCCTGGGCATTACTGGTCGCATGCATCACCACCGGCGCAATGGCAGCCGAGGCGGCGATCCCTGCCGCGGAGGCGAAAGCCGCACCACCGCCGCACTACTACCTGGCCCTCGGCGACTGGCTCGCCACCGGCATCGGCGCCAGCACGGCGGCCAACGGCTACGTGAACCTGGTCGCCGCGCACGAGGCAACGCGCTACGCGAATCTGCAGACGGTCAACCTCGGCTGCGGCGGCGCGACCACCACGTCGATGGCCAACGGCCCGGGATGCTCGTACTCGAGCGGTACCCAGCTTGGTGACGCCGTCGCATTCCTGAAGGCCCACGGTCATCAGGTCGCGCTGGTCACGATCGACGTCGGCGCATCCGATATCGCCGCATGCGCGACGGCCTCGGGGCTGAACGCCACGTGCGCTGCGAACGCGTTCAACGCGATCTCGACCAACCTGCCCCAAGAGTTGTCGGCGCTGCGCGCGGCCGGCCCAGGTGTGCCGATCTACGGGATGAACTACTACGACCCGTTCCTGGCGTCGTGGCTGACCGGAGCGTCGGGCCAAACGGCTGCGACCCAGAGCATCAGCAACACGGACCAGCTCAACGGGCTCATCGATCACATCTACGCGGCGGCGGGCGCGTCGACCGCCGACGTGTCGTCAGCCTTCGCCACCGACGATACCGACCCCGCCGCCACCTACGCCGGCGCCACAGTGCCGCAAGACGTGGCGAACATCTGCCAGTGGACGGGTGTGTGCACGTCGTCGGTGAACCTCCAGCCGAACGATCAGGGTTACGCCCAGATCGCAGCGGCGTTCGAGCACGTGATCGACGGCGTGTCGATCGACACGACCGGTCTGCCCGCGGGTGCGGTCAAACAGGCGTATTCGACAACGCTGACCGCAGCCGGCGGCAACGCGCCCTACCGCTGGACGGTCATCAGCGGGCACTTGCCGAAGGGGCTGCGTATCCAGCCGACGACGGGCATCATCCTCGGGAAGCCGACGGTCGCCGGGATCTCCACCTTTACGGTGCGCGCGCTCGACACGAAAGACAAGATCAAGCCGGGCCCGGCCACGCAGAACTTGGGCACCGCGACGTTCTCGCTTCAGGTGCTCGCCGCGCCCGAGGGCATGCCGGCCAGCGGCTTGTATGCCACCCCGCAATACAGCGCGGCTCAGATCACCGAACACACCGTGCAGTACTCGTCGGCGCCCAACGCGAGCGGCGTGGTCTCGCCGCTCCTCATGGATGTGTTCGTGCCGCCCGACGCCAAGACTGCCGCGCGTCCCACGCTCGTCGAGATCCACGGTGGTGCGTTCGTCGGGGGCAGCCGCACCGACGAAGATTGGGACGCGCAACAGGCCGCGATGTACGGCTATGTGGGTGTGACGATCGATTATCGACTGGTGTCGGTCGCCAACGCCGGGAACGTGAACGCGGTTGCACTGGCCACCGCAGCCACGCTCGACGCGCAACAGTCGATCCGGTACCTCAAGGCCAACGCTTCCACCTACGGCGTCGATCCGGCGCGCATCGCGATCTTGGGGAATTCGGCCGGCGGCGCGCTCGCGCTCGGCTCGGCCGTGTCCGCAAACTCGCCATACACGGGACCGCTCTCGAACGTGTCGCCGTCGATCGCGACAGCAGTGTCAACTGGCGCGTTCCTCACGCCCGGATTGCCCGCGCTGACGCTGACCAACACCGAGGCGCCCTCGTTGATGTTCATGCACGGCTACGACACCGCGAGCCACGTCACCGCCGCGTACGCGTTCGAGACCTGCGACGCCCTGCGGAGCGCCGGCAATGCCTGTTACGAAGTCGAGCAAGGGGGAACCGGCCACACCACCTCGCTCACGATCGGCGGGCAGTGGTGGACCAGCAAGCTCGGCCCGTTCCTCTGGGATCAGCTCCGATTGTCGACCGCCGCCCACTGATCATCGACCGGTCGGCCCTCGCCGCCAAACTTTGCAGTGACCGAGGCGCTGCGGTGTCGGGTAAGACAAGGGGATGACCGAGACCGAGGTGAAGGTGTCGTTCGATGCGCTGCTGTCCCTCGGGATTGCGGATGTGGTCGATGGTCTCGGGCATTGCACGATCGACGCTGTCGATCAGGAAGCGACCTATTTCGACACCGAGCGGTTGGCACTGACCCGCGCCGGCGCGAGCCTGCGGTATCGCTCCGACGACGGATGGACCGTGAAGCTCCCGGGGCAATCCACCGACCGGGCGCTGGTCCGGGACGAGTACACCATCGGCGGCGAAGAGGGCGAACCTCCCAGTGGTGCCGTCGATCTGGTTCGGGCATGGATCCGCTCGGATGCGCTGGTTCCCATCGCGTACCTGCACACCCATCGCCAACGCGCGGTGATCGACGACTCGGAGGGTGCGGCGGTGGAGGTGGTCGTCGACGCGGTGCACGGTCGCGCGATGGCGAGTGGCCACTCGACCCGGTTCCTCGAGGCCGAGGTGGAGTCGAAACGAGACAACGTGGCGGATGCGGTCGGCAAGGCCGTGCAGCGCCTCGAGGCGTTGGGTGGTGACGCCCGAGCGCCGCAGACCAAGGTGGCGCGGGTGCTGGGGAGTGCCGCATCGGCGCCGGCCGACGTGGCCGAGGCGCGACTGCTGCGCCGTGATGCGTCGCTCGAGGATGTGGTGCGCGCTGCGATCACCACGGGCACGCGCCGCCTGATCGAATACGACGCCGCGGTTCGGCTCGATACGGATATCGAAGGCGTGCACCACGCGCGCACGACTGTCCGCCGGCTGCGCGCCAACCTTCGCACCTTCCGCCCTTGGCTCGATCGTGAATGGTGCGAGAGCCTGCGGGCCGAGCTGCGCTGGCTCGGCGCCGAACTGGGCCGGGTGCGTGATGCCGACGTGTTGCTCGACAGCCTCTCGACCAAAGCGCACACGCTGCCGAGCGACGAACGGCTTCGCGCCGACGTGCTGCTCACTCGGCTCGACGCCATGCGCAGGCGCGACTTCGAAGTGCTGCTCGAAGCGATGCGTTCTGATCGCTACGTGACATTGCTCGACCAGTTGGTGGACGCGGCCAATGCGCCCCGTACGCGCCCGCGCATGCCAGCTCGTGGCGCGCGTCGCGCCGCGCGCCACGTGGCGCGTCGCCAGTCGCGGGGCATGCGCAAGGGGGTGCGGAGCCTCTCGTCGACTCCGTCCGATAGCGATTTGCACGAGCTGCGGAAGCGCGCGAAGAAGGCTCGCTACGCGCTCGAGGCAGTCGCGCCGATCCTCGGCAAGAAGGCCGATCGCGCGGCTGATGCGTTGGCCGATCTGCAAGATGTGCTCGGAGCGCATCAGGACGCGGTCGTTGCGATCGCGTGGCTTTCCGACGCGGCGCGCGACTCCGACACGCAACCGATCGCGTTCGCGGCCGGTCGACTCGCTGCTCGCTATGAGCTCGACATGGTCGACGCCCGGCGCACCTGGCAATCCCAATGGGCACGTGCCAAGCGCCGTCTCAGTACCGTTAGCGCGTAGGTGCAGTAGTAGCTACTGACGACAGCGTCCGCGGCTCACGTCACGATGGCGGGCACGCGACTCATGGGTCGCGTTCGGGTGAAGTGGTGAAGGAGCTGACATGAAACGGACGATGATCGTCCTCGCTGCCGGTGTAGCGCTCTGCGCGCCGCTGCTTGTGGTTGGCGCCGGGCCGAGCCTGGCTTCGCCGGTTGCGCACGGTTCGGCGACGTGCCGGATGGCGCTCGGGGGCGGCGGCACCGTGTCGCCGGGCCTCACACCGAACGGGTCGCCCGGTGGGGTGAAGATCAACTTCACCGCCAAGCTCGTGCCGGCGCCGGCTGCAAAGTCCTGCAACGGCGCGGTCACGTCGCCCGCAGGCACCAAGGTGATCGGCGGCGTCGTCACCGGCTCTGGCTTTTACCTGCCGGTGCCATCGAGCGGCAACGGAAGCAGTTGCGCCAACTTCGCTGGCAGCGACAAGGTCGGCAACATCAAAGTGGTGATCAACTGGACGACGAGTGGTTCACCGATCGCGCCGACGACCATCGTCTACGCGGGGAACCCAGGCACCGTCACCGTCTCGGGTGGCGTCGACCTGATCACGCTGAACACACCAGGCAGCGTGACGAAGTCGGGCTCGTTCGCGTTTCCGCCTACGGGCGCGCCACACGCGGTGAAGTTCAAGACGACGCTCCCGGGACCAGGTTGCGGCGCCGGCCCGTTCTCGTCGTTCCACATCACCGGCGGCGCGGTCTCGGTGTAAGTGACGTATCAGCACATTGACGCCGCGAATCAGACGAAGTACTGCACGGTGAAGATGGTGTCGACCAGGTGCCCGAAGCCGTCGGAACACAGCAGGTACACGTTCGCTCCCGAACCGCTCGTGTTCGTGCCGTCGGCGGCACAGTGGTCTCCCGTGCGCGTGTAGCTCGTCGCTTCCACGTGGCCGTTCGTCCGCCCGAGGTTGGGGAAAGTCACGAGATAGAGGCCGGTACCACGATGCGTCACGTGCACCGCACCGCCCGCCGAGTCGAATTCGTACTGGCCGACGAGGTTTGCGGTGCGCGATGGCTCGTAGTCGTAGGCGTAACCGCTCTTGTGGCCAGCCACACCGAGCATCGACACGGTGCCGTTGGCGAACGACACGTCGAATTCGCTGTCGATCGCCGCGCCCGAAGGTTGGTTGCATGCAACATCGATGAACCCGCTGCCCCAACTGACGACCGAGCACAACGCCGGAATGGCGCCGTACGCCGTCACCTTGACGGTGCCGTTGTTGCCCGCGAGGTGCGGCACGGTCAGCTCGTAGCGGCCCGTGCTGATGTGCCGGCTGGTGATCGTGCCGCCTTTGCCGTCGAAGGCGTAGTCGTTGTTCGGCGGCCCGTTCGACGAGGGGTAGTCGTCCCACGCGTACGCGTACGCGGGTGAACCTGCGCCGACCGTGTACGCGACGTCGAAACCGTCGTCGATACGTGCGGTGCCCCTCGGACCGAAGCACAGCACGTTCACTGTGACGTCGGGGCTCCCGCCCCAGCTGTCCACCTGGCACCAGCCGGCCGAGTCTTCGGCGGTCACCTCCACGGTCCCACCGGTGAGGGCGGCGAGGCCGGGGAAGGTGACGTCGTAGTTGCCCGTGCCGTTGCGAGTGACCGTGGCGCGGCGACCGTTCGACTGCCGCTGGAATTCGAGGTTCGGTGTGTAGTGCGCGGCAGTCGGGCGATTGGCCCATGCGTAGGCCCATTTCGGGGCGGTAGATCCGGACGCCGAGGCGGTGGACGCCTGGGCGACCACGAAGAGGCCCGGAGCGAGGACCAGCACGCCGGCTGCGATGTGCGCGGCGACTCGACGGGGTCGGGCGCGGCGTGGCGCGCCCGTCTGTGAGCGACTCCGATGCCCCATTGAGGGTGAGTGGTGCATGCCGGGCTCCCTTCGGGTGGCGCCGCGCGGATCGCGACGATGCCAATCGTCGAATGTGACGGCGGAGCTGTCGACAGTGGGCGGTACTGCATGTCGCGCGGCGCGGTACTGAGGTGGGCACTCGTCAGGCGCGGCCGCTCTCCGTACACTCGCAGCCGTGGGACCGGATGTGGCGCTCTTCGGTCGCTCGGAGGAGCTTCGATTCGTCGCCGCGGCGCGCCGCGATGGTCGACGCGGTGTGGTGCTCGCAGGCGAGGCGGGCGTCGGCAAGTCGCGACTTGCACGCGAAGCGCTCGCGGCTGCGGAGTTCGATGGCTGGTCGTGCGAGGTGGTCGTTGCGACGGCGTCGTCGGCCGGCGTACCACTCGCTCCGTTCGCGGCGCTTGTCGCGCATCGCGGCGGTGAGGCGGCAGCACTCGACTTCATCCACGAGGGATTGTCGACGTTGCTCGCCGCGACGGCCGATCGTCGCCTCGTGCTGATGGTGGACGACGCGCATCTCCTCGACGAAGCCTCCGCCGCGTTGCTGCATCTGATCATCTCGCAAGCGGCGGGTCCGTTCGTGGTCGCGACGGTTCGCAGCGACGAACAGGTGCCGGATGCCGTCGCGCGCCTGTGGCGCGACAGCATCGCCGAACGCGTCGACCTACAACCCTTATCGCGAGCGGAGACCGATGCGCTCGTGCACGACATGCTCGAAGGCGACGTCGACGCGGGCGCGTTGCGCCACGTGTGGCAGGCGACCGCCGGCAATCCGCTCTTCGTGCGGGAGTACGTGTTGGGTGCCCGCGAGACCGGCACGCTCGTGCAGGAGCACGCATCTTGGCGTTGGCGCACCGGTGCGCTCGCCGCCACGCCACGGCTGCGCGATCTCGTCGAAGGACGGATTCGCGCACTCGATGCTGCCGGGCGAGCACTGCTCGAAGTGCTCGCGCTCGGCGGCGGTCTCGAACTGCCGATGATCGATCGCCTCGGTTTCGGCCCGGCCGCCGAGGCGGCCGAGGCGCTCGGGCTGGTTGCGGCAAATCCGAGTCGACGGCGCCTCTCGGTGGCGCTCGCGCACCCGCTCTACGGCGAGGTGCTCGCCCGCTCGGTACCGCCTCTGCGCGCCCGGGCGATCCACCGCAAGCTTGTCGAGGCGCTCGAAGCACACGGGCCGCGCCGCCGTGTCGATCTCGTGCGCTTGGCGTCGTGGCGACTGCAGGCGGGCGACACCAGCGATCGCGATGCCTTGATCGGCGCGGCGCGCCATGCCTACTTCGGGTTTTTCGAAGACCTGGCCGGCCAGTTGCTGCGGCGGGGTGCGGCACCGCACGCCGAGACCGCAGGGGCGCGGCCGGTTCCGCCTTCGGCCGACGCCGACACCGAGATCGATGTGGCGACGAATCTTGCGCGTGCCGCGCTCGACCGCGGCGCTGACGCGACCGGGGCCGCCGAACTCGCGCGTGCGCTCATCTGGCAGAACCGGCTCGACGAGGCCGATGCCATCCTCGCCGAGCTCGAGCGTTCACCCGAGTTGCGCGACGACGCCGAGGTCGCGTCCGCCCGCGCGGCCTACTGGTTCTGGGGTCACGGCGATTTCGATGCGGCCGTCGCACGCCTCACGGCGAAGCCGAACGACGCGCTCGACTGCTTCCGGGCCGGCCTCACGATCCAAGTGGGCAACCCACGCGGCGCGTTGCCGATCGTGCTGCCCCTGATCGAGGGTGCGGTGCGGCCGATCGACCGGGCGCGTGCGGCCGGTACGGCCGCGGGTGCGCAAGTGCTGCTCGGTCAATGCGGCGCCGGGCTCGAACTGGTCGATCAACATCTCGCCACCACGCTCACGCTTGCTGCCGACGATGCGCTGGCAGTCACCGACCTCGTGGTGGCGCAGTTCTACGGGCTGCGCCTCACGGGTCGCCTCGACGAAGCGGCGCAGCTCGCGCAGTTCGGCCACGACGCCGCATCGACCGAAGGATCGACCGATGGCCTGTCGCTCTTCGCAGGAGCGCTCGGAATGATCGCGCTCGACCGCGGTCGCGTAGCCACAGCCGCGGCGTACCTCCGCGACATGGTGGCGATGCTGGCCGAACGCGACGGTCTGCAGAATCGCTGCTGGGGCTACGCAATGCTCGCCACCGCGTATGCGCTCATGGGTGAGGTCGATGCCGCCAGTGCCGCGATGAGGCATTCCGATGGTCTGCGTCGCGGCACACGTTTCTACGACAGCGACATCGAGCTCGCGCGCGCCTGGATACTCGCCGCGAGTGGCGACCAGCGCGGCGCGATCGCGGTTGCGTCGAGCGCGGCAGCACGGGCCGAGGCGGTCGGCATGCTGCCCGCAGCGACGACGTTGCTCCATGCCATCGTCCGATTCGGCGGACCTGTACCGGTGGAGCACCTCGAAGCCGTTGCTCGCCAGATCGACAGTCCTGTGACCACGACGCTGGCGCAACACGCCGCGGCGGTGAGCCGAGGTGACGCGGGCACACTCGAGACTGTCGCATCGGAGTTCGAGTCGAACGGGATGTTGCTCTTGGCCGCCGAGGCCTGGGCCGCGGCCGGCGCGCTTCACGACGACGCCGGACGCAGCGCGCCGCGCATCGCCGCGCAGCTTCACATGCATCGCCTCACCACCGAGTGCGAGGGCGCGTCGACGCCGGCGCTGCATGCCGCGCCGGCGGTGACGCAGTTGACGCCGCGAGAGCAGGAGGTGGCGCGCCTGGCCGCGCAGGGCATGAGCAACGTGACGATTGCCGAGAAGCTCGTGTTGTCGGTGCGCACGGTCGAGAGCCACCTGTATCGCGCGTTCGTGAAGCTGGGTGTCGAACACCGGCGTGACATCGAAGCTGCCCTTGACGCAGCCCATGGAGGGCGGCTCAGTACCGCCGGTTCGCAGATGCAGTAGCGCCTACCGACGACGGCCGTTCGGCGGTGCGTCACGATGTGGACGATGAGCGACACGGGCGACGCGCTCGAGCGACTGCCGCAGACCTACGCGCACGCGCTGCGGCTCGAGCGGGCTGGCGAGTCGTCAGATCTCATCGCGCAGCATCTGGGTGTCGACCACGCCGCAGTCGCAGCATTGTTGCGACTCGCCCACGAGAAGCTCGCCGCCATCGAAGAGGACGCGGCGGCGCCACCGCCACGAGCAGGCTCTCAGTAGTACCCGACCGCGCATGCAGTAGCCGCCACTGTCGACAACTGCGGGCGTGCGACTCACGATCGTGGTCGCAACGGATGCGGACCCTCACGACGGAGGCCAGGTATGCAGCGATCACACTGCGGGAGTCGCACAATCGGCCGTCTCATTTCGGTGGCCGGCCGTGACAATGCCCGACGAATCACCGCCCGCATCTGTGCGGCCGTGATCGTGTGCGTCCCCGGCCTCGCAATGATCTCCCGCGGTGCGGCCGCTTCGGCGTCGGTGGGTCCGAAGTGGGGATACGCGTGGGCCGACCGCGCCACCGCTGCGAACTACACACCGAACCTGTCGTACCAGCGGCAGTCGAACGGTCGACACGTGACGATCGCGAGGAGCGGAACTGGGAGTTACGTCGTGACATTCCCGGGCCTCGAAGGCTCCAATGGTGGCAACATCGAGGTGTCTGCGTACGAGACCAACGGGTGGTGCCAAGTGGCGTCGTGGGACGCGAGCACCGACGTGACCGCGTCGGTGCTGTGCTTCGCTCCCGGCGGTGTCCTGCACGACCAGCTCTTCGACATCCTCTACGCGGTCGGCGCCGGCACGCCCGCGTTCGGCTACGCCTGGGACGACGACGCGTCGTGGAACGGCACGCCCAGCCGCGCCTATTCGTTCGACGGCAAAGGCGGCGTGATTACGAGCCAGCACGCATCCACCGGCCGGTACACCCTGCATGTGCCGCACCTTGCGAACAGCAACGGCACCGTCAAGGTCACGGCGTACGGCAGTACGCCTACATTGTGCTCGATCAGCGCATGGACCGGGAATGACGTGTACGTCGCCTGCAACAAACCTTCGGGCACGGCGACCGACGCTGACTTCGACGTGGCGATCGGGAACGGCACGGCGGGAGTGCTGGGCGTGGCCGGCCACAAGACCGGTTACGCCCAGAACTACCTGGTGTCCACCAGCGGGCCGCTCGTTGGCGCGTACCAGTTCGATTCAGCGGGCGGGGCGTTGCATTCCGTGCACGACGGCACGGGTAGCTACACCGTGACGATGCCCCATATCGGCGAGTGGGCCGGCGACGTGCAGCTCACCGTGATCAATGACACCGCGATCCATTGCGCCGTCGAGCGATGGCGAGCGAGCGGAACGACCGCGCAGATATTCGTGACCTGTGCCGACGCCCTCGGCCATGCCAATGACGCGCCCTTCGCGGTGCAGTACGTGGTGTGATGGACACTCCGGTGATTAACCGTTCTGCGCAGTCGATGATGCTCAGTGATGGGCGGCAGCTCGGCTACGCCGAGTGGGGCTCACACGACGGCGAGTTCGTGGTGCTCGATTTCCACGGCGGTCCTGGTTGCCGTCTCGTACCGTCGTGCGTGCCCCACGAACTCGATCGGGGTGTGCGGTGGATCACGACGGACCGACCCGGTCTCGGGCTGTCGTGGCCGCAACCCAATCGTCGCCTCGTCGATTTCGTGGCGGACGTCGCGCAACTCGCCAACCACCTTCGAGTTGACCGCTTCTACTCGGTGGGTTGGTCGATGGGGGGTCCCTACGCCGCGGCCTGCGCGGCTGTGCTCGGCGACCGCGTGCGCGGCTTCGCACTCCTCGCGCCCGCGCCCATCGGCGTACAGCAACCCGGCGGCGCGGAGTTGATGGGTAAAGCGTGGGCCTGGCAGCTCGCTCGGGACGATCCGTGGCAGATGTGCCAGATCTACACGGCGCTCGCGCTCGAGACGCGTCGCAATCCGAAGCTCGCGGTCGAGCTGTTCGCGGCCGGGCTCTCGGTGACCGAGACCGAATTACTGGCGCGCCCAGAAGTGGCCGATCTTTTCTGCGACTTTTTGGAGGAGGCAACGCGCCAGGGCGCGGTGGGCGTGATCGACGACCTGCTCGTCGAGATGCAGCCGTGGGGTTACGACGCGTCGTCGATCACCACGCCCGGATTGCTGTGGCAAGGCGACGACGACAGCTTCATCACCGCTGCCGAGAACCAGGCGTGGGCCGACGCGGTACCGAGCCTGACCATGCGGATACTCCCCGGTGAGGGTCACTTGTTCCCGCTCACCCATACCCGCGAGCTGGTCGACGCGCTGCGCGCTCTGAGATTTACCTCGTGAGGAGAGCCTGGATCGGGCTCGTGTGCAGCTGCGCCTTCAGGTCGCCAACGTGGCGGTAGACAGCCACGGCACCCGCTTCGCTCAGCTCATGGCGGCTGAATCCACCTGATTCCACGGCGACACAGGCGATGCCCGCAGCCGTCGCGGCCTTCACATCCCAGACGCTGTCGCCCACGGCCAAGGCTCGGGCGGGGTCGACCGACGCCGATTTCATCGCGGTGACAAACACGTCGGGAGCAGGTTTGGCGTGCTCGACATCGGCGGCGGACGTCTGCGAGTCGATCACGTCGTCGGCGTCGAGTACTCGACGCGCCTCGGCGAGCTCAGCTTCCGGTGACGACGTCGCGAGGACCACCGCGAGGCCCCCAGCGTGCACATCGAAAAGGAGCTCCTTCGCCGCAGGGAAGGGCCGTATGTCGTCGAACAGTTCCCGGTAGCGGCGCGACCGCGCGTCGCTTGCCGCCTCGCACGGGTGCCCGAGCAACTCTTTCACGAGCTGGTCGCCGTCCATGCCGATGAGCCGATGGATCGCGTTCATGGCCGCCCATTCGCCCGCGTCACGGAACGCACGCGACCAGGCGAGCGAATGCAGGTAGTTCGAGTCGATCAGGGTGCCGTCCACGTCGAACAGGACACCCGGGCGCAGTCGGTGATGCGTCAGGCCGGTCGACTGCGTCATGAGTATTCGTCCGAACCCTGGACCCACAAGAAGGATTGAGTGTCGATCATGTCGCGTGGTCGTAGATCGTGCAGGTCACGCCGCACGGTCGCGGCGAAGTCGAGCAGCGACGCGTATGTGGTGGAGTTCGGCCGAGACGTGTAGTGAAGCGGATAGCTGTACGCGCGTGCGGCGTGGCGCATGACGTTCGGCTTCAGGAACATGTGTGTGCGCGGTTTGGCGAGGAACCCGAACACTGTCGCCACGGGCCAGGTGGCAACACGGGTCTGGCGCCGAGGAAGCGAGTCGAGGGTCTGGCACCACACCGCGAATCGCTCGGGCACCAGTCGCTCGCTTCCGAGCCAAGCGCGCAGCCCCGCGATGAAGCTCTGGGCGCCGATCGGATCTGCGAGCGCGTCACGCAACGCCATCTTTTCGAACGAGAACAGCAGGTTCGTCGTCGCCTCGATGCGCACGACTTGCCGCGCGATGTCGAGGCACAACTCCCCGCTCAGAGGTCGACGCGATTGCAATACCGGAGCGATCTCGGTGCGCCAACGCCGGTGCGCTTGCCATTTGTAACCGCGTTCGGTATCGATGTAGGTCGGGTCGCGGAAACCATCGGGAAAGAACTCGAGGAACTTGTGGCGGCAGGCACGTGCTGAGCGGCGCCGTGCCGCTGCGCTCGGTGCGACGAGATCGATTTCGGGTGCCGTCAGCTGTCGGCCTCCAGGCATACGTGCGTCCATGCTCGCGAGAGGTGTCGTCCGGAACTGCGATCAACGCATGCTCCGCGGTGCCGTACTGGTACCCCGGCCTCGTGCCTGGTACGCCCACCGTGCGAGGTCGTGTTCACTGGACACCGCCACCACCGCCGGCCGTTCACCTGGCTCCTGCCACGGGTATGGCGAAGGGGTGAGCGGCACGCGCCACATCGAGCCCGTCGAGCCGAGCAAGACGACGCGACGCATCGGCTTGGTGCTGGGTGGCGGTGGCGCCGTGGGTGCCGCGTACCACGCCGGCGCCCTCACCGCGCTCGAGCAGGACCTCGGCTGGGATGCGCGCGACGCCTCGGTGATCGTGGGTACTTCCGCGGGATCCCTTGTGGGAGCTCTGCTGCGGATGGGCGTGCCGGCCTCCGACATGGCTGCGCTCACGGTTGGCGCGAGCACTCGCGATGCGAGGGCGGATCTGGTCGAGGCGCTGCTCGACCGACCGGAATTTCTGCCGCTCACCCTCGGCAGCGTGTTCCGGGTGCCGCGGCCGCCGACCTACGCCATGCTGTTCGGGTTGTTGAAGGTTTCGGCGCGGCAGCGGTCTGTGTCGTTGGGGGCTCTGTCCATGATGCTGCCCGAAGGTCGCCACGCGCTGGAGCCGCACCTCGCTCTTTTCGACGGTGACGAGGGCCAGTGGCCGTCGAGCGCACTCCGGGTGTGCGCTGTCCGTCGCCGCGATTGGCACCGAACTGTGTTCGGATCGACGAGCAAGCCTCAGCCCCGGTTGTCGGCGGCGCTGGCGGCATCATGTGCAGTTCCCGGCTACTTCGCAGGTGTGGATATCGATGGAGAGCTTTACATCGACGGTGGCGTGGTCTCGCCGACGAATGCCGATGTGCTCGGCCGTGAGCAGATCGATCTCGCAATCGTCGTCTCGCCGATGACGGGCACCGGTCGGCGGCGCTCTGTGCCGCAGCTCATCCGTCGGTTGTGCCGCCAGAGTCTCGACGCAGAACTGCGATTGCTGCGAAAGCGGGGGATACCAGCCGTGGTGATCGAGCCTGGCGAAGAAGTGTTGGAACACATGTCGTTCGATTTCATGAGTGAACAGGCCAGTCACGAGATAGTGCAGAGCGCGTTCCTCGATACAGGGACGCAAATCCGCGCGAGTGAGGCCCTCATGGCTCTGAGCAATCGAGGCGTTCGCGTCTGACCCGCGGCGTAGCGTTGAGCACATGGCCGTACCAGACGGCCGTCTCAGCGCTTCGCAACGAGATGCGTTCGATCGAGATGGCTTCGTGATCCTGCGCGAGTTCGCTGATTGGATGCCGATCGGCGCGCCGGCCGCGACGTGACGCGCCTCAGTCGCGCGGTGCGGGAGTCGCGCCCGTGTTGGCGATCTTTGGCAACACGTCGAAGGGAATTGCGGGCAGCGGGGGGATCGGCGCGTCGGGCGGGCGCGGCCATGCGATTGGCGTGACGTCGCCATCGATCGCTTCGCCCACCTCGATGCCGCTGCGCTCCACCGCGAAGTGCGGGAACGGGTAGCCGCGAGTGCTCCCGTCAGGGAAGTAGATCATCGTCTGCACCGCGCGATCGATGGCGGTGGAGTTGGCGCCGGCGAGGTGCACGGTGAGCCCGTGGTGGAATGCCACGCTGCCCTTCGGCACCTCGACGAGCACCGGCTCGATCCCGGTGACCTCGGGGTCGGCGAGCAGGTCGACCGGTTCGCCGAAGAAGATGTTCACGAATTTCCGCAGCCCGATCGCATGGCTGCCGGGCAGATACGACATCGCGCCGCTCTCCACCGTCGACCCCTCGAACGGGATCCACGCGGTCACGGACGCGGTCTCTTTGATCGGCCAGTAGGGATGATCCTGGTGCGGATCTGTGACGCGGCCGCCGGCGCGCTTGTAGAGCGCCTGGTCGTGCCAGAGCCGGATCGCCGGCACATCCAGTAACTCGGCCGCAGCCTGGCCGACGCGCGGGTGGAACACGAGCGGCGCGACCTCGGGGTGGTCCTCCCAAAGATTGATGCACTGCACGAACGATTGCTGATAGCGACTCTTCTCCTCGAGCGGCGTGTCGTCGTTGCGGGTGCGGTCGGCAACCGCCTTCGTGACTGCGACGCCGTAACGATCGAGTTCCTCGTTGCTCAGCAGGCCGGGAACGACGACGAACCCATCGCTTGCGAACGCCTGCACGGTCGCGGCGTCGAGTAGTCGCGGTGTCTTGTGTGGCATCCCGTCTCGTCCCGGAGGCCCAATGCGCAGCGGCGACCGTACTTCTCCGAAGCGGCGAAGTGGTTCTTCAGGGCCGCCGGTACACCGAGACGTGGTTCGTGCTGGTTGCGCCGAAGGGTGTGCCGCGCCAGTCGCTCCATCGGGCTTCTCGCGTCAGACCCGCGAGGCGCGCCATGAGGTCGAGCTCGGACGGCCACGCGTAGCGATGCACCACGGGAAACGCACGAATTCCTTGGGTTCCGCCGATCACGATCTGCGTGGTGGCCAGTGTCTGGGTCGACGGATCGTGGTTGGCGACGACGAGACCCGTGTAGCCCGGCGAGAGCCGTCTGGGCCGCAGGCTGTCGCCGGGCGGCAGTGGTTCGGGCACCCACGCCTCGACGACGAAACGGCCACCAGGTCGGAGGTGGTGCGCAGCAGTCGCGAAACACCTGACCTGCGCGTCCTGGTCCGCAAGCGCGTAGATGGTGTTGATCGCAAGCACCACGAGCGCGAATTGCCCTGCGGCCAGGCGGGTCTCGGCGAAGTCGCCGAGCGTCGTGGCGATGCCTTCGCCGCCCGGCTTGTCACGCAGGATCGTGAGCATCTCGGATGAACCGTCGATGCCGTGCACACTGAGGCCGCGTGCAGCCAGCGGGAGTGCCAGGCGGCCAGTGCCGACGCCGAGCTCGAGGATCGGTCCACCATCAGCGAGGTCGAACAAGCAGTCGACGGCACTCTCGGTGTCGAATGCGTCCTCATAGATCGCGTCGTAATCGCCTGCGACGTGGCCGCCGTACGCGCTGGCATCGTGTTCCTCTGTCACGCGGTCAGCCTCGGTTGCTCCGGTAACCGCGCGGCGATGCGCCGGCGAAGCTCGCGCGCCGGCGTCGCGGCGACCTGCAGCTTGGTGCCCGCGTATCGGCAGCCGCCGGTGAGTCGCGCCGCCAGAGCGAACCACGAACAGACGGATCGTTCGAGCAGCCACAGCGGCGCGCACCATGACGCGGATGGGGGAAATACTGAGGCACCGCGAGCACGCCGTCGTCCGGCCTCCGCGATCGCGACCGACAGCAACGCCGCGAGAGCAACGGGACTCACTCGACGCCGACCGAGTGCGCCGGCGACGGTAGGTGCGATCAAGAGAAAGATGACGAGTCGGTGCGGGCGAGCGAACTCGTCGTACGCCTGGCGAATGCGTTGCGACCAGAACGCTCGGGTCGAGGGCGGGCGGCGCGACACGTAGAGATTGAGTGGGCTCACGGTCCGTCCACCGACCGCCTCGACAGTGCGGATGAGCTCGAGGTTCTCGAACAGCACGTTCGCGTCGTAACCGCCCGCACTCGCGATCACATCGCGGCGCACGGCGAGCGTTCCCGGGAAGTCGACGCCATCAATCGCCCGGTTCAACAGCGTGCGAGCGGTGTCCCAGCGCGCGTGCCATGGCAGAGGATCGAAGTAGTTCTGCGGGCGCACGAGATCGGCGTCGTCGAGCAGCGCGATCGTTCGTTCGAGCTCGGCCGGGCCGAAGCGGACGTCGTCGTCTGCGATGACGACCCTGTCGTGCTGCGAGCGTCCGAGTGCGGTCAACACGCCACGAACCTTGCCGTTCTGGCCCGCAATCGACGACTCGGGTGCGATGTGAAGCGCGATCTGCGACCAGGCGATGTGGGCCTGGTCGAACGCCACGGCATCCGAACCGTCGACAACGATGACGTCGCAACGGCGCGCAATCCTCGCCAAGTAGCTGGCGAGCTCATCGACCGGCGTGTTGGCGGCGCGACGGATCGGCAGCACGTACGTTGCCGGCCGCGAGGTCGTGATCAAGACCGCACCGCGGCGCGTTGCGGTGCGAGGCCCGGATGCGTCGTGGCGGCTCGCAATGAGCTCTCACCGTGCGACCATGCGTCGAGGAGCTCACGCGCGAACGTTCTCTCGACGATGTCGAGCGCACGAGCTCCGAACACGATGTCCGCTGCGAGTTGAGGCTCGCTCGCCACGAGCCCGCCCACCATGTCGTCGAGCGCGATGACCTGGTGCCACTGGTCGGCCGACACGTGCGCGTCGTAGAACGGCACGGCCGCGTGGATGCCGAAACGCTCGAGCGCTTCGACATAGCGACTCATCGGCGTCACCGAGCACATCTCGAAAAGAGCGAGATGCCCGATAAGAGCGCCGCGCCAGCGACGGTGGAGACCGAACATTGTCACGAGGTTGACGGTCGCGAGTGTGAAACCCGGTAGTAGGTCGAGATACGCGCCGTAGCGATCATCGAGCCGCAGCGCGCGCATCGTGTCGGCAAACAGCGTCGAATGCAGTAGCGGTTCTCGCCCGTTGCCGTACTCGTCGGTCTGGATCCGTACGAGGGCGGCCTTTGACCGGCCCGCGAGCCGCGGGATCGCCCACGTGTGAGGATCGGCTTCCTTCAACTGGTATGCACTGCGGTGCACCGCGAACTCCCGCATGTGCTGCAACGTCCCTTCGGACGCCATGAACGCAGACACCGACGGGCCGTCTGCGGTTGCAATCGCACGGAGCTCGTCGGCCACGCCGGGAGCAGCGACGGGCGCACG
Source organism: Acidimicrobiia bacterium (assembly GCA_036501845.1). Classification (GTDB taxonomy): domain Bacteria; phylum Actinomycetota; class Acidimicrobiia; order IMCC26256; family PALSA-610; genus JBBREP01. Next base: position 15,832 of record DASXZO010000102.1, on the reverse strand, counting down.
TCCGAAGCGCTGCTCGACGACGTCCTGCGTGCGCGCGAGGAACGCGCGTTGCAACCGAGTTCGCAAGCGGTGGAGGTCGACGTCCCATTCCCAGTCGTCGTCGACGCCGTCGAATCCGCGGTAGTGCAACTCGTACAGCATGTAGAGCGCGAGCGGAGTGTCGTCGCCGAACAGCGGATCATCGGCGAACTTCAGCCGCCGGAGAGAAGCCGGCAACGTGCCCGGCGCACGTTGCAACGCGGCATTGAGAGCGTCAGTCAGCGGTCCGCGCGCCCGAGGCATCGTCGGTGTGCCGTACGACCCGAGCACGGAACGGGATGGTCGGCGCTGACCCAGTGATGATGCGGTCAATCGTGTTTCCGGAGGGTGTGAGGACGAGAGCGTTCGTATTCCTCGTCGAGTCGGGCTTGGTCGGCTGCGGCCTGTTCGGCCGACACGGGCGCGTGGATGGTCGGAAACTCGCCTTCGCCGACCTCATTGCCCGGCCCGACGTTCTGCTGTGCGATGACCACGGTCCCGCCGTCGTCGGTGTCGATCGGTTCGCTGCGCATCATCGGCTCGGCGTCCTCGGGCGCAGGTGCAGAGCTATGGCGTGTTCGTTGTGAATCGCGTTCGTCGTCCATGATCTGAAGGTGAGTACCCGCTGGTGCCGGGCGGCATTCATCGAGTTCGATCGCCGCGCGTCGTCGGAGGCGAATCGACCGTTTTTGATCCTCCGCGCCCGGGTAGCGAGCAGACACGGCGACGGAAGCCGTGGCGCAGCCAGGGCAACCCACGGACATGGGACATTGATGAGGAGTGAGATGGGATTCAACCCGCTCGAGGAACGGGGTATCGACGTAGAGGATCAGTTTCGGAATTGGTCGGAGCTGAACGTCGATCCCTACGACAAGGTGCACGTCGACCCGTATACGCGTGCCCGCGTCATACTCATGAACGGTATAGAGGTCGAGTCGATCATCTTCTCGCACCAGGTTTCGCGGCATACCGACAATCTCGAGATCCGACGCGCTTTGGCGCTGTCGCGACGGGTCGACCAGCAACAGCAGAAGGTCGTCAATGGTTTGAACCCCGGTGACCAGACTCCCCTCGAGACCACCATCGGGTACGAGCAGGTCGCGGTCGACCTCACCTCGTGGTTGGCGCGCCACGAGCCTGATCCGATGTTGAAGCAGGCGCTCGACTTCGCGTTGCTCGAAGACTTCGATCACCTCTACCGCTATGCCGATCTTTATGACCTGCTCGAAGAAGGCGATGCGGCTGACCTCACCGGGTCGCTCACCGAGATCACACCGGGGCGGCCAACCTTTACGCACCACCGCCACCCGTACGACACGGTGCGTGGGCATTACTCGACGCACACCGTCGACCCGCTCTCGCGTCTACATGTGATGACCATCACTGCCGGCGAACAGCAGACCATGAACTTCTATATGAACCACGGCACCGACTGGATCGAGCCGCTGGCCCGTGGGCTGTACGCAGAGATCGCGCAAGTGGAGGAGCAGCACGTCACGCACTACGAATCGCTGCTGGATCCACTCGACTCTTGGCTCAAGCAACTCGTCTTCCACGAGTACAACGAGGTCTACCTCTACTGGTCGATGATGCAGCAGGAGAGTGACCGCAGGATCAAGCAGATCTGGGAGCTGCACTGCAACATGGAGATCGGCCAGCTCCACGCGGCGTGCGAGCTGCTGCGGCGGTACGAGGGTGTCGAACCGCTGGAGATACTCCCGCCGGCGCTCCCGGACACGCCAGTGACGTTCGAGTCGAACAAGGAGTACGTGCGTGAGATCCTCGCGACGCAGTACGACCTTCGTACCGACGGTACCGACTACGTGAACGTCGGCGATCTGCCGAAGGACCACCGGTACTTCCGCTTCCAGGAAACCGTCAATGCCGGCGGTGTGCCGAGCGAGATGGTCATCGACGACGAGCGCGCCGAACGGGACCGCGACTACCGCGACGAAGACGGCGCCAACCCCATTCCGGAACTCCGCCAGATCGTCGCGGCCTGAGGACGAGCGAGGGACGACATGACCACACTGACACCGACCAAAGCCACCGGCGCCATTGCGCAACCTGCCGAAGCGCTCTACATCGATCCGGAATGCCAGATCAGTGAGAACGCGGTCGCGCACACAATCGATCTGCCCGGCGTCAACGGCGCGTTCGTCGCCGATGTGATCAGCGCGATGCTGGCTCACGAACGCTGTGGCGCGCACCTCTATCGCTCCGTGGCCTCGCGGACGAACAATCCGATGCTCGAGCGACGCTACAAAGAGCTCGGCGAAGAGACCGAGCACCACGTCGAGGTGCTGGAGCAGCTCGTTACGAGCGCAGGTGGAAACCCCAATTACGTCAGCGCTATGGCTCGGCTCGTAGAGGGAACCGATTCGAAGTTGCTCGAATCGACGTTCATGTTGAACGGTGCGGCTGACATCATGACCGAAGAACTCGGCATGCTCGATGCGGTGTTTCTCGCCGAATCCATGGACCATGCGAACTGGCACACCTTCGCTGCGCTCGTCGACTCGTTGCCCGACGGTGAGATCAAAAACGCTTGCGCCGCGGCCGTCGCCGATGTGGAGGACCAGGAGGACGAGCACCTCGATTGGGCACGCTCCACCAAGCGCCGGCTGGTCGAGCTGCAGGCGACGAGCGCCATCGCTGCGAAGGCGGAGATGAAGGCCGAGGAAATGCTCGCAGCAGTGCGTAACTGGTTGAGCTGACTGCCGTGACGATGTACGAACCGAGCCGCGGCGACCGGCCGACGGGCGCCGAGGCGGGTGAGTTCGTCGACGTTCCGGAGACGATGCCGGGCGATCATGACGACCCGCACCCGGCGATCCGGAGCGACGAGGGCGTGGTGACAACTGTGACGCGACCAGACGCACGAGACGCCCGATTACGCGTGTATCTCAACGACCATCGTTCGGGCGCGGCCGTCGGCCTGGCCGTCGCGCGTCGTTGTCTCGGGCGCAACCGCGGGTCAATGCTCGGGTCCGAGCTCGAACGGATCGTCGCAGACCTGCAGGCTGATGCCGCGTCGCTCGACGAGGTGATGCGAGGTCTCGCGGTGACACCAGATCGCGTGAAGCGAGCGTTGGCTTGGGCCGGGGAGCGGGTCGGCCGGCTGAAGCTGAACGGTCAGCTGTCGGGTTACTCGCCGCTCAGCCGCCAGCTCGAGTTGGAGATGTTGCTCGCGGGGATCGATGCGAAGCGATCACTCTGGCGTGCGCTCGCCAGCGCCCGAGTCGCCGCGCCGGACACGGTCGATTACGGCACGCTCATCGATCGTGCGACCGACCAGCGGTGTCGCCTCGTGCCACACCACGAACGCGCCGCGAAGGACGCTCTGGCTACTGGGGCGCGGTAACGAAGGCCGTGGCGCGTCGCGCCGAGTCAGGAGAACGCCAGGTCAAACTCGACCCAGATCGACTTGCCGGTGCCTTCGCGATTGACGCCCCAGCGCGTGGCCAGTGCGGCAATCAGCGTGAGACCCCAACCTCCCTTTGCATCTGGCGTGCGCGGAAGAATCGATTGGCTGCCCGGGTCGGCGACCTCGACCCGTAACACGTCCGGGCCGAGCGTGATGGCCACGTCGATCCAATCCGACTGGCTGTGCCGCACGCTGTTCGTCACCATTTCGCTCGTGAGCAACACGGCATCGTCGAACACATCGCCAGGGATCCCGATTGCAGTCGTGGCGAGCGCAGCGCGAGCGAGCGCGGGCGCAAGATCCGTGTTCGGAAAGCGCTTGCGAAGCCAACCCTGGTGCGACACCGATTCGGCGGGGCTCGTCGTTGCCCGCTGGATTCTCGAAAGCACGTGGCGCAGCTGTGCGGCGTCGTCGCCAGACAGTCGCCCGGTTCGAGTTTGGTCGTCGATCATGGCGCGCTCTTGCGAGAAGTAGTCACCCGCAAAGGCGTTGCTCTGCACATCCCAGGCTGCGCTGGTGAAACCGCCGCCGGCCGCGACCTGCTGTGCGCTGTGAGCCTCTTGTTCGTCGATGAGCTCCTCGGCCAGGAGCATCGCCGTCATCGACATTCCGAGCCACCTTGCAATCGCACGCCACCGGTCGGGCGCGGGACGTGCTGCCTCCATTTCCCAGAGGCGGTAAGCCGTGCGCGCCACGTCGAGTTGCCGAGCAGCCTGCGCCTGCGACAGTCCCAGTTCCTCGCGGCGTTGGCGAAGTCGAGTACCGAGTGCGATGACCTCACCCATGCGCGCCGCCGCCGTCGCGCAACTCGATCGACGGTGTTCCTTCGAGCCCAATCAGCGTGAGCAGTCGCGCGACCAAGGGCGCGTCGATGAGCGTGAGTGGTCCCGAACCGTTGAGCGATGCCGCCGCTTCGAGCAGGACGCGCAGCCCCGACGCGTCGATGAACACGACGCCGCTCATATCGACGGCCACGGTTGGCTCGGCCGACAGCACCTCGAGGAGCGCGTCGCGGAGCTGATCTGCGGTCGCGATGTCGATTTCGCCCTTGACCTGGAGTACCGGCGCAGACGAGCGCCGGGTGAGCTCGATTTCGAGGAGTTGCATGGGGCCTCGGAGGGTGGGGTGTCTGACGTCTGACATCTGACATCTGTTCTAGCCCGCGCGGCAGCGCGCACATAACTTGAAGGCAGCCTGAAGCCCCCTGACCGGGGGGTTTTGCGCGTGGTCAGTGCGCGAGTCCGTTCCAGACGGCAGTGGAGACGGCGGAAATCGAGTCGATGCCGTACCCCATGCTCGGGTCGCCCGAGGTGGTCACCGCGATCAAATAGTTGCGCCCGAAGCCACTCACCCAGCCGATGCTGTTGACCGTCCATCCGCCGCCGTCCGGTAGCCAGCCGTTCTTCAGCGCAACCTTTGTGCCCGCCGCGGTGCCGCCGGAGACGCCCCAGGCCTGGTCCGGCGTGACGTCCTCCATGAGGCCGAGCTCGTACGCGCGCGACGCGTCCGACAGCACTGCGTTCGAATGCACGAGATGGTCGAGCAGCGTCACCTGATCGGCGGCCGTCGTGGTGGTGAACCCCCACGCCACGTTGGCGTTCGTCGACTTCATGCCCACCGAGTTGTCGAAGGCTTGCACGGCCGGTGCGCCACCGACCTCGTTCCACAAATCGGTTGCCGAGTCGTTGTCGCTGTCTTCGATCATCTGCGTCGCGGTGGCGTCCTCGCTCGATGTCAGCGTGCGGTTGGCGCCCTGCGCCTGCGTGAGCAGCGTGCCGAGGATCTCGGCCTTGACGATGCTCGCCGTGATGGTGGTCTCGCCCGGGCGATACTGATAGGTCGCACCGTTCGTGAGGTCGAGCACCGACGCGGAGATCACGCCCGAGCGCGCGCCGAGGTCGTTGACGAGTGTGGGCGAGAAGACGTTCAGCGCGCCCTGCTCGGCAAGCCAGTAGCCGCGGCCGTCGGGCGGCGCGGCGATGCCGGCGATCGGTGCATTGCTGCTGATGTCATGCGCCGAGCCGTAGAAGTGGGCGTCGCCGAAGGTGAAGATGCCGCCGTCGGCTCCGGCGAGCCAGTAGCCGTGGGCGTCGGGTGTTGCGGCGATGCCCACGATCGGCGCGCTGAGATGCACCTTGCTCGTAGTGCCGTAGAAGTGGGCGTCGCCGAAGGTGAAGATGCCGCCGTCGGCCGCGGCGAGCCAGTAGCCGTGGCCGTCGGGCGTTGCGGCGATGCCCACGATGGGCGCGCCGGTTTGGAGTTGCGCCGGCGACCCATACGAGTGCGCGTCGCCGAAGGCCACGACATTGCCGTTGCTCGCAGCGAGCCAGTAACCGCGGCCGTCGGGCGTCGCGGTCATGCCCATGATCGACGCACCGGCCGCGAGATCGTGTGCGGCGCCGTAGAAGTGCGCGTCGCCGAAGGTGAAGACGCCGCCCTCGGCCGCGGCGAGCCAATAGCCGCGGCCGTCCGGTGTCGGCGCGATCGCGGTGATCGGCGCGTCGAGATGCAGCGTGCTGGCGGTGCCGTAGAAGTGGGCGTCGCCGAAGGTGAAGACGCCGCCGTCCGCGGCGACGAGCCAGTAGCCCTTCCCGGACGGTGTCGGGGCGATGCCCACCATCGGCGGCGTCGGCTGCAACTTCTTCGGCCACGAGAAGGAAGACGCGGCGCCGAACGACACCACCGACCGATTCGACGCGCGCGACGGCGCCGTCGAACTCGTGGTCGGGCCCGTGCCAGACCCGGTGCTCCGAACCGGCCGCGCGGTCGCCGATGGCGCCTCACCATGTGTGGGTGCTGGGTCTCGTCGCGTGGTCGCGCTGGTATTGACGCTTGCTTTGCTGCACCCAACCGCGACCATTGCTGCGACCACGATCGCCGGGAGCAGCACCGTGCCCAGGTGCTTGTGACGCGCCGTCATGGGGTGATGCGGCAAGGACCCACGCTGAGAAGCCGCATCGCCGACGACCGTACCGGCGGCTTCGGAGCGCGTGGTGACTCTGCGGTGGTGGTCACTGTGTATGCCCTGAGGAAGCCTCACCGCGGCAAGCGAACTGGCGAGCACGTCTGACGGTGAAGGGCTTGCGAGCGCATTTCGGGTTGGTGGTAGCCGGGTCGCCGACGACGACCGAGGTGGACGGCGGGTCGCTCGACACCACCGGGCCGAAGGCCGTCGCGCCCCACCAGACCATCACCGTCCCCGCGGCACTGGTTCCGGCGCGTTGTACGTGATGCCCGTCGGCGCCTAGCAAGGCGAACGGTCAGGCGAACTGGGATCTTGCAGCGCGCGCAGCGCGTTGCAATTCACGAGCGCGAACTCGTACTGGCCTTTGGCGTTGTAGTGAAGGCGGTCGGCCTGGAACCAGGCGGGCCAATGGCCTGCAAACGAGGCACGCAGGTCGACGATGTGGAGTGCGGGATTGGTCGTGGCGACGGCTGCGAGCGCGGCGTTGACGACGCGATAGTTCGTGTCGGCACCGGGCGACGCGACGGGTGCCATCGCCGGGATGTTGTCCCAGAGCACGGGCACTCCCGCGGGCAGCCAGCTGAGGAATTGGCGGATGCGGCGCTCGTAGTCGACGAGCTGCGCACTCGTGTGCCACACCGCGTCGTTGATCCCCAACTCGACTTCCACGTAGGCCGGCGCGCCGTTCGGTTGTGCGCGTGCAATCGACTGTTCCCAGTACCGGTCCACTTCGAGCTGCGTCGCTCCGGCACGACAGTGGACCCTGTCGCCCGACGGCATGAGCCCGCATCCAGGGTTGGCGTCGACCGTCGTCGCCGTTGCCGTCGGTGGGTTCGAGCCGCTGTGTAGGGCCACGACGTCAGCGCTCGCGAAAGCGAGTTCGGAGTCGCCGACGAACAGCGCGCGGGCGCGACACGGTGTGATCGGTGACGTCGTCGTGGCGTAGCCCGCGGGACACGACGGCGCTCGGTGCACGCTCGTAGTCGTCAACGTGGTCGTGGTCGTGGTCGGCGTCGTGGTGACGCGGAGTCGCGCTCGGGCGCGGAACGAACTCGTGCTCGCAGGCGCGGCGGCGGCGCGGCCGGGTGAGTCGGCGCCGCTGAGCAGTTGTCGCGCAACGCCGACACCCAGCACCAAGAAGGCAAGTACCAAGGCAGCCAGCGCTGACGTGGCTGGTCGGCGCACCGCTATCGACCGAGGGGGTGACGTCGCGCGACGAGCTTGCGGCGGCCGATCCGGCACACGCCTGCCACACTCACGACGCCGTACACCACGTCGGCGGTGAAGAGCTCGTCGTAGCGATCGAGCTCGCCGTCGTCGGTGAGATGACCGTGCAGGTCGACGAGGTCGTCGATCGCTTGGCGATCATCGATTGCAATGCTCACGCGATCTCCCGCTGCTCGAGGTGCGGGGATCATCGCGCGCGGTCGCTACTCACGTGAGCGGCGCTCCCGTCGAGCTGTAGGTCGCGATTGTGCCGACGCTGAGGCCGTTCACAGGCAATCGCTCACACTGAGCAGTCTCCGAGCTTCGTCCCAGGGGATGGGGAGGGTTGCAGTCGACCATTGGTCGCATGCGGCGCGACGAGCGCCGAACGAAGGAGCGAACAATGGATATCAGCGACTCGGACGACCAGGCCGAGGTGCCCGCGGTCGAGATGTGGGACACGGCACAGCCGACGGCCCCAGGTGGTGACGCGCCACCCGCGAGGTCGAGTAGATCGCGCAACACGCTGATCGGGATCGTCGGCGCGGTGGTGATCGCCGTGGCCGCGTTCGTGGGGCTCCACGTGGGAGGGTCGAGCGCCAAGAGCACTGGAGCGGCTGCGGCATCGTCGCAGAACGGCGGAAGCGGGCAGCTCGGTGGCGCCGCAGGTTTCCGCGGGCTCAACCGCGGCACCATCACCGCGATCAATGGCTCCACGATCACCATGAAGACGAGTGACGGCACGAGCGTCACCGTGAAGACGACGAGCGCGACCAAGACGACCGCGCAAGTCTCGAGCTCGTTGTCGAAGATCGCGGTGGGCGACCACGTTGTAGTCACGCGCAGTACGTCGGGTTCGAAGGTGGCCGCAACGAGAGTGTCCGATAGCGGTACCGCGAGTGCGACGAACGGGTTCGGAGGCGGCTTCGGCGGAGGCGCCGGCGGCACGCCGCCGACTGGCAACTTCCCGTCGGGAGGCGCGCCCCCGAGCGGTGCACCGACAGGCGCACCGAGTGGTAGTTCGACTGGGCAGCGGCCGGGCGGCTTCCCGACGATCGGCACCGTCACTGGTGTGAACGGTTCGACGTTCACGATCAAGACCGCGTCGGGCAGCACCACCACAGTGACCACGAGTGCGTCGACCACTTACAGCGCCACCGAAACTTCGTCGCTGTCGGCACTCAAGGTCGGCGACACGATCAGCGTGCAGACCGGCAGCCGACCCACGAACGGTGCGACGCAGAGCACCTCGATCACCGCGACATCGATCACCGAGGGCAACCTCGGTGGCGGGCTGTGACCACGATGAGTCAGGTAGCCACTCCGCCGGCCCGGGGCCACAAGGCCCGCCGGGCCGGCACCATCGGAATCGCGGCGGCCGTCATCGTCGCCTTGGTGATCGGGGCGTGGTGGATCGGCCGGCGCAACGCCGCGAGCGCGAGCGCCGCGTCCATCGCCACGCAGTCACCGTTCACGCAGACCAAGCAGGTCGTGGCCGTGACCAAGGGTTCGATGGCCAACACGGTGTCGGCCAACGGCACGGTCGCCGCTGCGCAGACCGATGACCTGACGTTTGCATCGTCGGGCACCGTCACGGCGGTCAACGTGAAGGCCGGCGACACGGTGAAGGCCGGTGAGGTGCTCGCGTCGATCGACGCGACCAGCCTGAAAGCAACCGTCGTGTCCGCGAGCTCGACCCTCGCCGACGCCAAGGCGAAGCTTTCCGACGACGAAGACTCGTCAGCGAGCTCCGATCAGCTCGCGGCCGATCGCACCAGCGTGACGACCGCGCAGGACTCGTTCACCGAGGCCTTCGACGCGTTGCAAGGCGCGAACCTCGTGTCGACGTTCTCGGGCAAGGTCGCGTCCGTCGACCTCACCGTGGGTGAGGTGCTCGGCAGCGCCGGCTCGGGCGGCATCACGCAGACCGGGTCGGGCACCGGATCAGGTCTGACGAACACAGACGCGTCGTCGTCGAACAACTCCAGTAGCTCCAGCAGTTCCAGCAGCTCGACTTCGTCGTCGAGCGCGCAGATCGAGGTGGTGAGCACCGGCCGCTACACGGTCGATCTCGCCGTCGACAGCAGCGACATCGACAGCGTGAAGGTCGGTCAACCGGTGACGGTCACTGTCACCACCGCCAGCGCATCGACCGGCACCGGCGGATTCGGCGGCTTTGGCGGTGGTGGATTCGCAGGCCTCGGCGGGACCGCCGGCACGAACAACAACTCGAGTGGCACGTCCAACAGCAGCCGCACGAGCACGTCGTCGGCCACCGGTGCAACGGCCACGGGCAAGGTGAGCACGGTGTCGAAGGTGGCGTCGGCGAGTTCCGGTGTGGCCACCTACACGGTCACCGTCGCGTTCGACGCGAGCTCGACGCAGTTCTACGTGGGCTCGACGGTGTCGGGCGCGATCACCACGGCGTCGCGCACGAACGTGGTGCAAGTGTCGAGCCGTGCAGTGTCGACCGCCAACGGCGAATCGACCGTGACGCTCGCGCTCGACGGCACGGCCACCGGCCGCACGCGCACACAGCAGGTGACGACGGGCACCACGATCAACGGCCAAACCGAGATCGTGTCGGGCTTGCAGGCCGGCGAAAAGGTGATCGTCGAGGGCCCGAGCTTCGGTGGCGGAGCCGGAGGCTTTACCGGCGGCGGCGGCACGGGGTCGCAGGGTTCGCAAGGAGCACAGGGATGAGCATGCTGCGCGCGCGACCCGCCAAGAACACGGCGCCGACCAACCGCGGCCCGAAACGCGTCGCCGATGCACCGGTGATCGAGTTGTGCGACGTCTCGAAGGTGTACCGCACCGGTGCGCTCGAGGTCGCAGCGCTCCGCAACGCCAACCTGCGCGTCGAACGCAATGAGCTGGTCGCCATCATGGGCCCGTCGGGCTCGGGCAAATCGACCCTCATGCACATCCTCGGGTGCCTCGACGTGCCGAGCACGGGCGTGTATCGCCTCGCTGGTCACGACGTGCAGCAACTCGGCGACGATCAGCTCGCCGATGCGCGCAACCACTTCATCGGGTTCGTGTTCCAGCAGTTCAACCTGCTCGGTTACCTGCCCGCGTGGCGCAACGTCGAGTTACCGCTCGTGTATTCGAGCGTGCCGCCCAACCAACGGCGGGAGCGTGCGCTGGCCGCGCTCGCCGAGGTCGACCTGGCCGACCGCGCCGACCACACCCCCGGAGAACTGTCGGGCGGCCAGCAACAGCGCGTCGCGATCGCGCGGGCGTTGGTGACCTCGCCGACCGTGATCCTGGCCGACGAACCCACCGGCAACCTCGACTCGGTGGCGACACGCGATGTGCTCGCGCTGCTGGAGTCGCTTCATGGCGCGGGGCGCACGATCGTGTTGATCACGCACGAATCCGACGTGGCCGCGCGCGCACACCGCACGGTGCACATTGCGGATGGTCGCGTCTATGAGGGCGACGGCGCGCGTGCGCTGTCGTCGATAGGAACCGGAGGGGCGTCGTGAGCGCACGTGACCTTGTTGCCACCGCGCTCGGAGCGGTGCGGAGTCACCGGCTCCGTTCCGTGCTCACTGCGCTCGGCATCCTCATCGGGATCACCGCAGTGATGCTCACCGTCGGCTTCGGCGCGGGCGCCAAGGCACAAGTGCGCGACCAGATCAACCAACTCGGCACGAACGTGCTCGTGGTGTCGCCGGGGAGCCAGACCAGCACTTCGGGCACACGCGGCGGCTTCGGCAGCGCGTCGACGCTCACGCAGAGCGACGCTTCCGCACTCGAGTCGAACACGGCGGCGCCCGACATCTCGGCCGTCGCGCCAGTGTCGACCACGTCGGCTGAGTTGGAAAACGGCTCGACGAACTGGACGACCACGCTCACGGGCACCACGTCGTCGTGGCAAACCGTCCGTTCGCGCTCGTTGTTATCGGGCCGTTTCGTCAATGCCCACGACGAGTCGACCGCTGCCCGTCTGGTGGTGCTCGGCTCGGACACGGCGCAGGAATTGTTCTCGTCGGAGAACGTGGTGGGGCGCACGGTCACCTACAACGGCGTGCAGCTCCAAGTGGTTGGCGTGCTCAGTGAGCTGAGTAGCTCCGAGGTCGCGAACAACAACGACCTCGCCATCGTGCCGATCTCCACCTATGCCGAACGGCTTGTTGGCGGCAGCACCCGCACGTCGGTGTCGTCGATCTACATCAAGGCGTCGTCGTCTTCCACGTTGTCGGCCGCGTACCAGGAAGCCGACACGATCCTTCTGAACGCGCATCGCATCACCAATAGCGCGAGCGCCGACTTCTCGATCGCGACACAGCAGTCGATCCTGGCCGCGGAGACTTCGGTGAACTCGACACTGACCGTCATGCTCGCCGGCATCGCCATCATCTCGCTCCTCGTCGGCGGCATCGGCGTGATGAACATCATGCTCGTGTCGGTGTCGGAGCGGATTCACGAGATCGGCCTGCGCAAGGCGCTCGGCGCCCGACGCGTGTCGATCCGGCGCCAGTTCCTCGTGGAGGCGTCGATGCTCGGTCTTGCCGGAGGCCTCCTCGGGGTCGGCGCCGGCATCGTCACGGCCGTGGTAGTGCCGCACTTCACCACGTCGCGAGTGATCGTGTCGGTACCGGCTTCGCTCGGTGCCATCGCCGTCGCACTTGTGATCGCTCTCGCCTTCGGCGTGTATCCCGCGAGCCGCGCGGCTCGCCTCGCTCCCATCGACGCATTGAGGAACGACTGACGATGACCGCGACCGTGAACTCTGCCAGCGTGACCGGGTCGTTGCTCGGCGCGCCGGAAACGCGCGACGACGACCTCTTCGCCACGGATGCCGCGCCGCGGCATCGCGGCCGTCGCATCGTCACCCTCGTGACGATCGTGGTGCTCGTTGCCGCGCTCGCCGGTGTGGCGTTGTCGTCGACGCGCGCGAGCGGCGCGCAGTACCGCGTCGCGATGGTGACCAACGCCGACGCGACGGCCGTGCTCGACGGCGTGGCCACGATCGAGCCGGTCTCGCAGGCGACGGTGGCGTTCCCGATATCGGGCACGGTTGCGAACGTTGCCGTCAAGACCGGCCAGAAGGTGACGGCCGGCGCGACCCTTGCCTCGGTCGATACCACCAGCCTCTACGAGACCATCCACACCGACGAGGCGTCGCTCGCGCAAGCCAAACTGACCCTTGCCGACGCACTCGATGGCACGTCGACCGCGAGCACAAGCGGTTCAGGCGCCACCGGTGCGAGCACGGCCACCCTCACCGCGGCCACCACGTCGTACGCGTCGCCGAGTAACTCGTCGCCGTCCAAGAGTGAGATTGCCGCAGCGCAGAAGGCTGTGGTCGCGGCGCAGGCGAAGGTGGACCGCGCGCTCGCCAGCGCCGATGCCGCGGTGAAGGCCGCCGAGACCGTGTGCGGCCCCGCGACCGCCCATCCCGCGACCACCTCGACGACCGCCGCCGCTTCGACCACGAGCACAACCACCTCGTCCACCACCCCGGTCGGGAGCTGCACCGCGGCGTTGCAGACCTCACTCGCCGCGCAACAGTCCGTGAGCGTGGCGCAACGCTCGCTCGACTCCGCGGTGCAGCACTTGACCACGCTGCTCGATGCCGAGGCGTCGACACCTTCGTCGAACAGCAACACACCCAGCGGGAGCGGCACCGGTCAAAGCACCGGCACCGGCACCGGCACCGGGAGCGGGAGCGGTGCCGCGACTGGCGCACAGACCAGCGGTGGCGGTGCGACGACCAAGACCGCGAGTGCGGCCGATCTGGAAGCCGACCAGACGAGCGTCGACGCCGCAACCGCGAAGCTCGCCGTCGGCATCCAATCGCTGACGCAGGCGCGCATCACCACGCCGATTACGGGCACCGTCATCGCGGTGAACATCGCCGCCGGCGACACCGTGAGCGCCAATTCGACGACGGAGACGATCATCGTCGCGGGGGCCAAGGGTTACGAGGTGACGACCACCGTCGCGGTCACCCAGATCGCACGCGTCGTCGTCGGCCGAAGCGCATCGGTGCTTCCCGACGGTGCTGCAAGCACCATCACCGGCCACGTGAGCGAGATCTCCGCGGTTCCTTCGACGAGCAGTTCGGCCACCACCACGTACAACGTGGTCGTCGGCCTCGACCGCGCGCCGAGCACCTTGCAGGATGGCACCACTGGATCGGTGTCGATCATCACCGACGCGGCCAAGGCCGCGCTCGTGGTTCCGAGTTCGGCAGTGCACACGTCCGGCAAGAACCACACCGTGACCGTGGCACTCGGAAGCTCTCGCACGAAGGCGGTGCCGGTGACCGTGGGTGTGCAAGGTGCCACCGCCACTCAGATCAAGAGCGGGCTGGCAGTCGGTGAACACGTCGTGATCGCCGACCTCAACAAGGCGCTCCCGTCGAGTGCCACCTCGTCGCAATCGAACTCGAGCACCAACCGCAACGGAGCCGGCGGGTTCGGTGGCGGCACTGGTGGACCACCCAGCGGTTTCACGGCGCCGTCGCGATGACGCGCGATCCTCGGGTTATGCGACGACGGCAACGACTGTGGTGGGACCGCCGGGTTTCGAGTCGATGCCGAAGCGGTCGCTTTCGAGATGTGAAAGCCACAGACCGGCGCCGTGCTTCGGAATGCACGGAGGTCGCAGGCTGACGAAGGGGTCGACCAGACCTGGTCCGTCGTCGCGTACCGCGATGATCACCGACGCATCCACGAACCACACCTCGACGTCGGCGAAACCACCACCATGCTGGATGGCATTGGCGATCAGTTCGGAACTGACGAGCGCGGTCCGATCGAAGGTGTCGGCGGGGAGCCCACGGGCATGTTGGCGGATCGCGTCGCGAACGGGACGCGACTCGTCGATCGACGCGAGGTGAATGTCTGCGGGCCGGGCGGGAAGTTCGGGTGCACCCGGTGCCGCGAACGCGTAGGGATCGAAGTCGTCGGAACGCCGCACGCAATCGTCGTGTTCGATGGTCGGATGGGTTCTCCGCGCCGACGCGACGGTGCGCGAGGTTTCGGCAGCCTGATAGAGGCAGGTTGCGCGCACGTCGAGGTCGTCGAGTACCTCGTTCACAGCTCCCTCGTACCAATGCCAGGCGTCGTCGCCTTCGTCGCCCGCGAAGCGAATCTCGCCGATCGAGTGCACGAACGCCGCACCGTTCGAGATCGCTGCGGTCGAGAAACTCCATAGGCCAGCCAGAGCCTCGATCGGGCGCGTGTAGCGGTCGCCGGCATCGAAGAGCTGGAGCCGCTCGTGCGGGCCGACATTTGCAGCCACTGGCGCAGCAACGTCAGGGTCGACGCACAACAACACCGCTCCGTCGTGAGCAAGGTCCGTTGCGACGCGTTCGCACAGTTGCGGAATCAGATCGTCACGCGAGTCGTACAAGAGTGCACGGTGATCAGCCAGTGTGGCGGTCACTCGGGCTACCCCCGTGGTATCGGCGTGCGTGAACGAGCCGACACGGGCGCCCGACCTCAGCCATGCGACGACACCCGCAACCTACTGCAAAGGGGGGCGCGTCGGGATGAAGGGCTCGTGCGTCCGTTCGATTGCAACCCATGACGTTTCCTCGCCGTCATCGCCGCGTCCATCGTCGGGTGGCGGGCGTCACGAACGGTCGCGTACCAGTCGGGAGCCATATACCCTCACTGTTCGTGGGAACAGCGATCGCCGCGATCGTCATGGTCCTGCTCCTCATACCGGGCTACCTGCTCGGTTCGTGGCGATGGATTCGCCGAGACCGCGGGCTGTGGGAGGTGTGGGGCGGGATGGCGTTCTTCCTCATCTCCTGGTACGGGCTGCTGCACCTCGTCGGAGGCCCACAATCGCTCGTCCCAGTTGCGATCCTCGTGCTCGTCGTCGGGCATGCCGCGGGACGCGTTCACCACATGCGCCGCGTGCAAGCAACGCAACGTCCGTCACGCTGAACATCCGTCGCCCGTCATCCGTCATCCGTCATCCGTCATCCGTCGGGTGGTGGGTGTCGTGCGGGTGGGATGAGTGTGCGTTTGCCGTTGGGGAGCAACGGTCCGTCGGTCCAGTGTTTGTAGGTTTTGAGGTCGTGGCAGTGCCCGCATTTGAGGGCGACGTCATCGACGCTGGTGGGCCATCCTTGACGCCGCGTGTTCAAGGTTGTCGCGCCGGGGGACCGCCCCGATCGCTCACACGCATCGGCCCTTCGCAGCGCGCGTGGCTCGCTGGCGCTCGCGTACCGCGCTCCCATGCTCGGTCCG